>JBBQQR010000018.1:0-44686 GCA_038215615.1 Vulcanimicrobiales bacterium | reverse complement strand
AGCCCGAACGGCGCGCGAGGCGACCCTCCTCGGCGAGGGCGTTCAGTAAGCGCACCAGCAGCGCTTCGGGCACGTCGAACGCACGCGCGATCGACACCGAGGTCGCGCCCATCGCCCACGGTTCACGAGTCTGCGCTTCTTCTAAAAAACGCAGCACGGCTTGGAGCAGCTTCTCGACGCGATCCGAGTCAACAAATGCGGGCGGCCGCAAGACCGCAAACACATCGCCGCTGCTTTCCAAATTCTTGAGAAGCGCTTCGACCAGCGCTTCGCGCAGGTTCGCCTCGCGCGAAATCTCCGTCGCCGTCAGTGCGGCGAGTCCGCGCCGCAATACGCCGAGCACCGCGTCCTCGTCGTGCGACTTTATGCTGCTCTTTTCTACGGCGATGGCGCCGCTTTCGATGCGGCCTCCGCCCAGCAAATTTTTCGGCGAAAGACGCCTCACCACAAAGGCCGTTCCGGGATAGGCGACCGTGGCACGCCGCAAGAAAAGCGTACCGCCGATTGTTACGCGTGCGCGAGGCTCCTCGCCCAGCACGAGCGTCCCTAAAATTTCGGCGGAACCGATGTACGCGCGAATCGGATTGCGGCGCCGCAAGATCGGCAGCGCCTCGGGCAAAGCAGTAAACTGCACGGCAAACGTCTGCGCGGCCGCCAGTTCGGATGCGACCAGCACCTCTCCCCGCGCGATCTCGCCAACATCAACGCCCGGCAAATTGGCGGCGACGCGCGCGCCGCCCGCAACGGTTTGTTGCGGCTTGCCGAAACTCTGCAGGCTGCGAATGCGCACTGCCTTGCCGCTCGGCTCCAGCTTCACGCGATCGCCCACGCTCATGGTTCCCTGCATCAGGGTTCCGGTGACGATCGTTCCGTGCCCCGGCAGCACGAAGACGCGGTCGATCGGCAGATATGCCGGCGCATCCGGATTGCGCGGCGGGAATTGCGCCAAAATCGATTGCATACGCGCCCGCAATTCGTCCAAGCCGGCGCGCGTCGTGCTGGAGACCGGAGCCAGCGGCGCATCCTGCGCGATCGTTCCTTGCAGAGCACCCCGGATCTCTTCGCAGCTGCGCGCGAGCTCTTCAGGTGAAAGGAGATCGGACTTCGTGACCGCCACGATCGTGGCGCGCACGTTGAGATAGCGTAGAATCTGCAGGTGCTCAACAGTCTGCGGCCGCACGCCTTCATCGGCCGCGACGACTAACAGCAGCAATTCCATGCCGGCCGCGCCCGCGAGCATGTTGTGCAGGAACCGCTCGTGTCCGGGAACGTCGATGATGCCGGCTTCGACGCCGTCGAGGTTCAAATGCGCGAAACCCAGATCGAGCGTCATACCGCGCATTTGCTCTTCCAGCCAGCGATCGGGGTTCGTTCCCGTCAGCGCGTTCACGAGCGCAGACTTTCCGTGATCGACGTGCCCCGCCGTGCCGACGATGTGCATGGCTACAGTGCTTTGAGCGCTGCTATCGCGACCGCGTCTTCGGAAGGAGCAATCGTGCGCAAATCCAGGATCAGCCGGCCGTCTTCGATGCGCGCGATAACGGGTCGATCACTTTTTCTCAAGCGCGCGGCGGCGGCAGATGCGCCCGACTGCGGCCGCAGCGCGACGCCCAGCGACGGCAGGGCCGATTGCGGCAGCGATCCTCCGCCCGCGTACGACGTCGTTTCGACGACTTCTGCGCTTTCGACCGCCTTTACGTACGAGGCAGCGCGCGCGCGCAACTGATCGACCGTTGCCGAGAGCATCGCGTAAAGCGGAATCTCATTGCGGCGATCGGGGGCGGACCAGATACGCAGCGTTTCCGTGAGCGCGGCCAGCGTGAGCTTGTCGACGCGGAGAGCGCGGAGCAACGGATTCGCGCGCAGGCGCGCGATTAGTGCGGCGGATCCGGCGATGATTCCGGCTTGCGGACCGCCCAAAAGTTTGTCGCCGGAGAACGTGACCAGATCGATGCCATCGGCGATTGCTTCTTGCACGGTGCGTTCGTGTGCGAGGCCAAACTGAGCGAGATCGCAGAAAGCTCCGCTTCCCAAATCTTCCAGCACGGGAATGCCTGTGCGGCGGCCGAGTTCGGCGAGTTCTTTCGGATCGGGTTCATGTGTAAATCCGGTTATCGCATAGTTCGACGGATGCGCCCGCATCAGCAGCGCGGTATGCGGCGAGAGCGCGCGTTCGTAATCCTCGATGTAGACTTTGTTGGTGGCGCCGGCTTCCACAAGATGCGCACCGGTGCGCTCCAAAACGTCGGGGAGCCGGAACCCTCCGCCGATCTCGATGAGCTGGCTGCGCGCGACGATGACGTCGCGGGTTTTGGCAAAAGTGTCGAGGACCAGCAAAACTGCCGCAGCGCAATTGTTCACCACGAGCGCGCTCTGCGCGCCCGTTAGCGAAGCGAGCAGCGAAACCGCGCGGCCGTAGCGCGATCCCCGTTCGCCGCGTTCCAGATCGTACTCCACATTCGAATAGCTCGCGCCAATGCGACCGATGGCCGCCAGCGCAGCCGGCGCGAGCGGAGCTCGCCCGAGATTCGTGTGCAAGAGTATGCCCGTTGCGTTCACAACCGGAACGAGCGACTCGAAGGCGCCGGCCCGCAAGCGATCGATGATGGTGGCGGAGAGCGACTCGAACGAATAGCCGCCGTTGAGCGGAACGTGACGCGCGTCTTCCAGCGTTTGCGCTATGCTGCGCTTGACGTTCTCTCTGCCGACAATACCCTCGAACATCGCGATCCGGGGGTCGTCTAAAAACCGGTGTACGGCCGGCAGCTGCCTCAATTCAAATGTTTGCTGAGCATCGATGTGATCGTTTGCTCCGAAACGTATCCCACGATGCGATCGACGGCCTTGCCGCCCTTGAAAAGAATGAGGCAAGGAATGCCCGAGACTTGGTACTCGACCGCCAAGTGCTGATTCTTATCGGTGTCGAGTTTCACAAACTTTACGCGGCCCGCATGCGATGCGGCTACCTTCTCGACTACCGGCGCAAGCATCTTGCACGGCCCGCACCAGTCTGCCCAAAAGTCGACAAGAACGGGTTCCCCCGATCCCAAAACTTCCTGTTGAAAATTGGTCTCCGTTACGTCGGCTAAAGCGCTCACTTGTGGTTCGTTCCTCCAGCTTATCTAACATCTGCGCGGGCCTCCGAGTTTCGCCCCTCGCCCTTCGACTGGCGCGCTGAACGCGCGCTACTCTGGGGGTGGTTCCCTTCGACCCGGCTCAGGGCATGCTGGCGCAGGCGACCGCGTCGAGGGGCGAACTACAGCTCGGTCTGCTGCGGTTCTCCCGTGATTTCCGTGAGTTGCGCCGCCTGCTTGCCCAGGTTGGTGATCGCGATAACTTCGTCGCCATCGCCTAAGCGCTGAAGGCGAACGCCCTTGGTCGACCGGCCGGCTTTGCGAATCTCGCCGACGTTGATGCGGATCACTTGGTTAGCCGAGGTGATCATCAACAGCTGGTCTTCGGCCGCGACCAAAATTTGATCGACCACTTGACCGATGTCTTCGCGCTCCTTTGCGAACGCCTTCACGCCTTTGCCGCCGCGCGCCGTATGACGATACTCGCTGATCGGCGTGCGCTTGCCGAAAGCGCGAGTGGTGACGAGCAGCACTTCGCGGCGCTCGTCTTCGACAACGTCCATCGCGATGAGCGAATCGCCTTTGTCAAGCGTCATCGCCTTCACGCCTCGCGCGTTGCGCCCCATCGGACGCACGCCTTTTTCGTTAAAGTGTACGGCCATACCGCGCTGCGATGCGAGAATGATATCGCGCGTACCGTCGGAGAGATCGACCGAAAGCAATTCGTCGCCTTCATCGAGATTGATCGCGTTAAGTCCGTTGCGGCGCACGTTGGCGAACTCGTCGAGTTTGGTTTTCTTGATGACGCCGTTGCGCGTGACCATCACCATGTAGCGCTCGCCGCCGAACTGCGTGACCGGGAAGACCGCGCTGACCTCTTCGCCCGGCGGCAGCGTCAGCAGATTGACGAGCGCCGTCCCGCGGGCTTGCCGCGTGGTGTCGGGAATTTCGAATCCGCGCAATCTGTAAGCGCGACCCTTGTTGGTAAAGAAAAGCACGTGGTCGTGCGTCTTCGTGATAAAGAAATTGCGCACGACGTCTTCGCGTTTCAGGTTGGCGATGCCGATAACGCCGCGGCCCCCGCGGTTCTGCGTCTTGAACGTATCGACCGAGACGCGCTTGATGTAGCCGCCTACCGTGTAGGTAACGACGACTTCGATGTTTGGAATGAGCGCTTCAACCGAAAATTCGTCTTCGGCCGGAATAATTTCCGTACGGCGGTCGTCGCCAAATTTTTTCTTGACGTCCTGCACTTCGGCTTTAATGATAGCCAAAATGCGGCGCGGGCTCTTGAGGATGTCCTGCAGTTCCGCGATCAGTTTGATCAGGTCGCGGTATTCGTCTTCGATCTTCTGCCGCTCGAGGCCGACCAGCGTGCGCAGGCGCATGTCGACAATTGCTGCCGCTTGCACGTCGCTGAGTTTAAAACGTTTGGTGAGTTTTTCGCGCGCTTCGTCGGTCGTTTGGCTGCCGCGCACGATCTCGATGACTTCGTCGATGTTATCGAGCGCAATCCGGTAGCCCTCAAGCAGATGCGCGCGCTCTTCGGCTTTGCGTAAATCGAAGGCGGTGCGCTTTTGCACAACGTCCTTGCGGTGCGCGATGTAGTGTTCCAGCAACGCTTTGAGCGGAAGCACTTGCGGTTCGAGCGGGACCGAACCATCCGGGCGCGGAGGGCCGGCCGGCACCAGCGCGAGCATGTTGTAACCAAATGACGATTGCAGCGGCGTATGTTTGTAGAGCTGGTTCAGCACGATTTTCGGCGTCGCGCTGCGCTGCAGCTCCACGACGACGCGCATGCCTTTTCGGTTGGACTCGTCGTGCAGCGCGGAGATACCCTGGATGCGTTTCTCGGCATGCGCTTCGGCGATAGCCTCGACGATGCGTCCGCGATACACCTGATACGGAATTTCGGAGATGATGATCTTGTGCTTGCCGCGTTCCTCGACGATCTCGGCCTTGCCGCGAATGATAATCGAGCCGCGGCCGGTTTTGTAGGCTTCCTTGATCGCCTCGTGTCCCATGACCGTACCACCGGTCGGAAAGTCCGGACCTTGCACGATCGCGCACAGCGCGTCGTCGTCGACCTGGGGATCGTCGATGATCGCCGCGATCGCGTCGGCAATTTCGTTGAGATTGTGCGGCGGAATATTCGTCGCCATGCCGACTGCGATGCCGCTGGAACCGTTGAGCAACAGTTGCGGCAATTTGCCCGGAAGAACCGTCGGCTCAGTACCTTGATTGTCGAAGTTGGCAATGAAGGGCACCGTCTCTTTGTCGATGTCGCTTAGCACCTCGAGCGCCGCGCGCGCCAGGCGGGCTTCCGTATAACGGTAAGCGGCCGGCGGATCGGGATCGATCGATCCGAAGTTGCCATGCCCGTCGACCAGCGGATAGCGCAGCGTAAAATCCTGGGCCAAGCGCACGAGCGCGTCGTACACCGAACTGTCGCCGTGCGGATGGTAGGACTTCAGAACTTCGCCGATGATACCGGCGCATTTGCGGTGCTGCTTGGTGGGGTCCATGCCCATTTCGCGCATCGCGAAGAGGATGCGGCGCTGGACCGGTTTGAGGCCGTCGCGCACGTCGGGGAGGGCCCGCGATGCAATGACAGACATCGCATAGGAGAGGTAACTCTCCCGCATTTCGTCTTCGACGTTGATCTGCGTTATGATATCGTTATTCACTGCACGATGCTGATTCGCCGCAAAGATGGAACGAACATTTTACAATGAAGCGCAGCTGCGCGCGTTCGCAGCCGAGTTCGGACGGAGCCTGAAAGCCGGCGATGTGGTCGGTCTTTCCGGTGCCCTGGGCTCGGGAAAAACGGCCTTTGTGAAAGGGCTCGCTGGGGGCAGAGAGGCGACGAGTCCGTCCTTTACGTTCTGGCACCGTTACGACGGCACGCCCCCAATCGACCATCTGGATCTGTACCGGATCGAGGACGCTCGCGAGCTCACTGAACTCGGTCTGGACGAAGCCTTCGACGGCACTTCGATCGTCTTGATCGAATGGTGCGAACGCGCCGGGAACATTCTGCCGCGGCCCAACTACACGATCGTCATCGAAGGGAAAGGCGACGAACCGCGGAGCGTGCGCGTGCAAACCCAATGACGGTGCTCGGTATCGATGCGGGCTTGGGATCGTTTTCAGCGGCGCTTTTCGAAGACGGCAGCGCGGGCGCGAGCCAAGTGCTTCCCGGAAAAGTTGCGCTGGAGGCGGGGATGGCCGCGATTTCTCAGGTCGTGGGCGACCGGCGCGTCGATCGCATCGGCGTCGGCATCGGCCCGGGCAGTTTCACGGGCGTGCGCATCGCCATCAGTTATGCAAAAGCGCTCGCGCTCGGCTGGAACGTACCGCTCTGTGGCGTCTCGACGTTCGACGCGCTCGAATGCGGGCTGGATGCGGGCGGCCGCCCCTTGCTTACCGCCGTTCGCGGACGCGAAGGCGTCGTCTCCGTTCGCTTGCGAACGGACGATTCGGAACGCCGCGCGTCCGGGTACATTTCCGACGTGTTCGAAGCGCTGAGTCCCGAGCTGCCGGCGGCGCTTGTTCTCGCCGGGAGCGGCGCGGAGGACGTGCGCGCCGCGCTTGGCGAACGCGGAATTGATGTGACGATTCTTCCATCAGCCATCCAACCCGCCGCGCTCGCGATCGCTATGCTGGCGGCGCAGCGCCAACCGGCAAAGTCGCTGCATGAAGTGCGCGCCGATTACGGCGAGCTCCCGGCTGTAAGCATTCCCAAGAAATGAAACTCGATCCGCGTCCGGTGGCCGCCGGCGGCGAGCGCCTATCGATCGCACCGATGGCCGGCTCGGATGTGCGCGAAGTCGTGCGAATCGAACAACAGTCCTTCACAACCACCTGGCCGGCCAACGCATTCTATCAAGAGTTAAACGATAACAAGCTCGCGCACTATTATGTCGGACGGATTGGCGACGACATCGTCGCGTACGGCGGAATCTGGGTGATCCTCGAAGACTCACATATCACAACGATCGCCGTCGAGCCGCGCCATCGCGGGCGGCGCTACGGTGAGGTCATGCTGTTCAAACTGCTCGACGAAGCCATCGCTCGCGGCGCTTCTTGGATGACGCTCGAGGTTCGCGAAAGCAACGAAGTCGCGCAAGCGCTCTACCGCAAGTACGGCTTTACAACGGTTTCCACGCGGCGCGGCTACTACAGCGACAACAACGAGAACGCGCTTGTCATGTGGGCCGGCAATCTCAAGAGCGAGATCTACGTCAACCGGCTACGCACGTTGCGCTCCACGCTGGCCGAGTGACGTTTACGGAGCTCTGCAGGCTCGTTCGCAAGCACATCGGACAAGAGCACCGGTACGCGCACTGCGTACGGGTCGCGCGCATGGCGGAAAATTTGGCGCGCATTCATGGAGCGGATCCGGGAAAGGCGCGGAAGGCCGGGATGCTGCACGACCTGGCGCGGCTTTATTCCGAAGAACGGCTCCTCGAAGAGTGCGCGGCGCGCGGCATGACCATCGGCGATTTCGAACGCGCCCACCCGATCGTGCTGCATGCCCCGCTGAGCGCCGAGCTCGCGCGAGCGCAGTTCGGCGTCACCGATCCCGAAGTGCTCTCGGCGATCGCCAAGCACACGCTCGCGGCCGGTCAGATGTCGGTGCTGGATTGCGTTCTGTACTTAGCGGACGGGCTCGAACCCGGCCGCGACTATCCGGAGCGGGCGCCCCTAGCAGAACTGGCCGAACGCGACCTCTCCGGAGCGATGCGCGCAACGATCGAGTCATCTTTGCGGTATCTTAGCAGCAAGCACTTGCCGCTCGCCCCGCAAACGGCTGCGGCAATGCGAACATTCGGCGCACACGCTATGACGGAGGCCACCACTGGCGGACATACTTGAGATCGTGCGGACGGCCGCATCGGATAAAAAAGGCGAGCAATTCATGGAGATCGATGTAGCGGGCAAAACGATCATCGCCGACACGTTCGTCATCGTTACCGGACGTTCGAAGGTGCAAACGCGAGCGATTGCCGACGGCATCACCGAGAATATCAAAGCCGCTGGTATGCGAGTCGGCCGTCTCGAAGGGTACTCTGAAGGCACGTGGATTTTGATCGACCTTGGAGATATCATCGTGCACGTTTTCACCCCTGAGCAGCGCGCATTCTACAATCTCGAACGGCTTTGGGCGCCGGTCTCCGAACGGCAAGCGCTCAGCTCGTGAGCGCTAAATCGAAAGTCAGATATACGACGCAATCCTCGCGGCGGCGCGGTCAAGCGCTACTGCGGCTGGGTGTGTGGATTTTTATCTTCGTCTTCGCGCTGAGCGTAGTCGGCGGCTTAATCGGCTTTGTCTTCGTAAAATAGCGTCCGCCAAACGTGGGGAAGAAACGGGTCGCCACAGGGCACGCCTAGAACCAGCGTGAAGCACATCGCGTGCGACGATTTTATGCAGCCGCGCTCGCGCTCGCGTTTCTTGGCCCGCAAGCTTTCATCGCGCGCCCCGCGTCGGCCCAAACCTACCCCGCTTCCGCGCTCGGCGCGCTCCACTGGCGACTGATCGGACCCTTCCGCGGAGGCCGCGCCCTAGCCGTAACCGGCGTGCCGGGGCAGCCGGAGAAATTTTATTTCGGATCGGTCGGCGGCGGCGTCTGGGAAAGCGACAACGCAGGGCGCACGTGGTCCCCGATTTTCGACGGCGTTTCGGTCGCCTCGATCGGCGCCATTGCGGTCGCGCCCAGCGACACGAATGTTATCTACGTCGGCTCGGGCGAAGCCGACATGCGCTCCGACATACAGCACGGCGACGGCATGTACAAATCAACCGACGCCGGAAAAACCTGGTCTCACATCGGTTTGGCCGACACGCGGCAGATCGGTAAGGTCGTCGTCGATCCGAAAGATCCCAACATCGTGTATGTCGCTGCGCTGGGACATCAGTACGGTCCCAACGCCGAGCGCGGCGTCTTCAAGTCGACCGACGGCGGCAAGACGTGGAGCAAGGTCCTTTACAAAGATGAAAACACCGGCGCGATCGATCTTTCGATGGATCCGTCGAATTCAAACGTCATATTTGCATCGCTCTGGCAGACGCGCCGCCCACCGTGGAACGTCTATCCTCCGAGCAATGGCCCGGGCAGCGGACTCTACAAGAGCACCGATGCCGGCGCCACGTGGACGCAAATTTCAGGAAACGGATTCCCGGCCTCAGTGGGACATGTCGGCATAGCGGTTTCTCCGGCCAATTCCAACCGCGTCTACGCGCTCGTCGACACCAACGCCGTAAAGACCGGCGGCGTCTATCGTTCCGACGACGGCGGCGCGACGTGGTCGAAGACCGATGGCGAAACACGGATTTGGAATCGAGGCTGGTACTTCAGCAAAGTTACCGCCGATCCCAAAAACGCCGACGAAGTCTACGTCATGAATACTTCGACGTATCGTTCGACCGACGGCGGCAAGTCCTTCACCGCAATTAAGGGCGCGCCGGGCGGGGACGACTATCATCAGCTTTGGATCTATCCCGACGATCCCAACCGCATGATCTTGGGCAGCGATCAGGGCGCCGTGGTTTCGATCGATGGCGCGAAGACTTGGAGCTCGTGGTACAACCAGCCGACCGGGCAGTTCTATCACGGCATCACCGACAATCGCTTCCCGTACTGGGTGTACGGCGCGCAGCAAGATTCGGGCGCGATGGCAGTACCGAGCCGCACGACCGCGCGCGGAATTAGTTTCCGCGACTGGCATCCGATCGACGTCGGCGGCGAGAGCGGCACGATCGCCCCTGATTTGCTGCATCCCGGGCGCTTGTACGACGTATCGGGCGTCTACGAAAACGTGGAAACGGGCTGGGAACTCTCGATAGATCCGACGATCCAGTATCCGGGCAAAATCTGGCGCAACACTTGGACGCTGCCGATCGCCTCTTCACCCCAAAATCCGCGTGTGCTCTACATGAGCCACCAGCAAATATTCCGGTCGCCCGACGGCGGCAACTCGTGGTCGATCATCAGCCCCGATCTCACGAGGAAATTCACCACCGTTCCCAACACGCTCGACGCGCCGACGATCGCCGACAGCACGGGCCTTCCACGCCGCGGCGTCGTCTATTGGATCGCGCCGTCGCCGGTACGCGCGCATGAAATATGGGCGGGCACCGATGACGGGCTCATCTGGATTACGCGCAACGAAGGTGCCTCGTGGCTCAACGTGACGCCGCCGCAATTAGCACCCTGGAGCAAAGTCGGCATCATCGACGCATCCCATTTTGACGCGGGGACCGCCTACGCCGCAGTCGATCGTCACCGCCTCGACGACAACCATCCCTACATCTATAAGACCCACGATTCGGGCGCGCATTGGACCGCGATCACAAACGGCATTCCTGCGACCGAATCGGTCAATGTCGTCCGTGAAGATCCGCGGCGCCGGGGGCTGCTCTACGCCGGAACGGAGCGCGCAGTCTATGTTTCATTTGACGACGGCTCCAATTGGCAGTCGCTTCAACTCAATCTGCCGGCGACTTCGATGCGCGATATCGTTTTTAACGGGAGCGACATCGTTGTCGCCACGCACGGCCGGGCGTTCTGGATTCTCGACGACGCTTCGCCGCTTCGGCAATTGAGCGCCGCGGTCGCGAGCTCAAGCGCACATCTCTTCAAGCCTGCGCTTACGTATATTTGGCAGCCCGGATCCGATCAGGGTACGCCGATTCCGCCGGACGAGCCGACAGCGAATAACCCGTCCGCCGGCGCGGTCATATATTACTCGATCGGACAAACTTCCACGCCGGTACGTCTGCAGATTCTAAATCCGGACGGAAACGTATTGCGGCAGTGGTCGTCGGCAGACGCGCCAACCGTCGTTAACCCCAGTTCGCTGAACATTCCCGCGTTTTGGGTGAAGCCGCAGCTGCCGCCGTCGAGCGATCCCGGGCTGCACCGCTACGTGTGGGACCTGCACTACAGCACGCCGGCAGCGGCGCCGCGCCGGGGAGGCGGTCCGCTGGCCGGACCGGGCAACTACACCGTTCGCATGACCGTGAACGGAGCGACGTACTCGCAGCCGCTCACCTTAGCGCGCAATCCGCTCTATCCGGCGAGCAACGCCGCCCTGGCGTCGCAACTCCAGCTCGCGCGTTCCATTGACGCGCTCAACGCACAAGTCACCGACGCGCAAGCTCGCGCCGCGGCGTTATTGAAATCTCGCGGTTCGAAGTTGTCACCCGCGCAGCTGGCGCAGCTGAACACGTTGATCGGCAGCGCGCCCAAGAACACGCCCGACGATTCCGTCGGCAAGCCGGCAAAGGACTTCACGAGCTTACGGTATATCGGCATCGCGCTTGGAGCGCTGGAAGGTGACGTCGAAAGCGGCGCCGCTAGGCCGACTGCATCGCAGTACTTATCGTTCCGCATCCTGCAAAGAAAAGCAGCGTCCGCTATGCGAACGCTGCAGATGCTGGAGCGCTAAGGTCTAGCGGGTCGCCGAGTCGTACCAGCGCGACAAGTCGGCTTTGAACTGCGCCAGCGACGGCGTGTTCAAGTACACCATGTGTCCTGACTGGTAGAACCTGTACGTGACGTTGCGCGCGATTGCGGGCGCCACACCTAAATGGCCAAGCGTATACGCCGCCGCAAAATACGGTGTGGCAAAGTCGTAGTATCCGCCCGCGAGCAATACTTTCAGGTGCGGGTTCTCGGTCATCGCCTGCGCTAGGTCCGGCGCGACGTTGGCCGGCGGATCGTTGCCGTTGTGATGCATATCCCAACGCGCCCCCAGTTGCGTGTAAGCCGTGGGCCGGTATTGCAAGTTCGTCGAGTAATGCAGCTGGTCGTGCAGATACCGTTCGAATGCTCCTACATACGCGCCGGTGATCGCGACGTCGGCCGGATCCCATTCGGGCGAATCCGCGGCCGCATCCAATCCATAGGTTTGAAAGCGCGCATCGAGGCGGCCAACGATCTGATCACTGCCGCGCAGCAGTTCCTTTTGAAAGCGCGGATAGGAAATGCGCATGTTCGAATCCCGAATGTAGGTTTCGGAGAGTCCGAGATACGCGTACAGCTTACGGACGATGTCGTCGCGGCCCGATGCGCTCAACCGGTCGCCCTGCGCCAGCCCGTGCAAGTATTGCGTGCCGGCGAATTGCTGCACGGTCTGCAGAAAAGCCGAGAGACTCGCCGGCCGGTTCGGAACCATGTGGTGGTACCATGCGGTTGCGGCCTCACTCGGCAGATAGAGCACGTACGCCCAGTCGCCGCCTGCAATGGGATTCGAGCCGCCCAGTCCCGTCAATCCGAAATTGAGGATCGCCGAGAGCAGCACGACGCCGTTGAATTGCACGCCCGCATCTTGTAGCATGTTCACGAGCACCGCATCGCGCGTCGTGCCGTAGCTTTCGCCAAAAAGAAACTTGGGCGAATTCCAGCGGTCGAACTGCGTAATGTAACGCTGAATGAACTGCGTGAACGCGCGCCCATCTTGATCGACGCCCATGAAATCCTTGGGATCGCCGTAGCCGATGACGCGGCTAAAGCCGGTGTTCGGCGCGTCGATAAAGACGAGGTCCGACTTATCGAGCAGGCTGTAGCGGTTGCTATTCATCCCATACGGCGCGGAGGCATTCGGTACGGCGTTAGCCGTCACAACGCGTACCGGCGAAAACGAACCCATGTGCAGCCAGATCGTCGAGCTGCCGGGGCCGCCGTTGTAAAAAAACGTCACCGGTCTGTGGCTCAGATCGCTTCCGTCCTTCGTGTAGGCGACGTAAAACATGTGCGCCGTAATCTGTTCTTTGTCATCGCGCAGCGTGATCGTCCCGGCGCGCGCCGTGTATGCTATCGTTTGGCCGCCGATCGACGTAACGTGGTGTGATATCGCGTCGGGCGGCGGAGCCGGAACGTAGGGCTTAGGCGCCGGCTTGGCAGCGAGCATCGAAAGCGCGCTCAAAGCAGTGATTATTGCTAGTGCTTTTTTCATTCTGTCCTCAGCGTGCAAGCGCGCTGTCGTACCAGCGGGCCAGGTCGTTCTTGAATTGTGCGAGTGCGGCTTCGTTGAGATAGATCATGTGTCCCGACTGATAAAAGCCGAACGTGATATTCTTCTGCAGCTGCGGCGCGATGCTCAAATGCTGCAGCGTGTAGACCGTGGCGAAGTATGGCGTGGCAAAATCGTAGTAGCCGTTGGCCGAAAAGACTTTCAGGCTGGGATTCTGCGTCATCGCTTCGGCGAGATCCGGGGCCACATTGGGCGGCTCGCGCCGGTTGTGCGTGAAATCCCAGGAACTACCATTGCCGTAGATGATGCCGTAGATGTTCGGGCGGTATTGCAGCGTGGTGTCATATTTCAAATCACTGCGCAGATATTGATTGATCGCAGTCGTGTACGGCGCGTCGATCGACGAATCGGTCGGATCCCACGCCGGACCCTCGTCACCGGCGCGGTCCAGCGCGAACGTCTGATAACGCGCATCGAGCCGTCCGATGACGGCGTCCTGCGAGCGCAGCAGCTGCTGCTCGAAACGCTGATAAGGAACTCGCAAGTTGCTTTCGCGCACGTACTGCTCGGAGACGCCCAGATATGCGCTCAACTTGTGGACGACGTCGTTGCGCTCCGACGCGCTCAGATTCGCGCCTTTATACAGCGCGTCTAAGTATTCGCCAAGCGCGAATTGTTCGACGGGCTGCAAAAACGCCGCGAGGTCGGCCGGCCGGTTGCGGACTTTACCGTGATACCAAGCGGCGGCGGCTTCGGTTGGAAGATAGAGCACGTACGCCCAGTCGCCCGCGGCGATCGGGTCGCCGTTGCCGAAATCCAGTCCGAAGTTCAAGATCGAAGAAAGCAGCACGACGCCATTAAGCGCGATGCCTTGGTTGAGCAGCGTGTTCGCAAGCGCGGCAGAGCGCGTGGTGCCGTAGCTCTCGCCGAACAAAAATTTCGGCGAATTCCACCGTCCGAATTTCGTGAGGTAGCGCTGGATGAATTGCGCGAAGGCCGCGACGTCTTGGTCGACGCCGAAGAACATCTTGGGCGTCCCGGCGCCGGTGATGCGGCCGAAACCGCTGTCGGGCATATCGATGAAGACGAGATCGCTCTTGTCGAGCAAGCTGTAGGAATTGTTGGCAATGCGGTACGGCGGCGGCCCGGTCGCCGCGGCGTTGGCCGCCAGCACGCGGACAGGTCCGACCGAGCCCATGCGCAGCCACATCGTCGAGCTGCCCGGACCACCATTATAAATGAAGGTGACCGGGCGCGATCCCGGCTCGGTGCCGTCGAGCGTATAGGCCGTGTAGAAAACGCGGGCGGTCGGGGCTTCCTTGTCGTTGCGCAGCGTCATCGTGCCGGCACGCGCCGTGTAAGCGTACGGCTGACCGTCGATCGTGACCGTATGCGGGGTAACCGCATCGGGCGTTTCGCCGTCGGAAACTTCGGGCGGCGGGGATGTCGCGGCCTGCGGCGGCGTGCGCGGCGGAGCGGCCGATGCCGACACCATCGGCGCACCCAAGGCGAAGAACAATAGGAAAGCGGCGAGTTTTCTCAACGGTAGAGTTCCTTCTTAAGATCCTTAACGGCTGCGCTCACGGCATCGAGATACGGCAACATCGCGCTCTTTATGCGATTGAGCCGGGCCTCTCCCTCTGCCGTAACCACATAGACTCGGCGCGACCGTTTTGAGGGATGGTCCCACTTCGCGCTCAGAAAACCGCGCTCTTCCAAGCGGCGAAGGAGCGGGTAGATTTTGTTGGTGTTTACGGCGATGAGGTCCCCGCACGTGCTTTCGATACGGGCCATCAATCCGTAGCCGTGATCCGGCTTCTTCTTGAGCAAGTGCAAGATCAAGACGGGAAAGAGCGTCTTGCTCTTGATGGGTCCCCGAAGGACCTCATCGAGCTGGAGCGAGCTAAGCGCGCGCGGTTTCTTCGGCGTACAGGCGTCCTATCGGAGCTGCGTAGCGGCGTTCGACGACGCGGCGCTTGACCTTGAGGGTCGGCGAAAGCTCGCCGTCTTCGATCGTGAGATCGCGCGGCAGTACGGCGATGCGCCGCACTTGTTCGAACGTCGCCAAATCCGCCGTTTGCCGGCGCACTTGGTCGGTCATGAACGCGATCACGTCGCTGCGTTCGGCCATTGTCCCGGCCGGCGCGTCCGCCGCAATCCCGAGTTCTTGCCGCACCAATTCCCAATTCGGCGAAACCAAGGCGACGGGATGCGCACGGCCTTCACCCGCGATCATCACCTGGCTCACATAGACCGAACGTTTTATCGCCGATTCCAAACGCGCGGGTGCGATGAACTTTCCGCCGGAGGTCTTGAAGAGTTCGTTTTTCCGATCGCTAATGCGCAAGAATCCATCGGGGTCGAGCTCGCCGACGTCGCCCGTATGATACCAGCCGTCCTTCAATGCTTGCGACGTGGCCGCGGGATTGTGGTAGTAGCCCAGCATCACGCCGGGGCCGCGAACCAGCACCTCGCCGTCGGGAGCGATCGCGATCTCGACGCCTGGGATCGGTTTGCCGACGGTTCCATAGCGGTTGTTTTCAAACGTATTAACGGTGACGACGGGCGAGCATTCTGTGGGACCGTATCCTTCGACGATCGGAATATCGCAGCCGAGCATCGTCATCGCGACATCGAAGTGCAGCGGCGCCGAGCCGCTCACGAAAAATACCAGTTTATCCAAGCCCAAACGCGGACGAATCTTGCGCAGGACCAATGAGTGCGCTATGCGGTATTGGACCCAAAGCGCGGCGCCGGGGTTTTTCCCGCGAGCCTTCGCGGTCATGTAATCGCGGCCGACACCCAGCGCCCAGGGCACGGCCTTGCCTTGCAAGCCGCCTCCAGATTTCGCCGCACCGACGATACGCGCGATGACGCGTTCGAAAAGGCGCGGTACGGCGGTCATCGTGACGGGATGCACGTCGCGAAGATCGTCGAGCAGTTTGTCAACGTCGTGCGCAATGTAGTGGCGCATTCCGCGCAGCATGTAACCGTAGAGAATCATGTGTTCGTATATATGCGAGAACGGCAAAATCGAGAGCACGTTTGAAGCACTCGGCAGCACGTCGAACGTATTGCTGAACGACGACCCGGCATTGAACGCGACATTGTAATGCGAGAGCATCACGCCTTTGGGTTCACCGGTTGTGCCTGACGTATAAATCAGAACGGCCAGATCGTCCGGCCTAAGCGCCGCTTCCCACTGCGCGACAGCTCCCGCGTGACCCGCGCCGCGTCCCTCCAATTGAGCGAGCGAATCCGCGCCGCTGCCTTGGAACACGATGACCGGTGCGGCGGTGAGCTCGCGAACGCTCGCCGCCAATTCGGCGGTCCCGGTGAAGACAATCTTCGCGTCCGAGTCGCGCAAAATGAATGAAACCTGATCGGAAGCTTGCGTCGGAAAGATCGGCACGACCACGCAGCCGGCAAAAAGTATCGCGAAGTCCGCCACGATCCAGTCGACGCTATTCACGGCCATCAACGCAACCCGGTCACCGGCCTGCAGACCGGACGAACGAATCGCATTCGCCAGTTTTTCTACACGGTTCAGGAGCTGCTGCGAAGACGTGGCGCGCCAACCGGCACCCGAGCGTTCCAGCAGCGCAGCTTCGCGCGGCTGCTCGAGCGAACGGCGGATAACCGCCGGCAAAGTTTCACGCGGCGGCAGCGAGGGCTGCATCGTTTCGCCTTCGCCGCCGAATAGGGCTCTCTTGCTATCGCACCACGAGGTACTGCGCCAGCGTATCGATGCGCCGGAGCGTAAACCCGGAGACATCGGCCAGCTCGTCGAGCGAGGCAAACGGGCCATTCTGTGCGCGGTACGCGACGATGCGCTCCGCTAGCGTCGCTCCGAGTCCGGGCACGTGTGCCAGCTCGCCGGCGCTCGCCGAGTTCACGTCGACGCTCATCCGGATGGGCGCGCGTTTCTTTCGGCCGGTTTTGCGCGAGCGGGGCGCACTTTCGCCCGTCCGCGGAACGCGGATCTCTTCTCCGTCTTGCACGATCTCCGCGAGGTTCACGGCGGCGCGATCTGCGGCGTCCGAAAAACTTCCCGCTTTCTCCACCGCATCGTTCGCTCGCGCGCCCGGCTGCACTCGGTACAAGCCGGGCCGGCGCACCGCACCGGCGACGTAGACGACGAGCGCCGGGATGTCATGGTGAGCGGCGCGCGAAGGCGCGCCAGTCGAACCACGGCCGAGCGGCGCACGTGAGTGCGCCTGCCGCGGCCCGCCAGCGCCCGCGCCCGGGATCGCCAAACGCGGCGCCGGATGGAGAAAAGCCAGCGCCACCAAGATAACGGCCGCACCCGCGACAGCCAAAGTTTTCACACGGTACGTTCACGCCGGGGCACGGTTGAGGAAAGGGTTAGCGCCCTTTCCGGCCCTATATGGGTGATTCCGATGGCCGACGTTTACGATTATCGAGCCGTAGAACAAAAGTGGCAGCAGCGCTGGGACGAGCAGGGCATCTTCCGCGCGCGCGAAGATGCGGAGAAGCAAAAGTATTACACGATGGAGATGTTGCCGTACCCGTCGGGTGATCTGCACGTCGGCCACGCGAAAAATTATTCCCTGGGCGACGCCATCGCGCGCATGATGCGAATGCTCGGCTACAATGTGATCCATCCGATGGGTTGGGATGCTTTCGGATTGCCGGCCGAAAACGCGGCGATCGCGCACGGCGCGGATCCCGGCAAGTGGACGCGCGCGAACATTGCAAACATGCAGCGCCAAGTCCGACTGATGGGAACGAGTTACGACTGGTCGCGCGAGATCACGACGTGCGAGCCCGAATATTACCGCTGGAATCAGTGGCTCTTCTTGCGTCTCTACGAGCGCGGCTTGGCGTACAAGCGCGAGGCGCCCGTCAACTGGTGCCCGCACGATCGCACGGTGCTCGCTAACGAACAAGTCATCGACGGCCGCTGCTGGCGCTGCGAGAATTTGGTCGAGCGGCGCAATCTCTCCCAGTGGTTCTTGAAGATCACCGATTACGCCGACCGGCTGCTCGACAGCCTCGACACGCTCGACGGCTGGCCCGAACGCACGCGGACAATGCAGCGCAACTGGATCGGGCGCAGCGAAGGCGCGCAGTTCACCTTCGCCGTTGAGAACTCGCAAGAACGCATCAGCGTTTTTACGACGCGCTTGGATACCTTGTTCGGCGTTACGTACCTGGCTGTCGCGCCAGAACATCCGGCCGTTTCACACATCGTAACGAAGAAGCAGCGCGCGGCGGTCGAGCAGTTCACGCAAAGTTTGCGCTCCAAATCCGAGCTCGAGCGCACGAGCCTCATGGAAAAAGAAGGCGTTTTTACCGGCGCCTACGCGATCAATCCGCTTTCGCGCGAGCGCGTGCCGATTTGGGTGACCAATTATGTGCTCGCGGAATACGGCACGGGCGCCGTTATGGGCGTCTCCGCGCACGATCAGCGCGATTTCGAATTTGCGCGCAAGAACGCGCTGCCCGTCGCACGCGTGGTCGCGGCGCCCGGCGCCGATGTCAGCGCTCCTTTAAACGAATCGTTTCTAGAAGACGGCCGCCTGATCGCCAGCGGCGATTTCACTGGTATGTCGAGCGGGCGCGCGCGCAAGGCCATTGCCGACCGGCTGATCGCTCTCGGCCTGGGGGAACCCAAAGTCAATTACCGCCTGCGCGATTGGCTCGTCTCGCGCCAGCGCTATTGGGGAACGCCGATTCCGATCGTCTACTGTGAAAAGTGCGGCGAAGTGCCGGTACCCGACGATCAGCTTCCCGTCATGCTGCCCGCCGACGTTCCCATTACGGGCGAAGGTTCGCCACTTGCCAACGATCCGGTGTTCAGCAACACGACGTGTCCCAAGTGCGGCGGCCCCGCCAAGCGGGAGAGCGATACGATGGACACGTTCTTCGAGTCCTCCTGGTATTATCTGCGCTATCTCGATCCGCATAACGCGGGCAAACCGTGGAACGAGGACATCGCGCGATACTGGATGCCGATCGATCAATATATCGGCGGAGCGGAGCATGCGGTGCTGCACTTGCTCTACTCGCGTTTCTTTTACAAGTTCTTTCACGACCGCGGCTGGGTGAGCGGCGCAGACGAGCCGATCACGCGGTTGTTCCATCAGGGGATGGTGCTCTACAACGGCGAGAAGATGAGCAAATCGCGCGGCAACGTGATCGGCATCGACGAGATCGTCGAGCGGCGCGGAGTCGACGCCATGCGCTTGTTCTTGCTTTACGTGACCCCGCCCGAAGATACGAGCGACTGGACCGACGAAGGCATCAACGGCCGCGTTCGTTTTGTCAACCGCGTGTGGCGCGCGTGCGAGCCGTTTTTGGAGCGCGCCAAGAAAGCCGATCCGCGCGTGTTGCCGGAGGTCTCCGGCGAGGACGAAAAGACGTTGCTGCGCGCCGTGCATATTGCGGCGAAGTCAGCCGTCGACGAAACGCTCACCCGCCGTTTTCATTATAATACGACCGTTGCGAAACTTGACGAGTACGTCAATGCGCTCACAACCCTCGAGCAAAGCGCGCCGGATTCGCCGGCAGTCGCCTACGCGGTGCATGCGCTGCCGCTAGTTATCGCTCCCTTCGCGCCGCATCTCGCGGACGAATTATGGGAGGGGCTGGGACACCGGACGACGGTACATTTGGAGCGTTTTCTGGAACCCGACGGCCGCGCGTTGGCCGTAGAATCTATTACGCTGGTCGTGCAGGTGAACGGCAAAATCCGCGCGCGCCTGGACGTAGCACCCGGCACCTCGGAGGAAGACGCGTACGCACTGGCGATCGCGCAGCCGCCGGTGCAGGCTCAGCTCGACGGCAAAGAAGTCCGCAGGAAGATATTTGTGGCGGACAAGTTGCTGAACATCGTCGCCGCGTAGGGCCTCTTAGGCTACTTCGCAGACGATAATCGATTCGGCAGCGGATGTCGGGATGATGCGCTTTACCGTGAAGCCGGCCTTTCGCAACAATTGTGAGTACTCGGTACGCGTACGTTCGCGGCCGGTGAGCATCGTCAGCATTTGCGCGTCGGTTAATGAAGCGGCGCTCCAGACGTTCGGGTCGTCTTCGGCAAGCGCTTCCGCGACCAATACGTAACCGCCCGGCGCGATGCTGCGCCGGATGGCGTGCAAGAGCGATAACGAGTGATCGTCATCCCAATCGTGCAAGATGTGCGTAAGAACATACGTTTTAGCTGGGGGGACCGATTCAAAAAAATCTCCTGCGACGAATTCGACGCGGCCGGAAAGGTCCGCAAGTTGCATGCGCGCCTTCTCTACCGCCGCGGGCAGATCGGACAGCATGCCGTGAACTTTTGGAAACCGGCTCATAATCGCGTGCAGCACGAGCCCGGAACCGCCGCCGATATCGGCGACGGGCGAAGCGCCGGAAAAATCGTATGCTTCCGCGATGGCCGCGGCGTGCAGCTTGGCAACGTCGTTCATCGCGCGATCGAAGTGGCTCTGGACGTCTTCATGACTCTTCAGGTACTCGAAAAATCCGCTGCCGTAGGCGAGGTCGAACGCAGGCTTGCCGGTGCGCAGCGTTTCGTCCAGATGCGCCCACGGCACAAGCTGCCAGGGCTCCCCCACGTACGATAAAAAGTCTGCAACGGAAGCCGCATTGCCCGACGCCGCGCAGCTCCCGATCTCCGTGAGCTCGAACTTCTCACCGGTGGCGCGCACAACGTCATATCCCGCGAGAAAACGCAGCACGCGCCGGACGCTCGGTGCGTGTAAGGACAGATCACTGGCGATTTCGTCGGGCGATGCGGCCGATTGCGCGAGCCGGCCGGCGATTCCGGTTTTTACGAACGCACGAAGGATCATGGCGGGCCAGATTCCCGTAGCCATTTCCATGATCGCGAGCTGCGGCGGGATGGCCCGGCGGCGGACCGACGATACTCCGGCAAAGAGCGGCGTCAGCGCGTGCACGAAGGCAGCGGGAACCTTCACCGGCTTACCGGCAAGGAGTCCTTAAAATACTCGTACGTTTCGCGAATTCCGTCACCAAGCTCCGTACCAGGCGACCAGTCCAACTTTTTTTTCGCGAGCGCGCAAGCGAACTGGGCGTCACGCGCATCGCCCGGACGCTTGGGAGCATGCTCGATAGGCGCTTCGAAACCCGACACGCGGCACAGCTCGCTGTAGATCTGGTTCACGCTGGTGCGTTTATTTGTTCCAATGCAGTACATGCCGCCGGCCCCGCGCTCCAGAGCCGCGAGATTGGCGGCCGCGACGTCGCGCACGTAGACATAGTCGCGCGTCTGATCGCCGTCGGAATCGATGCGCACGCCTTCGCCTGCCAAGAACTTGCCGATGAAGATCGCGATGACACCCGCCTCACCATTGGGATCCTGTCGGGGCCCGTAGACGTTTCCGTAGCGCAGCGCCGTAAAATCGAGCCCGCGCTCGTGCTGGTAGAAGCGCAAGTAGTGCTCGCCCACCATCTTCGTGATGCCATAGGGAGATTCGGGGCGCTGCGGCGTGGTCTCGCTCATCGGCAAGCGTTCGGGCGTTCCGAATATCGCACCGCTTGACGCGTAAACAATCTTTTGAACACCGTGACGCACGGAGTTTTCCAGGATGTTGAGCAGCCCGACGACGTTCACTTGCGCATCGTAGATTGGATCGCGCGATCCTATCGCGACGCTGGCCTGCGCCGCGTGGTGACTCACGACCTCGGGCTTGAACTCTTGAAAAATTCGCGCAATCGACTCGTCGCGGATATCCATGTGCATGAACAACGCGCGAGGAGGCACGTTTTGACGACGCCCGCCGCCGTGTTCCCACAGCGCGTCGAGGACCAGTACCTCGTGGCCGGCGGCCAGGTACGCGTCGGTCACGTGCGACCCGATGAAACCGGCCCCGCCGGTGACCATAATCCGCATTGCAGCTCCTTTAATTCTTGCCGTCTCGTCGCAGTTGCGATACGTGCCGGAACGTACCCCGCTTTTGCTATTGGGGGCCGCGGCCGCTTTAGGTGCGGCCGCCGCGCAGCCTTTTTCTCCCGAGGCGCGCGGATTGACGCTGTGCGCATGCGTCGTGCTGTGCGGTTGGATTGCGCTGGCACGTTCGCCGCTTCTGCCGCTTCGCGCGTGCGCCGCGCTCGCCCTGGCGGCGGGTTGGTGCCTGGCGGCGCTGCACGTTTCGGATCCCGTGTCAGCACCCTCGGAAAAAACGGCGCGCATCGCGTGTACCGTGCTCGATCCGAACGGCGTGCAGAATGACGGCAGCACATTTATCTGCGCCGCGGATAACGGAACGAAGCTCGCCGTCACGACGCGCGGATCGCTTCCGCACGCCGGCGTTCGCGCACTGCTGCGCGGCCGGATCGAATCCTTTGATGGACCACGCAATCCCGGCGAGCCCGATCAGCGTGCGATCGAACGCGAACGCGGCATCATCGCGCGGATCGGCAACGCGCAGATCCTTCGTTTCCTGCCGGCTCGCGCGCCAACGCTCGATGTGCTCGTCGCAAAGGCGCACGAATGGGCGCTCATGCAGCTGCGCGCACGCCTTCCGGAGCCGTCGGCAACGATTCTGGCGGGCGAACTCTGGGGCGCGCGGTCCGCATTACCACCCGAGCTGCGAACGGAGTTTCAAGAGACCGGAACGGTGCACGTCCTGGTCACCGCGGGCTTGCACCTCGGAGTCGTAGCTACGCTGACGCTTCTGCTCTTGCGCTTCTTGAGTGCGCCTCGCGTAACCGCTTGCGCGCTCACGATTGCGGCAATTTGGTTCTACGCAATTTTCAGCGGACTCCACCTTCCTGCGATGCGCGCCGCCACGATGATCTCGTTTGCGCTCACCGCCTATGCATGCGGCCGAGCCACGCGAGCGTGGAATATTTTCGGCGCGGCGCTCCTGGCGATCGCGGTATTCGATCCATTGGCGGTAGGGAGCGCTTCGTTTGAGCTTTCGTTTTCATGCGTCGGCGCAATATTGCTCTGCGCAGATTGCATCGAAGCCGAGTTGCAGCAGTACGCGCAGCTTCCGGGACGCTTGCGTGAAACGTTCACGCTTACGATTGCGACGCAAATCGGAACCTGGCCGCTGACCGCCTCGGTATTCTTACTCTTTGCGCCTTACGCGATCGTCGCCAATGCCGCCGTCGTTCCGTGCGTCGGCGCGACGATGATTCTGGGCGCCGCGCAACTCGCGGGCGCCGCGCAACTCGCGCTCGCCGCGGTGCCACAGCTCGCGCAAGGGATCGCGAACGTGAACGGCTGGGTGCTGGCATGGATCGTCGCGACGGTTCATACGCTCGCGACACTGCCCGGGTCGACGGTCGCCGCGATGCCCCCGCCCCTGTGGACGATCGCGTCATACGATCTCTTGCTCGCCGCCGCCGTCTTTCTTTGGAAGCAGGGCGCCCGTCATTTTGCCCCGGCCTTTTTTCTTCTGGGTGTGTTGCTTGTTGCGTGGCCGCCGCGCACGCCCGACCACCGGCTGCGAATTACGGTGCTCGATGTCGGACAAGCCGACGCGATCGTCATTCGTACGCCTCGCGGCCACACGCTGATCGTTGACGCCGGCGGCCGGTTAGAGCAAGGACACGGAAGTGAATCGACCGCCGAAGCGGTGGGCGAGCGGATTGTGGTTCCGTTCTTGCGTCGCGAAGGCGTGCGCGCAATCGACGCGCTGCTGCTTTCGCATCCGCACGGAGATCACGCCGGCGGGGTTGCCCCGGTGTTGCGTTCGTTTCCGACAGACGAATTCGCCGACACCGGCCAGCTCTATCCTGGGTTTGCGTACAACGACGCACTGCAGGTCGCAAAAACGCAGCACACGCCAATCGTTTACCCGCGTGCAGGCGCCGTCTGGCGAACCGACGACGGCCTGACGCTGACGTTTATTGGCCCATCTATCCCGCTTCTCACGCATACGCGAAACGACATCAACAGCAACTCGCTTGCGTTCATATTGCAATATGGCAAATTCCGGATGCTCTTCACGGGTGACGCGGGTGCCGAGGCTGAGCGGCGTTTCCTGGCGATCGGCGTCGATCTCCACGCCGGCGTGCTCAAGGTGGGCCATCATGGATCGGCTTACAGTTCCACGCGCGCTTTTATCGAGGCCGTGCATCCATCGTATGCGATCATCTCAGTCGGGCGGCATAATTTGTTCGGGCATCCCGCACCGTCAACGCTCGAAGCTCTGCTGCGTTTTGGTGTTAAGGTCTACCGGACGGACGAAAACGGCGCGGTTACCGTTACGACCGACGGAGCAGCCCTCACCGTTGTACCTATGTTACGTTAGCTTTAGGAGCGCCGTGCTAATGCCGCGCTCTCCATTGTGTCAAGTTCGGGCTACAACGCTGACCGGGGAATGACTGCAGACGTGCCATCACTTTTGCTGGCTGTAAGCGTGAGCTGAATGGTAGCGTTTGGTACAGGTAGCCCGACAAGCGTGAAGGGAAATGTTGCCGTGGCTTGACTGGAGCTGAGTCCGATCGAGCCGGAAGGCTTTGGGGTTGCCCGAAATTAGTGAGCTTGGCCGCAGCCGTCGTGGCCGCAATGACAGTGCCCGTGCCCGCTGTCATTCTTACAGGAATCGCTGCAGTATTCTTGACCGCTCTCGGCCTGGCATTTGCAATCGGCGCCTTTACAATTCATAGAGCCTCCCAAAGTTACTTACCCAGTTTGAGCCGTATGCACTCTTCTTTTTCCCTGAGCTCCGGATCCAGTCGACGGCCTCGTCCTTAGGCTTGGCCTTTGAGCAACCAGTAACCCGCAACGAACTCGGGCGTAGCATGACGACCGCTTTAGATTCCATTGGTGCCTTTAGCCATGGCAACAAATCGCATCGCTATGCCTTGCTATCGATCGGAGCAGTGCTGACAAACAGGGGCGAGAAATATGCACGCAGCGGCCACGCCACAACGAACCAGATCGCCAAAGTCACTAACGCCGGCGCGATCGTAGCGGGCATCATCGTTAGATGGTAGGCCAAGATGTTGGCGAGTAGGGCCGCTAAGACGAAAATCGCAAAAACGACATAGCGGTTGATCAAGAGCAAAACGCCGGCAATAACCTGGACGCCCGATGTGAACCAGATGAAATGCGAGACCGTTATTGCGGTTTGCCATTCGGCGGCCGGCCCGGTCATCGGCGGCGCCTTGAAGAACCACAAGAACCCGTTGACGCCCAGCACGCCGAAAATGAGGCCGAGCAGAATACGCGCGATCGGATGAATGATTCTCATCTGCCGGGCTTCGGCGGGACGATGAAAAATCTTCGGCGGTCCGAATCAAACCAGCATGCGCAAAGTTAATACGAAGACGATCGAAGAGCTCTCCTGGACCTCACCCAAAGGAAACTTCAGCAGTTTCGGCATTGAAATCTCCGAGGCGTTAGGGCGCCGGCCGCAATCGACGGACCTGAAAGAGCGTCATCCGTTCGACGTCGAGATCGCGCGCATTCCGCCCGGCACAGTCCCGTATCCGTACCACTCACACAGCATGCAGTGGGAGTTTTATCACGTGATTTCGGGCAAGGGCAGCGTGCGTCACCAAGATGGAACGACGCCCATCGAAACCGGCGACGCGTTTATCTTCGAGCCCGATCAGCCGCATCAATTAAAAAACGACGGCAGCGAGGATCTCGTCGTCTACGTCGTTGCCGACAATCCGATGGGCGAGTCTTGTCACTATCCGGACAGCGGAAAATGGATGGTACGCTCACCCGAGCGCAGGCTCATGCGCGGCGAATCGCTCGACTATTTCGACGGCGAAGAGTAACAAGGAAAGGGAACGGATTACTCCGCTCCCGCCTTTTCTTTCGCTGCGACGATCCGCTCGCCGATCCGGTTCAGTTCTTCAGGCTCGAATAGCTCGCGCGCCATCTTGAAGAGTTCGCCCTCTTCCTCTTTCACGTGGTGCGTGACCAATTCTTTGAGCACCGTGAGCTTCGCTTTGTATTTTTCGTCTTTGGGATCGAGGTCTTCAAGCTCGCCAATCATGACTTTGACGACGCCGTGTTCCTCATAGGCCTCTAGTATTTCGTCACGCTCTTCACCGTTTTCGGCGCGTTTCTTGAACTCCGGATAGAACAGCGTCTCCTCGATCTTCGCGTGCAGCGTCAGTTCCTCGTCGATTTTCTGGAACAGATTCTTGCGCTGCGTCGACGCGCGGTCGCCCAGCCCTTCGACTTCCTCGAAGAGCGCTTTGACTTTCCTGTGATCTTCCTTCAGTAACTTGATTGCGTCCACGAATAACCTCCTCGAGTGTGTTGCGCCCGATGAGTGTACCCGCCAGGAAGGGAATTTATTGCAGAACTTCGTCCTCGGCCGGCTCGCTTATAATCCGCGCGATCGCGGCTTCCAAGCGATCGTGCCCCTTGTCGCCCGCCTGAAAGTGACGCAGCTCGTGGGCCCGGTTGAAGACATAGTACGAAGGGACGAACTCGTTTTGAAACCGGTCGACGATGGTGTGCTCGTTGTCGATCGCGCAGGGCTGAGTGAAAAGCATCTGCTCGCGCGCATCTTTGCGCACGGCCTCGATGTCGAGTTCGGCCTGCGAGCGAGGCTGGTGGACGGCGACGAAGATCATGCCTTCTTTTTCAAAGCGATCGCGCCAGATTTTCAACTGCTCCGCCGCGGTATGGCAGAGATGACACGTGATCGACCAAAAATGCACGAGGACCGGAAAGCCGCGCAGGTCTTCGGCCTTGGGCTTGCCGTTGACCCACTCCGCAACCCCCTCCAGCGACGGGAGGGGGGTGCGCATCCGCAAAGGCACTAGACTTTTTGCAGCAGTGCTTTGCCCGGCTTCCATTCGGCCGGGCACAGGCCGCCGGTTTGCAGCGCCTGCAGCACGCGAATCGTTTCGTCAACGCTGCGGCCGACGTTGTCGTCGGTCACGACGGCATACTTCAGAACGCCTTGCGGATCGATGATAAACAAGCCGCGCTGCGCCGCGCCGCTGCCTTCATTAAGAACGCCGTAAGCGCGCGCGGTCTCTTTGGTGAAGTCGGCGACGAGCGGATACTTCAAACCGGCGATGCCGTTCTTTTCGCGCGGCGTGTTGATCCACGCCCAGTGGCTGAAGACCGAATCCGTCGACGCGCCGACGATATCGCAATCGAGCGCTTTGAATTCATCGGCGCGATCCGAAAGCGCCGTTATCTCGGTCGGGCAAACGAACGTGAAATCCAGCGGATAAAAGAAAAATACGAGCCAGCGGCCCTTGTAATCGGAGAGCGCGAGCTCGGCTCCCAGGTCCTTCGAGCTGGTCGCGCCCTTGGTGCTTTTGAGTTTGAAATCGGGAGCCGGTTTGCCAACCTGTGCCAACATAAACGACATTCACTTTCTCGTATGCGTGGAATGGGGGTGAGGGTTGATTCTACCCCAAAACCCAAAAAAGTGAAAACGACTTTCACACGCGACCGGGCCCGAAGCCTGTGTTGAACCGCCATACTGTGGGAGAATAGACCTATGGCACGAGCACGAAAAGGCGGTGACCCGGGGGCCAAGCGTTTCCAGGCGACCCTGGCCAACCTGAAACGCACCCCTCCCAAGGCGGCCGACGCCCCGGCACCGGCCGAGGAAGCGGCGGTCGTTGAGAGCCAGGTTCCCAAAGCCGAAGCGCCCCAGCGCCGACAGGCCAAGACCAAGCTGCGCTGACCGCGAAAGAGGGCTCCATGGATACGCGCAAACGCGAAGCGGCGGCTCCCGAAAGAGCGGCCCACGACCCCGATACGCCCCAAGCCTTGGTCGACTTCATGTCGAGCGGCTGGCTGGAAGCGCCGATTACCGTCGCGCACCCAAAAGCGACGCAGAGTTTCACCGAACGCCGCGCGCAGCTCGCGCAAGCGTTTCCGGATGCGGTGCTCGTGGTTCCCGCGGGCGAAGAAAAAGTGCGGTCCAACGATACGAACTACCGCTTCCGCTCGTCCAGTGATTTCGCATATTTGATCGGACCGGGCGAAGCGGGTTCGACGCTCGTGTTGGAACCTGCCGGCGGATCGCACCAGTCGGTACTGTTCGTGCCCGCCCACAATCGCGGCGACAAGGCTTTTTTTGCCGATCGCGTGCATGGCGAACTGTGGATCGGACGCCATCGCGGCGTCGACGAGAGCCAACTGTTTTTCGGCGTCGACCGCTGCCGGCCGATGGATCAAACAGAAAATTATTTGGACGAACTGCGCGCGCGGGGCGCGACCATTCGCAACGCCGACGAAGATGCCGAACTAGCGACGTATCTGGCCGAGATGCGGCTGATCAAGGACGACTACGAAATTGCCGAGCTGCGCACGTGTGCCGAAATCACCAAGCGCGGATTCGAAGACATCATTCGCATTCTTCCTCGCGCCCGTTCCGAGCGCGAAGTCGAAGCGGCATTTTGGTCGCGCGCGCGGATCGAAGCCAACGATGTCGGCTATTCCACGATCGCAGCGAGCGGCGAACATGCCTGCACGCTGCACTGGATCCGCAACCACGGCGAATTGCGTCAGGGCGACTTATTGCTGGTCGATGCGGGCGTCGAAGCCGAATCGCTCTACACGTCGGACGTCACGCGAACGCTTCCGATTAACGGTCGTTTTTCGGCCGAACAGCGCACGGTTTACGATCTCGTCTTCGAAGCGCAGCGCGCGGCATTCGCCGAGGTCAAACCCGGAAGCGATTTCCTGGCGCCGCATCGCGCCGCAATGCGCGTCCTCGCGCAAGGCTTGATCGATTTGGGCATTCTCAAATGCTCGCTCGACGAAGCGCTCGATCCGCAGAATCAGTACTACCGTCGCTACACCCTGCACGGTACCAGTCACATGCTCGGCATCGACGTGCACGACTGCGCGAAGGCCCGTACGGAAAACTACCGGTACGGAAAATTGAAAGCAGGCATGGCGCTGACGGTCGAACCAGCCCTCTATTTCCAGCCTGACGACGCCACCGTGCCCGAGCGCTTCCGCGGCATCGGCGTGCGCATCGAAGACGATGCCGTCGTGACAAACACCGGCTGCGACAACCTCACGGCGATCCTCCCGTCGGCGCCAGATGCGGTCGAAATGTGGATGGCCCAGATTCAGAACAGGTAGCGATGCAAACGGTCAGTTCGGGTGATGCCCTCATCGTTGTAGACGTGCAAAACGATTTTCTTCCGGGCGGCGCTTTGCCAACGGCTGAAGGCGATCGGATTTTTGGGCCGCTGCAACGCATCATGCCGCTCTTTCCTTATGTGGTCGCCACCCGCGACTGGCATCCCAAAGAGCACCCTCACTTTCGCGATCACGGCGGCACGTGGCCTTACCATTGTTTGCAGCACACGCACGGCGCGGGCTTCGCGCCGCAGATGAATCTCGCGTACGTCGATGAGATTCTGAGCAAAGGAACGATGGCGCCGTGGCACGGCTATAGCGCGTTTGAAAACTCCGACTTGGCCGAACGGCTGCGCGGCCGCGGCATCCGGCGCATCTTCGTCGCCGGGCTGGCCACCGATTACTGCGTGAAAGAAACGGCGCTGGCGTCTGTGCAGAGCGGATTCGAAACGCTTGTGATCACCGACGCGGTCGCTGCGGTAAACGTCTCTTCTACTGATGAAACCGCCGCGCTGGCGGAGATGGAAAAACAAGGCGTGCGCTTCGTGACGAGCGCTCAACTACGCACCGCTGCATGACCGATAAGGTCTACCGCGATCAAGTTCTCGAAGTAGAACCCACCGGCATCGAATATATCCCTCCGGAGCAGCGGCATGGCAATCCGCGCCAGCTCTTCGGTTTGTGGTTCTCGGCCAACGCCGAAATCGCCACGTGGATGGTCGGGGTCTTTGCCGTCGCGCTCTATGGCACAAGTTTGGCAGGAGCGGCGATCGGCTTGATCGTCGGAAACGTGGTCGGGTTCGCGCTGCTCGGCGTTCTCGGCACGTTCGGACCCCGGTACGGCGTTCCGCAGATGGTCGCCTCGCGACTGGCGTTCGGACGTTATGGAAACGCGCTGCCGGCGGCATTGAGTTTTTTGGCCGGCGTCGGCTGGTTTGCGATCAACTCCGTCTTCGGCGCGTACGCGTTGCAGACGATCACGAATTTGCCGTACGCTTTCGCGCTCGCGATCATGCTGCTGCTGCAGATTCTGCTGGCCGTCTACGGCTACAACATGATCCATTGGTTCGAACGCGTGAGCTCCGTCTTGCTGGCGGCAGGTTTCACGCTGCTCGGCGTGATCACGTTCGAGCGCGCGAATTGGCATGCCGCGTTCAACACTCACGCGCCGTTTGCATCGGGCGGAGAGATCGGCGGAATCATCCTGGCAACCGCGCTGGGCTTCTCTTACGCCACGGGGTGGGTTCCGTGCGCGTCGGATTACTCGCGCTATCTGCCGGCAGCGGCTGACCCGCGTAAAATCTGGTCGTACTCGTTCTTAGGAACCGTCATACCGTGCGTCATCCTCGAAATCATGGGCGCGGCGACCGTCACGGCCGTACGCGGCGGAAATTTCGGCGAAGCAAGTCCGACGCAGGCCATCGCGACACTGCTCGGCTCGACGGGCACCGGCCACATCGTTGCCATCCTCGTGCTGCTGACGATCGTGCTCGGTACGCTGACCGCGAACTGCATGAACCTGTACTCGGGAGCGATGGCGGCTCTCGTCGTAAAATTTCCAACATCTTCCTTACGCGCGCCGGTCGCGATCGGCGCGTTCTTTGCGCTGCTGACGGGCGGGCTCTTTGCGATCGCGCACACGCCCGCGCCGATTGCGGCGGGTTTTGCGATTGCAGTCGGTCTGATTGTCGGAGTCGTCGCTCACGTCCGGATAGCCCGCTGGCGCGCGGCGATCGTCGTCGGCGTTCTCGGAGCTCTGCTCGCATCGGGCGGCGGCCATCCGGAAGAAACCGCCAAACTCTACACCAACTTCTTGCTGCTGCTTTCGTACTGGGCTTCACCGTGGGCGGCGGTCGTCTTCATCGACTGGCTGCATCGCCGCGGCCAAAACGTTCCGCCCGAAGAATTTGAATCGGGCGCGCGCATACGCATCGGTCTGTACGCGTGGATCATCGGCCTGCTGGCGTCACTGCCGTTTTGGAACCAGGCCTGGTACGTTGGTCCGTTTACGAGCGCGTATCCGCAATTCGGTGATCTCTCGTATTACGTCGGCTTCGTTGTTGCCGCAGCAATCATGATCTTCGCACCGCAGAAATATGCTCGACGTCCAGCACGTTCGTAAGGAGTTCGGCGCCGTGCGCGCCGTGCGCGACGTCTCCTTTTCGATAGCGACGGGATCGACGTTTGGATTGCTCGGACCAAACGGTGCAGGCAAGACGACGACGATGCGCATGATCGTCGGCATCTACATGCCCGACGGCGGCTCGATCCGCTGGAAGGGCACGCCGATCGACACACGCATGCGCCGGCGCTTCGGCTACTTGCCGGAAGAGCGTGGGCTCTACGGACGCATGGATGTGCGCGAACAGATCGCATTTTTCGGACGCTTGCACGGATTAGTCGAACCCGACGTCAGCGCGCGCACGGAACGCTGGATCGAAAATCTCGACCTGAACGAATACGCCAAACGGCCATGTGCCGAACTCTCTAAGGGCAATCAGCAGAAAGTACAGATCGCGTGCGCGGCCGTGCACAATCCCGAGCTGCTGGTTCTCGACGAGCCGTTCACCGGGCTCGATCCGGTGAACGCGGACATGCTGCTAGCCACGCTGCGCGAGCTTAAGAACAACGGCACGACGCTCGTTCTTTCCAGTCACCAAATGTGGCAACTCGAACAGCTGTGCGACAACTTCTGCATTATCACAGGCGGCGAAAATCGCGCCTCGGGCACACTCACGCAGTTGCGCGGATCTTGGACGACACGCGTCATTCGCATCGAGCCGGCAAGCACCGCGGTCCGCGACGTTCTCGAGCGCGTTCCCGGAGCGCATTCGTTGCCGGGCGAGGAAGGCGAGCTGCTGTACGAAGTGCCCGCCCAAACCGCGTTGCCTGAGATTCTTCGAAACCTGGTCGCGGTCGAAGCCGTAACGCGTTTCGAAGCAATAGAGCCATCCTTGCACGACATCTATATACGCACGATCGAAGGCGCGGCATGAACGAGTTCATCACCGTCTACTCCGCCGAAACCATGCGACGGTTGCGGTCGCGAATCTTCATCGTCGGCGTGCTCTTGGGTGCTATCGGCATCGGCTTGATCATAAAACTGCCGGCCTATATGGACTCGGTGATGAATCAGGCAAACCGCGTCGCGCTTGCCGGCGACCCGACACTCGTGTCGCAAGCCAGGCCACTGCTTCGCAAGGACTATTACGTCGTGCTTACGATGCCGGGCAAAACGAAGGTTTCGCCGGCGGATCTGGACGACACGAAAAAGATAAGCGCGATTATTCTCTTACGCCGATTGGGTCACGCGATGAACGTCGTGGTTTACGCACGCGATCCTGGAAACATCACGGTGAGTTCCCTGCGGCGCGATTTGCTTCCAATTTCGTTGCAAGTGGCCACGGGGTTGTCGCGCACGAACCTCGCAAAGGCGATGAAATTGCCTATTACCGTTCGCGCGACGAATTCAAAATTCGGTACGGCGGCTCAAGCCAACGATGCGCGCATCATCGCCTACATTATGCTCTTTTCCCTTTACATACTGATTATGATCAACAGCCAGCTCATCATGAGCTCGGTCGCCGAAGAGAAGACGAGCCGCATCGCCGAGATGCTGGTCGCTTCGGTGAATCCGAGCGCGTTGCTCAGCGGCAAGATCGCGGCGTCGGCCACGCTCGCTATCGTCCAAATGATCATTTGGATCGCGATCGGTTTCGTGCTGGGCGCACATCCCGGATCACCTCCCGCGCTCGAGGCTGCCGATAGCTCGCGCGCTACGACGTTTTCGCTCTCAAGCGTGTCGGCCGGCGACCTCGCCGGTTTTGCGGCGTTCTTTTTGCTCGGTTACTTGCAGGTATCGACGATGTTTGCAGCTGTCGGCTCCTTAGTGAACCGCACCGAGGACCTCGGCGCACTCGCCGGTCCGCTGGTCATTCCCATCGTTGCCGCGTTCCTCATCGCGATGACCGCGCTGGGGGCGCCGAACACGCCCGTTGTGATCATCACGAGCTTCATCCCGCTCATCGCGCCGTTCGTCATGTTTGCGCGCATCGTCGTGAGCGATGTGCCCGCATGGCAGATCGCGCTTTCGCTTGCAATCAATATCGCGGCAACGTACGGCATCGCCGTATTGGCCGGAAAGATCTACCGCGTCGGTATGCTGCTCTACGGACGTCCGCCCAAACTCTCACAAATTTGGTCCGTGATTCGATTCTAGCCTTAAGCTAACGCCCGTTAGCGCGGCGTGACGACGAGCTTCTGGACTAAGCTTTGCTCGGAGACTCCGGACGACACGCTCGCAACGACGTAGTACGTCGTTTCGGATTTTACGCTCGGTGCGGATAGCGTAACCGCGTCTTGACCGGCGGGGACGTCGCCTTGCTCGACCGTGTTGCCGGCGGCATCGGTTAGCGAAACGCGCGAATCGCCGTGATTGCCTTTGAGCGTGACGACGACGTCATCACCCGGTGCGACATTCGACGCCGATAGAACCAGCGCCAGCGGTGCGTTTGGCGATGCGGCTGCCGCGGTCGATGCGACGACGTCGCCGGGTTGCACCGTGATACCAAGCGATGAAACCGCGTCGGCAGCGCCGTTTCGAGCGTGCAAGACGACGCGCATTTTTTGGCCGGCCGCGGCTTGCGGAACTTTCAGCGTCGTAACGCCGTCGGCAAAGAGCGCCGCGCTCGCCCAGAGGCGGCCCGCTTCGTCGATTAGCCAGATTTGTCCGGACTTCGCGTTGGTCGAGTAATGCACGACAAGCGGAGCTCCGGCGACAATCGAAGGCGACGCAACGGTGAACGATTCGATGCGCGGTGCTGCAGCAACAGTTTTCGCCACGGGCGGCGCCTGCGCGATCAGGACGCGGCGCGACGCTTGCGCCTTGCCCAGCGGGCTCGCGAGCGTGGCGGCGAGCACGAGCTGGGTTCCCGAATTGCGCGGCAAGACGAAGTGCAGGGTCCCTTGATGCGCGGTGAGCAAACCGGCGGCGAGCTGACGGCCGTCTTTGGTTTGGAGCGTATACTGCATCGACCCGAAGCCGGCAAAGGCGTACGGAATATCGAGCGGGGCGCCGGCGAAAGCGCGCGCCGGAGCTGCCAGTAAGTCGATGCGCGGAGTCGCGACCGCGGCGCCGAAGGCAGCGCCGAGAATTGCGACGACGCTCGCAGCCAAAACTTTAATCCAGCGCGTGCGCGCTTTGGGGCGCGGCGGCGCTGGCGCTTCGAGCGTGAACGCGATATCTGCGCCGGAAACTTTGACGATCGCGCGGTCGTAGGGTCCGACTTCGGCGAGTCGTACCGGAAGCAGCGTTTCGGCAATCGAGAACGGCGCGACGTGCACGTCGAGCGGATACGCCAATACCGGCAGCTCGCGTGAACGCGCGCATGTCATGTGCGCGCGCAACGGCGCCGCGCTTTGATTAGAAATGCGTAACGCGTAGATAGCGGTGCCCGCTCGACGGTCGACTCCGGTCAGCGCGAGTCCACCTTCGACGTCGCCGTGCGCGAGCGCAACGCGTGCGCGCGTGCCGAACGGCAGCGTTTGCGCACGGCGCTTGGAGAGAGCGGGCACCAAAGCGCGTTCTTCCATTAGCGCGAGATGTACATCTTCGACGTGCTGCTTATGGCCATAGCGCGAAACGGCCCAAACGATTGAAAGGGGTAGGATGCAGTAACGGTGACAAGGCACCCGGGTCCGTTATAGGGTGATGTGTTGCACGCATCCGCGGGAACTGCGCTCCACGTGGCCGTCACGGTCAGCGAAGCCGGAGTGATGTTCGGCGAGACCCCGCGGACGTAGGCTTGAATGTCGGTGCTCGACGCCGGGCAACCCACATACGTGCACATGGAACCGTGCACGATGGCATACCGAGCTCCCAGCCGCGCTCCGCTGGTCACCAGATTGTACACGTACAACGCCTGGCCGAACTCCATGATCGCCAGCAGCACGAAGAGCAGCGCCGTGGCTGCAATGCTGAACTCCACCATCGCGCTTCCGCGTTGCGCGTGAAGGTTCGCCACGTTTCTATTGATCCACCGTCATGACGGCGGAGCGCGAGACCGAAAACGTGCGGGGAAGTCCCGGATAGGCCAGCAGCGAGTTGATCGAGCCCGTGACGATCACCTGAACCCACAAGATGCGATGCAGCGGCAGTGGACAGTCGGTGGAAAGGCACGTCGAAGCGGTGCCGTCGGAACATTTGCAAAAATGCGAAGCCGTTGCCGCGAAACCGGGGGCGCTCCCCCAGTCAATTTGTGCGGCGTTCTGCATGCCGGCCGTATCGCTGGCCGCGGCTAAGCTCTGCGCGCCGTATTGAACGCCCGCGTGAGCCGAGTTCGCCGCGATGTTTGCGTAGTTGGCGTAGCGTCCGATCTCGATTGCGCCAATCGCCAGCAACAGCAAGAGCGGAAGTATGATCGCGATTTCCACGAGCGCCGTACCGCGCTCGTAATGGGACGCCTTCGTCACTCGGCGAGCACCACGTTGGCAACGCCGCCGGTCATGCCTTTGCCGTTGGGTCCAAGAAGATTCGCGCCATTGAGCGTGATGGAGGAGCCGATGATGAGCGTCCAAGCATCGCCCGCACTATTTCCCGTAATCGTCGCGCCTGGAAAGTACAGAGCTCCGATGAGGCTGCCGCTGTGTCCCGAGTTCAGCGTGGGCCCCGTGGTATTGGCCTTGGGTTGAAAGAAGAGCACGTCTTTGTATGTACGGGTCGTAGGGGCGCTCAACGTGGTCGTGCCGTTGCCGTTAAGTGTCACGCCCCCTGAAACCATGTCGACGCTAACGCCGGTACCGGTGATCGTGCCCGCGCCGTTCATCGTCAAGTTTCCCGTCAGCACGTAAAGCCCGGGATTCATCGTCAGGTTCGAACCGCCGCTCGCCGTTATGCCGCCGCAATAAACGCCGGGGCTCAATGTAACATCACTGTGAATACTGAGGTTCGTGAAGAGGCACGGCGACGTGGCCGGAGGGTTGTCGGTCAGATAAGCGCATCCGGGAATCTGCGCGCAGGGATCGGTAGCCGGAATCGACGGAGTGGGACTGGCGTCCACGAACGTCGTGGAGCTGACCGAAATACTTCCGGCATAGCCCACCATCGCCGCTGTTATCGTTCCGCTGTTATAGGTCGAGCTTCCATTTGCAATGATGCCGCATGTCGGCGCGTAGACCGTGGCGGAGTTTGACGTAAAGTTCCCGGCAGGATTCAATTGATAGACGCACGGCGCAGTGCCGTTGCTGGTGAGAATTGCCGTCGCGGTAGTTTTTACGGCCGTCGTGCTCTGACCGATGATGCCGCCGAAGACATTCGGACGCGTGCTGGTAATGATCACTTGAACCGCACTCGTGTTGCCGGAGTAGTTTCCGGAGACGGGCGGCCAGTTGACGGTCACCGTGTTGTTGGCGTCGGTCGTGAAGCCGTTGGTCGTCGCGTCGGCAGCAGCCGCGGCCGTTATGGTGCTGCCTACGCTGGAATATTCCGCCGCCGACGCGCCGGCAATCGCGGCCGCGTCGGTTGCCGTTTGCTGCATGCGCTGGCGGTACTGCGAGGCACCGACATCGACCGCAAGCGCCGCAAAACCAAAAATTGCCACGAAGCAGACGGCTATCAGCGGCAGTGCTTGCCCGCGTTCGTAGGCGCGAAACATTCGCATCTTCATGTTAGCGCGTAATAATTTGCGGCGTCATTACGAAGACGACGTCGCTGCGGTTGTTTTGGTAATTTGTGGAACGGAAGAGCTTGCCGAGGATCGGCAGATCGCCCAGCAGTGGAATTTTCAGAATCGTGCGGGTCTCGACATGGCGCACTAAGCCGCCCATGATGATCGATTCTCCCGGCTGCGTGATCACGTTGGTCGAGAGCTTGCTCTCTTTGAGCGCCGGAATCACAAACCCATTCTGATTTACACCGTCGGCAAAATCGAGATCCGAAACGTCGGGCGCGATCTGCGCTTGAACCGAGCCGTTGCCCAGCAGAATCGGCGTCACGTTCAGCTGCACGCCGAAATTCTCATACTGAATACTCACCACGCCCAATCCCGTCGAGATCGGGATTGGAATCTGTCCGCCGACCAAAAACGTTGCCTGCATGCCCGGCATGGTCACGAGATCGGGCGACGAGAGCAGCCGGACGTGGCCTTCTTGCATCATCAAGTTCAGCGTCGGCGCAAGCGTGATCGTGCGGAAAAATGCGCCGATTTTCAGTGCGCCGCCGGCCAGCTGCGGATTCTCAATGACGGGGAAACTCGGCGTCGACGAAACTGTGTACGTATTGCCGGCGGCATTGATGTTGGCGGCTTGCAATTGAACGCCCAAATTCTTCGCAGCCGTTTCATCGACTTCCAGCACGTACACTTTGATGTCGATTTGACTGTTGGTGTCGGTGCTGATGCGATCGATCAACTTGCCGTCGCTCGAAAGATACGGACCCGCGAGTCCCCGCGCGCGCTCGAGGATCGCGGCAACCGTCACCGCGTCATGCGCATGACCGCTGACGATGACGTTGCCCTTGCCGTCGGGGTCGACGCGAATCTCGCCGGCGCCCGGCACCATCGCAAGACCGCGCTGCAGGTCGCCGAGCGGATGGGCAACCGTTACGGCGTTGACGATCGAATATTTTTCGCTTTGCGCATACTTCTCAAACCGGCTGAGGATGTCGCTGAGCATCGTGAAGTGGGCGCCGTCGGCGACCGTGCCGCGCACCACGACCGACCGGTTGAAGCTGACGACTTGAACGCGAGGCTCATCGATAGACGTCCGCAGCATCTGCGCGATCTGGTCGACTTCTTGTTCGGTAACCGTCACCTCGTAGGTGGCCCGGCGCCCGGCTTCCCATATGAAGACGGTCGTGTGCCCCGGGGCCTTGCCGTTGATGACGAGCTGAGAGCTTCCCACGGGGACAACCCCCGCAATGCGGCCGTCACCCACGGCCACCCTGGAGAGCCCCGGCGTCTGGAGCAGGACCGAATGGCCCGACTGTACCGAGAGCAACTGGACGGCCTCGGATTGGGCGGCGGCCGGCCCCGCGGCCAGCATCGCCAGCCCGAGCGTGGCGGCTACTACCCCAATAAGCATCGATCGCATGTGCGGCCTTACCTCCGATAGATAAAGACGACCCGGTGTGCCACCGGCTCGTAACGCCCTCGATTATCCCACGGAGAGATACGTTAACACGTCAACGATCAATAGACGGGCAGTAAAGAGTCGGTACAAACCGTCACTTTTCTCTTGAAAGGCGGGGCCAGCGATGCGATGATGACGCCACCGAAAAGGAGACGGAACTTGCGGACGACCTTGGTTCTGACCACGGCGCTCATACTTTCCAGCCTCCCGGCTTTCGCAGCCGGGGCTGGAGTCAATTCCGCCTTGCTTTCCGCAAACGGTACGCTCGTCGCTCAAAACGACACCGTCGCGCACGGATTCATTTCCCTTGAGGTCAGGCAGCTTCAGGGCGCGGAGGCGATCGTCGTAGAGGGAAGCGCACCGCCGAATTCTCCAGTCACGATGACCCTGCTCGCTGTGATATCGCCGGACGTTCCGACGATCGTCGTTAGCCGGCATGACGTCATCACCGATGTCAATGGGCGTTTCCGGGCGGTGATCCCGATTGCGTCGGCTTACGCGCGTGGGACGATCCTCAAAATCGTTGCCACTTCGTTGCCCGGCGTCGTACCGGCGTCGGCGCAACTCGTCATGAACGCTCCCAACGCGGGAGTAAACGTCCCCCTGTGGGCGACGCCACATCCAACTCGATGACCCATCTGCACTCACGAATCGGAGGTCCTATGATCAAGCACATGCTCGCGATGCTTCGCGACGACGAAGGCGCCACGATGGTCGAATACGGCATCATGGTCGCGCTTATCGCCGCCGTTTGTATCGTACTCGTAACCACGCTGGGAAAGAACGTTTCAAACGCGTTCGGCTCAGTCAACAACAACCTATAATCCTCGAGACACAAGCTACAAGCCGGGGTTGTCTTCTCTCCCTTCAACCCCGGCTCTCTCTTTTTTGAAAGCAGGAGATCTATGTTCAAGTATTTGTCGGCTATGCTTCGCGACGACTAAGGTGCAACGATGGTTGAATACGGCATCATGGTTGCGCTGATCGCCGCCGTCTGCATCGTTCTGGTTATGACCCTGGGTCAGAACGTTTCCAACGCTTTCGGCTCGGTCAATAACACTCTCTAGCTCGCGCTAGGGCACCGCACATGACGCTGCAACTCGTGACCGTCCTGGGGGCATCGCTTATCGGCGCCGCTTGCGACGTTCGGACGAGGCGCATCCCTAATGCGCTGGTGTTCGCGTTGTTGATCTGCGGACTGATCGAAAATGCCACGCTCTCGGGCTGGAGCGCTGTGCTTACGGGCCTCGCGCTCGTCGCGGCCGTTCTGGTCGTGGGCGCGATAGCTTTTTCGTTCAAACTGATCGGCGGCGGCGATATCAAGCTGCTTGCCGCTGCAGCCGGTACGCTTTCGTATCCGGCCGGTACCACGTTCCTGCTCCTAACGCTGCTGAGTGGCGGCTTACTTGCAATCGTGTACGCCACGTGCAAGGGCCGCCTCCAGGCTACGTTTGCAAACATGCACGCCATGACGCTTCCACTCTTTGCCGGCGTCGCGCCGGCACGCCCGCAAGGCGGACTGGCTATGCCGTACGCGGTGGCGATTTTTTCCGGAGCGCTCTGCACCGCGGCGATCAGCGCCGCACATCTGAGGTTGCTGCCATGAACTCACGACGTATGACGTTGATTATCGCGCTGATTCTCGCCATAGGCACCGGATGGCTGACGCTCAACTACCTCTCTTCAATACAACGCTCGAGCGCGATCAACAATGAGCCGCGTCAAATTGTGGTCGCATCCCAAGAAATTCCGGCTCGCGTTCCGATCACGCCGGCCATGCTCTCGACGGTGACGCGACCCGCCGCCGCGGTTGAACCCGATGCATTTACCGATCCGTCCAAAGTCGTCGGTGCACTTTCGTTGATTACGATTCCGGCCGGCGGCACGATAACTCTATCAAAAGTCGGGCATCCCAGCGACATGCCGCTACCCGTTCGCCTGCAGCCCGGGTCGCGCGCAATCAGCATTCCTATCGACAAAGTCAAAGCCGTCTCGGGACTCATTGAGCCGGGCGACCGCGTCGACGTCATCGCCATCCCGCCGAAATCGGGCGATTCGCCCCCACCTGCCGCCACGATCTTGCGCGGAATTCGCGTGCTGGCCGTCGGACCGCTCCTTGAGAACAGCTCCGCAACCCCCGCTCCGGAGAATCAAGTTTCGACGACGATTACCCTCGAGGTGACTCCCAAGCAGGCGGACCTGCTCGAAATGGCCGACGTGAACACCAACATTCGCCTCGCGTTGCGTTCGCCGCGCGAGCCGCTGAACTCGCAGCCGACCGAAGCGTTGCACTTCCCGTCCGGTTCAGATGCCATGGCCTCTGCGCCGGCGCCGCAGACCGCACCCGATGCGACGGCTCTAGCACTGCGTGCGCTCGCCGCTCAACAACAGACGCGCAGCGCGCCTCGTGCTCCCGCGCGTTCGTCCGGAGGCGTCATCGTTATCGACGGTGACCGCTACACCTCAGGCGGCCAGAGTCAGCCGTGAACGGACCGGTCTTCGCGCTGATCGGAGCCAAAGGGGGCTCGGGCGCGACCACGATCAGCGCGGAACTTGCCAAAGCGATGAGCAGCGACCGTACCGTTGCGCTCGTCGACGGCGACCTTTCAGGACGCCGCAGCGCTGCAATTCTTTTTGACGCGCTCCGGGATCTCGATATTTCACGCGAAGACGGATCCATCGCGCTCACTCGAACGGACGGAATCACGCTTGCCGAACTCGCGCCGACGTACGATTCCGCCTTCACGATAAAATTCGACGACGTCGAACAGCTGGCGACGTCTCTGGTGGACTCGTCTCACTTCGTGCTCGCCGACATCCCGATTCCCTTCGCGGCGCCGGTGCGTCCGTTCGTCGTGAGAACCACGCGCTTTATCGTCGTCGCCGAACCCACGCTGCTCGGCCTAGCGTCGGCGCGCACGTTGATCGGCGAGCTCAAGAAATTCGGCGTTCCGGCTGCGCGCGTCATGCTGCTCACCAACTGCCGGGACGGCCGGCCGGTGGAAGAGCGGGCCGAAATCGAACGCGCCCTCGACGTGAAAGTCATCGGCGAACTGCCTTCCACGCGCGATCGCTCGTTTGCCCGGTCGATCCAGAATCTGGAACGCACGCTTCGGAGCATCCCCGCCGAAAACCAAATCGAAGCGCTGCTCCCATCGGCGCGCGGCTTCATTCAAGATCGCCGGCGCGAGCCGCGCGCTGCGATGCGCCCGCGGGCCGCCGTTCCCGACGTACCGCAACATTCCGGAAACGGCAGGTCGCCGGCCGGATCGGTTCTTGTCTCGCCGCGCGACCGCATCAAAACCGACATTCACGAAATGCTCGCCAAGAAAGTAAACTTGGTCGAAGCCAGTCAAGTACATAGCGATGCGGCCAAACTCGCGGAGCTGCGCGTGAAAGTCCAAAACATCACGCAGCAGATCCTCAGCGAGATCGGCCACAAGGATCTCACCGCCGAAGAGATCGCGCAGCTCAAAGACGAGGTCGTCAATGAGGCGCTCGGTCTGGGGCCGCTGGAAGATCTGATGACCGACCCGGCGGTCACGGAAATTATGGTCAACGGGCCCAAAACCGTCTACGTCGAGCGCTTGGGAAAAATCGATCGCACCGCCAAGGAGTTCACGAGCGAACAGCAGCTGCGCCTGGTGATCGAACGGATCATCGCACCGCTCGGGCGCCGGCTGGACGAGTCGGTTCCGATGGTCGATGCGCGGCTTCCCGACGGATCGCGCGTCAACGCAATTGTCGAACCGCTCTCGATCGACGGCGCCACGTTAACGATCCGGCGTTTTGGAACGCGCCGCCTGACAGCGCAGGATCTGCTCGAAAAAGGTTCGGCCGTTCCGCAAATTCTCGATTTTCTACGCGCGTGCATCGAGGGCCGGCTGAACATTATTATCAGCGGCGGTACGGGCTCGGGAAAAACGACGTTCTTGAACATTCTCTCGGGCTACATTCCCGAGCGCGAGCGCATCGTAACGATCGAGGACTCCGCCGAGCTCTTCCTCAACCAGCCGCATGTCGTGCGGCTTGAGTCGCGTCCGGCGAACATCGAAGGGCGCGGCGAGATCGCGATCCGCGATCTGGTGCGCAACTCGCTGCGCATGCGTCCCGACCGCATCATCGTCGGCGAGTGCCGCGGCGGCGAAGCTCTAGACATGCTGCAGGCCATGAACACCGGTCACGACGGCTCGCTGACGACCGCCCACGCGAACTCGCCGCGCGACGCACTCTCACGGCTGGAGACGATGGTGATGATGGCCGGCTTCGATCTGCCCGTGCGCGCGATTCGCGAGCAGATTGCAAGCGCTGTCGATCTGATCGTGCAAACCTCGCGCATGCGCGACGGCAGCCGCAAGATCATCTCGGTGAGCGAAATCGTCGGCATGGAGGGCGACATCGTCACCATGCAAGAGATCATGCGTTACCAGCAGCACGGCGTCGACAAAGACTCGAAAGTTTCGGGCGAATTTCAATACACCGGCGTCCAGCCGCAATGCCTGCGCCGCTTCGAGGAATACGGCATCCAGTACGACGTGCGCAGCCTCTCCGGCCTGGCCTCGACGGGCGCGCTGTGGTAGCCAGCTCCTCCGCGCTCGACTTTCGAGCCGGTTCGGACAACCTCAAGAAGTTCGCCGAAACACTCGACCGGGCCGGCATAACCACGAGCGTACGCGACATCGCGATCCGCGTTGGAATCGGCGCGATCGTTCTGTGGGTGCTCTCCGTGCGGTTCCTGCATCCGTCGCTCATCGGAGCTGCGCTGCTTCTTCCCGTCAGCGCAGGCTTGGCCGCCGGCGCTTTTTGGATGAACGTCCAGTTCAAACTGCGGAAGCGGCGCGAACAATTCGTACAACAACTCGAACTCGCGCTGCGTCTGATGGCAAGCGGCGTGCGCATCGGTTTGGGTTTACGCCAAGCGATGGCCATCGTTATCGAAGAAATGCCCGATCCCGCCAAACACGAGTACATGCGCGTGATCGGGCAAACGAACATCGGTGCCAGCGTCTACGACGCCATGGATGATCTGGCAAGGCGCATGCCGGGGAACGAAACGCTCATGATGGCGCGCGCCGTGCGCATTCAGTCGCAGACCGGTGGCGACCTGGGCAAAATTCTCGAGCACCTCGCCAATACGATCAAAGAGCGCCGCCGCATCCAGCGCAAGATCTCAGCGCTGACGGCTGAGGGGCGCGCGGGCGCGGTCATTCTCTCGGCGCTTCCGCCGTTTCTCACGGCGTTTATCGCGCTGACCGAACACGAGATGGGGCACGCCCTGCTCTTCACCACCCCCGGACATATCGCGCTCGTCTTGGTCGCAGTTTTGGAAACGCTCGGCGTGGTCACGTTGATGAAGATGCTGAAGGTTGACGTATGATGCTCTTCGGCATCGTGTTCTTGGGAATGGTGGCGGCGTTTTTATTCGCCGTCTCGCTCATCCCGCAGAAGAGTCCGCTCAAGCGGACCCTTGAAGAGCTCGAGGCGCGGGGCATGCAGCGCGACTCCAAAGCCGTGCGACCGTTCGATAAGCTGTTTTCAAAAGACCGGCGCAGCCGCTTATTGCGTAAGCTGATGGAAGCCGGCTGGTACACGGTGACGCCCGCGCAGATGGGAGCGCGTATCGTCGCGTTCGGCTGCTTCGGATTGATCGTGTCGTTCGTATTGCTGGCTTTCATCCACGCCAGCGTGACGCTGACGATAGTCATCGCGCTCGTGATGGGTGCCGGCGCCGCGTACTTGCCGTTCTCCTCGCTGGAACGCGCGTGTGAAGCTCGCAAGCGCCAGGTACAAAAAACACTTCCGGATTTTCTGGACATGGTCGCAACGACCGTCCAAGCGGGCCTTTCAGTGAACGCCGCGCTGGTCTATTCAATCGACGCGGCGCCCGGCGCTCTCGGCGAAGAAATCAAGGCAACGCTTTCCGAAATGCGTTTGGGCCGTTCGCGCATCGAAGCGCTGCGCGGAGCGGCCGAACGGCTCCAACAGCAGCAATTCACCACGACCGTCACCGCTATCACGCAAGCCGAACGGCTGGGAAGCAACATCTCCAACGTGCTGAATGAATTAGCCGAAGACGTTCGCAATCAGCGCATCATGCTCGTTGAGGAGCATGCCGCGAAGCTTCCGGTAAAAATGATCTTCCCGATGGCCCTTTTTATGCTGCCGGCGATCTTCGTCGTGATTTTCGGCGCACTCGTTGCCAATTATTACACGCAATGACGACTGCATCGCTGCTGGGAGCTCTGTTCTTTGCGGCCGCGGGCTACGCCGGCTCACTGCTCGGGCTGCTCTTCGTCGAGCGCATCGAACCTTTTCCGGACGGTCCGCCGCCGGGCCGCGCGCCGATTCCAATCCTGATTTTGGGTTGCGCACTGATTGGCGCTGTCGTAGCTACGCATGGCGATCGCGGCCAGATCCTCTTGATCGCAATCGTCTGCGCCGCCTTGGTAGCCATCTGGGTGACTGACTCGATCCGCGGCGTCGT
>JBBQQR010000017.1:0-46031 GCA_038215615.1 Vulcanimicrobiales bacterium | reverse complement strand
GGCTTTACCGCATGTGGCTACAGTTCGACGACGGGAATTCGATTTATACGGCGCCCTTCACGTTCGCCGCGCAATAGCCAGACGCACCTGCTTGCCGCCGACCGCTGCAAAAAAGAGCACCGTGGCAACCAAAACGATCGTGGCGCCGCTCGCGCTGGCCAAATAATACGATAAGTAGAGGCCGCCCACGGCACAGAACGCGCCGAAGGCCGCCGAGAGTGCCATCATCGGCGCGAAGCGGTTCGTCAACTGATACGCGGCTGCCGCCGGCGTGACCAAGAGCGCTGCAACCAGAATGATGCCGACGGCTTGCAGCGAGATGATGATGGTCAGCGCGATCAAGACGAGCAGCACGTACTCGATCGCGTTTGCATTCATGCCGCTGGCTTGGGCCACGACCGGATCGAACGACGTGTAGAGCAGCGAGCGAAAGAGCAGCGTCGTCACAAGGCCCACGACCAGCGCCAGCGCGACGATCATGATCACGTCTTGCGAGCCGACCGACAAGATGTCGCCGAATAAAAAACTCTGCAGGTCGACGGAGTACGTTCGCTGGCGGCTCATCAGGAAAATGCCCAGCGCGAACGCACCCGTGAAGAGCACGCCGATGGTCGTATCGAGGGAGATACGCCCGCGGCGGTGCACGAACCCAATGCCGAGTGCCGTTATCACGGCGACGATTCCGGCCCCGAGATAAAAATTCGTTCCTCGCAGATACGCGATCACGATGCCGGCGAAGGATGCGTGCGCAATTCCGTCGCCGATGAACGCCAGCTTCCGCAAGATGACATACGTTCCCATCGTCGCGCAGAGAACGCCGACGAGAATCGCCGTTAGAAAAGCGCGCTGCATGAACGCGTAATGAAACGGCGCGATCAAGTGCTCGATCATCGGTCGGTACGCATGTGGCCGTGGGTGTGCGTGTGCTCGCGAATTCCGGCATACGCGCCGCTTTTTGCGACTTCCTCGGGCGTTCCGATCGCGATGACGCGTCGGTCGATAACGACCAGACGATCGAACCAGTCATCCGCGCGGTCGAGATCGTGCGTCGCCATGAGCACCGGCAAACCGGCCTTGACGAGTTCGCGCACGACTTCACGCAGCGACTCTTCGGTTTGGTCGTCAACACCCGTGGTCGGCTCGTCGAGCAACAGCACGCGTGGTTCTTGCGCGATTGCGCGCGCGACGAACGCCCGCTGCTGCTGTCCGCCCGAAAGCGCGGAAATGTGGCGGCCGGCGAGATCTTCCATGCGCAGCTGCGCGAGCGCGCGCCGCACGGCTTTGCGATCTTCGTTGCCGAATCGCCGGAAAAGGCCGAGCCGCGGAAAGCGGCCCATGGCAACGACATCCCAGACGGTCGCGGGGAAACTCCAATCGACGGCTTCGATTTGCGGCACGTAGGCAATCGTGCCCGCCGGCAATTCGCGCGGTTGTTTGCCCAGGACGCAGACGCTTCCGGATGCCGGCGGAAGCAGCCCCGCGATCGTTTTCAGCAGGGTCGATTTCCCGGAACCGTTTGGACCGACGATGCCGAGCGCTTCACCCGAACTTGCGGTCAGGCTGGCACCATCGAGCGCGAGCACGTTGTCGTATCGAACGACTAGGTTCGATACGACGATCGCGTCGCTCACTTCAGCGCTTTCACAATCACGCCGGTATCGTAACGCAACATGCTGATGTAGTCGTGGACGCGCGCGTTGTTGTCGATCGAGTCATCGTACAGATCGCTCACGGTTCGAATGCCGGCGCTTTTCGCCAGCGCTTGCGCGATCTTCGGACTGTATTCGGGTTCGGAAAAGACGGCGCGAACGTTGTATCTGCGCGCCAGGTCGACCAGGCTCGCGATGTACGAGGAATTGGGTTCTTGTCCCGGCGAGAGCTCGATCACGCCGACCGTGCGGATGCCGAACCGGTCGTTGTAGTACTGCCAGGCGTTGTGGAAGACGAGCATCGTGCGGCGCTGCGATGGGATCCTCGAAACGGCATTGGCGATCTCATTTTGCAGAGCCGCGAGCTTCTGCTGATAGGCCGCGGCGTTACGCTGATAGTCCGCGGTGTGCGGCGGGTCCATCAGACTGAGCGCGCGCGCAACTTTACCGACGTACAAGCTAGCGAGAAAGGGGTCCATCCAGAGATGCGGGTTGTGGTCGATGTGCTTCAAACCGTCGGAAAGAATCAGCACGCGCACGTTAGGATTGCTCGCGGTCGAGATCGTGTGCTGAAGCCAAACTTCAATGCCCGTGCCGTTCTCGACAAGCAGCTGCGCGTCGGCCAGCGTTGCGACATCTTGAGGTGTCGGCTGGTAGGTTTCCGGGGACGCGCCAATCGGCACGAGGTTGTGCACCGTAACGTGCGATCCGCCAACGGCCTCCACGAACGAATTTAGCGTAGAGAATGTTGTGACGACGGCGATTTTGCTGCTATCACCTTGTCCATGAGTGGTGGAGCTAGAACAGCTGCACAGCAAAACACCCAGGAGGAACGCGCATGCTTTCATCTGCACGCCCCGCACGTGCCGAAAAACTCCATCTCGTGGTCAGCAAGTTTGAAGCCGTGGTGTGAGCGCAGCGCGTGGGCGACGCTTTCGATCGCTTCGCACGAAACGTCTTCGACTTTGCCGCAATCGTTGCAAACGGCGTGATGGTGGTGCGACTGGTCGCAGTCCACGAACGTCGTCTCGCCGCGCTCGTCGACCCGCGCGCTGGCCTCGCCCTTACCGGCAAGCATGTCGAGCGTGCGGTAAACTGTAGAGAGCGATACATTGGTGCGCGCCTTGCGCAGAATCGCGTGGATTTCAGCCGCTGAGAGATACCGCTTCTCGCGCCGCAGCACGGCCGAGACCTGTTCCCGGGGTTTGGTGGCATAGGTGGCCCGCATCCGGGCCTAATTTGCGAATGGTTTGCAAAATCATTCCTGCCACCGAACTTTGACAGGGCCTTCCGCCCGGCCGTATAATCAGCGGCGCTGCCGCTTCAATCTCTCCAGTGTCACCCTGAACCTGTCGAAGGGTCAGCTGGTAGAGCACGGGCTGCGCGAAACGTGGGGATGTAGCTCAGCTGGTAGAGCACTTGCTTCGCATGTAAGGGGTCGGGGGTTCGAGTCCCCCCATCTCCACAAAAATAAAACGCCCGTCACCATTGCCGCACGTGAGGCGGACAGCCGGCTTTACCGGCGAACCGCTTCCCGGCTATGAAACGGGCGGACGTTCGACACGTTCTCTACGTGTTTTGGGTCTGTGTTGCCGCGAGCCTAGCGGCATGCGGACCGGGTCCGCTTGCATCTCCGTTGCAGTTCGGGAGCACGCTTGGAAACGTTCGCGCGGTGTGCGATCGGCCGGCAGCCGGAAGTTTCGCATGTTTGGCGCTCCTGCGGACCGATGTGGGCGGCGCGTTTTCATCGGTCGTGCATTGCAATCACGCGCCGCCGTATTGTGCGTCGGACTTACAGGATGCCTACGGACTAACGCAGGCCAGCGCGACCGGAACCGGCGTCGTCGCAATCGTCGATGCGTTCGGCTATCCCAACGCAGCGGCGGATTTGGCGGTATACCGGCTCGCGATGCAGCTCCCCGCGTGCGCGGTGGAGACCGGATGCCTGCGAATCGTCAACCAAAATGGGGCGAGCTCGCCGCTGCCTTCGCCCAATCCATTCTGGGGCGCGGAGCAAGCCATCGATATGGATATGGTCTCGGCGATCTGTCCGAAGTGCCGGATCGTTCTGGTGCAGGCCGGCGCGGCCGACATCAACAGTTTCAGCGCTGCGGAAAACGCAGCTGTTGCGCTCGGTGCCGATGCGGTGAGCAACTCATATGACGGCGCCGAAATCGGCGCCGATAATCCGGCTTTTAATCACCCGGGGCATGTGATCACGGCAAGTGCAGGCGACGGCGGAGCGGGCATGACGCAGCCGTGTTCGTTCGCAGGCGTCGTGTGCGTCGGAGGAACGTCGCTGACGGCAGTATCGAACGCGCGCGGTTGGGACGAAGTCACGTGGAACGGCGGTTTGGAAAACGCCACCGGCAGTGGCTGCAGTGTCGTCGTACTCAAACCGGCCTGGCAAACCGACCGCGGCTGCACGATGCGCTCCGAAACCGATATTTCCGCGGTGGGCGATCCGAACACCGGGGTGGCGATATACTATCCGCTCTCGGGCGGATGGGTGGAAAGCGGCGGCACGAGCGTTTCATCGCCGATCATCGCAGCCATCTTTGCGCTAGCCGGCAATGCCGCCACCATCAACGCGCCGCAATTTATTTGGGCGCACGGCGGCACAATTTCATATCACGACATCGTAAGCGGTTCAAATCCGGGCGTCTTTCAGTGCCCTACGATCATGCTCTATATTTGCCAGGCCGGACCCGGTTACGATGGACCGACGGGATGGGGCACTCCGAACGGCATTTCCGGTTTCTGACCGTTGCGCCGCTACTGACCTTTCCTCAAATTTTTCGGCTGTCGTAGGCCCAATGCAGCAGCGCCTGTCGCTGGCGCGGGCGGCAATCGAGATCGCCGCGGCGGCAATGTTTGCGAAGCTGTGCGACATGGCGCGCAATCGCTCGCCAGCGGCGAATCTGGCGCACGTCGTCATCGCTGCGCCGGCCCATGTAATAGCGGCAATACCATTGAAACCACCCGCGCGGATCTTGCGGATGAATCCAACCTTTGCGCTGCCACTCGCGTAGCGGCTGCGACGCGTTGACGCCAAAGCAGTTAAGCGCAGGATCGTGACGCTCCGCGCAAAGTTTCGCCCGTGCGAACCAGCCGGCGGGGAACTCGTTGCGGCAATCGGTCATGTATTTTCCGCCGAAGATTCCAAGCTGCAGCATTTCCTTCGGTGTCAGGTCAGGGGTGAAATCCGCCGAAAAGTTGCGGCCCACGGATGCGCTACGGTAGTACTCATACCCGCGTTGCATTTTATCGTTGACGATCACGCGAGTTTTCACGTCTGAACCGCGCATAAGTTCACGGTCGAGCGCAAGCGCATGTTGACCTCCGTCGCGGTGGCAGTCGTTTTCGATTCTTAGTACTTGCGGTTGTGAATACGGTAAAGCGCGCCCCCGAGGTAGGCAATTTCCAACAGATCGAACCTTTCGTCGCGACCCAACGCAAACGTGTAGCGTTGCGACGCGTTTCCGCCGCGCATGGCGATCACGATCGTAGTGGTGCCCGGCTGGAACGTGATGACTCGTATCGGACTGCTTAAATAGTGAACGCGCGAAAATGGTTCGTAAAACGGCTGCGCGTACCGCATATCCAGCGTTGCCAGCGTCTTCCCTCGAACGTCGTAGAACGTTGCTCGCGGCCGCGCAGGATTTAAAGTATCGCGCGTGTCGATCAGAATGTTCGCCGGTATTTGCTGGGGGACGGCGGTCTTTACCACGTAGCGATCTTCCCCACCGCCGGCGAGCCGACCGTAGAATGCCCACGACTTGGCCGGATCCGAAATCAGGATCGGGTTTGATGCGGGACGTGGAGAGCAGGCAAAGCGCGGATCGTGCGCGCACGCTCGGCCTGCCGAAAAGATTCCTGCGACGACGACCAGCGCAACCGATGCCAGTAGGACCAGGAGAACGCGCTGGATCATCGCGACATCTCGGCTTCGTGCACGATACGTTTCGCCATCGCTCCAAAAACTACCGCATGCAGCGGCGCTACAGCGTACCAATAGAGGTAGCCCGATATGCCGCGCGGCTCGAAGAACGCCGTTTGAATGAACGTACTCGCCTCGCCGCTGCGGGGATGTACTTCGAACTGCAACCACGCACGGCCCGGTAAGCGCATCTCCGCGCGCAATCGGAGCAAACGATCGGGCCCGCTGGCCTCGACACGCCAGAAGTCAACCGCGTCGCCGACGCGCAGATCGGTTGGCGAGCGTCGTCCTCGCCGCAGGCCGCTACCACCGACCCAGCGATCCATCCATCCGCGAAGGCGCCACAGATAGTCGACAGCGAGCCAGCCGCGCTCGCCGCCGAGCGACGTGAAGATCGCCGCTACGCGCTTAGCCGGCGCAGCTGCGTCGAGCGCGCGACGGTCGATCAACATTCCTTCGTTCAAGCCGGCGAAATCGCTGGGCGGCGTCTGCGATGCAAAAGCGTCGAACCACGTCGATTCGCGGCCGGCACTTTGTGAACGATCGAGGGCGCTGCGCACGGCCTCATCGAAACCCATTGGCCGAATATCGGGGAAGTCAAGTGCGGCGGCGTTGTCGCGCACGATCACTTCGTTGTGCAAGCCTTTGATGAGCGGCTGCGCGAGTTTCGCCGGAATCGGTGTGATGAGATGCACCCAATACGACGAGAGCTTGGGTGTGAAGAGCGGCACGACGATGATGTGCCGCTTCAGCCCTCGGATCGCCGCGTAGCGAAGCATCATCTCGCGATAGGTGAGCACGTCGCGCCCGCCTATCTCGTAAATTCGGCTTTCGTGCCTGAGCGAAAGCGCTGCGATGAGATAGGCTAGCACGTCGCGGATCGCGACCGGCTGGCAGCGCGTCATCACCCAGCGCGGCGCGATCATCACAGGCAGACGATCGGTGAGATAGCGTGTCATTTCAAAGCTGATCGAACCGCTGCCGATGATTTGGGCGGCGCGAAACTCGATGACCGGCACGCCGGCCTCGCGAAGAATGTCGCCGACTTCGTGCCGGCTGCGCAAATGCGGCGAAAGTGCGTCGCGGTCGTCACCCAATCCCCCGAGGTAGACAATCAGCTTGACGTTCGCTGCTCGGGCCGCTTCGGCGAATCGGCGAGCGGTCTGCCGATCGACCTCGGCAAAGCTCGCGGTCGATGCCATGGAATGTACGAGATAGTATGCGGCGTCGCAGCCGGTCAAGGCGGCGACCAGCGCGGCCCGATCTTCCAGGTTGCCTTCGACGATCTCGACCTGTTCGCCGAATCGTCCACGCAAGCGTCCCGATGCGCGCGCAAGGCAGCGCACGTCATAGCCCGCGGCGAGGAGCCGCGGGACCAGACGCCCACCGATGTAGCCGGTCGCCCCGGTGACGAGAACTCGCATGCCTACCAAACCCCTGCAGTAACCTGCATCGCCGTCGCGGCTTCGCCGTGGTACACTAACACGCTAAGAACGTTAGCCTCGTGAGCCGAGGCGGAAGGTTGTGAATTTTATGCGAGGCTTGATCGTTCGCGCGCTGTGTGTCACAAGTTTTGCCATCGGCAGCCTGGCGACATTTTCGGTGGCACTGGCGGCCCCGGTCCCCTGCAAACTGGTCTCGCAAGCTGCGGCCACCAAGGCCATGGGAGAAGCCGCCAATCCCGGGATAGCGAGCTCGTCCTGGAACAATGTGAGTTGCCGCTACTTCAACGCCGCCAAAACCAAAAACGTGTTCGTGCGCAATATGAGCTCCTCTCAATTCGCAACTTCAAAGGGATTTCGGGCTGGCAACCCCGTGCCGGTGCCTGGCGTCGGCGACGAAGCGTTTTGGATGCTCGGCTCCCTCTTCGTACGCAAGGGCACGAACTACGAGCAACTCTCCCTCTTTCTTAGCCCCAACAGCGTGAAGCGCATGGAGCCCAATCTTCCCGCTCTGGGCAGAATCGCGGCCAGTAATATGTAGTGGTTAGTCGCCGCTGCAGCCGAGTGAAACTGTTCGTCGCGGATCGCTGGAAAAAATGACGGCGGTGCTAACGCACGCCGAGTACGAAAAGGGTATTCGATGCGTGCGATGTGGGAAATTTACCGTCTTCAGGTCGGTGGTACGAGCCATAGCAGCATAGAACCATGATGACGACCATAGGTCCACGGATTATAAGTCACGTTTAGCCCAATGGTTTGACGAGGTAAGGCTACTGCACCAAAAACCCAGAAACCCGTGCGAGGGGCGCGCCTGTGTAGATAATTGTTCCGTTGCCGGCGTTGTCGGTTGTGAAGAGCGACGGAATCGAGCCCGTGCTTATTTGCCGCACCAGACCGTTGAAATTGCCTGCTGAGTCCTCGGTAAAACTTGGCGCGGCGTCGTTTGTTGGATCATTCAAACTCGTGGAGGACGCCAGGATATCGCCGTTCGCGTCTACGGTGAAGCCGTACGTGCCGGTGTCGCTGGCAATTTGCGTTCCGCCGGTGATCGTCCACGTTCCCGGCGTCGATCCAAAAACAAAGCCCATTGACCCCGCCGCTCCCGTGTAGGCTTGCATGCCGACCGTTCCGCGACTGGGCGTAGTAACGCCGGGCGGATTGAGTCCAGTGTAATTCATGTTGAGCGCCAGCGGAATGCCGAGCGAGCTCGTGTTTTGGACGGCAGCATAACCGCAGTTCTCCGCGTTGCCGGCCGTATAAAGACAGACCAATCCGAACGACGACGTCGGCGCTGCCGGCGGAAGTCCGGGAGCGGTCGTCGAGTGCAAAACGTAATTCGATGCCGTGCCGGTGATGATGTCCGAGATGTCATACGTGCGATAGCCGGTAACGGCTCCCGTCGCGGTGTACGCGGTTTCGCTGCCGGTCGCGCTCAGCGTCGTCGCCGAACCTTTCACGAGGGTAAAAGAATAGGCGTGCATTGGATGCGCGCACGCTGAATCGTAAAATGTCGTGATGGTAAAAAGCGCGGACGGAGCGCCGCGTACAGGCGGTGGCGGAGCCGGCGAAACGTAACCGATCTGAAAGTAGTGTCCGCCGGGGAGCGGCGGAGGATGCACGACCGGCGCAGTGCAGAGCGGCGTTATGGTCGGCGCACCGAAGACGGCGTTCTCGAGCGTTCCCGGTCCGGCCCCGACCGAAAGTGCGATGATGAGTTGCGACGTCGCCATAACCGATTGCGCTTCGGCTTGCTGCACGGCTGGCGAAAGCCCCGGAACGGCCAGCGGAGTCGTGGCGGCACCCGCGCAGCCTGCTAAACAGAGTACAGCTGCACTTGCCACTATGCCGCGTGCGGCAAAAATCAGAACGTTACCGTGTAGCTATCGTTACCGGCGTTGCAATCTTGTTTCCCCGGAGGTGACGGTTGGCGCATGACCAGCTTAAGCGCTAAGGTCGACGTGCCTACACCCGCGTCGATCGAGCGCTGAAAGACATAGATAAACGAATACGCTTGACCGGGGCGAAGCGGCGGCAAACCCTTTGTATCGAGCTTGATATCGTTCTGATAAATCTCCACCGACTGCAAAACGTTCGACGGCTGTTTCGCGCGCCCGAGATTAACAACGCGAATCGCGAGCGAGTAGCGGTTAACGCGCCCGTCGGAATTCGTGCTTTGCACGCGAGCCGACGCGATCGCCGGGTCGGCACCGGCGCAGCCGGCGCTTGCCCACCCCGTCGAGTTTTGGGCGACGCACAAGAGTACGAAGGCGATCGCGCTGCGGGTGATCATCATTCTTATTACCTCACAAAGACGTAGCTGCCGGTCCACGAGCCGTACGAGCTTGTGGTCACACCGTTTCGAGTCGTCGACTCATATGACGCCAGACCGCCGCGGATTTCGATCGTAACTGTGCCGCCCGATTCGACGGTAATCAAGCCCGCGTGCACGGCCGCGGTGCACACGCGACTGTCATCCGTATAGATGTCTGAGCCCCATACGCTAGACAAGTGACCGTTGGGTTCACACGTGAACGTAAATCGCTGGCCGTTACGGCCGCGGAAGTCTACCGCGTTAGCATCCCATCCCGAACCGCCCGGTGAAGCTCCCTGCGTGGGCGGCGGCGGCTGCGACGCGCCCGCACCAAAGATGACGCCTTGGACCCGGTCGCGCACCTGATCGGTCGTCATGGAAGCGACACCGCCGCGGTCGGCTGTCACGACGATCGTAACGATGAACCGGTTTCCGAGATCGTAGCAAATGAGCGACACGCTAAAAACGGAATCTGCTCCGAAGAAAAAGCGGCCGTATGGGGTCGAAGTGAGACCGGCGGCTGCCAGCGCTTGCGGCGCCCTGTCAAAGCACTGCGAAAACGGCACGCCCGTATCCGAGGTCCATTGGCCCCAAGACATGTACGGGTTTGCCAAGGCCGGCGCGGCGGCCAAAAACGAAAACGTCAGCACTATCAAAAGGCTAATCAAGCGTCTCATTGAGTCCCTCCCGCGCCCGGCGGCGCTCGCTGGTCGCTACTACTTCGCGCTCGGTCGCCAGCCCCCTTAAAGCGAGGAGCGCCTCGCAGGGCGAAGAATGCGGCCCGTGATGAGGCGTTCTTCGCACCTGCTCGCCGCCGCAGCTGCTTCGGTTTCACTGCTGGCGGCATGTTCGGGCGGCAATGGATCTTCCTCGGCAACGGCTTCGCCCGCGCCCAGCCCGGCCGCCTCGGTGGTAGTGGCCGCAAGCCCGACCATGGCCGGAAGTCCCGCTCCAACAGCGACGGCGGCAGTCCCCGTTCAGCACGTATCCTTCACCGACATCAACGGCGACTTCGGGCAGCAGCAGATCCAAGACGAAGCCGCGCTAGGAATTTTGGATTCCACCAGCGGCACATTTAAGCCCAACGCGCCCGTTACACGCGCGCAGTTCGTCCGCTGGCTGGTCAAGGCGAACAACATCTATTTTAAAGACGCGATCAGCAAGCAAATCCGGCTCGCCAAAACAGGCCCCGCGCTTTTCGTTGACATGCCCGTCAGCAACCCAGACTTTCAATATGTCCAGGGTTTAGCCAACGCCGGCTATGTGATCGGCATCGACAAGAAGCATTTTGCGCCCAACCGCGTGCTCACACGCGAAGAGCTGCTCGCTATTAAGGCGCCGGTCGACGAAGGCGGGAACATCACAGCCGAGCCGGGTATGAAGATGTATCTCCAGAACTTCAGCGATGCGGATCAGATCAATCCGCACTATATGTCGGCCATCCACGAGGACGAATCGGTCCGCACCACTCGGAACATCGCGCGAATCTGGGGCACGCTAAAAGCTCTCTCGCCCAAGAAGCCCGTTACACGAAGCGAAGCCGCCATTGCCATTTGGGAAATCAACGACAGCAGCGCCGCCGTTGCGCTGGGCCGTTCGGCCCCGCCGCCGCCGAAATAGGAGGATACCTGGAGTGAAAAATCCGTTGGACTCGTTGTGGGGCACGATCATCTGCGGGGTGATCCTAACCGCCGTTCTGTACTACGTCGCGGAAATGATCGTGAAACATGCCGCGGGAGTGAATGCGTAATGGAATGGAATGAACCAATTCTCAAGTGGATGCACGTATTTGCCGGCATTATGTGGATCGGACTGCTCTACTTCTTCAATTTCGTCAATGCCGCCGCCGTCAAAGAGGCCACCGCCGCGGGCGAAGCCGGACCCATCAGCAAGTACATCATGCCGCGCGCGCTTCTCTTCTTTCGCTGGGGCGCGGTAGCGACATGGGTTCTGGGCGCAGCGCTGCTCGGAAGTTACACGTACAACGGCATGAATGGGATTGTTGCCGCGCTCGGCCTACAGGGAGCTTATGCTCCGATTGGCATCGGCGCGTGGCTGGGAACGATCATGCTGATCAACGTGTGGACACTCATCTGGATGAATCAGAAAAAAATTCTCGGCATCGTACCGGCGACCGACGAAGAGAAGGTCAAAGCCCGTCGCATCGCGTTTCTCGCTTCGCGCGCCAACACGATGCTTTCAATCCCCATGTTGTTCTTCATGGTAACGGGACCCAGCCAGAACATCTTCCACTAACTACCGTGCACATAAAAAAGGCCCGGAGCGTCCGGACCTTTTTTATTGTCCGACGGACGTGCCGTAAAACTTCGGACAAAGCAAGATATCTTCGGTCTGCCCGGCCAGCCATCCAAGGACGGCGTCGTCAATATCGAGCTTGCCAATCGAAGGCCACGTATAACCCGATGCAAAGTTCCAGGGCATGCGTACGTAATGAAAACCGCCGCTCGAATCTTGCAACCGGACGGCCAGCGTCAGCGCGACCGGCTGGCGATACAAGGCCGGCGATCGAATGGCCGAGTAGTACGCGTCCTGCTCGAGTTCGTTGTCTATTCCGTTGGTCTGCGGATCGCCGACCACGCCGTTGCATCGCAACGTTGACGGGAACAAGACGACCGAGGGTTGCGCGTAGGCAAATGACTGCGGCAGCGCCCCCATAATGATCACGGGGGCCGCCGTACTTGCTTGCCCGTCGAGGAGCGTCGTATTCATACTCCGGTTGTGATCCGGGAGCACTTCCAAGAAATCGACACCGTTGCAGCGATATTTCGGAACGCTCATCACGATCCGGTAGGTTCCCCAAGACGAATCGAATTCGACCGGCGTCGAATTGCCGCTTCCCCGGCGGAACTGCACGGTCTGGTCGAATTCCGCGCGCTTGATGCGGTCGCTCACCACCACGCGCATCGCCACATTGGTCTGCGGAGAAAGCCGCGCCACGGCCTTGCATAAGCCGACGTTCAAAATGATGTGTTCGAGGGCCACGCGCCTGGCTTCTGCGGGGCCAAGCGGTAAGCCCGCCTTCGGGCGGCGAAAAGCGCGGCGATGAAGATGCGCGGGATTCGCGGCGCCATTACCGTCGACGCGGACGAGCCCGTAGCGATCCTCGACGCGACCAAACGTCTGCTCACCGAGATGACCAAGCGTAACGGCGTGGAGCTCGACGATATCGCCTCGGTGCTCTTTAGCATGACGCCCGACCTTCACGCCGCGTTTCCAGCGTTGGGAGCGCGCGAAATGGGATGGGTGCACGTGCCGATGCTGCACTTCACTGAGATCGACGTGCCCGGCGCGATGCCGCGCTGCGTTCGCGTCCTGATGCATGTTGAAACGGCGCGATCGCAGGCTGCGATCGAACATACCTACCTGGAAGGCGCGCGCGAGCTCCGGCCCGACATCGCCGGCAAAGATCCGGCGTGAACGCGCCGATCACGCTCGGCATCGTCGGCACGGGTGCGCTCGGAGCGTCGGTCGGATTGCGCGGACGCGAACTCGGCTGGCGCGTCACGGGTTTCGACGCTTCCGCACTTCAATCGCAAGCGGCCCTGAACCGCGGCGCGATCGACGAGATCGTCACGCTCGACGACCTCTACGAACACTCCGGAACCATCGTATTGGCCATGCCGCCGCGCGCGGTCGTCAACGAGTTGCACGGGCTGCGCGGCCGCAACCTGCGGGCTGGGCTCATCCTCGACGTTGCGTCGGTGAAGCAGCCGATTTTTGAAGCGGGGCGCGGTATCGCCAATTTCGTCGCGACGCATCCCTTGGCGGGATCCGAGCGCAGCGGAGCCGCCGCCGCGCGCGGTACGCTCTTCTTCGATAAACCGTGGATCTACGTGCCGCCCGGCGATAAAGCGCTGGAAATGCGGGCGCGCGACTTCATCGCGGCGATGGGCGCGCGCGCGGTCCCCAGCGACGCGGCGATGCACGACGACGTGCTGGCGCTGACCTCGCACGTTCCGCAGTTGATCGCGACGGTCTTTTCAAAGTCGCTCCGGCAACAAAATATCGCCGATGCAGAGGCGTTTTGCGGGCCGGTTGCCGCGGAGCTCTTACGCCTAGGGAACTCCAACGCCGAGCTGTGGCGCGAGATTTTTGCCTACAACTCGGAAAACGTCGCGCGTCATGCGCGCGAACTTGCCGCCAAACTCAACGCGGCCGCGCAAGCCTTAGGGAAGAAAGCCGAGCCCGAAAAACACGATCCCCACTAGCGTCGCCCCGGCCGCTACGTAGAGCATCGCGCGCGTGCGCATCAGCGCCGTAATCGAAACCAACACGATCGAGACTTCGAAGAGCGTCGTCGCGACCTCAAACTTTTCATAGGCCTTCATATAGCTTTCCGAGTCTTTGAAATGCTCTTGCGCGGAGAGATCGTCGCCTTGCGCGACTTTGAGAATCTTACCGGCCTTGATCGCTTCCCGGTCGATCGTGCTCTGCATTTGCGTTCGCGCGGAAGCCGCGTTGACGATGCCGGTGCCCAACATCGCTTGGTAGACATGACTTTTGATCCGGTTTGACTCGTAGTAGCCGTACTGGTCAGCGGACTTTATTTGAAAGAGAATCGCCTCATTTTTTTGGGCGAGTCCGGAGATGGAATTGTGATTGGCCAGCAGCGTGGCCAGCGCGGCAAAGACCGCGATGACTGCAGCCGCAACCGGAACGAGGATTCCGCCTCCGGATATCTGTTCGTGACGCTCCATCGCTTCGTCCAACGCGTGACCGGCATTGAATTCGGGCATGCATTCCTAGTACGCCGCAGAAGCGTCGCATCATGCAAGAAGCGGTTGCATATCACGTGCGGCACCAGCCGCAGGCGCTGCTCATATCGCGCGGCGGTACGATCGAAGTGGAAACGTACAGCGGCGATTTTAGCGCCAAAAAACCGCACGCGCTCTACAGCGGCACGAAAAGCTTTTGGGGCCCGCTCGCCGTCGTCGCGCAGCGCGAAGGGTTACTGCAACTCGACGAAGGCGTCGGCGCAACATTCCCGCAGTGGCGCGACGATCCGGTCAAGCGGCAAGTGACGATCCGCCAACTGCTCACGCTCACCGCGGGCATTGGTTTTGGCGGGCTGGGCAACGCCGTGCCGGTCTACGAGAAGGCCCTTGCAACTGAGATCAAAGACCGGCCGGGCGAGCGCTTCATCTACGGAGGTATACCGCTCCAAATATTCGGCGCGATCCTTTGCGAAAAACTAAAATTTCACAAGGTGACGCCGCACGAGTATCTGCAGTCAAGACTTTTGAAACCGGCTGGCGTCGAGATCGCAAGCTGGCGAAGACTCGCCGACGGAACGCAGCCGCTTCCGACCGGAGCCTTTCTGACGGCTCGCAATTGGCTGGCGTACGGTGAGTATGTTCTGACGCACCGCGACGAGTTCGCGGAGTGTTTCAAAGGCACGACCGTAAATCCGCGTTACGGCCTCTCCTGGTGGCTAGCGGCGCCCGGCGCAAATCCCGACGCAATCTATGCGAGCGGTTCGGGCGGACAGGCGCTCTACATGCTGCCGTCCTCGCGGCTCGTCGCTGCGCGGTTCGGCGGCGGCGGATCGTTCAAGCACGAGGCGTTCTTAAAACGTCTACATGTGATGCGTGGCGGCGAGCTCGCTTAGTGCGACGCTTTGCGGACCGCGTTGATGAATGCCGCCGGCCCGCGGACCAGGTCTTCGTAGAGTGCGATCGCAGAGGCATTTGCCAACACTCGATGACGCCACCAGCGGACGTCGGAAGGCCCCGCGGGAGCCGGATAGCCGGCCGCCGGGGCGACCGTTTCGAGCACCGGGCTCACCTTTTGCATCGCGTGCACGCTCAGTACGTAGTCGTGGTCGCTCAAGTTGCTGACAAATGCTTCAATCGGTGGAAGTTTCGGAGGAACGTAATCAGCAGGGTCGACGCCCGCGATCATCGCCGAGGCGCGGCACCATTGCGCAACCTTGGCTTCATCGCCGAGCGACGGTGCGGCATGCGCGCTCAACAACACCGTAACGAACCGTGCATCGTGCCCGCGTACGATCGCTTCGGCGCCCGAAAGGCAATGATGTCCGCCCGTACCTGCAATTTGCAGCTCCGGCAGCAGCGAGCCGTCGGGATTAAATTGAAAGACGACCGTTTTCATGATGTCGTGGTAAAAGGCCGCTGCGATAACCAGGTCGCGGTCGATCTGAGGGCGGCCCGCGAAGTATATCGCGTCATAGTTTTTCGCAAAGTAATCGGCCATGCGTGCATTAAAGAGTTCGTGCACGAGCAAGCCGCCCGGATAGCTGTGATGCGAATCGTACGCGCTTCCCGGCGCGCTCCAAAACGGTTGCACCGCCGCATCGCCATCGGCGCCGGGCGGGAAAATGCCCACGACGGGATCGTCGGGCTTAATGAAACCAGCGGCCGCCAACTCGTCACGCAGAGCCAATCGCTGCGCGGCTGTGCGGTACTTTCGCGCGTACGTAGGCACGGGGTTTGCGAGCAAGCCCAAAACATCGGAATGCAAATGCGCATCCCCGATCGAGCGCGCCAGCTGCAATGCGCCGGCATACTGCGTCCGAATGAAATGCGACGTTCGCGCGACTTGCGCCGCGCGCGCGTTGCCTTCACTCAGACCTGGCGGAACCGCGGGCAGCTCCGCCGCGGCTGCCGGTATAATAGTCAGCGGAAGAGCGGCCGCTCCCGCGGCGGCCAAAAACCAGCCGCGGGAGACGCCGTTGCACATCAGTGCACTTGCGCTGCGCCCGCGATCATCCCGGCGCCGGCAGCTTTTAGGGCATCCGAAAGCGGCACGAGCGTTCCGCTGACAAAGCCGTTGTAGCGTGCCATCGCGGCCCCGAACTCGCGGTCGTAGCGGCCTGCATACTCCAGCACGGCCGGCGTCGGCGGACTGCCGCCGCCGAAACCTCCGCGCGGAAGATCTTCGCGCAGCGCACCCGGCCATTGCAGCGAGTCTTCGCCGTTTTTGTAGTTGGCCGTGAACGTGCTGAAGATGGCATCGCGAGCCGCCTGTGCAGCGGTGACGCGTGCGAGCAGCTCGGTGTTGCCGCTCTTCTGCAGGGCCGCCGCTGCGTCGCCGAGCGACTTTTTCTGGGCGTCCAAGTTATTGAGTACGGTGTTGATCTTGCCGGAAATGCCTAGATACTTCTTGCCGAACTGATAGGCCGAGAGAAAGTCCGCCTGCGAGAACGGATTCAACGGATCTTTCTTGACCTCGAAGCTTTGCGTGAACGTCCGGCCGCCGAGCGTCGTGCGCACCGAATATGTTCCGGGCACCACCGCAATGCCGAGCGCCGCGGCTCCGCCGCCGCCGCCGCCGCCTGCGGGCAACTGCGGGTTGCCGGTCCACTGCGTCACGCCGTCCTCGCGGAAATTCCACGTGACGCGGTTGATGCCGGCGTTGTTGCTCGGGCCGCCCCCGCCGCCGAAAAAGACCGGCACGTCGCCTTCCGCGCCGGCGGCTGCCGCCGGACGTACCGGCGGACGGATGTGACGGATCACTCGGCCTTTGGAGTCCAGAATCTCAAGAGTCGGCGCCGTCTTTCCGGGCGCGCTCAAATAGTAATCGACAATCGCGCCGTTGGGCGGATTATCACCGCTGAACCGCGTGTAGAGCCCCTCATCGTTGGAGTGAAAGATGTATTGATAAGCGGTGCGCGGTTTGAAAAGCATCGCTCCTTGGCTTTGCGCTTGCGGAAGTTGCTGGAGCGACGTCAAGTCGTCAAAGATCCACAGCGCACGGCCGTGCGTCGCAATCGCCAAGTCGTTGAAGTTCGACTGTTCGCGGATGTCGCGTACGGACACCGCCGGAATGTTCAGCCGGAAGTCGTTCCAATGGCCGCCGCCGTCATAGGAGACCCACAAGCCGTTCTCGGTGCCGGCGAAAACCAGATTGCGGTTATGTCCGTCGGGGCGCACGGTACGCACGTACTGATCGGCGGGCAGCCCGTTGACGATCTTCGTCCACGTGCTCCCGTAGTTGTGCGTGACGTAGAGATACGGCTCGTAATTTCCTGAACGGTGGTCGTCGAAGATCGCATAAGCCGTGCCCGCGACGATCGGCGAAGGCGCGACCGTTTCAACCCGTGCAAATTCCGGAGGCCCCGTCGGCGTCACGTTGCGCCAGTGCTTGCCGCCATCGCGCGTCATCTGAACGAGTCCGTCGTCGGTCCCCACCCAGATCTCGCCGGCTCGCAGCGGCGAACCCTCGATGTACAGGAGATTGTCGGAAAACTCCGCGCTGGAAACGTCGGTCGCCAACGGTCCGCCCGCGGGAATCTGGTGCGTCTTGAGGTTGCGGGTGAGATCGGGGCTGATCGCCGTCCAGTGCAGACCGCGATCGGTCGATTGGAAGACGACGTCGCCGCCGAGCCACAGCACCTTGTTATTCCAAGGCGCAAACGCGATCGGCGAATCCCAGTTGAACCGGTACTTGCGGGCGGCCAGATTAAACGAATTGCGATCGAAATCGTAATACGGTATCAGGCCGCGGCCCGCTTGGAGTTTCTTACTGTACGCGCTGATGTTGCCGGTCTGCGAGTCGGCCATGATGTAGTTGCCGTTGCCGGGATCCGGAACCGCCCACATGCCGTCGCCGCCGACGACGTTAAGCCAGTCGTCATCTAAGATGCCGGAGCGGTTGCGTGAATTCGAAGGCCCGCAAAACGAGTTGTTGTCTTGCAGCGGCGCGCATACCCAGTACGGATTCTCATTGGAAACGCCGACGTGGTAGATCTGGCCGATCGGAATATTGCGCGAAAACGACCAGTTCTTTCCGCCATCGACCGTTATCGCGTATCCGCCGTCCTCGCCGACGATCATACGGCTGGAGTTGTTCGGCGCGATCCACATCGCGTGGAAGTCGACGTGCACGGGATTGGCGATCGCGTGCCAATGGCGCCCGCCGTCGCGGCTCTCCGCCAGTTCGTTCGAGACGCCGTAGAGGTGGTTGGCATTGTTCGGATCCACGCTCACGTGCGTGAAATAAAACGGGCGCTGATCAACCAGCGTATTGTCACTGACCATTTCCCACGTCGCGCCCGCGTCATCGCTGCGCCACAGTATACCGCCCTTTGCCTCGATGACGGCGTAGACACGATTGCTGTTGTTCGGCGCGACGGCGACCGCGATGCGGCCCATCTCACCGGCCGGCAAACCATTGCCGGTCAATTGCGCCCACGTCTTCCCGCCGTCGATCGATTTGTAGAGACCGTCCTGCGGTCCGCCGCTGTGAAAATTCCACGGTACTCGACGGAACTGCCACATGCCGGCGTACAACACCGCCGGATGATTGGGGTCCATGTCGACTTCAGACGCGCCGGTTTGCGGCCCGAGGTAGAGCGTTTTCGCCCACGTTTGGCCGCCGTCTTCCGTAACGAAGACGCCGCGCTCGGTACTATCGCGAAACGGATCGCCGCTCGCTCCGACGATAACGTGATTCGGATTGCTTGGGTCGACGATGATACGCGAGATGTGCCGCGTTTCGCGCAGGCCCACGTTCGTCCAGGTCTTGCCGCCGTCGGTTGACTTATACACGCCGTCACCGTAGCTCACGTCGTTGCGCGGATTCGACTCGCCCGTTCCAACCCAGACGGTGTTTTCGTTGGTCGGATCGATCGTGACCGCGCCAATCGCCGAGACCGGCTGCTTTTCGAAGACCGGCGTCCACGTCGCACCGCCGTTCTCGGTCTTCCAGACGCCGCCGCCCGCGGCGCCGATATAATAGAGATTTGGATCCGCAGCCGTTCCGGCGACCGCCGGCACGCGCCCGCCCGATACGGCGGGTCCGATCGAGCGCCATTTGAGATGCGAATACGCGGGATCGGTCGCGCCTTGCGCGACGGCGAGCTGCACGAAAGACAGCGCAAACACAATTGCAAGAAGACGTGACATGCCCATGTTATCTCCCTAGATTACATGCCGGCTGCAACCGGCGTGGCTCCTGTGATGGCCTTTAGGCCGGCTGTGGTAAGCGCGGCATTCAGCGCCGGAATCGTAGTTCGCACGAACGAGTCATAATGGCCGACACCCTGCGCGTATTCAACGTCCATCCGATTCCCATACTGCGAAATCGCCGGAGTGATCAAGAAGGTCCCGAAGAACCCTGCGCTCTGAATGTCTTCGCGCAGCTCGCCGGACTTCTGGATGCCGTCTTCATCGTTATGATAGTCGGCGGTCAACTGGTGGAATAGCGTGTCGCGCGCGTCCATCGCCGCGGTAACCTGCTGTTGCAAAGCGGCACTGGCTTTGGTTTTCGGATCCGCATTGATTGCATCGAGCTGCTTCTTAACGTCGTCGAGGTTGTTCAGCATCGTATCGACCGTAGAGAACTCGCGAAAGTACTTCTTGACGAACGCGTAGCTCTGCTCGTACTCCCGTTGCGTGAACTTGGAGTGCGGATCGGGTTTAACGGTGAACGGCTCGGTAAACGTCTTTCCTCCGACCGTCAGGCGAACGGCGTAGCGTCCGGGCGGAACGACCGCGCCTTCATCGGGCCCTTGGTAGGAAACCTTAGCCGCGCCGAGCCACTTGACCGGCCCGTCAATTTGGAAATCCCACGCGTACCGGTTGATGCCGGCCTTATTGGTGACGCGCGCAGTCTCTTTCCCGGCGTTGTCCTTGCGCGATCCTTTTATCGTCCGAATCACTTGACCCGACGCATTAAGAATTTGGATGACGGGCGCCGTTTTGCCGGGCGTCTTCTGATAGAAGTACGTCACGGCGCCGTACGGCGGATTCGCACCGGTGTAATCAGTGTAGGTTCCCTCGTCGTCCGAATGCAGTGTATATTCGTAAGCCGTGCGCGGCCCCACCACAAGGGCCCCCTGGGAAATCGCGCGCTGCAGTTGCTGGATGATCCGCATGTCGTCCATCACGTAGATAGAGCGCCCGTGCGTCGCGATGACCAGGTCGTCGAACTGCGGCTGGAAGCGAATTTCTCGCACCGAGACAGCAGGAATGTTATTGCGGAAGTCTTGCCAAGATTTGCCGTCGTCAAATGAGATCCAAACGCCGTTCTCCGTGCCCGCATACAAGATGTTGCCGTCGTGGATATCTTGGCGGACCGACCGCATGTATTGATCGGCGGGCAGATTATTGACGATCGACGTCCACGTCTTGCCGAAATCGTTCGACATAAAAACGTAGGGTTTGAAATCGCCGGACTTGTGCCGGTCGATGTTCACAAAGACCGTTCCGTCGTGCAATGTCGACGGCGCGACAGTCTCGACGCGGCCGTACGGTGGAACGCCGGTCGGCGTGACATTGCGCCACGACTTGCCGCCGTTGAGCGTCATTTGCACAAGGCCGTCGTCGGTCCCGACCCAGAGCTCGCCTTTGTGAAGCGTCGAGCCTTCCATATACATGATGTTGTCGGAGTATTCCGCGCCCGAAACGTCGTGCACCAGGGGACCGCCGCTGGGCTGCTGGTGCGATTTATCGTTAAGCGTGAGGTCCGGACTGATGATCGTCCAATGCCGGCCGCGGTCGGTCGTTTGAAATACGACGTTCCCACCTAGCCAGCCGATGTGTGGATTCCAGGGCGCAAAGGCGATCGGCGAATCCCAATTGTAGCGATACTTGCTCTTTGAAAGATCGTAGCCTTCGATCGAGTTCTGCAAATAGGGCGTCGCAAAGATCGTATCTTTGGTGACCTTGTTGTAGATGGTGAGAAAGCCGTTTTCGGAATCACCCCAAATCCAATTCGGATCCGCGGGATCCGGGACGACCCACATTCCGTCGCCGCCGACCGCTCCGATCCAATTCTTGTTCAGAATGCCCGACGGATCGAGCGAATTGGACGGGCCGCACCATCCGTTATTGTCTTGCCAGCCTCCGCAGATCCAATACGGATTTTCGGTCGACGTGGCGATGTGATAGACCTGACCAATGGGAATGTTGCGATCGAAGAACCAGTTGTCACCGCCGTCCACGGTGCGCGCGATGCCGCCGTCGGCGCCGATGATGGCGCGGTTCGGATTATCGGGCGCGATCCACATCGCGTGATAGTCTACGTGCACTTGTTGCGCAGTTTCTTTGAATTTCTTGCCCCCGTCGGTTGAAACTGCCAAAAATTCCGAAATAGCATACACTTTGTCGGCGTTCTTTGGATCGACGATCAGATGCGTGAAATAGAATGGCCGCTGGTCGACGAGCGTGTCGCTGCTGACCATCGCCCAGGTCGAACCGGCGTCGTCGGAGCGCCACAGAATGCCGTCGCCCGATTCGATGATCGCATAGACGCGGTTGCCGTCGCTCGGCGCTACGGCTAACCCGATGCGGCCGGTGATCCCGGTGGGCAAGCCCTTTGCGGAGCCGGTAAGTTTCGACCATGTGAGCCCGCCGTCGCTCGAACGATAAAGGCCGTCGTCGGGGCCTCCGCTCGTGAAGGTCCACGGCTGCCGCAAGAAGTGCCACATGCCTGCGTAGACCACGTTGGGGTGCTGCATGTCCATCGCCATATCCGAAACGCCGCTTTGGTCGCTGACGTAGAGCGTTTTGCTCCACGTCTTGCCGCCGTCTTCGGTAACGTAGACGCCGCGATTCTCATTGGGGCCGAAGACGTCGCCCAGCGCGCCGACGATAACGTGGTTCGGGTTGCGCGGGTCGATCAGGATGCGGGAGATGTGGCGCGTCAGCGCGAGGCCGACGTTGGTCCACGTCTTGCCGGCGTCGGTCGACTTATATACGCCGTCGCCGTAACTGACGTTTTGACGCGGGTTGGATTCGCCCGTCCCGACCCAGACAACGTCGTCATTGGTGGGATCGATCGCAACCGCGCCGATCGCGGAAACTTTTTGCTTCTCGAAAACCGGCGACCATGTCTCGGCGCCATCGGTGGATTTCCAAACTCCGCCGCCTGCGGCTCCCAAATAGTACAAGTTGACATCGCGCTGGGATCCGGCCACGGCTGCGACTCGCCCGCCGGGAAGGGCCGGCCCTATCTCCCGCCAGTTCATGTTGGAAAACGGCGGCCCCGGCGTCGGCGAAGGGCTCGGACTCGGAGCCTGTGGCTTCGGCTCACCCGTCGAAGCGGGCCGCGGAGCCGGTGTCGGAGTAGCCTGCGCGCGCGCTGCTAGCGGCGCAAAAGCGAGGGCAAAAAGCGCAAAAAAACAGAGTAACGAGATGCGTCGCAACATGAGCGCGCTTTAGTGCGCTGTGTGGGTTTTCCCTACGTGCTCGTAATACGGAACGTTCTTATTGTAGGCCCACCACTCGCTGAAGGCGATCATCCCGCACATCACTGCGAAAAGTAGGACGAGAACATACAACCAGCGGCGACGGCTCACGAGGGGGCGTGTTCGGTTATTGTAAGGATTTGCTAGCAGGGGGGTCCTGCGCGAGAGGGAGAGCCACCCTTCATTCGTATTGGGGGGGATGCGCAGACTCACCGCTTTCATAGCCGGGGCGATTTTGGCATTGTGCCTTGCCCGGGTTGGGATACAGACCGCCTCGGCCGCTCCCGCGATGCTTCCGGGGAACCCGGCTGCGGTCAGCGCTTATGCGCGCGTGCTGCGCAAAATTAATCCTCATCTTCCGGTGTGGCAAAGCTCGAAACTCGCCAAGAAAGTTCTGCAAAGCTCGATCCGCTGGCGCGTCGACGCAAATATTTTGGTGGCGCTCGTCAGCGTCGAATCGTCCTGGCGCACGCACGCGCGCTCTTACGCGGGAGCGATCGGTTTGGGCCAGCTGATGCCGGCCACCGCCCGTACGTTGCACGTCAATCCGCGCGACCCGTACCAGAACTTACAAGGCTCGGCGCATTATCTCGGCGGCCTGCTGGCAAAATATCAAAACAGCCCGCACCGTTACTCGCTGGCGTTCGCCGCATACAACGCCGGACCTAAAGCCGTCTCGGATGCCGGCGGCATTCCGCCGTACTACGAAACGCAGCACTATGTCGTCAAAGTCATGAGCGCGTGGAACCGTGTGAGGCACGCAGTTCACATGCAAACGACGCCTGCCGTTGCCAGAGTGCAGGTGACCTATGGGTCACCCGACGTGCAGTACTGGTCCGCCCCGCGCCGCTAAATTAGAGCGACGCAAGAATCTCGTCGATAGCCGCAACTAACGATCGGTTCGCATCGATCGCAATCGGCCGCGCGCCGGCGTTGAGCGCCGCTTCCAAGTCGCTGGGCAAGTCCCCAACCATGACGCAGCATTCCGGCTCGACGCCAAGCGCGCGCGCCGCATCCAAGATGAGCTTGGGTTTGGGCTTGCGGCATTCGCACTCGTCGTTGGGCTGATGCGGGCAGTAGAGCCAGACGTCGAATGGGCCGAGCAGATCCGTTACCCGCCGGTTCACCGACTCGGCCTGTTCGCGCGTAAAGTATCCTCGGCTGATGCCGCTCTGATTGGAAACCACGCCCAGCGGAATCTTTCGCGCGCGGAGTTTTTCGAGCGCCTCGCGCGCGCCCGGAAACGGCCGGACCGCTTCCGGATCGCCATTGTAGGGCACGTTTTCGATCAGCGTCCCGTCGCGATCGAAAATAACGGCGCACGGTTTCATATTAGAGAACGAACATGGCGACGGCCGCGCCGCCCATCAAGATGAAGGCAAGCCATGCCCATCCTTTTGCCAAAAGAGAGCTGCTCCACTTCCCCATCACGCCCGAATTGCTCGCGATGCGAACGACCAGAAAAATCAGCGGCACGGAGATGAGGCCGTTGAGGACGGCCGCATAGTAGAGGGCGCGGATTGGATCGACGCGCGCGAAACACATGGCGACGCCGATGAGCAAGCCCGCCGCAAAGACGCCATAAAAACGCTTCGCGCGGCTGGGCGCCTCGTTCATTCCGCCCCGCCGGAACTTGAACATTTCCGCGACCACATATGCCGAAGAGCCAACCAGAGCGGGGATCGCGAGCAACCCGGTGCCGACGATGCCCAGCGTGAAGAGCAACGCAGCGAAGTGTCCCACCAAGGGTTTTAACGCTTCGGCCGCGTCCTGCGCGGTTGCGACGTGCGTTTTGTGGTGCACGTACAGCGTCAGCGCTGTCGTGATGATGATGAACGCCATGATCGCGTTGGAGAAAATCATTCCGGTATTCACGTCAAAGTGTGAATCCGATATCTCCGTTTCGGTCGCCCCTCGCCGCGCCGCGATCGTCGTGCGGCCCATGTCTTTTTCCTCTTCCACTTCCAGCGCCGATTGCCAAAAGAAAAGGTACGGCGTAATCGTGGTGCCCAAAACGCCGACCATCGTCGTGATCCAGTCGCGGCTGAATTGAATGTGCGGCGTGACGAACGCCCTGAGCACGACGACCCAGTCCGGCTTAATCCAAAACGCGGTTACGGCATAAGCGAAAAGCGAAATCGTGAGCCACTTGAATGTGTTAGCGATGATACGGTAAGACAAAAACAAAATCGTGACGAGCAAGAGCGCGCCGAAAAATGTTACCCAGACCAGAACGGGGACTTGCGGCACCACGAGATGAGCCGACGCCGCCATGCCGGCGAAATCGGCGCCGGCATTAAACGTGTTCGCGATGATCACCGCCGCCGCGACAACATAAGCTAGCGGAAGCGGAATCGACTTGCGTATGTTCGCCGCCAGACCTTCGCCGGTCACCATCCCAATGCGCGCGCACATTCCCTGAATGACCGCCATCATCGGCGTCGTGAGGAATGCCAGCCACAGCATCGAGAGTCCGGTCGTCGCCCCGGCGACGGAGTAGGTTGAAATGCCCGACGGATCGTCGTCTGATGCGCCGGTAATCAGCCCCGGGCCGAGAGTACCCAGGCGCTGGACGAAGGTGCGCTTGGGGGCCTCAGACTTCGATGTAGATCTCGGAGCCTTTTTCGGCGAATTCTTTCGATTTTTCGGCCATGCCATGTGCCGCATATTCCCGAACTTCTTGGGTTATCTTCATCGAACAGAAATGCGGGCCGCACATCGAGCAGAAATGAGCGACCTTCGCCCCTTCAGCCGGCAGCGTCTCGTCGTGGAATTCTTGCGCGGTCTCGGGATCGAGCGAGAGCTCGAACTGGTCCTTCCAGCGGAATTCGAACCGGGCTTTGCTGAGCACGTCGTCCCAGTGCCGCGCGAGCTTGTGGCCCTTGGCGACGTCGGCCGCGTGCGCCGCGATCTTGTAGGCGATAACGCCGTCCTTCACGTCTTTCTTGTTCGGCAAGCCCAGGTGTTCTTTGGGCGTCACGTAGCAGAGCATCGCGGTGCCGTACCAGCCGATCATCGCCGCGCCGATCGCGCTGGTGATGTGGTCGTAGCCCGGCGCGATATCCGTGACGAGCGGGCCCAGCGTATAGAACGGCGCCTCCTTACAGATCGCGAGCTCTCGTTCCATATTTTCTTTAATGAGGTGCATCGGCACGTGGCCGGGGCCTTCGATCATCACTTGCACGTCGTGCTTCCACGCGATATCCGTCAACTCGCCGAGCGTATCCAATTCGGCAAACTGCGCCGCATCGTTGGCATCGGCAAGGCAGCCGGGCCGCAGGCCGTCGCCCAACGAGAAGGCGACGTCGTACGTCTTCATGATCTCACAGATCTCTTCGAAGTGCGTGTACAGAAAATTCTCTTCGTGATGCGACAAGCACCACTTCGCCAGAATCGATCCGCCGCGGGAAACGATTCCCGTGACGCGCGCGGCGGTGAGCGGAATGTACCGCAGCAGCACGCCGGCATGGATCGTAAAGTAGTCTACGCCTTGTTCCGCCTGCTCGATCAGCGTGTCCCGGTAGAGTTCCCACGTGAGATCTTCCGCTTTGCCGTTCACTTTTTCGAGCGCCTGATAGATCGGGACGGTGCCGATGGGAACCGGCGAATTGCGCAATATCCATTCGCGCGTTTCGTGGATATTTTTTCCGGTCGAAAGATCCATGACGGTATCCGCGCCCCAGCGCGTTGCCCACGTCATTTTTTCGACCTCTTCTTCGATTGTCGATGCCACCGCCGAGTTGCCGATGTTGGCATTGATCTTGACCAAGAAGTTGCGGCCGATGATCATCGGCTCGCTTTCGGGATGGTTGATGTTCGAAGGAATGATCGCGCGGCCGCGCGCCACTTCGGCGCGCACGAACTCCGACTCGCAGTTTTCTCGGATCGCGATGAACTCCATCTCCGGCGTGACGATGCCTTTGCGCGCGTAGTGCATCTGCGAAACGTTTGCACCGGCTTTGGCGCGGCGCGGCTTCCGCGCGCCTTCGAAACGAATGCTTTCGAGTTCGGCCATCGCGTCGCGTCCGCGCCGGTAGAGCGAGCTCGGCTTGTCCAATTCTTCGGTATCTTCGCGAGCTTCGATCCACTTCGAACGCAGCGCTTGCAGGCCGAGCCGGATGTCGATGGCGGCGTCGGGATCGGTGTAAGGCCCGCTCGTGTCGTAGACCACGTGCGATTCACCATTGGTCAGCGCGATCTCGCGCATCGGTACACGAATCGACGGATCGGATCCGGCGGCGTAAACTTTCATGAAACTCCTCCCACGGCGGCATTATCCGCTCAGGTCACGGCGGTCGGAAAAGCGCCCTCTCAGCTCGAAAGCTCCCGCGTGACCTACGACTACCGGAAACGGACGGCGATTCCCCCGTATAATAGAAAGGTGCGCCCATACTTCACACTGATCGTCGCGCAGATCGCGGTAGGCTCGGCCGCGATCTTTGCGCGCTTCGCGCTGACCGGCGCCGGACCGCTGGCGGTATCGGCGTCGCGATTGACGATAGCGGCGGTCGCGCTGCTCGCGCTGGCGGCCATTCGCCGACCGCGGGAACGCACGGCGCTCTTTCGTCGCGACCGCCTCATATTCGCACTCGCCGGGCTTGCGCTCGCGATTCACTTCGCGGCGTGGATCTGGTCGCTGCAATACACGAGCGTCGCGATCTCGACGCTCCTGGTTGCGACGACTCCGATCTGGACGGCGGCTTACGACGCGTTCGCGCGCGGCCTGCGGCTTTCGGCGCTTGCTTTCTTGAGTTTCGGCGCCGCTGCGGCGGGACTTGTCATGGTCGTCGGTTTCAGCATCGCGCCGCCGCCCGTTCCACGACATGGGGTTTTGGGAGCCGCGTTGGCGGTCACGGGAGCCATCGGGATCGCGGCCTACTTCATTCTAATACGCGAAATTCGCGCGTCGTTCGGAACGCGCGCCATCGTAACGCAAACCTATACGTGGGCCGCCGTCGTCCTGATCGCGGCCGCTGCCGCAGCACACCAGGCGCCGCCGCCTTTGAGCAACACCGCCGCTTGGGGCGGCATCCTCGCGATGGCGCTGATCTCGCAGCTGTTGGGCCACACCGCCATGAACTCGGCGCTGCGCTGGTTCAGTGCAAGCGCGGTTGCGTTCTCCACACTGGTCGAACCGATCGTCGCCGCGCTGCTGGCGCTTGCGATCTTCGGCGAACGGCTGAGCGCGATCGCGCTGGGCGGAGGCTTGCTCGTACTGGGCGCCATCGCTATTTTCATACGCGAGGAGCGGCGGGGAGAGGCCCGCTACGAGGTGAAGGCGGCTCTATGAGTACAACGGCGGAGGATCAGGCCGCTCCGGCAGCTTTATCCGCGCAGCCCGATTCGGAAGAAACGCGCGAATGGGTCGACGCGATCGAAGGCGTGATCGAACATGAGGGACCGGCTCGCGCGCAAGAGCTGATCGGCGCGATCGTCGAGGCGGCACAACGTGGGGGCGCCCACGTCTCGCTCGGCTTCTCAACCCCCTACGTCAATACGATTCCGACCGCGCAGCAAGAACCGATGCCGGGCAACGACGAGCTCGAGACGCGCATCCGCCACTACGTGCGCTGGAACGCGATGGCAATGGTCGCGCGCGCCAACAAAGAGTCGTCCGAGCTCGGCGGCCACGTTGCGAGCTTCGCTTCGGCGGCCACCCTCTACGACGTCGGCTTTAACTATTTTTTCCGGGCGCCGTCGGAACAAACGGGCGGCGATCTCGTCTTCTTCCAGGGACACTCATCGCCCGGATTTTACGCGCGCGCGTTTATGGAAGGACGCATCACCGCCGAGCAGCTCGAAAACTTCCGGCGCGAAGTGGACGGCAAGGGGTTGTCCTCGTATCCGCATCCCTGGCTCATGCCGGACTTCTGGCAGTTTCCGACGGTCTCGATGGGACTGGGCCCCATCATGTCGATCTATCAGGCGCGCTTCATGCGTTACATGCACGATCGCGGGATCATCGACGCGGGCGACCGCAAAGTTTGGGCGTTCTTGGGCGACGGCGAAATGGACGAACCCGAATCGATGGGCGCGATCGCGGTCGCCGCGCGGGAAAAGCTCGACAACCTGATCTGGGTGGTCAACTGCAATCTGCAACGCCTTGACGGACCGGTGCGCGGCAACGGCAAGATCATCCAGGAACTCGAAACCGATTTCAAAGGCGCCGGCTGGAACGTCATCAAGGTTATTTGGGGCAGTAATTGGGATCCGCTGCTAGAGCGCGATTCGGGCGGCAAGCTCGTGCAGCTCATGGGCGAGTGCGTCGACGGCGACTATCAAACGTTCAAAGCCAACAACGGCCGGTACGTACGCGAGAAATTTTTCGAGCGCTATCCCGAAACCGCCGACCTCGTTTCGCATATGAGCGACGACGACATCTGGATGCTGCAGCGCGGCGGCCACGATCCGCGTAAGGTTTACGCCGCGTACGCGGCGGCCGTCAAACACAAGGGTCAGCCGACCGTTATTCTCGCAAAAACCATCAAGGGTTACGGCATGGGCGTCTCCGGTGAGGCGCAGAACATCGCTCACCAAGCCAAGAAAATGAAGGTCGAATCGATGCGCGCCTTCCGCGATCGTTTCCATCTCCCGATTCCAGACGATCAAGTCGAGCAGCTGCCGTTCTTCCGGCCGGCCGAGAATACGCCCGAGATGAAGTATCTGCGCAATCTCGTCAAACGGCGCGGATACATTCCGTCGCGCCGCACGAAAGCCGACGCGCTCGACGTGCCGCCGCTCTCGGCGTTCGACGCGCAACTCAAGAGCACGGGCGACCGCGAGATATCGACGACGATGGCGTTCGTGCGCATTTTAAGCACACTGATCAAGGATAAGCAGCTGGGACCGCGGCTCGTTCCGATCGTCGCCGACGAATCGCGCACCTTCGGCATGGAAGGCATGTTCCGCCAGCTCGGCATCTACTCGTCCGTGGGGCAGCTCTACCATCCGCAAGACGCCGATCAGCTCATGTGGTACCGCGAGGACAAGCAGGGTCAGATCCTTCAGGAAGGTATCAACGAAGCGGGCGCGATTTCGTCGTGGACGGCAGCCGGCACATCGTACTCCACGCACGCCGTGCAGATGATTCCATTTTACATTTTCTATTCAATGTTCGGTTTCCAGCGCGTCGGCGATCTGGCGTGGGCGGCTGCCGACTCACGCGCGCGCGGATTTTTGATCGGCGGAACCTCCGGCCGCACGACGCTCAACGGCGAAGGGCTGCAGCACGAAGATGGCCACAGCCAAGTCTTCGCATCATTCATTCCCAACTGCATTTCCTACGATCCGACATACGGCTACGAGTTGGCGGTCATCATCCAGGACGGCCTGCGGCGGATGCTGCACGATCAAGAGGACGTCTACTATTACATCACGGTGATGAACGAAAATTATCGCCATCCCGAGATGCCCGAGGGCGCCGAACAAGGCATCTTGCGCGGCATGTATCTGTTGCGGGAAGCGCCGGCGGGGAAAAACGGACGCGTCCAGCTGATGGGCTCGGGCGCAATCTTGCGCGAAGTCGAAGCCGCCGCGCAGCTGCTGGCCGATGACTTCGGCGTGGGTTCCGATGTGTGGAGCGTCACCAGTTTCAACGAATTGCGGCGCGACGGCATCGACGCCGACCGCTGGAACCTCGTGCACCCCGAAGAGCCTCCGCGTCAATCCTACGTCGCGCAGTGCCTGAGAGGACACGACGGGCCTGCGATTGCATCGACCGATTACATCCGCACCTTTGCCGACCATATCCGGCCATACGTTGCGGGCCCGCAGCAAAACCGGCGCTATGTCACGCTTGGGACCGATGGTTTCGGACGGAGCGATATGCGCAGCAAACTCCGTGAGTTTTTTGAAGTGAACCGTCACTACGTTGCGGTGGCGGCGCTGAAGGCACTGGCCGACGAAGGGACGATGAAAGGGTCGGTGGTGACGGCCGCGATCAAGAAGTACGGACTCAATCCGGAAAAACCTAATCCGGTGACAGTGTGATTGAGATTACCGTCCCCGACATCGGTGATTTCAACGATATTCCCGTCATCGAAGTCTTGGTCAAACCGGGCGACGCGGTCAAAAAGAACGACTCACTGATCACGCTCGAATCCGATAAAGCCGCCATGGAAGTGCCGGCATCGGTTGACGGCGTCCTCAAAGACGTGCGCGTGAAGGTCGGCGACAAAGTCTCAAAAGGCTCCGTGATTGCCACGCTCGAGCCCGCGCAAGCCGAAGCGCCTGCGCCCAAACCCGAAGCGGCTAAAGCTGAGCCGTCGCCAAGTTCCAACGGCGGATCCCGCAAAGCGCCCGCTCCAATCGCGGCACCGCCCGCCAAACCCAGCCCTATCGCCGCCGAGCCGGCTCCGGCGCGCGCCGAAGGCGAGAACGGCGTTGTGCACGCGAGCCCGTCGATCCGCCGCTTCGCGCGCGAACTCGGCGTCGATTTGCACGCGGTCGAGCCAAGCGGACCAAACGGCCGCGTCACGCGCGAGGACGTGCAGGGCTTCGTGAAGAGCGTCGTGCGCGGGGGAGGGTCTGCCGCGTCACCAGCAGGCGCCGGTTTCGCAGTCGCGCCGATGCCGAAGATCGATTTCGCGGAGTTCGGTCCGGTCGAACGCAAGCCGCTCTCCCGCATCAAGAAAATCTCGGGCCCGAACCTGCATCGCAATTGGGTGACCATTCCGCACGTCACGCAAGACGAAGACGCCGACGTGACCGATCTCGAAGATTTCCGCAAAGAACTCAACGCAGAGTTCGGCAAACGTGGCATCAAAGTGACTATGCTGGCGTTCCTGATCAAAGCCGCCGTCGCCGCTCTCAAGGAATTTCCCGACTTTAACAGCTCGCTCGACGGTGACGAACTGGTCTACAAGAGGTACTACAACATCGGGTTCGCCGCCGACACGCCGGGCGGCCTGATGGTGCCCGTCATCAAAGAAGCGGACCGCAAAGGCATCGCCGATCTCGCTAAAGAGACGTCGGAACTGGCTGCAAAGGCACGCGACGGCAAGTTGGCACTCGCCCAGATGCAAGGCGGAACGTTTACGATTTCGAGCCTCGGCAGCATCGGCGGAACCTATTTCACGCCGATCATCAATGCGCCCGAAGTCGCGATCCTCGGAGCTTGCCGCGCCGCCGTGCGCCCGGTGTGGGACGGCTCGCAGTTCGTACCGCGCTTGATTCAGCCGCTCTCACTTTCGTACGACCATCGCGTAATCGACGGCGCCTCGGCCGCGCGTTTTGCAGCGTATCTCGCTACCGTGCTCGCCGACCTGCGGCGCGCGCTCGTGTAATGTTTTTCGCACTGCTGCTAGCTGCCGCGACGTCGGCACCCCCAAAACCGTTGCGTCATATGGAGTTCGCATTTCATTTCTCCGGCACGGGGGAGACGATCTCTCACTACAGCGGAATCGGCACGACGGATCCCGGCGTCAGAACGATGTTCACGACCGGCGGCTATGACGGCAAGATTAGTGTGGATGTCATGAGTCTGGGGCCTAACGATTCCTTGATCCTGAATATTCGGCAGGACGTACCCCTGGCCCATTCGGTCGACGTGCCGCCCTCGCAGCTCGTGGCCTATCCGACCGGCCAAGTGGACCTGCCCCCCGACTCTATTGCGCTCAGCGAACCCGAACTCAATCTTGCGCGCTTCCTCGGACGCAAATTCATCAACGGCGATTACCTGGATGAAAAAAACCACTGGCACATCGATATGAAGGTTCCCGGAGGCGTATCGGTCGCAACGGATTTCACGATAAACAAAAACACGGACGGCATTCTCGATATCACTGAGGCTCAAAAAGTCACCGCGCAGATGTCGGTCACGCACACCCAAGGCCGAATATCCTACGACATGAATAGAACCGTCCCGTTATCGATTCACGAAGAAAAAATCGGCACGGGTGTCGATTTGCGGCTCGACTATACCCTCACCGCGGATTCGCTCGCTCCGGTTAAACCGTAGCGCCCTGTCTTCGAAAGCGGAAAAAGAGGCGCAGCGCGATCGCGTAAGCGACGACCACGTAGCCAATATATTGCAGGCCGCTCACGCGCACGCCGTACCGGACGGTAACCCAAGCGACAGCGCCAAATGCGGTCCCGACGCCGCCAAGCATGAGGGCGGCGCGCAATCCCCCTTCGGCGATTTTCTCCGGTACGAGTTTCCGCCGGACCGTCCATCCGTAAAAGTACTGAACGGCCAGCAGCACGTAGACGGCCGTCAGGGACCATTCGTAAAAAGCGAAGTCGAGCGACGTATGCGGGTCGTGCAGCATCAGCTGAACGCTATACACCGAGAAACTCACCCCGGCCAGGGTCACGAAATTTAAGACGACCATCACCGGGTTGGGCACGAAGTAGTGGACAAACAATTTGTGATGCGCCCACCACATTCCGCAGACGATCGTAAACGTGATGACAAAGGCAATCAGCGGACCGGAATTGCGCAGCAGATCCGCAGCGCCGTGTTTGGGAATTGCCAGGCTTAGCGCGAGCTGCGCCAAGCTGAAGCCGATGATGATGTCGGAAAATGCTTCCAGCCGGTGGATGAGCCGCTGCTGGGTTTCGTCGCGCGTTTCGTTCATACTGCGCGCAAGCGCGCTTCGGCAGCGTCAAAACGCTTGCGCAGTACGCTCGACATCGGTCCGGCCACGGCAAAGCCCGCCGCAATGAGAAAAAAAACGGGCCCCGGCCGGAAAATCACAATGATCGCCAGTGCGAAGAGAAACGGCGTCGTCCACAACCCCATGAAGACGGCGCCCCGCACTGCCCGCAGACGCGCTGCCGGATTCTGCCACGCTGATGTGTATTTGAGCGCGATGAGATATTGGACCGTCAGCAGGGCATAGACCATAGCGTAGCATGCGAAGTAAAAACGCATTGCCGTCATCGTCCCCAGTTTTGTATAGGTCTCGGCTGCAAACACGACCATGACGACCGACGCAAGCCAAAGGAAGTTGAGCACGACCGGCCATGTCTTGGGAATGAAGAGCTGCGAAAAGAGCCGGTGATGAAAAAACCAGGCGGAGCAAACGATGGCAAAGGGAAAGAGAAAATTCAGCAGCCCTAACGGCGTGAGAAAACTATGCAGCCCTTGTGATGAAACGACTAGCGCGGCGCCAAGCTGAGCTAGGCTGAATCCGATGACGACGTCGGAGAAAGCCTCGAGCCGCCGCGTAAAATGCTGTTCTGATTCGTTGCGCTCGATCATGCAGTCCGCGTGCGGAGTTGGCGCAGGACGTATTGCAGCACGCCGCCATGGCGGAAATACTCGGCTTCGTTCGGCGTATCGATTCGCAGCAGCACTTTGATATCCAGCGACCGGTCGCGCGGTCCGGAAACGTGCACGTCGAGATGCATCCCGGGTTTGATTCCGCCGGCGTAGCCGGTCACGTCGTAGACTTCTTCACCCGTCAGCGCGTACGTAGAACGATCGGCTCCTCCGATAAATTCGAGCGGCAAGATACCCATGCCGATCAGGTTGCTGCGATGGATGCGCTCGAACGACTCCGCGAGCACCGCCTTGATGCCCAGCAAATGCGGGCCCTTGGCGGCCCAATCGCGCGAGGATCCCGAGCCGTACTCTTTGCCGGCGAGCACCAGCAGCGGAACGTTTTCGGCCCGGTAGCGCATGGCGGCGTCGAAGATCGACATCTTCTCGCCTTGCGGCAGCAGCCTCGTGTACCCGCCCTCGACGCCCGGCACGAGCAGATTGCGCAACCGGACATTCGCAAACGTGCCGCGCATCATCACTTCGTGATTTCCGCGGCGCGCACCGTAGGAATTGAAGTCGGGCGGCTCGATGCCGTGCTCCATCAGGTATTTCGCGGCCGGGCTGTTGCGCGCGATATTGCCTGCCGGCGAAATGTGATCGGTCGTCACGCTGTCGCCGACCATTACGAGCACGCGCGCGCCGCGCACTTCGGTCAGCGGCGGCGGTTCGGCCGGCATGTTTTCAAAATACGGCGGACGCTTGACGTACTCCGACTTCGGATCCCATGCGTACCGTTCGCCCGCCGGCACGTCGAGCTGCGCCCAGTTGGCGTCGCCGGCAAAAACGTTACTGTAGTTCGCCTTGAAGAGATCTCCGCTAATCGACTCGGCGACAACCTGAGATATCTCGGAATCGTCAGGCCAAATATCTTTCAGATAGACCGGGGCGCCGGATTCGTCGGTCCCCAAGGGCTCGGTCGTAAGATCGATATCCATGCGCCCCGCGAGCGCGTAGGCCACCACCAGCGGGGGCGATGCCAGGTAGTTGGCGTGCACCTGCGGATGGATGCGGCCCTCGAAGTTGCGGTTGCCGGAAAGAACCGCGGCGACGATCGAATCTTGCTCGGCGATCGCTTCGGCGATATCGGGACGCAGCGGACCGCTGTTGCCGATGCATGTCGTACACCCGTAGCCGACCAAATAAAAACCCAGCCGGTCTAAATACGTCGCCAGTCCGGATTTCTTTAAGTACTCGGTGACGACTTTGGAACCCGGCGCGAGCGACGTTTTCACCCACGGCTTGCTTTTGAGCCCGCGCGCGACCGCGTTGCGGGCGAGCAAGCCGGCGCCGATCAGCACATATGGGTTGCTGGTGTTCGTGCAGCTCGTGATGGCCGCAATCACGACCGAACCGTCGGCGATCTCCGTTTTCGGCTCGAGCGCGACGGCGGTTCCCATGCCGCCTTCGCTCTCCATGCGCGCGGCGTTGCTCGCGGGCTTGGCGTCGCGCGCAGCTTGCCATTCCGCCAACGCGTCGTTGAAAGTGCGCTTGACGTCCTGCAGCGGTACGCGGTCTTGCGGACGCCGTGGTCCGGCCAAGCACGGTTCCACGGTGCCGAGATCGAGCTCGAGCGTATCGCTGAACAACGGATCGGGGGTTTCATCAGTCCTGAAGAGCCCTTGCGCCTTCGCGTACGCTTCAACCAGCGCGATGTGTTCGGCGCCGCGCCCCGTCAGGCGCAAATACTCCAGCGTCTGCGCGTCGACCGGGAAAATAGCGCACGTCGAGCCGTATTCCGGCGACATGTTTCCGATCGTCGTGCGATCGACGACGGCCAAATTCGAAAGTCCCCGACCGTAAAACTCGACGAACTTTCCGACCACGCCCTTCTTGCGCAGCATGTGCGTAACCGTGAGCACCAAGTCCGTCGCCGTGACGCCGGGCCGCAGGGTCCCGTTCAACTTGAAACCGACGACGTCGGGAATCAGCATGGTGATTGGCTGCCCGAGCATGGCAGCTTCCGCTTCGATTCCGCCGACACCCCACGCGAGCACGCCCAAGCCGTTGACCATCGTCGTATGCGAATCGGTCCCGACGACGGTATCGGGATACGCCGACCCGTCACCGTCGGCGCCAAAGATGACGCGCGCCAAGAACTCGATGTTGACTTGGTGCACGATGCCGGTGTCGGGCGGAACGGCACGGAAGTTGCGCAGCGCTTCCTGGCCCCACTTGAGAAAAGCGTACCGTTCGCGGTTGCGATCGAACTCAAGCCGCGCGTTTTCCGCAAATGCGCCACTCGAACCGAACGCATCGACCTGCACCGAGTGATCGATCACGAGTTCGACCGGCTGCAGCGGGTTGATGGCTTTGGGGTCGCCGCCCATTTCCGACATCGCATCGCGCATCGCCGCGAGGTCGACGACGCACGGAACGCCGGTGAAATCTTGCAGCAGCACGCGGGCCGGGCGGAACGCGATCTCGCGGTCGCTGCGCTGCGCGGGATGCCAGCGCGCCAGCGCCTCGACGTCGGACCGCTCGACCGAGACGCCGTCTTCGAATCTCATTAGGTTCTCGAGCAGAATCTTGAGCGAGAAAGGCAACCGTGCGAGCTGCGCGATGCCGGCGTCTTCGAGAGCGGCGAGGCGGACGTACGAATACGAGCGGCCGCCGGCGTTTAAGCGATCGAGGGCGTTGAAGCTTCCGGCATACGTCACGATTGCAACAGGATTCGCGGATCGCCGTCGGCATAGCCTTCGATACGCATGGCAGCTTCGCCCGAAAGCAGCTGCCACAAACGCTCGCCGACGAGCTGCATGCGCCACGACGAGAGCGCCAGCGCTGCGGCAAAGGCAGCGCGATCAGCCGGCACATCGCGCGCCACGCGTTCCAACGACGCGCGGGGCGCCAGCAGGCTCGCCGGAATTTCGTTTTCGCGGGCGATTTCGCCGACCACGACGCTCATCAGTGCAACCAGCGTCTCACGCGCATTGCCGAGCGGCCGGTTCACGCGGGACGGAAGATCGGCCTCGGGCAGAGCTTCCGCGGTTTTGACGGCATCCAGGATGGCCGGGCCAAGCGCCCGCCGGCCGCCGGCGTCGAAGCGCCGCAACTGGGCGAGATCTTCGAGGCGCTGCGGACGCAGCGAGGCCAGTCCCGCGAGGACGTCGTCGGGCATGATATATTTCAGCGGAACGTCGCGTTCGCGGGCGAGCCGGTCGCGCAGTCGAGCCAATTCCGAAAGAACCGCCAGTTCGCGCCGGTTCAAACGATTCGCGCCCGGGATGCGTGCGTACAGTTTGCGCTCGTCGACGCGGTACCGGCTAAGATCGGCGAGCTGACGGCACTCTTCTTGCGCCCATTCGTACCGGTTTTTTTCCTGAAGCCGCCGCGTCAATGTGGTGTGCATGTCGAGCAGATGCGCAACGTCCTCGATGAGATACTCCAGCTGGCCTGCCGATAGCGGGCGTTTCGACCAGTCGCTGACCGTGTGCAGTTTTTTCAAACGTACGCCCTGGAGATCGCGCACCAAATCCGCGAGCGAAATCGACAGTCCGTATCCCAAGAACGCCGCGGCGACCTGACAATCGAAAACGCCGGGCGGAACGATGCCGAAGCGCTCCGCAAAGATTTTGAGATCGCTGCTGAGCGCGTGGCCGACTACCGTCGTCTTTGAGAGCGCCTCGACGAGTGGCGCCAAATCGGGCAGCGCCAGCGGATCGACGATGGCAAATCCATCTTCAAACGCAATCTGCACGACCATGAGACGCGCGGTGTAACTTCGTTCGTTATGAAATTCGGTGTCGATTCCGGCGCGCGGCGAACTCGCAAGCCGTTCGCACAGCGCTTCCAGCGCCTGCGGCGTGTCGACAGTTTGGACGTTGTTCATTGAGTCGGACCCGCCGGACCGTGCGGCAGGCGCCGGCGGAAATGCCAGTGCGGCCGGTGGTGCAAGATGTACATGTGCGCTCTGGCTTCCGCGCCGTGCACCAGCGTCGTCACCTGATCGCCGAAAAGTGTGAGAAGCACACACACCGGAATCGCCACCGCCGACATCGTGAGCACGTGAATCCACAGCGGTACGCGCATCGCCGCCGCGGTAGCGGTTGCTACAGTTCCGCCGAATCCGGGAATAACGCGCACCACGATGAGAAACATCGGCGAACCGACGCGAAATCTTTTCACCCAGCCCGGTAGCCGCTCGAGCGCTTTGTGCAGATCGAGCAGGTGCGTGGCATGCCGGTTCACCCAGTAGCCGATGATGCCCGCAAAGATGATCCCAACGATGTCGATGACCGATCCCCAAAACCGTCCGAAAACGACGCCGTTCATGACCGCGAGGGCGTCGGTCACCGAGAACGGCGCCGACGCGACGAGTGCAAAAAGGACGGTCGCCAAGGGTATCGCGACTTTTGGGCCGATAGGCCGTAGGATATGATGCTCGACGTACGGCTGATAGCGAATCACCAGCGCCGCAAGACCAAACGAGGCCAGGAGCAGCCCCAAGCCCGCGAAGCGGCGGGCTAGCTTGGCAAGCCGGGTTTGAATATGATGCTCCTAAAGATCATTATCTCGCTTTTATGCGCCGTGGGGTTTTACGCTTCCGTTTTCATGCTCCGCAAGAGCATTCGCGCCAAGCACGGCGAGGTCAAGGGGCCAAGCGTCGTCAAGTCACCGCGCGCCAGGCTCTTCGCGGGCCTGCCGAACGCGCTCTTCGGGATACTCTACTACGCCGCCGTGGTTGCGGTTACGTGGCTCGCCCACGCCCGGATCTTTTTCATCGTGACCGAGATTGCCGCGCTGTTCGCGGCCGCCACGTCGGTCTATCTGGCTTACAGCCTACTTTTTGTAACGAAGAAAATGTGTCCATACTGTTGGACGGCGCATGCCGTCAACTGGTCGCTTGCTCTCGTCCTACCGTGGCTTGTTTAGCCGGGCTTCATTGGGTATAATCGCGCTTGTCTCGAGAGTAATGCGGGACTCTGTACCGGAGTCCGGGAGCTGAGTTCTACCGCCGGTGCTATAGAAAAGAAAAGCCACGCAAAGCGTGGCTTTTCCTATTACCGGTTATCCGGTCTTACAGCATGTACGCCGCTTTGAGGTCGTGCATGGCCGTGGCAAGGATCGCATGATAGTCGGCGTCTTTTGCGATGCCGTACTTTGCATCGATGTCTTTCATGACTTGCACGTGTACCGGATGCGAAACCGCGCGATCGAGCATCACTTCGACGCTCCATCCACCCGGAAACACACCCGCGTTCCAAAGCGCGGCGGCTAAAGCCTTACCGTTGCTTGGATTGGGCGACGGCTTGGACGGAAGTTTTACTTTCGCGGCCGTAACGATCTTGAGCGAATCGGCGACGACGAAATTAAAGACCGTAAGGAAATTTCCGACCTTCGCTTTGCCGTATTGCTTGGTGAGTTTGCCGACTTCGGCGTTAAAGCTTTTTCCGGCGAGCACTTTGAGCAGCGTGACGGTATCGAAGTGCTGCGGGCCTCCTCCGGCTACGATCATCGAGAGCGTGACGGGAAGAGCCGGCGGACCGGTATAGACTCCGGGGCCTGAGAAACGGGACGGTTGCATTGTGATCATCGAGTTCGCGGAGGCCATGCCCGAAGCGGCGGCCACCGTGGGAGCGGCGAGCGCGAAGAGCGCGACCGCAGCCAAAATATGACGGGAATTAAGCAAGTTAAGCTCCTTTCGCTCACAAGAACGGCTCGGAGCCGGGCTTGGATTGGTTTACGTTTGGGCGATCATGGCCCGGTACTTGGGATCGGCCGTGGGCTGGGTGGCAAACCACGCGTCGAGAATCGCCTCGACTTGGGAGACGGGTGTGTTGCGCAAGCTCAGTGCCAGCACGTTCGCGTCGTTCCATTCGCGCGCGAGCGCCGCGGTTTCACTGTCGCCGCAAAGAGCAGCGCGTGCTCCGGCCACTTTGTTCGCCGCAATGCTGACGCCGGTTCCCGACCAGCAGCAGGCGACGCCGTAATCGCACTCGTTCGACGCGACGCTTTCGGCGACGCGGCGCCCTACGGCAGGCCACGCGTCGTCTTCGCCCGGCGCAAGCGCTCCGAGCAACACAAGATCGTGGCCGCGCGCGCGCAGATCGCTCTGCAGGGCGGCCGTTAATTCGGTGGCTTCGTCACTTCCCAGGGCGATCCGCATGTTAGCGGCTTTGGAGGCGAGTTCTAATGGCCCTGTACGACGATCATGTCGGCTTCGAGCGAACCGTCCGGTTGCGGGCGGCCGCGCACGTCGACGGTGTCGCCGTCGCGGATCGAATAGCCGCGCGGGTTGATCACCGTACCGCGGTGCAAACGAATTGCGCGGTAGCGGTTCAGCTGCATTTTCAGCTGCATATCATAACCGCGGAAGTAGGTAACGCTTCCCAGCGATTCGGTGTCGTTCCAACCGTATGCGGCTTTCACGATTCCGCCCAGGGCGTTAATGGCGTCATTGACGATGCTGCCCCGCAGCGTGGGCAACGGTCTGGGTGCCGGAGCGGTCGGCACAGGTGTGGGCGCGGCGCTCTGTGCTGCGCCGGCCATCGCTAGCGTACTGCAGCCGAGCGCGAAAAGGGCGGCGGCAAGCCCGGAAACAAGTCGCGTGTTCATATACGTGAAACGACCCCCTCACCAACAGGGTTCCCAATGCGTTTAGCGGCGACCGTTATGCTCGCGCGCCCGGCAGGCGCACGCTTCGAGCTTTTCATGCTCCGGCGCAGCGGGCGCAGCCATTTCGTGCCCGACGCCTATGTTTTTCCGGGCGGCACCCTCTGCGAGATCGACTTAAGCGAGCGCGCGCTCGCCCGCACCCGGTTTGCGGAGCGTGAAGCGCACCTTCGCGGGCGGATCACTGCATCTACCCCTGACGTCCCGCTCGCTTCAGATCGCGAGCTCGCAGCGCTCGCCTTCGCCGCGCTACGCGAGCTGTATGAGGAAGCCGGCGTCTTCTTCGCGTGCGACGCGCGCGGTAATACCGTCGAACCTGACGGCAAGACTTCGCGCGCTGATTTCTTGGGGTCGCTCGAATGCCGCGATCTGTATGCGGACGCACGGCAACTCGCGCTTTTTTCCCAATGGCTCACGCCGCCGCGGCTTCCGAAACGTTATAACACGCATTTTTTCGTCGCACCCGCGCCCGAAGGCGCCGCGGCTACGGCCGACGCGCACGAAACGCACGATGGAATCTGGATCGTGCCGGCCGACGCACTCGCGCGGAACCAAACCGGTGATTTGCATTTGGTTTATCCGACCATCAAACACTTGGAGAGGCTTGCGTCGTTCGCCACTCTCGACGAACTCCTCGCATTCGCACGCACGAAACGCGTGCTGGCGCTCTCGCCGGAGTCCGTGAACGACGGCTTCGTCTTACCGCCGGCGTTGGAAAACGCGTGGTAGCATCCCGCATCGCGCTCATCCGCGCGCCGAACCCGTCGCCGCTGACGCTCACCGGAACGAACTCCTACATCATCGATTGCGGCAACGGCGAAGCGATCTGCATCGATCCCGGTCCGCCCATCGAAGCGCACGTGAGAGCTCTTCTCGCGCACTGCGAACGAATAGGGTGCACGCTGACCTGGATCGCACTAACGCACGGGCATCCGGATCACGCGCCCGCGGCTGCAATCCTGCGCGAGCGTGCGAACGCCCGGATCGCGGCGCACGAAGACAGCTGTGTTGATTACGATCGCCGTTTGCGAGAGGGCGACACAGTCGCCGGCGGCGCCGTTGCGCTGCACGCGGTCGCGTCGCCCGGTCATTCCGCGGACCATCTCGTCTTCTACGAACCGCGCGAGGGCGCGCTCTTTACAGGCGATACGGTTTTAGGGGAGGGATACGTGTTGGTCACGCCGCCGGATGGCGATATGCGGGCATACATGCAGACCCTGGCGCGGCTTTCACGCGACTTCGCGCAAGCGCGCACGATCTACGGCGGACACGGCGAGCCGGTGCGCGATCCGGCGACGAAGCTGCAAGAGTACCTCGAGCACCGCCGTACCCGCGAGCGCCAGATCATCGATGCGTTGAACGGCGGATCCAAATCGGTTTCCGATCTCGTCGAATCGATCTACGCGCAGACGGATCACGCGCTATGGCCGGCGGCATCCCAACAAGTCCAGGCGTACCTCGACGCACTCGAACGCGAAGGCCGCATTCGCTCGAATCGCGCACAAGCATCGCCGATCTATACTCTCATCCTCTAATTCCGGTTGGGGCGGTCCCTATTATGGAATTCGCAAAACAATCTTGCCGAATTGGAGCGCGTCATCCATTCGCTGCATCGCGGTGTCGATCTCCGAAAGTTCGTAGACGCGATCGATAACGGGTTTGATGCGGTGCGCAGAAACGAAATCGAGCATCGCCGCAAAGTCGCCGGGGCTTCCCATAGACGTTCCGAAGATCGAAAGCTGATTCCAGAAGATCGGGAACATTTTTATGGTCGCATCGCCGGCCGTTCCGCCGTAAGTCACGGCGCGTCCGCCCGGTTTCACGACCGAGAGCGCTTTTGCGAACGAATCGCCGCCCGCGGAATCGATCGCTACGTCGACGGCGCCGACCGCGGCCCGGACGGCCTTGTGCCAGTCGGGCGTAGTTGCGTAATTGATCGCAACGTCTGCGCCGAGGGCTTTCGCTCGTTCGAGTTTTCCGTCGCGGCTCGACGTCACGACCGCGTGCGCGCCGATCGCTTTGGCGTAAAGCAGCGCGAACGTTTGCACGCCGCCCCCGACTCCGGTGATCAGCACGGTCTGGCCCGACTGCAGACCGCCGCAGACGAATGCCGCGCGGTATGCAGTAACGCCGCCCAGCGGAAGTGCGGCGGCTTCTTCAACGGACAGGTACTCCGGTTTGGCGTGAACGTTTTCATTTGGGACCGCGATATACTGTGCGAACGTGCCGTCGGCCGGCATCCCCAAGATCGTCGCCTCGGGGCTCCAGACCCGCTCGTTGGCGCCCCAGCCGATGGTCGGGTCGACCACGACCTCGCGGCCCCCGGCCTCGCCGCAGCAATCGGATCCAAGGATCCGCGGCAGCACGATCTTCGGATAGAGTCCGTGAGTGATGAAGACGTCGCGATGGTTGAGTGCGGCCGCACGCACGCGCACGACCGTTTGGCCATCGGCCGCATCGGGCGGCGGCACATCCTCGATGCGGAGTTTCCCGGGGCTGCCGGTCTCGTATAAGCGCGCTGCCTGCATGCGGTGGGCTTGCGTCTCCGGCAGGCGGTGACCCTTTTGCAAGCCAATCCAAGGCTATTCCATTTTTGCCTTGGTTTAGAAAAGCGCTCTTCGACTGATAGGTCACCAAACAGGGACCTGTTGCAGGATGATATCTTCGTCCACGGCAAAATAGTGTTAAACATGGAAAACCCGGCCGACCATGACCTGGCTCTCGCTTTCTTAAACGCGGAGAGCGCCTTTGAGGACCCCGTCGCCGCCGCTCGGTGGTGGGCAGCCGCCCGTGACGGCTCCCGGGCGCCCTTTTTTATCGACGGCCAGACTCCCAAGCCCCGGTTTGATGCCGGGCTCGCGGCGGAGATGCGAACCCTTCAGGCCGCAGCGCGAGACGTCTTCGCTCCCGGCGCACCCACGATACAGTCCGCGATGACGGTTATCAGCGCGGGCTTGGCGCGGGGCTCGCTCAGGCTGGCGGGTTCCCCGGCCTCCCCAGTCTTCTCCGCCTCCGATGGTCCAGGGACCGTCCTCTTTCCGCTGGCGCTGGCCGTTGCGACGCTGCTGGCCGCCGGCGACGCGCGGCTCCGGCGCTGCGCCAACGAGGCGTGCGCGGCGTACTTCTGGGACGGCACGAAAAACGGATCGCGCCGCTGGTGCCGCCTGCGCTGCATGGAACGGGTCCGTGCGCCGAGGAGGCGACTTCAGCGATAGGCCCTGGGCTGAAATCACCGTAGTATAAGGACTCCGTGAAAACAAAAAAATTCTTCAAGAGCGTCTCACGCGTTACGCGCACGTTCCGCATCGAGGCCGGCCCGTTCCGCGCTCAAGGTGCACCCGCCGTCTTGGTGGCGCTGAGCGGCGTCCTGGTTGCCGCCGCGATCGCGCGCGCCATTATCACCGGTTCGGATCGCCTTCCCGAGACGCTGCGCGAAGCGCGCGCGCTCGCTCAGTCCATGCGCCGCGACGCTCCGCGCCTGCAGCCATGATCGACAACGCGTCGCTGACCGCATTGATCCGGACGGAGCTGCCCGACGCAAGCGTCGAGATTGTCGACCGCACCGGTACGATGGATCATTTCAACGTAACGGTCAAATCGGGCGCCTTTGCCGGCAAGACGCTGATTGAACAACATCAAATCATCTACGGCGCGCTCAAGCCCGCATTAAAAGACGGCCGCGTCCATGCGGTCGAACTGAAAACGCTTCTCCCGGACCCTTCGACAACGCGCATCATTTGATGCGCTGCTCAGGATGACAATGCAATGAATTTACGCGAACAGATCGATACCGAGGTCGCGCAGAATAAGATTCTGGTCTACGGCAAAGGCACCAAGGATATGCCGCGCTGCGGATTCACGCTCGAGACGATCCAATTCTTCGACCGGCTCGGCTATCCGTTCGAGGTCGTCGACGTACTCGAGGACATGCACAAGCGAGAAGAGCTTTCCGAAATAACGAATTGGCCGACGCTGCCGAAAATTTTTATCAACGGCAAATTCTATGGCGACACGGATACTTTAGGTCCGATGGCCGAAAGCGGCGAGCTGCAGAAGATCCTGGAAGAAACCTTCGGGCAAGCCGTCCAGCCCAAAACGACGATCAACCTGCACTAGTGCATCGCACACTGGTGGCGGTCGAAGAACTTGCAGAACATCGCAACGATCCGCAGTGGATCGTCGTCGACTGCAGACACTCGCTGCAAGACCTCGAAGCCGGCCGCCGCGCTTACGCGCAGGGTCATATCCCCGGTGCGTTTTTCGCCGGCGTAGAAAGCGACCTCGCGGGCGCCAAGACCGGAAAGAACGGCCGGCATCCGATGCCCGATCCGCTACACTTTGCAGCATTCTTGCGCGCCTTGCGTGTGACGGCCCGGACGCAGATCGTTGCCTATGACGCGGGTGCGGACATGTTTGCAGCGCGCATGTGGTTTCTGTGCCGCCACGCCGGACTCGACGCGGTGGCAGTACTCGACGGCGGGTTTGCCGCCTGGACCGCTGCCGGAAAACCCGTGAGCGCGCAAGAGCCCGGCAAGCCCGGTACCGGCACATTCCAGTCTAACCCGCGCCGCGAATTAACGGTCGATGCCGCCGCGGTGTTGGCGTCGCTGGAAGATAACGAGCTCAACGTACTCGACGCGCGCGCCGCCGATCGCTTTGCCGGTGAAAACGAAACGATCGATCCGGTCGCCGGTCATATCCCCGGTGCGCTCAACCGTCCGTTCAAACAGAACTTCGACGAGCGCGGTTTTTTCAAACCGTCCGCGCAGCTTCGCGACGAGTTTAGCGCCCTGGGCGTGGAGCCAAAGCGCATTGTGCATCAATGCGGCTCGGGTGTATCTGCCGCCGTTAATTACCTGGCAATGGAACATGCGGGCATCGATGGCTCGCGGCTCTATCCGGGATCGTGGAGCGAGTGGATCGCCGATCGGTCGCGGCCTATCGCGACGGGCTAACTTCGCCGGGCCGGCGGCGGAACGGCAAACGGTTTTGCGACCTTTCCGGCCGGGGACGCGTTCAAACGCGCGAGATCTTCCGCGCTCGGTTCTTGTGAAAAGTCCCGTACCGCGCTGACGATGCAGTAAAATCCAAACGGCTCGCTGCCGCGATTCACGAACTGGTGCACTTCGAGCGGCGCGACGTAGATCACGTCGTTGGCGGCGATTTCGGTGACGTCTTGCTCGATGACCGCGTACCCTTGCCCGCGTTTGACAATGACGTAGTGCTCGTGCTGGTGTTTTTCGAGCCGGGAGACAGCGCCCGGCTGCAACTCGAAGTAGCGGACTTCAGTGCCGGGTCCCGGCGCATCCGCCGCTGTTTTGCGTCCGCCGACGATCGTGTGACGTTGGACGCCGGTCGCCGCGCCGGGACGGTACCCCTCGATCTCCACGCCATCCCAGCCCCGTTCGTTCGCGTGCGTCACGCGCTTTTGCGCTCTTTCTTCCACCGCGTGGGTTTTCGAAGCGCGGGCACCGTACTCTTCCGGCGTGCCCCGCTATTGGCTCTTCAAGACCGAACCGCACGCATTCAGCTTCGAGCGTCTGAAGCAAGACGGCACCACGCCCTGGAGCGGCGTGCGCAATTTCCAAGCCCGAAACAATATGACCGAGATGCGCTTGGGCGATCTGGGTTTGTTCTACC
>JBBQQR010000016.1:0-46674 GCA_038215615.1 Vulcanimicrobiales bacterium | reverse complement strand
TTCATCAACGGAACAGGCAGCAGCGAAGCGGACGGACCGCCGAGATACCGGTAGAGCGGAACACTGAAACTTGAAGCGGCGGCTCGCACGACCGCCAGCGACACACCGAGCGTTGCGTTCGCGCCGAGCCGGCTCTTGTTTTCGGTTCCGTCGAGTTCGATCAGTTTCTCGTCGATCTCGCGCTGCGCCGTCGCATCGAGGCCTTCGATCGCCGGTCCGATGACGTCGTTGACACTGGCTACTGCCTTGAGAACGCCTTTACCACCGTAACGCGACGCGTCTCCATCACGCAATTCGACCGCTTCATGCGCGCCGGTCGAGGCGCCCGAAGGAATCATCGCCTCCTCGACCGCGCCAAACGTCGTCGCGACGGTCACGGCCACAGTCGGATTGCCGCGTGAGTCGAGTACCTCGCGCGCACGCACGCCTTCGATGAGCGGCCGGCCGCCGCCACGCAGCGCCTGGAGGGCCATTTACTTTTCGAAGATCCAGCGCTCGAGATCGTGTTTGCGCGAAACGAAATCGGAGGACTCGAAGAAAATTTGCAGTTCGCGCTCCGCGCTTTCGTGCGAATCGCTGCCGTGCACGAGGTTCCGGCCGATCGTCTGCGCGTAATCGGCCCGGATCGAACCCGGTGCAGCCGTCAGCGGATCCGTCGCTCCCATGAGTTGACGGCAGCCGGCAATCGCCGATTCACCTTCAACGCACATCGCGACCAGTGGGCCGCTTGTAATAAATTTTACCAGCCCATCGAAAAACGGCTTGCCGGCATGCTCGCCGTAGTGCTTGCGCGCGCGTTCGCCGTCGAGCTGCATCATCTTCATTGCAATGATGAGATAACCGCGCCGCTCGAGCCGCGCGATGATGTCGCCGGTCGCGCCGCGCGACACGGCGTCGGGTTTGCACAACAGAAGCGTACGTTCAATGGCCATAGCAAGCACAGGTACGTTCCGCAGGCGCTGAGCGCCTCTCCAAACAACAGAAGCGGCTGCAGTGACCCGCTTCTCGCAGATCCGCCGCGTCGAATCGACCGGCAGCACCAACGATGACATGGCGAAGATCCTCGGCGAGCCGCAAGCCCGCGGTCTAACGCTGGTTTCGGACTACCAGACCCATGGCTCGGGACGCAAGGGGCGGGCGTGGATAGCGCCGCCGGGCAGCGCGCTCTTGTTCACGACGGCGTTACACGATCAGGTCGCCTCGCGCGATTTGTGGAGCGTACCGTTTTGGATCGGCTTGACCGTGCATAAGGCGCTGGCGGATTTCGGCGTGACGACGCAGCTCCAGTGGCCCAACGACGTCCTCCTTGACGGAGCGAAGGTCGCCGGAATTCTTTGCGTCTCGCGCGTCGCGGGTGCGCGCGCCTGGGTTGCATGCGGGGTCGGGATGAACGTGGTGCGGCCGTCCGAACCGGGTGCGCTGCGTGACCTCGATCCCGCGCCCGCTTTTCTTTCCGACGTGCGCGAATGCGATCGCAACGAACTGCTCTCGGCGATCTTGAGGCACGCAGACAGTTCTTACGAAACGCTGCGCACGCCCGAAGGAATCGCTCGCGCGTGGGAACGCGCGGCCGGCATTCCCGGTACCCGTTACCGCCTGCGGCTGGACGCTTCGGACGAACGTCTCGAAGGCGTTGCCGTGCAGCTTGGGGGCGCGGGGGAACTCGTGATCGATTGCCACGACGGCCACCACGTCATCTCGCAGGCCGATGCGCGCGTGTTGCGCTAACCTTCACTCCGAGCGCGGCTCCGCTTTTCGCAGACCTCGCAAAAATGCGGCATCTTGTTGTCGGTTTCGAAAATAGAGTTGGAATAATGCATCGCGCAGCGTGCGTTATAACAGTGTTTTAAGCCCAGCGCATGCCCAAGCTCATGAACGGATTCTTTGAGTGTGCGCTGGAAGAGCGCGTTTTCGTCGGCAGCTTCCCCGTAAAACTCGTTGCGAAGCCGATGGAGCGAAACGGCCGCGACGCGCCGATGCTCGTCGGCGTCGCCGAAGACGAAGCGCTGCGAGGTTTTATAAAGATCGAAATCGGTGATGCCCAGCAGCAGTCCGCCCTCGCCGCCGTATTCCCGCAATAATTTTGTCGTCAACGTCGGAAGAAAGAGCTGCTTGCGCGTGCTGTTGAGGCAGCTGCGCGAGAGGGAGAGCGATCGTTCGACGATGACGTCGTACAGAAAACGCTCCGCCAAACACAATCCCAGGCGGGAGAGAAACGCGGGGTCGATCCCGTTGACGGGAACGATGCGCAATTGCATCTCCATCTCTGGGGCGGTTTCTTTCGACGCCTCCGCGAAAACGCCCGCTATGATTGTCGGCATCGGAACGGACCTGGCTGAGGTTGCGCGCTACCGTTTCGATGAGACCGAACTCGCCTGGTTCGCGCGCAAGGTGTACACGGACGAAGAGATGGCGTACGCGATGCGTAAGCGCGAGCCGGCCCAGCGTCTCGCCGGGTTTTATGCCGCCAAAGAAGCCACGCGCAAAGCATTCGGCCACGCGATCCCATGGCGCAGCATCGGCGTCACCCACGAGCCCAGCGGCAAGCCCGCTATCCGGCTGTCGGGAAAAGCTGCCGAGCTCCCGGCGCGCCGCGGCGTCACCGTCATTCATTTGTCGATCACGCACACTGACCAAACGGCAGCGGCGACCGTGATCCTGGAAGGGCCGTAGTGCGCGTCTTCACAGCGCAGCAAATGCGCGCGGTCGATGCGGCATCGTCGGCCGGCGGCGGCGACGTTGCACTGATGCGGAGCGCAGGCGAGCGAATCGCCGAGATGGCGCGCCGCTGCGCGCGCGGATCAAAGATCGTCGCATTCGCGGGCAGCGGAAACAACGGCGGAGACGCCTTCGCGGCGCTCGCGCTGCTGCCGGCGTCGTACGAACGCATCGTGTACGCGGACCTGGCGGAAAGGCCGTCCGCGGCGCGGCGCGACGCAGAAAAGCGTGCATCAGAGGCAGGCGTCACCGCGCGGTCATTGCCGCAGACCGCTGCCCAAGCGCGTGCGGCGCTCGAGGGCTGCGGACTCGCGCTGGACGGACTGCTGGGCACGGGCGCGCGTCTACCGCTGCCGCAAAAATACGAGCCACTCGTGACCGCTCTTAACGAAAGCGCGGCGGCCGTACTCGCGATCGACGCGCCGAGCGGCGTTGATGCCGCGACGGGCGCGGCCGGCGGCATTGCCGTCTGCGCGAACGTCACCGTTACGCTCGGCGCGTTGAAGATCGGGCTGATGCTCGAACCCGCGCGCTCGCTCGCGGGCGAGCTATGGCTGGCCGACATCGGCTTGTCCGCAAAAGCGATCGCGGATCAGTCTGAGGAATTCGCTGCGCTCGACGCCACCGAATTTTTGAAGCTGCTGCCGAAGCGCGCGCAAAATTCCGACAAACGCAAAGCCGGCGCTCCGCTCATCATCGCGGGTTCGGAACAGTTTCCGGGCGCGGCGATACTGTCGGCGCTCGGGGCGGCCCGATCCGGCGCGGGTTATGTAACGGTCGCCGCGCCGAAGAGCGCGCTGCCCGCGCTGCGCGCGCACCTGGTCGAGCAAGTTGTTGTCGAGCTGACCAGCGCCGGCGATCTTCTGGACGTGGCAGGACGCTGTAGCGCCGTCGGAATCGGACCCGGGCTGGGTCTCGACGACATAACGGGCGGAATCGTGCGCGATTTTGTCAAGCAATGCGATCTGCCGATGGTTGCCGACGCGAGCGCGCTGTTCCATTTCGCGAAACATCTGGACGTGCTGCGCGGAAAACGCATCGTTCTCACGCCGCACGAAGGCGAATTTGCGCGCCTTTCCGGCCGGGGCACGATCAAGCCAGGCGAGCGGATCGACCGCCTGCGCGAGTTCGTCGAGCGTACCGGCGTCACCACGTTGCTCAAAGGCGACGCGACGCTAATTTACGGCGGTAAAGTTATGCACGTCAACACGACCGGCACGCCGCTGCTCGCAACGGCCGGCACGGGCGACGTACTCACGGGCATGATCGCAACGCTGCTTTCACAGGGGCTTGCACCGATCGATGCAGCGCGCGCCGCGGCGTACTGGCACGGCCTTGCGGCAAGAAAAGCCGGAATGCAACGCCCTGTCGGCGTCATAGCTCGCGACGTCGCCGGCTCTTTAGGCATTGCGCTGCCCCACCGGCAGGAGCGGCACACCTTGACCTGCATTTTCTAGGAAATGAGCGCGCTTAACCGGCTTTCGGTTCGGAGGATGGCTCTCGTGCTCTCGGGTGCGATAACGATCGCCGGCTGCACCAGCGCGTCCCCGCAAGTCCCGACCTTTCCGGCGCAGACGCGCGCAGCGCTCGATAGCGCCGTCACTCAATGGCTGACCACTTTTAAAGCGCCGGGAGTTGTGGCCGGTATTTGGATTCCCGGCCGCGGCAGCTATGTGATCGCCCGCGGCGTTTCCGACATCGCGACCGGGGCGCCGATGAGTTCGGATTTGCATTTCCGGATCGGCAGCATCACGAAGACGTTTACGGTCACGGCCTTGCTGCAGCTCGCCGATGAAAAGAAACTGGCTTTGGATGATCCGGTGAGCAAATACGCTTCCTACATCCCCAATGGGCGGAATATTACGCTGCGAATGTTAGCGAACATGACCAGCGGCCTGTTTAACTACACAGAAGACGATGCGTTTGTCACCGACGTATTCACTCATCCCGGGAGCGTCTGGACTCCGCGGCAGCTGATCGATGTCGGCATCGCGCATCCGCCCAACTTTGCCCCGGGAACCGGTTTCCACTACAGCAATACGAATACGGTGTTGCTCGGAACAATTATGGAACAGGTGACGGGCATGCCGATCCAAGCGGTCTTTGCGGAAAAGATTTTCGGCCCGTTAGGTTTACAGAACACGTCCTGGCCCACGGGTTCCACGCTCCCGGCTCCCTACGCGCACGGAATCACGGTACAGACTCTTGACGGCAACCAGGCCGATGCGACCTCGCGAGATCCCAGCTCGGCCTATACGGCCGGTCAGCTCGTTTCGAATCTCGACGACTTGAAGGTCTGGGCGAAATCGTATACGACCGGTTCGCTCATCTCGCCGGCGATGCAGGAGCAGCGACTTACATGGGTCACGTTTCCGCCCAACACCACACAAAAACAATATGGCCTGGGGATCGGTTACTATAACGGCTGGCTTGGACATACGGGCGAACTGCCCGGGTACAATTCGGGAGCCTTCTACCTGCCCGATCAGGATGCCACGGTCGTGATCTTGGTCAACTCAGATATCCCGGCGGGCACAGATAATCCCGTACCGGCGTTGTGGAGAGCGTTTGCGCAGATCCTCACGCCCGGCAACGTCCCCGGCTAAGCCAACTTCCGTAAACCCTGCTCGTCGAGGATCGGTACGCCGAGCGTTTGGGCTTTGTCGTACTTGCTTCCCGGATCGGAACCCGCGACGACGTAATCGGTCTTCTTGCTGACCGAACTTGTGACTTTGCCGCCGGCCTGCGTGATGAGATCGGCAGCTTCATCGCGTGTCATGTTTGGCAGCGTGCCCGTCAAAACGAACGTCTTCCCGGCGAACTTTCCGCTGGTTGCGCGCGACCGCTTGGGAGCCGTCATGGACACGCCGGCCTTGCGCAACCGTACGATCATCGCGCGGTTGGCCCGTTGGGCAAAGAAGAGCGAGACGCTGCTCGCGACTTCCGGTCCGATGCCTTCGCTGCGTTGCAGCTCTTCCGCGCTCCCGGCGGCGATCGCGTCTATCGTTCCGAAATCATCGGCGAGAATTTGCGCCGTCTGCGTTCCAACAAAACGAATCCCTAGCCCGGCGAGAAGGCGGGCGAGGCCGCGCGACTTTGACGTCTCGATGTTGCGCAGCAGATTGGCAATCGTTTTTTTGCCGGTACGCGGCACGGCTGCGAGCTTCCCCGCGTCGAGCGCATAGATGTCGGCGATCTCGCTCACGAGCCCGAGTTCGGTCAGTTGTTGGGCCATAACGTCGCCGATGCCCTCGATGTCCATCGCGCCGCGCGAGCAAAAATGGCGAACCCGCTCGAGCACTTGCGCCGGACAGGTCGCGTTCGTGCAGCGCGACATCGCTTCGCCTTCGGGATGATCGACGTCCGCGCCGCAGACCGGGCAGCGGGCCGGCATGACGAAGCGGCGCAGCTTGCCTTTGCGTTCGCTCAAGACCGGTCCGACGACGCGCGGGATCACATCCCCGGCGCGCGTCACGAGCACGACGTCGCCCGGCCGGATGTCGTTGCTCGCGATGTATTCCTCGTTGTGCAGCGTCGCGTTGCGAACGGTCACGCCGCCGAGCTGCACCGGTTCGAGAACAGCGTTGGGATTGAGCGTTCCGGTCCGCCCAACGGTAATCACGATGTCCAGCAGTTTGGTACGCGCTTCGCGCGGCTTAAACTTGAAAGCGATCGCCCAGCGCGGGTCGCGGCCGGCCGCGCCGAGGCGTACTTGCGTCGCCAAATCGTCGACTTTCACAACCACGCCGTCGATCTCGTAATCGAGCTCTTCGCGTTTGGCTTCCCACTGTTCGCAGTACGCGATCACCTCATCTATGCCCGGGCAACGCGCAATGTGGGGATTAACGGGAAGGCCGAGCTTTTTCAGCATTTGCAAGCTCTGCCATTGGGTGTTGATCCCCTCGGCTTGCGACCGTTCCGGTCGCTGCTCGGGGTCCGAAGCCTGTCCTGAGCCGGGTCGAAGGGACAAGCTCAGGATGACACTGTTGAGCGAGTAAGCGTAAAACGAGAGTTTGCGTTCCGCCGTTAGGCGCGGATCCAATTGACGCACTCCGCCCGACGCGGCGTTGCGCGGGTTGGCAAAAACGGCCACGCCGGCTTTCTCGCGCGCGCTATTTAACTTCGCGAAGTCGCTCTTCTTGAGATAGACCTCGCCGCGCACTTCGATCTCGGGTCCCAGCTCATCGGCCTGACGCAAGCGTAAAGGAATCGAAGAAATCGTTCGCAGGTTGGGCGTGACCTCTTCGCCGACGCGGCCGTCCCCACGCGTGCCGCCGCGTTCGAGCGCGCCGTCGCGGTACTGCAGTGACGTCGCAAGCCCATCGATCTTCAGCTCGACAACGTAGGATTGCGCGCCGCCCGCGAGCTTGCGCACGCGCTCGTCGAACGCCCGCAGCTCGCCGGAGTTGGTGGCATTTGCCAAACTGAGCATAGGTACGCGATGTTCGTAGGGAGCGAAGCGCTCGGCGGCCGGCGCGCCGACGCGCTGGGTTGGCGAATCGGGCGTGCGCAGCTCCGGATAGCGGTCTTCCAGGTCCAGCAGCTCGCGCAGCAATTCATCGTAATCCGCGTCCGAGAGTTGCGGATCGTCCAAAACGTAGTAGCGGTGATTTGCTTCTTCGATCGAACGACGCAGTTCGCGCGCGCGCTCGGCAGCGTTTGTTGCAGTCATGCGCAGCTAGCGCGACAAACTGATTATCTGAATAGCGTATCCGTCCGGATCGCCGATCATCGCAAAGCGCCCGAACGATTCATCGCAGGGACTTTGAAAAACCGGAACGCCTTTTGCGCTGCACTCTTCGACGAACGCGTCCACGTCTTCCACGGAAAAACCAACCTGCAGCGATCCGGGGCGCACGGCCAGCACTTCGGTCTTCGGATGCAATCCAAGCAGCGCGCCGGCGCCGAGATCGAAATCGACCCAGTCCGGAATTGCGTCCGTCTTCACCTTCAAGCCCAGCACGTCGCGGTAGAAATCGCGCGAGCGTGCCAAATCCGCGCAGACCAGCATCGCGATTGTGAATTGCGCCATAACTTAGGCTTCGACGGCTACCCTGTCACCCTTCGCCAGGTCGTCGAGGGCCCGCAAATTCTCACGCTCCAGCGCTTCGATCGCGCTGGCCGCGGGCCGGCGGTGTCCGACGCCACGCTGATCTTTCAGCACGGGGAACAGGTATTGCCCGGTGTAGGAACGCTTGTCGCGCGCGACCTTTTCGGGAGTTCCGGCCGCAACCACGGTGCCGCCGCGGTCACCGCCTTCGGGACCGAGATCGATGATGTAGTCGGCCGTTTTGATGACGTCGAGGTTGTGCTCGATCACGAGCACAGTGTTGCCCGTCTGCACCAAGCGGTCCAAGACTTCGAGCAGTTTGTGGATATCGGCGAAATGCAGACCGGTCGTCGGTTCGTCGAGCACGTAGAACGTGCGGCCCGTCGAGCGGCGCGCGAGTTCCGTCGCCAGCTTGACGCGTTGCGCCTCGCCGCCCGAGAGCGTGGTCGCAGGCTGTCCCATTTTGATGTAGCCGAGCCCGACTTCACAAATCGTACGCAATTTGTTGTGAATGCGCGGTATCGCCGAAAAGAATTCCGACGCTTCGTCGACGCGCATATCGAGCACGTCGCTGACGTTCTTTCCTTTGTACTTGATCTCCAGCGTCTGCGCGTTGTAGCGCTTGCCCTTGCACACTTCGCACGGTACGTAGACATCCGGCAGAAAATGCATCTCGATTTTAATGATGCCGTCGCCTTCACAGGATTCACATCTGCCGCCCCGCACGTTGAACGAAAAACGGCCCGGCATGTAGCCGCGCATCTTCGAATCCGGAACGAGCGAAAACAGCTCGCGTACCAGGTCGAAGGCGCCGGTGTAGGTCGCCGGATTGCTGCGCGGAGTACGTCCGATCGGCGATTGGTCGATCACGACGAGCTTGTCGAGCACGTCGGCGCCGCGCACGCTGCCGTACGTTCCGGCCGCCGGCTGATGATGCAGATGCTGATTCAGCGCCTTGACGACCACGTCATTGACGAGCGTGGATTTGCCGCTTCCACTGACGCCGGTGACGCACGAGAACACGCCGACCGGAAGATCGACGTCGATCCCAAGCAAGTTGTTGGCCTTAGCTTTACGGACTTGCAGCCACGACCGGGGCTCGCGCCGCTCTTTGGGTATCGGAATGAACTTGCGGCCGGAAATATATGCGCCGGTTTCCGACTCCGGGTTGGCGATAACGTCGTCAAGCGTTCCCGCACTCAACACATAACCGCCTTCCGCGCCGGCGCCCGGGCCAATATCGACAACCACATCCGCATTGCGGATCGTATCCTCGTCATGCTCGACGATGATCAGCGTGTTGCCGAGGTCGCGCAACGTCTTTAGCGTTGCGAGCAATCTGTCGTTGTCGCGCTGATGCAAACCGATCGACGGCTCGTCCAAGATGTAGAGTACGCCGACCAGCGAGCTGCCGATCTGCGTCGCCAGCCGGATGCGTTGCGATTCGCCGCCCGAAAGCGTGGTGGCCGAACGACCCAGCGTCAAATAATTCAAACCGACGTTGGTCAGGAAGCCCAGGCGCGCACGGATCTCTTTGAGCACCTGATGCGCGATCTGTTCTTCACGTGCACTCGGTTTGAACTCGTTAAAAAATTTTTCACACCGTTCGATCGAAAGTCGCGTCAACTTGTCGATGTTGGAACCGCCCACCGTTATGGCCAGCGCCTCGGGTTTGAGCCGCGCGCCCTTGCACTGCGGGCAGACCGAGGCGGACATATACTTCTCGATGTCTTCCTTGACGTAGTCGCTCGACGTTTCGCTGTAGCGGCGCTCCAAATTGTTGACGACGCCTTCGAAGGTCGCCTTGTATTCCCAGACTTTGCCGGCCCGCGATTCAAAAGCGAAGTTTTGCTCGCGATCGGTGCCGTATAAAATCACGTCGACGACTTCGTCGGGCATCTTCTCGACCGGCGTCGTCATCTTCACGCGATAGCGCCGCAGCACACGCTCGAGCTGTTGTAGATAATAGGGGTTCATCGAGGGGAAGCGCCCGCTGCCCAGCGACTTGCTCCACGGAACGATCGCGCCGCTCTCGATCGACTTGCCGCGATCGGGAATGACCAGCCACGGATCGATTTCGATCTTTTCGCCCAGGCCGGTGCAGCCCGGACACGCGCCGTAAGGGGAGTTGAACGAAAACAGCCGCGGCGCGAGCTCTTCAAATGAAAGTCCGCAGTAGACGCATGCGAACGCCTCGCTGTAGGTGAGTTCTCGGGCCTTAGCTTGCCCCGAGCCTGCCGAAGGGTCTTCAACCAGCGCCGTGACGATGCCGGTGGAGAGCCGAACGGTCGTTTCGACCGAGTCGGTGAGCCGTTTGCGGATATCCGGTTTCATCACCAGGCGGTCGACGACAACTTCAATGGTGTGCTTGCGTTTTTTATCGAGGACGATCTTTTCGCGCAGCTCGCGCGGTTCGCCGTCGATGCGCACGCGCGAAAAGCCCTCTTTGGCTATCTCTTCAAATAGTTTGGCGTACTCGCCCTTGCGACCGCGGACGAGCGGCGCAAGCAGTTGAATTTTCGCACCGTCGGGGAGTTCCATGATCGAGTCCACGATCTGGTCGCTGGTTTGCGAAGAGATCTCGCGCCCGCAGTTGTAGCAATGCGGCAGCCCGATGCGCGCGAAGAGCAGGCGCAGATAATCGTAGACTTCGGTAACCGTTCCGACGGTCGAGCGCGGGTTGCGCGACGTGGACTTCTGATCGATCGAAATCGCCGGCGAGAGTCCCTCGATATAATCGACGTCCGGCTTCTCCATCTGCCCCAGGAATTGCCGCGCGTACGAAGAGAGCGATTCGACGTAGCGGCGCTGACCCTCGGCATAGATCGTATCGAAGGCAAGCGAGGATTTGCCGGACCCCGAGAGGCCGGTGATCACGATCAGCTGGTTTCGTGGAAGGGCGAGATCGATGTTCTTGAGGTTATGCTCGCGCGCGCCCTTGATAACGATGGAGTCGAGACCGGGTGGCATGTTCGTTACTTCAACACGCCACCCGGTTCAGTCGTTGCGCGAGTCTAGTAGGTTGCGGGCGGCCCGGCGCTCGGCGGCCTTGCTGCGACGCCTGCCGTGCTCGACAGTTTGATGTACTCGCCGACGATCACCAGCGTTGCGAAGACCGCAACGATTTGCTGGATCACCATCGAGACAATTCCGCCGAGCAGCGGGAGCTGCCCGAGAAAGTGCCCGATCCAACCGGCTACGAAGGCGACGACGCAGATGAGCACCAGCAGCAGCAGCGTCGTCACGAAGTTTCGCGTGGTCACGCGGGCGGAATCGCCAAGCGCTTCAGCGCCGGAATGTCCGCCGACGATGACGCTCGCAAACGTGTACATGAAGAACAGTGCGAATGCGAGGAACGCCAAGCCGAAGGTAAAGAGCGAAAGAAATCCGGCAACCACCGCGAGCACGATCAGCAGAACGACGGCGACCAGAATGGAGCCGGCGTCTTTACGGAACGCCGAGGCGCCATCGTCGAGCGTTGCACGGCCGGTCCGCCAAGCGGCTCCTGCCATGCCCGTCGTGTAAGCGATCGTCAATATCATCGCGACAAGCATGATGACAGCCGAGAGCATCCCGGCCATGGCGATTGCGCCCATTCCGGCGCCGCCGGCCCCGACCGCTCCCAGTCCCGCGCCGCCGATTAACCCGGCTCCGACCAGGAAGAAGACGATCACCGCCGCCAGGATGCCGATCACGAGACCCGGGACCAGCATGATCCAGTTGCCGGAGAGCAGCTCCCACGAGCGCCCAAACGTGTTGCCCAAACCTTCAGGAGATTGCATATAACCTTCCCTTTTCAGTTCACAGGCTCCCCAATGCAAAGAGCCGCGCCTTTGGACTAGGTTTCACAGCAAGAGAGCGCTTACCTCGGCAAGGGTCCGCACGGTGGCGCCAGGCGCGGCGGTGTCTTTGGGGAGCGGTTCGTTCCGCAGGTTCATCCAGATCGTGAATAGGCCGGCCTCGTTCGCGCCCACGATGTCCCGTTCGTAGCGGTCTCCGACCATCGCCGTCGCGGTCGGCGTGGTCCCCAGCTTTTCGCAGGCATGGGCGAAAAGGCGGGGATCGGGCTTGACCATCCCGGTTTCGTCGGCCAGAAAGATCGCATCAAAGCGATCGCTCAACTCCAGGAGCGCGATCTTCTCATTATGCGTCTCCGAAACGCCGTTGGTTACCAGCCCCAGCTTTTTGCCGGCAGCGCGGAGCCGCGTCAGCAGGTCGAGCGCTCCCGGAAAGAGCGCGAAATATTTCTTACGGTACAGATTATAGTCAACGGCGCAGCGTTCGGCTAAGCGCGGATCGTTAAGTCCGATCGATGAAAGCGCGCTTCCCCACAAGCGCGAACGCAGCGACGAGAGCTTGGTCAGGAGTATCTCTTGCACGCGATCCGCGGTCAGCTGCTTCCAGAACCCCTCCGCTTGGGCAACATACGCGTCTCTCAGCGCCAGGGCATCGATGCCGCGCTCGGCGGCGACCTCGCGCGCGACTTCGTCCGCGGCGCTCCTGAACGCGAGCGTGTCGTCGTGCAGCGTATCGTCGAGATCGAAGAGGACCGCGTCGAGTTTACGCACGGCCGAACCGCACGCGAAACGATCGCAGCTCGAACGCTTTCAATTCGAAGACCAGCGTTTCGCTTTCAATTGAGACGGCGCTCTCCACGGGACGCTCGAGCGCATCGACCGCATGCGCGGAAGCTAGCCGCGCGCCCGATCGCAAACGAACCGGCCGCGCTTCGCCGTTACATTCGCGCACCCGCACGATCGCGCCGTCGCGATCTTCGGCCGGTTTGCAAGCGACGACCAGCACGTTCTCGTCTGGTGTCGTAAACAAACGGACGCGCGGTTCGTGCGCGAACCGCAGCCACGCACGTTCTAAAGCACCGGTGCTCGCAGAACCCAGCGGCGCGAACGCATAGCTGAAGCGATGCGAACCGATGTCGGCTTGCGGATCCGGCCAAACAGTTCCGCGCAGCAGCGAATGCCCTATCGCGATTTCGCTCCCTTTCGAAAGCGCGCTCCAGCCATACGTGTCCAGCGCAAAGATTGCCGCGCCTTCAGCGCGGATGTCGCGCACGGCGGCAAAGCGCTGGCCCGGAACTTCGAACTTCGCGCGCCTCTCGGGTGTATCGCGCAGCGCACTGCGCACGATCGTGCCGTGCGGAGATCCGTAGGTCACCTCATTCGTCTCGACGGCGAAACGGCTTTCGACGCGAAGCAGCGTGCGGCGAGTATGCCAGTCGACGTCGAGCTCGACGCGTAGAAACGGCTCGCCTTCGCGCAGCTCGACGCGCATCATGCCGGGCGACCCGTCGAAATCGTACTCAAGCTTGAGCCCGTCACCGGCGACGCGCGCCTCAAACGCAGAGACGCGGCGTAGCGTTCGCTGATAGCCGTCGTCGATGTTCCACGCTTCCCATTGGCGCGGCCGATCGCGGTACAGCGCGAGCACGTTGGCTTCAACGGCTACGTTCCGGCCGCCGGACGCGGCGAGTTCGGTGATGACACCGTCGCCGCCCACACGCGCGCGCACCAAGCCGTTGTCGAATACAAACGATGTCGCGTCTTCGCGAGGCGCGCACGGCCCGGCGGCGCTGCGCACGCCCGTGCGCGGGAGCATCGACTCCGCCGATGCGATCGCGCTCGCTACCAGTTCTTGGGCTTGCGCGTATTCGCTCCGCGCATCGCGGTACACATCTGCAATCGCAGTGCCCGGGAGCACGTCGTGGAATTGATTGCGCAGCACGATTTCCCACGCGGCGCGAAGGCGCTGCGCGAACTGCGCCGTGGCGGCGGCGGGTGCGCGAACGGCTTCACACCACGCCACGAGCTCCTCGGCTTCGAGCAGCGCGCGCTCCAGCAGCGCGTTGTAAAACTTTACGTCGTGGTGCGTCGTGTACGTGCCCCGATGGTACTCCAAATAGAGCTCGCCCGAATAGACCGGGAGCGCGTCGCCGCGGTTCGCGAGCCCGTCGAACCATTCGCGCGGATGGATCCACCTGCCGATCGCCGGCGCTTGCGCGAGCATCTTGGGAGTGACGCCACCGCCCCCGTCGCCGTATCCAAGGACCAGCGGCTCGTGCCGCTCGCGCGCGGTCTTCACTCGCCACGGATAAGGACCGCCATCGTAAGACTGGATCAATGCGCTCGTCACGCTGCTTCCGTCCGGGCCGCGCCACACGAATTGCGGATACGGGAAACGTGTCGTATCGTTCCATTGCAGCTTCGTCGTCGCGAAAAACGGAATGCCGGCATGCGCCAGCAGCTGCGGAAGGGTGTTCGCAAAACCGAACGAGTCGGGCAGCCACGCAATCGAGGGCGTCGCGCCTAAACGCTGCGTGCAATAGTCGTGCGCGAACAGCATTTGACGCAACAGCGATTCGCCGGAGGGAATATTACAGTCGCTTTCAACCCAAAGCGCTGCTATATCCGGGTCGAACCGGCCCGCGCGCACTTCTTCGCAGACGTGCTCGAACAGTTGCGGATCGTCTTCTTCCACGAAACGGTAGAGTTGCGGCTGGCTTTGCGCAAACACGAACTGCGGATCGCGCTCGAAGAGATCGCACGCAATTGCAAACGTCCGCTGCGCTTTGCGCCGCGTCTGCTCGTACGTCCATAACCACGCCACATCGAGGTGGCTGTGCCCGATGAGGGGGAGAGACGGATTTTCCCCCTCGGCTTGCGCGTCTTCGACGCGCTGCTCGGCGTCGTTCGACAGGCTCACGATGACAAAGCGCTGGGGAGATTGGTGCGACAGCGCGTTGAGCAGCCACCATATGATTCCGGGCCCTGACGGCAAGCCGTTTGTCGGCAGCGCCTCAAGCTCGACTTCAAGCGAGAGCTCGCGCGGCTCATCGCTCGGTGGCACGAAGACGTCATGGTGCTCGCGGTCGTAAGCGCCCGCGGCAACTCCGGCTACGCGCAGCAACGCGCCCGTTCGCGTGCGATAGGAGATCAGCGCGGACTGCGCCGATGCCGGAAGCACGGCGCGCAGCCGCGCAACCTCTTCGCTACGCGATTCTTCTCGGAGCCGAAGTTTCACACCGGCACTCTTGAGACTAGCTGCCGACGAGTTCCTTGAGAGCGTGAGCGAAAATCTTGGGCGCTTTCCCTTGAAAGAGCAGCGATTCGTTGCCGCCGATCTGTTTGCGCAGTTCCACCAACTCATCGCGCAGCGCCGCAGCTTTTTCGAATTCGAGGTTGGCAGCGAACTCGTGCATCTTCTTTTCGAGTTCGGCGGCCATACTCACGGCCACGTCGCGCGGCAGTTTCTCACGACGCAGCTCGAGTTGCGTCTCTTGTGTCGCGCCCACCATCGAGAGAATGTCACGGATCTCTTTACGCACGCTCTTGGGCTCGATGCCGTGTTCCAAATTATGTGCGACCTGCCGCTCGCGGCGCCGGCGCGTTTCGCCGATCGCGCGTTCCATCGATTGCGTGACGACGTCGGCGTACATGAGCACTTTGCCCTCGACGTGGCGCGCGGCGCGGCCGATCGTTTGAATGAGCGACGTTCCGCTACGCAAATAGCCTTCTTTATCGGCGTCCAGAATGCCGACGAGCGAGACCTCCGGCAGATCCAGGCCTTCGCGAAGCAGATTGATGCCGACGAGCACGTCGAAAACGCCCATTCGCAGATCGCGCAGAATAGCGACGCGTTCGAGCGTATCGACCTCGCTATGCAAGTAGCGCACTTTAAAGCCCATCTCCAGTAAGAAGTCGGTCAGATCTTCGGCCATTTTCTTGGTGAGCGTCGTAACCAGTACGCGCTCCTTGCGCTCCACGCGCAGACGAATCTCTTCCATCAGATCGTCCACCTGATTGAGCGTGGGACGAATCTCGACTTCCGGATCGACCAATCCCGTCGGGCGGATGATCATCTCGACGACCTGCGCGCTGCGCCCCATTTCGTACGTGCCGGGCGTCGCCGAAACGTAGACGACCTGTTTGATGTGCGCGTCAAACTCCTCGTACGTGAGCGGGCGGTTGTCGAGTGCGCTCGGCAGGCGGAAACCGTGCTCCACCAGCGACTGCTTGCGCGAGCGATCGCCTGCGAACATTCCGTGCACTTGCGGCAGCGTCACGTGCGACTCGTCGACGAAGAGCAGCCAATCCTTCGGAAAGAAGTCCAGCAAACAGGTCGGCGTGGAGCCGGGCTCGCGCCCCGAGAGCGGGCGCGAATAATTCTCGATGCCGTTACAGTAGCCGACTTCGCGCAGCATGTCGAGATCGTAACGCGTGCGCATTTCAAGCCGCTGCGCCTCGAGCAGCTTCCCGTTCTCCTTGAAGAACTTCAGGCGATCCGCGAGCTCTTGCTCGATCGAAACGATCGCTCGCCGTAATTTCTCGTCCGGCGTGATGAAATGTTTGGCCGGGAAAATGGTGATCGCGTCTTTGCTCTCGACGTACTCGCCAGTCAAGAGATTGACGACGTTGATGGCCTCGATGCGGTCGCCGAAGAATTCGATGCGATGCACGAGTTCTTCGTCGACGCCGATGAACTCGAGCGTATCGCCGCGAACGCGGAAGGTTCCGCGCACGAGGTTGAGGTCGTTGCGCCGGTACTGCATATCGATGAGTTTGCGCAGAAGCACGTCGCGGTCGATCTCGGTGCCGACGCTCAGATTCTGCGAGAGTTCCATGTAATCGGCCGGCGAGCCCAAGCCGTAGATGCACGATACCGACGCGACGATGAGCGTGTCGGGCCGGGTGAGCAGCGACTGCGTGGCCGAGTGGCGCAAGCGTTCGATCTCCTCGTTGATCGAACTGTCTTTTTCAATGTAGGTGTCGGTGTGGGCGATGTACGCTTCAGGCTGGTAATAATCGAAGTACGAGACGAAAAATTCGACCGCGTTCTCCGGAAAAAACTCGCGGAACTCAGCGCAAAGTTGGGCCGCGAGCGTCTTGTTGTGGCAGAGCACGAGCGCCGGCTTCTGCGCGATCTCGATCGTCCGCGCCATCGCCATCGTCTTGCCGCTGCCCGTCACGCCCAGCAGCGTCTGCGCGCGATCGCCTGTGAGTACGCCCTCGCCCAAAGCCAGGGTAGCCGCCGGCTGATCGCCGGCGAGGCTGAAGGGCGCCACGAGTTTGAAACGGTTGGCCACGACGCTCTGGACCGATGCAGGCCCCGCCAGGGTTGCGAACGCTCCCAAAGGAACCTCGGAGCGTGAGCCAGAGCCCGCTTCTCTTTAGCGGAAATTCCAATCAAAAACTCGCCGAGGACATTGCCCGGCGGTTAAAACTGCACGTCGGCAAAGCGACCGTTTCCAAATTCAAGAACGAGGAAACGCGCGTGCAGATCGGCGAGAACGTGCGCGGCTCCGAAGTCTTCGTCATCCAGTCGATCTGCAAGTCCGCAAGCGGCGGCGTCAACGATTCGCTCATGGAGCTGCTGCTGATGATCGACGCGTTAAAGCGGGCGTCCGCTTCGCGCATCACGGCGGTCGTGCCGTACTACGGCTACGCGAAGCAAGATAAGAAATCGAGCGGCCGCGAACCGATCTCCGCGAAGGTCGTTGCGAACATGCTCAAAACCGCCGGCGCAAAGCGCATGGTGACCATGGACTTGCACGCCGCGCAGATTCAGGGTTTTTTCGACGGCCCCGTCGACAACCTGATGGCGATGCCGACGCTGTGCAACTACCTGAAGAAAGAAGAGCTTTCGGACGACCGGGTGGTCATCGTCTCGCCCGATGCGGGGGGCGTGCACCGCGCCGAACTTTTCGCCAAGCGGCTCGGAAGTTCGCTCGCCATCGTTTTCAAGCGGCGCCCCGAGCCCGACGTCTCCGAAGTAACGGACATCGTGGGCGACGTTTCGGGCAAGATCGCCGTTGTTGTGGACGACATGATCTCGACCGGCGGAACGCTGGCCAAAGCCGCCGAGGCGATCTTGTCGCGTGGTGCGACTAAAGTCTATACTGTCGCCACGCACGGAATCTTCGCGGGTGATGCGATCGCGGTGCTGGAAGCTTCTCCCATCGAAAAAGTGATCGTGACCGACACGATCCCGTTCTCGGACGCGCTCGAGCACCCGAAGTTCTCGCAGCTTTCGATCGCGCAGACCTTCGCCGACGCGATCAACCGCATTACCACCAATCGTTCCGTCTCGGAACTCTTTACCGAAGACGGAGAAAAAAAAATGAATGAACTACGCCCGCCGGAGCCTGTAGCAGTCACATAATGGCACAACAATTGAATCTCACCATCGAGCGGCGCGACGGCGCCGGCACGACCAAGGCGCGGGCGCTCCGCAAGGACGGGAAAATTCCCGGCATTCTTTACGGCCACGGCTCCAATCCGCAGGCGATCGCCTTCGCGCGTCGAGCGCTCGACGACATTCTGCATCACGGCGCGCGCACGTCGCTGATCACGCTCACCATGGACGGCAAGCGCGTGGACACCGCGCTGATGCGTGAGGTCCAAGTCGATCCGGTTTCGCGCCGCATCGTGCACGTCGACCTTCAGCGCGTCTCCGCCGACGAAACAGTGCAAGCCAAACTTCCCGTCGTTACCGTGGGAACGCCTGAAGGCGTCCGCAGCTTCGGCGGCGTCATGGACGTCGTGCTCCACGAACTCGAAGTCGAGGGCCCGGCCAACAAGCTCCCCGACCGTATCGAGATCGACGTCAACGAACTCGGCATCCATCAGCACGTGACCGCGGGCGAAATTCAGCTCCCCGAAGGCTTCAAGATGATCACGCCGGGCGACGCGACCGTTATCGCGGTCGAACCCTCGAAGACCGAGAAGCTGCTCGAAGAAGCCGCAGTCGCAGTTACCGAACAAGCCGAGCCCGAGATCGTCGGCAAACCCGCCGAAGAAACGCCGGCCGAAGGAGCTTCGGAGTAAAACTCGTCGCCGGACTGGGCAATCCCGGCAAAGAGTACGCGCAGACCCGCCACAACGTCGGATTCATGGTCGTCGACGAATTCGCGCGGCGGCTCGGCATCGATCGCTGGAAAGTCAAAGACGGCGCGCGGCAAGCCTACGATTCCGCGCGCGGATTGGTACTGGTCGAACCGCAAACGTTCATGAACAACAGCGGCGTGCCGGTGAGGCTGATCGCGTCGTGGTACAAAGTGCTGTCCGAGGGTTTGCTGGTCGTCTACGACGACATGGACATCCCGTTTGGCAAACTGCGTCTACGCGCGTTCGGCGGGCACGGAGGCCACAACGGTATGCGTTCGATCATCGCGACGATGGGCGAGCAATTCGTGCGGCTGCGCATCGGGGTGGGACGCCCTGATTACGACAGTATCGATCACGTACTCGCGCCGTTCAACTCAGAAGAAGCTGCAGCACTGCCGGGCATCGTATCGGCGGCGACCGATGGGGTGGCTTGTTGGTTCGATCGCGGCATCGAAGCCGCGATGCAATACGCCAACACGTGGGAGTTACCCGAAACGCCGGACTAGCGGCAGGCCGGAGCGCGCCCCTGAAGATTTGGAATGCGTTCCCCCGCCGGCGGGCGTATCGCGAAGTACCAGTATCCCAAGAGTTGCGGACACACCGGCTGAAGTGCTTGATCGGCGCCGCGCACGGCGCCGCGGATCGCGCTAACGCGATCGCCGGTTACGGTGAGAGCGTATTGGTCGGCCGCCATATCGAGGTTCCGTTCGTAGCCGTTAAAAAACGGCAGGGCTACGAGATATACCAGGCCAAGCAGCGCGCCGACCAGCGCGAGGCGCGAAACGGGATCGTCGTCGCGCCTGAATCCGATTCTATCGGCAAGGAAGATCGCAAGGGCGGAGCCCAGGACCAGCATGGCTCCCAGGATCAATGCCAAATGAAGCGCGCTATCAGCCGCAACCCACCCGAACGATCGGGCGATCGTAAAGCGCAGCTCGGGTTCGCTTGCGCCCGCCAACGCCGTGTCGGATATGACGACGCGCTGCGAGCGGCCCCAGCCCAAGACATACGAAGATCCGGCGTGCGTTCGCCGCGAAACGATCTCTTCGACCACCGGCACCGTCGTGTTCCCGGCGTGCGCGCGAAGCGCCGGCAGATCGGACTGCACGGCGCCGGCCGGCAAGTCGCGGTAGGTCGAGAACACCGGCGCGAGCGCAAACGGCTGAATATATGTCGTCAAGAGCGTCAGACCGATAATTCCGGCGGTGGTGTACGCGTACCACTGGTGCGTACGATCGACCAGTCCGAGTACGATAGCGGCTATCAATCCCGCCGCAACCATGGCGATGATCGTCGTCAGGAGCCAGCTGCCGAACCAGTAGCGTGTAAGCACGTCGCTCAAGCCCATGATCCATGACATCCGGTACTGGAAAAACATCGGAATGAACGCCGCCGCACGGTCGATCATCGCAAGCAGCGCGCCGAAACAAAATCGCACCCAGAATTCGGATCCGACCCGCGCGCGCAACCGATCGCGCAGCCGCGCGGATCGTCCCGAGCTCCAAAACCACGCCAATACGGCGATCTGTAAGGCGATGGTTACGAACCATACCGGAATAGTAAATTGTTCGAAATGCTGCGCGGCGGCGGCACGCGCCGGGTCGACGAGCGAAAGTGGGGACTGCGTCAAGAGCGCGTGCGCCGGGATCGCGTTGACCGCGCGGTCCAGCGCGTTGGGCCGGCCGCCGACGAGCGCGAGCGCGAGTTCAATCATGAGTGCGCGGGTGCGGGCGTGCGCTCCCAGCCCAGTGCTTGTGCGACAACCGGAAGCTGATCGACGAAGATCCGCCGGCATTCCTCGGCTATCTCGCGATGCTCCAATTGCGTGGACGGATCGGTGCGCAAATTGATGTAGTGGATCCAGTCCCGAACGGTGCCCTTCATATAAATGGTCGTCGCCGAGGCCAGCGGCAATAAAAAGCGCGCCGACTCCTTAGCGATGCCTTTAGCGAGCGCTTCTTCGTATAAACGGTAGGCTTCTTCGAAATGCTCGTCCTGCGCCCGTTCGAACCAGTCGAGTGTTTCGGGCGGCAGATCCTCGTGCGACGATTGACGGTTCTTCGGATCTTGTCGTCGCGGATTCACGCGTTCGATTTTTTGCAGCTCGGCATATCGAAGACTAAACTCTTGAAAATGCATCGAGCGGTGGCGGATGATCTGCGCGCTGATACCGCGCGTGGTCTGAATCTCCATGCAGAGATCGGCCATTTCGAAGACCGACCAGTGGCCGTTTTTGATGCAATACCGCAGCAGGCCGGCTATATCGGGGTTGTCCTGATTGGCGGGATTGCTCACGCGCGCGCAATACCCCATCAAACGCTCGGCGTCGGGCGTAATCCAAACGAGTCTGCACGGCATGCCAAAGGGGTTCGCGCTCGCGGCGCCCTTTGCTTTTCAGCAATGCACCGTGAAGCTGCCGCGCCCGTCCGGAAACGCTACGCGGTCCCTTCCTGAGCGTTTGCTGTGATACATGGCGGCGTCGGCAGCTTCGAAAAGTTCGCTCGCCGCCGCAGCGTCGTACGGAAATGCGGCTACGCCTATGCTGGCCGTCACAGGAAGGCCGACACCGAAATCGCAGGTGCGCACGGCATCGCAAAACGTTTGCGCGCGAGCGACCGCGCCACTCTTGTGTTCGTCGCGCAGAACGGCGCAGAATTCGTCGCCGCCGTTACGCGCGCCCAAATCTACCGCGGGGCGCAGATGCTCGCGTAAAATGCTTCCCAAGCGCTGCAGCACTCTGTCGCCGGCGGCGTGCCCGCGCGCATCGTTCACGCCTTTGAAACCGTCGGTATCGATGAACCACAGGGCGAGCGTGACGCTGCGCCCGATCGCAGCGGCGCGCAGCTCTTCCTGCAATATGTTGCGAAACGCGCGCGCGGTGTAGAGCCCCGTCAACGCATCGTAGGTTGCGCTCGCGCGATCGGCTTCGCGGTCGCGCGCGACCGCATACGGCACCGCGGCGTGCGCGGCAGCGCGGACCAGCGCGTCGCGTGCGGTGATCGAGGCTCGTGAGGCCGCGTACGTCACGGCGCACAGTGCGTTCCCCACATACATGGGGACGGCAAGCGCGGCGCGATCGGTGGGAATGACCGGTTTGCAGCCGGGCTCCAGGATCACATGATGGCCCGCGGCGGCGGCGCGCGCGGGCAGCGAGTTCCCGTCCATCCGCAAGCGCAGATCACAGAAGTATTCGGCGCGTCCGCCGGCCGCAAACACGCATGCCAGATCTTCGCCGTCCGGGCGGAAAACGAGAACCGCATCGATCCCCGGATCCAATACCGCGAGCGCGGCTCCGAGCGTCTGCAGTACCGTTCCGGCCGAATGACGCGAAGCTGCAGTAAGCGCGATCACCGCTTCGAGCAGCGCCCGCTCGGACCGGGCGGCCTCGCGGCAGCGCCCGTGCAGCGACGGCACCTTCATATGATGGGCAAGTGCCCGCGTCGAAGCGCTCGCCGTGCACACACCGCCAACGAGTTTGGCTCCGCCGCTTGCGGCGGGAAGCTGTTTTTATTTGCTCGGCAGGGGTTTTGCCGGGTTACCGGCGACGCGTTGCCCCGCCGGAACGTCTTTGGTCACCACCGAACCCGCGCCGGTCAGGGCGCCGTCGCCGATCGTGATCGGGGCGATGAGCGACGTGTTCGATCCGATCATGACGTCGCGCCCGATGACCGTCTTGTTTTTGCGCTTACCGTCGTAGTTGCACGTGATCGTACCGGCGCCGATGTTGGTCTCCTCGCCTATCTCCGCGTCGCCCAGATAGGTAAGATGGCTCGCCTTCACGCCGCGCGCGAGGCGCGAGTTCTTGACCTCGACAAAGTTTCCGATGCGAACATCCTGCGAAAGCCGCGAATCGTTGCGGATATGTGCGTAGGGACCGATGCTCGTACGATCTCCGGCGCTGGAATCGAAGACGGAGCTTTCGCGCACGGTTACATCGTCGCCCAACCGGGCGTTTGACAGACGGGAGTTCGGACCGATCGCGCAGCGCTCGCCGATCTCGGACAAGCGGCCGATCGAAGAGTCCGGATAGATCACGGTGTCGCGCCCGATCTTCAGCTCCGGTTCCAGCGACGTGCTGCGCGGATCGATGATGGTGACGCCGTCACGCATGTGCTCTCTGCACAGACGCGCGTTCATCTCCGTTCTCGCTAGCGCGAGCTCCACGCGGTCGTTGATTCCGAGAATGTGGATGGGATCGGATGTAATGACCGGCGTAACGGACTTGCCCGAGCGTACCAAATCAGCGACGGTGTCCGTGAGATAAAACTCTTTTTGCGCGTTCTCATTGTTGAGGCGGACGACCGCATCGCGCAAGGTCGCTTCGTCAAACGCGTAGATACCGGCATTGACTTCGTCAATCTCCAATTCGGCCGCGCTCGCGTCGCGCGTCTCGACGATCCGTTGCACGCTCCCGCCGCGGCGAACGATCCGGCCGAAGTTCGAGGGCAGCGGCACGCGCGCGGTAACGAGAGCCATGGTGCCGCCGCGGCCGGCCGCGGCTAGCACTGCGCTAAAAACTTCGGCGGTAACCAGCGGCATGTCGCCGCAAGCGATCAGCACGCGGCCCGATCCGTCCGGCTTCATCGCCCCCAGCGCGGTACGCACGGCGTGCCCCGTACCGAGCTGTTCCTCTTGCAGCACGCCCGTTGCGCCGAATTCACCAATACGGGCCTGCAGCTCGGGGTTCGTCACGACGTACATATCCGCGACGCCGGCAGCACGCAGCGCTTGCAGGACGTACCACAGCATCGGCCGGCCGCACACATCGTGCAAGACCTTTGCCGTATCGCTCTTCATACGCGTGCCCTTGCCCGCGGCCAACACGATCGCGCGTACGCTCATTTCGCCCATTCTTTGAGTTCGGACGAAGAGACGCCCCCCAAAACTTCGAGCGCGACGCGCAGGCGTTCGCGCACGATGTCGCGGCCGAGAATGGCGATCGAATCGTACAGCGGCACCGACGTCGGGCTTCCCGTCATCGCGACGTAGAAGGGACGCGTTACGTCGCGAAGTTTCACGTCCAGCCGTGCAGCTATGTCTTTTAGCACTCCCTCGATATCCGCGATCTGCCAGCTCGTCAGCGCATCAAAACCCCAGCTCGCCAGCTGCAGCGCTTTGCGCAAAGAAACGTCATCGAGTTTTGGCGAGCGCAACTGCTCCGCGGTCACGGTCACCCGGCCCGCAAAAAAGAATCCGAGCAGCGGCCCAAGATCGCTCAGACGTTCGATGCGCGGCTGCGCGAGCGCCGCTATGCGGCGCAGCTTCTCCTGGCCGAATCCCCAGGCGTGCGCTTTATTCATGAACGCGTCGAGGTCGTTGCGCTCGCGCAAGTAGCGCCCGTTGAGCCAATCGAGCTTGGTGACGTCGAAGACCGGACCGCCCAGAGAGATGTGTTCCACCGCAAAGCGATCGGTCATCATCGGAAGGTCCATAATCTCTTCGCCCTCGGGCGGCATGACGCAAAGCAAACCCAAGAAGTTCAGCAGCGCATCGGACAGATAGCCCATCGCTTTGTAATACAAAATGCTCGTCGGATTCTTGCGTTTGCTGAGCTTGCTCTTGTCCGGATTGCGCAAGAGCGGCAGATGCAGCAGCTGCGGCGGCTCCCATCCAAAATACTGATAGAGCAGCAAATGCTTGGGCGCCGACGAGAGCCACTCTTCGCCGCGAAAGACGTGCGTGATTTCCATCAAATGATCGTCGACGACGTTAGCGAGATGGTAGGTCGGCATACCGTCGGATTTCATCAGAACTTGCATATCGACGCTGCCCCAATCGATCTCGATCGGTCCGCGGCGCAGGTCGTTGACGATGCAGGCGCCTTCCGTCGGCACGCTGAGCCGCACGACGTAGGGAATACCGGCCGCTTCTTTTTTCGCGACCTCTTCCGCGCTCAAGCTCGTGCAGAGTCCGTCGTAACGCGACGGCAGCTTCGACGCGCGCTGCGCGGCGCGCATCTCTTCCAGACGCTCGGGCGTGCAGAAGCACTTGAACGCGTTTCCGCCGTCCAAAAGCTTTTGCACGTGCTCGCGATAGATCTCCGAACGCTCGCTCTGACGGTACGGTCCGTGCGGACCGCCGGTGTCCGGCCCCTCGTCCCAGCTCAAGCCCAGCCAGTGCAGCGAATCCAGAATCGCCTGCTCCGATTCGCGCGTGCTGCGCGCGCGATCGGTATCCTCGATGCGCAGCACGAACTTGCCGCCGTTTTTCTTGGCGAAGCAGTAATTTATCAGCGCGACGTAAGCGGTACCGACATGCGGGTCGCCGGTCGGCGACGGCGCGATACGCGTCCTAACGGTCACTCAGCCGACGAGTTCGCGGCGGTTGCCGCATTCACGCTGAACGAAATTGATGATGTTCGCGAGCGGAGCCCCGGGCGTGAATATTTCGCGCACGCCGATGCGCTTGAGTTCTTCGGCATCTTCGGGCGGAATGGTGCCGCCGCCGAAAAAAACGATGTCCTGGGCCTTCTGCGCTTTGAGCTGTTCGACGATCAATGGAAAGAGCGTCATGTGCGCGCCGCTCAGGATCGAAAGACCGATGCCGTCGGCGTCTTCTTGGATCGCCGTCTGCACGATCTGTTCGGGCGCTTGGAAGAGGCCGGTGTAAATGACTTCCATGCCCGCGTCGCGCAAAGCGCGTGCGATCACTTTCGCCCCGCGATCGTGCCCGTCGAGCCCGGCTTTCGCGATGACGATGCGCAGCGGCCTAGCCATGCTTTGCAGTTTCCTGGCGTTCGAGCTCGAGGCTGAGGCGCAGCGCTTCTTCCAGCTTGCGCATGACCTCTTTCAGCGTCGCGGTTTCGGCGTCGCGCTGTTCTCGCGTCAGTGTTGCCATCAAAATGCGACCTTCTCAGTGTAGCGTCCGTAGACGCCGGCCATCGCTTCAACGATCTCGCCTTCGGTCAGATAGGCTTTCACGCAATCGATCAGATGCGGCATCACGTTGTCATTCGGATCGGCGCAGGCTTTTTTCAGGCGCTCGAGCGCGGTTTGCGCCGCTGCCTGATCGCGATTGCGGCGAACATCCGCAACCGAACGCGCCTGTTCGCGCTCCATCTCCACACCGATGCGAAGCAATTCTATGTCTTGCCGCTCTTCGGGTTTCTCGAACGCGTTCACACCGACCAGAATCCGGTCTTTCGTTTCGAGCGACCGCTGATAGCGGTAGCTCGCGTCGGCGATCTCGCGCTGGAAGAAGCCGGCCTCGATCGCTTCGATCACGCCGCCGTATTCCTCGATGCGTTTGAAGTACTCTTCGGCCTGGCGCTCGAGTTCGTTCGTGAGCGCCTCGATGAAGTACGAGCCGCCCAACGGATCCACCACGTTCGTCACGTTGGTTTCGTAGGCCAGGACTTGCTGCGTGCGCAGCGCGATCTCGGCGGCTTTTTCCGAAGGCAGCGCGAGCACTTCGTCCATCGAGTTGGTATGCAGCGACTGGGTGCCGCCGAGCACGGCCGCCAGCGCTTCATAGGCCACGCGAACGATATTGTTTTCGGGCTGCTGCGCTGTGGCACTGCAGCCGGCGGTCTGCGTATGGAAACGCATTTGCAGCGAACGCGGATCCTTCGCGCCGTAACGCTCGCGCATGTGCCGCGCCCAAATGCGGCGAGCCGCCCGAAACTTGCAGATCTCTTCGAAGAAATCGATGTGCGAGTTGAAGAAAAACGAAAGGCGCGGCGCAAACGAGTCGACGTCCATACCGGAGGCGACGCAGGCTTCGACGTAAGCAAACCCGTCAGCGAGCGTAAACGCCAGCTCCTGCGCCGCGGTCGAGCCCGCTTCGCGAATGTGATAGCCGCTGATGGAGATCGTATTCCAGCGCGGCATTTCATCGCGACAGAAACGGATCATGTCGACGATCAGCCGCATGTGCGGACGCGGCGGGAAGATCCATTCTTTCTGCGCGATGTATTCCTTGAGAATATCGGCTTGAACCGTGCCGCCGAGTTTAGCACGCGGGGTGCCCTTCTTCTCGGCCGCGGCCACATAGAGCGCGAGCGCGATGCACGCCGGGCCGTTGATCGTCATCGACGTCGTGATGTCGCCCATGTCGATGCCGTCGAAGAGCGTATCCATATCGGCCAGCGAGTCGATGGCGACTCCGCATTTGCCGACTTCGCCGCGCGCTTGCGGCGCATCGGAATCGAATCCCATCAGCGTGGGCATATCGAAAGCGACCGACAGTCCATGCTGGCCGTGCGAGAGTAAGAAATGGTAACGCTCGTTCGTTTGCTTGGCATTGCCGAACCCGGCGAACTGGCGCATCGTCCACAAGCGATCTCGGTACATATTGGGATGAATGCCGCGCGTGTACGGATAGACCGAAGGCCAGCTCAGATCGCGCGCGAGATCGAGCTCCACGTCTTGGGGACCGTAAATCGTCTTTAAAGGAAGGTCGGAGATGGTGCGATCGACTGCACCCGAGCCGACGTCTTTCCGTCGCTTGCCCTTGGCGGAAGCGTTCTCCCAAATTTTTTCCTGCGCGCCCAAGTCGTTCTCCGGCTGCGCGCCCGGACGATCCGGGCGTTCGATCATTTTCGCCATCCCTAAGTGCCGTCGCAATCCCGGGCGGCTAGCAACGCCTGCTGGATGAGGCTTCGGCCTTGGCTGATCAGGGCCGCATTCAGCTGGGACAGCCGGTCGAACTTCAAGGCGCGCGCACTGATGACGGTCGGCGGCTTGCTCGCGAGGCGCGGATCGTAATCGGCGGGCAGGCTGGGCGGCGGCGTATTGAACTGCGGCGCGGGAGCGGGCGTAGCGGCGTTGGGCATCGTGTCCAGACCCGGCGCGGCGGCGCTGCCGCCGGCGCCCCCTCCGGGGCCCGAGCCGAAAGCGTTGCTGACCGTCTGCAATACGTCGGTTCCGTAGTTATCGACGATCGTGCCGTAGATCTCGGCGTAACGGTCCGCCGTAGCGCGTTGCAGATCGACGATATTCTGCACGCGTTGCCGCATTGCGTCCACTTTGGCAACTTTGCCGACCGGATAGATCGCGTAAGACTCCTGTAAGAGCTCTTCGATCTGATGGATCGCGCCGATCAAGTTCGTGCTTTCCTGATCGATTTTTGAAGCGTAGAGCTGCACGCCGTCCTGCAGTTTTGTTTTCGAGTATTTTGCCAGCTGCAGTTCGTCTTGTTTGATCGCCGTCGTCGACGCGCGGTACTGGCTCTGCATGCGTGCCAGCGGAAGCACGACCTTATGCAGGGTGCTGCATACCGGGCTCACATGTTCTTGAATGATCGTCGGCGGCGGCTGGAATACCGGATACGGCTTCGGCGATGGAGTGGCGGCCACCGCGAGCGCGAGTACGAATGCGATCATGTCAGACTCCATCGCAATCGTGCGCGGCGATCAGCGCTTGCGCTTCGAGCGCCGGCCCTGCGCGATGCATCAGCGATTGCATCTCATCCAAGTGCGTCCACTTTAGGGAGCGCATCGCAAAGGCGGGCGGAGCCGAGCTCGCGAGCCTTGGATCGTTCTCCGCAATAGAAGCGGGCATCGATGGATCGACATCGGGAATGCTGGGAACCGGTGGAACCGGCACGGACTCCCCCGGCGGTGGAATCGGTCGACCGGATTGATCGAAACGTGCTCCGACCATTTGGTTCAGACTACTCTCGATGCCCGTCATTCCGTCGTTGTCAACCGCAGCCGCGTAAGCCGCAACGTTTACATTGACCATCAGCCGTTCCAGATCCATGACATTCTGCACGCGCTGCCGCAACGCGTCGACCTTGCCGTTGGTTCCTTGCGGATACGCGTGATATGACTTAATGAGATACTGATCCATCTCGGTGATATTCGCGAGTACTTTCATGTAGAGCATGTCGATCCGGGAGTTGTAAAGGAAGAGGCCGTCGCCCAGAACCGTGCCGCGATACTTATCGAGCTGAATTCGCGCTCCACGAATGGCGTCAATGACGGGCTTGTCTTTGATGTTCATTTGCGCGAGTGGAATCACCAGCTGGTGCAACGTGCTACACACCGGGCTAACCCGCTCGCGAATAATCGTGGGCGGCGGCGCCGCCGTCGCGGCGGCGAGGACGACCGACCCAAGCAGCGCGATCACGTCAGGCCCTTGACCGAGGCGCGCACGTGCGGCGCGCGGGCCGGCTCGTCGGAGACTTCAGATGAAATGCCAAAAGCACCCAGGACACGTTCGGCGGCCGCATACGGATCGACTCCGGCCGCCAGTTCGCTCCCCAGCTGGCGGTCCAGTTTGCGTTCGAGCTGCCCCAGAGCCAGTTGGCGAACCTGGTGGGCGAACGCTTCCCGGCGTTTTTCGTCGAGCTCGCCTGAATCGCGCAGATACGCAACGTGCCGCTCGACGCCCGCCCAGAGTTCGTCGATGCCTTCGCCGCTGGTAGCCTGCGTCATGATCAGCTCGGGCACCCATCCGCTGAAGTCGAGCATTCCCATCATCGAACGAATCTCGTGCTTGAGTTGATTTGCCATCGGGTGGTCTTTCTTGTTGACCACAAAGATGTCGGCGATCTCCAATATGCCGGCCTTGAGCACTTGAATGCTGTCGCCGCTGCCGGGCTGCAGCGCGACGATCGTGGTTTGCGCGAGCTCCGCGATTTCGATCTCGGATTGTCCCACGCCCACGGTCTCGATGATGACGACGTCAAAGCCGAACGCGTCCATCAGCAGCACGGCGTCAGCGGTCGCTCCGGAAAGGCCGCCCAGGTGACCGCGGCTGGCCATCGACCGGATAAAAACGTCGCCGTCCGTAAAGTGTTCGGTCAATCGAATGCGATCGCCTAATAACGCGCCATGCGAAAACGGAGAACTCGGATCCACCGACACGACGCCGACGCTCTTGCCCAGCGAACGCACTTTGCGAACGAGCGCGTTCCCGATGGTGGATTTGCCGACGCCCGGCGGCCCCGTTAGACCGATGGTGAGCGCGCGCCCCGTTTGCGAAAAAAGATGACGCACCAGCTCGGCTCCCCGTCCGGATTCCGCGCGGCTGATCGCTCGCGCCAGCGCGCGTGGGGAACGGGCGCGGAATTGCCGCAAGAGGTCGGAGTGATCGCTTGGATTGCCCACATTCGAAGGATTGCCGCCGCCCTGACGGTTGTCCTTGCCTTCTGCGGAGTGCCCGCGCACGCGCAAACCCTGATCGTTCCGCTAACCGGCCACCGCGCCCGCGCAATCGAACCGGCCTCACTTTTCCACACGCTTTTTTCGGATTTTTTCAGCGAACGCGACGGCACGACGTACGTGCAGACCGGCGACATTCCCGCGATGTGGCTGCGCGATTCGTCCGCCCAGACGATTCCCTACGTGCGTTTCGCTCCGGGATATCCGATTCTGGCCGTGCGGCTGCTGGGCGTCATCGAACGCAACGCGCGCAACGTGGCCGTCGATCCATACGCCAACGCGTTCACCGCCGACTATCACATATGGGAACGCAAGTGGGAAGCGGATTCGCCGGCATGGCCGGTGCTGCTGGCGTGGGTTGTCCGGCAGCAAACGGGTACGCGCGCACTCTTCAGCCATGCATTCCACCGGGAACTGCGCGCGAGCGTCGACACGTGGCGCTGCGAACAGCTGCACGCGAACTGCAGCCGCTATCACACCGAACTGCAAACCGAGCCGTTTAATCCGGGAACGGGCATGGTTTGGACCGCGTACCGCCCATCCGACGACGCGGTCCGCTATCATTTCAATATACCGCAAGAGGCCATCGCGGCGATCGCTCTGCGCGTCATCGCAACGCTCGCGGTCGACGGGTACGGCGACCGCAATCTCGCAAACGAAGCCAACGCGATGTCCGCGCAGATCGAAGACGGCATTCAACTCTATGGACGAGCCTGGCGCCCCGAGCTGGGCGGCTGGGTCTATGCGTATGAAACCGACGGAAACGGTGCGCAGCTCTTTGCCGACGATGCCAACATTCCGAACCTTACGGCGATGCCGTACATCGGATGGTCGTCGTCTTTGGATCCCGTCTATTTGAACACGCGAGCGTTCGCGCTTTCGTCAAGCAACCCGTGGTACTACAAAGGCATATACGCCTCCGGATTGGGCAGCGAGCACACGCCGGCCGGATACGTGTGGCCGCTCGGCATCATCGGACGTGCGTTGACCGCGACTTCGTCGCAAGAGATCGCGGCGAGCGTAACGACGCTAGCCGAAACCGACAGCAGGGACGGTCTCACCCACGAAAGCTTTAACGGGAACGCATACTGGGCGTTTACGCGCGCCGAATTCGGGTGGGCCAACGCGCTCTATGCCGAGCTGCTGTTTCGCACGCTGGCCGGATTTTCTGCGGCACCGCTGACGAGCACCGGGACTCCGGTCATCCCATTTGAGGAGCTCAGCGGAACGCCCCCTATCGTGAATGCGCCCGGGGTTCAGATCTACAACACGACGCTGATCTATGCAGCACTGAATCACCTGCTGCTCGAAGCGGACGGCCGCACGATCTTGCCCGGAGCGCCCGCGATGATCATGATCCGAAGCGCCGGCAGCGCTCCCCGTACAGCGTCAAAGCGCGCGCAAAGTCGTCCTCGCTAAAATCCGGCCACATCACGGGCAGCGTCAGCAGCTCCGTGTACGCAAGTTGGAATAGGAGAAAATTGGAAACGCGAAAGTCTCCGCCCGTACGGATCAGCAAATCGGGATCGGGCTGGTGCGGAGCGTACAAGCGCCGGCGCAAAGCAGTTTCGTCAACGTCGCGCGCGCGCAAACTCCCCGATTCAATATCATCTGCAATGGCGCGCACTGCGCGGACAATCTCGGCGCGTCCGCTATAGTTCAGCGCGAGGTTCAGCGTCAGCCGCCGGTTGTGCTCCGTCGCGCACACGAGGCGCTCGATCGCAACGCGCGGCGAACGCGGAAAATCCGCGATGTCCCCGACGACCCCTACGGCAACCCCTTGCCGGCGAAGCGAGGCGAGTGCGGTCCGGGCGAAGATCGCGCAGAGCTGCATGAGCAAGCGCACTTCGGACGGATCGCGCGCCCAATTCTCCGTTGAGAAGCCGTAAACGGTCAGGACTCTCACGCCCGCGGCAAGCGCGGCGCGAACTGTAGCGCGCAACGCGCCGACCCCGCGACGGTAGCCTTCGGCGGCCGGCAGTCCGCGAGCGGCGGCCCACCGCCGGTTGCCGTCCATGATGACGGCTACGTGGACGGGGAGAGCGGCTTGAACCGGCGCCTGCATTGCCATATTTACTTTGTACCACAAAGTAAATGACCCGGGCAAGCGGGACCGGCCTTCCCGGACGCTAACCATATCGCCCTCATGGACCTTGGCTACTGCAGGTACGCGACCGTCTCGGGCGATCGCATCGCGTTCGTTTGCGAGGACGATCTCTGGATCGCTCCGCTGGACGGCGGCTCCGCCGTCCGACTCACCGCCACGCCCGGCCTATGCAGCACGCCACGCTTCTCACCCGACGGTACGAAGATCGCATTTGTCGCGACCGACGAAGGCAACGCCGAAGTCTATGTCGTCCCGGCCGTGGGCGGAAAACCGCGACGGCTCACATTTCTAGGCGCAACGCTGACGACCGTCAGCGGATGGACGCCTGACGGTTTCGAGATTCTCTTCGTCTCGAATCCGAATGCGTGGTACGAACGCGATACGCGTGGTTTCGCGGTGTCAGCGTCCGGCGGAACACCGCGAGCGCTCGGCCTGGGACACATGCGCGCGATCTCTCCCGGGCCGGGAACGCGGATGGTGATCGGACGCAATGCCGACGATCCGGCACGCTGGAAACGCTACCACGGCGGAACCTCGGGCGAAATTTGGATCGACGCGGCCGGCGAAGGGGAATTCGAACATCTCGCTTTGCCCGACGGCAATCCCGTTTGGCCGATGTGGATCGGTGACCGGATCTATTTCGCCGCCGATCATGAAGGCTTAGGCAACATCTATTCTTGCGCGCTGAACGGTAACGATGTGCAGCGGCATACGCATCACGGCGAATACTACGCGCGCTTTCCATCGACTGACGGAGCGCGCATCGTCTACACCGCGGGCGGAGCGCTCTTCTGCTACGACGTAACAACGGGCGAAACGCGCGAAGTCGATGTCACGATGCCGTCGGCGGCATCGCAAACCGTACGCAAATTCTTACCGGGAACGCAGACGCTCGACGAGTTCGCCCCGTCCCCCGACGGCACCGAACTGGCGGTTATCGCGCGCGGACAGCCGTTTACGATGCCGTTCTGGGAAGAAGCGCCGGTCGCACACGGCGCCGGCAGCACAGTCCGTTACCGCTGCATCGCGTGGCTGAACGACGGAACCCGCTTCGCGACAACCACCGACGTCAACGGCTTCGAGCAAATTGCCGTACATGAGGTCGACGGATCGAAAGAACCGGTTTTGGTCACGACCAGCGACATCGGACGCGTCACCGAGCTCGTCGCTTCGCCCGCCAAGGACCTGGTCGCGTTTGCCAACCACCGTTACGAACTGATTGCGGTCGACGTGCGCGACGGTGCGCCGCGCGTGCTCGACAAGAGCGTGGGAAACCGGGTCAGCGGTCTCGCGTTTTCGCCCGACGGCCGCTACCTCGCCTACGCGTGGTCGCCGCTCGATCAGGCGGTTTCGGTTATTCGCGTCGTCAAAATCAAATCGGGCGAGATCAAAGACGTCACGCCACAGCTGCGGGCCGATCAAAGTCCGGCATGGGACCCCGAAGGACGATATCTGTATTTTATTTCCACGCGCGACTTCGATCCGGTCTACGACGCGCTGCAGTTCGACTTGAGCTTCCCGCAGGCGCAGCGGCCTTTTGTCATCACGCTGCGGGCCGACGTGCCCAACCCGTTCACGCCGAAACCAAAACCCGTTCACCGCGATCACGATCACGATCGCGACGGACCGGAGAAAAAGAAAGATTCGGGGCCGCCGCGTCTCGAGATCGACTTCGACGGAATCCAAGGCCGGATTTTGGCCTTCCCCGTAGACGAAGGCGAGTACGATCAGATCGTGGCGGTCCGCAACCGCGTACTGTTCACCAAGTTCGAGGTACGCGGCATCAAGCCGCAGTCGCGTTCGTGGGACGAAGAGGACGCCGCCGGAACGCTGATGGCCTACGATTTTGAAACGCAGCGGGCGGCCACCGTCGCGACTGACGTTTGCGAGATCGCGCTCGCGCCCGATCACCACACGCTGCTCTACCGTTCGCACGAGAAGGTGCGCGCGATCGACGCGCTTGCCGAACTGCCCGAAGATCACGACGACCCCAAACCGCCTTCCGAACCGGGGCGCAAGAGCGGTTGGATCGATCTGGATCGCATCAGCGTCGAAATCGAACCGCGCGATGAATGGCGCCAGATGTATCGCGAAGCGTGGCGGCTGCAAACCGAACACTACTGGCTCGAAGACATGGCTGACATCGACTGGGATCGCGTACGCGACCGTTACGAAGCCGTGCTTCCGCGCGTGCGCACGCGGGCCGAACTCTCCGATCTCATTTGGGAGATGCACGGCGAACTCGGCACATCGCACGCCTACGAATACGGCGGCGACCTGCGCGAACCGCCCCAATACCGCCGCGGCTTTTTGGGCGCCGACTATGTCTACGACGATGCCGCAGGAGGCTGGCGCATCGCGCACATCTTGCGCGGCGACTCGTGGAATCCGCAAAGCGACTCACCGCTGGCCGAGCCCGGACTAAACGTCCGCGAAGGCGACGTCCTCGCGGCCATCGGCGGGAAGAAACTCGACCGGGAGTTCGGGCCGGACAACGCACTGGTCAACGCCGCGGGTCGCGAGGTCAGCATTGTAATCCGTTCCGGATCGCAAGAGCGGCGCATCACGGTCAAAACGCTGGCCAGCGAGCAGAGCTTACGCTACCGCGCATGGGTAGACGCGCAGCGGAAATATGTGCACGCAGCGACCGGCGAAAAAATCGGCTACCTGCACATTCCCGACATGGGGCCGTGGGGATTTGCGGAATTTCACCGTGGATATCTCTCGGAGTTCGATCGGAGCGGGCTGATTGTGGACGTGCGCTACAACCGCGGCGGCCACGTTTCGCCGCTGCTGCTCGAAAAGCTCGCGCGCAAACGCGTCGGCTACGATGTCGCGCGCTACAGCCAAAAACCGTTTCCGTATCCGCCCGAATCTGTCGCCGGTCCCCTCGTGGCGATCACCAATCAGTTTGCGGGATCGGACGGCGACATCTTCAGTCACTGCTTCAAACTCTACAAACTGGGCCCGCTCGTCGGAAAGCGCACGTGGGGCGGCGTGGTCGGCATCAATCCGTATCACCGTCTGGTGGACGGCACGATCACCACGCAGCCTGAGTTTTCGTTCTGGTTCAAAGACGTCGGCTGGCGCGTCGAAAATTACGGAACCGATCCCGACTACGACGTGGACATCGCCCCGCACGATTACCGCGACGGCAAAGATCCTCAGCTCGATTTCGCGATCCGGCTGGTTCTCTCGGCGGCTGAAAACTTCCATGAAACCTACCCGGATTTGGCCACCAGGCCGTCACTTTCGCTACCGGCTCTGCCGTAATGTCATTCGCCGCCGACGAAATCGCGGCGCTGCGTGTCGTACGGCCGGAACCGCTGCGCGATATGTACCTGCTCAGTCCGTTCGTTTGGCGCGAGGGACCGCTCTACCGGATGATGCTCCGCGCCGTTCCCGAATCGCACGATCCGGCGAAAAAGATCGCGCGCATCCAGTACGGAGAATCGCGCGACGGATTGCGCTTCACGCTCTGCGAAAAACCCGCGGTTGCGCCGGGTCCCGACAACGACCATGACGGCTGCGAAGATCCGACGGTCTGCATTGTCGGCGGCCGCTATTATGTCTACTACACCGGCTGGGACGAGCGCATAAAGCGCGGACAGCTGCTGTTGGCCGAGGGCAGCGATGTGCTGCGGCTCGACGAAAGCCGCACAATTTTACCTTGGACGCCCGAGCGCAAGAACCCAAAAGAAGCCACCCTCGTGCAAGCACGTGACGGCACCTGGCGGTTGTTCTTCGAATATGCGGCCGATGAAAAATCGAAAATAGGAGTCGCAATGCGGCCTGCGGTCGACGGTCCTTGGACCATCACCGATTCGCTCTTCGAAGCTCGCGCGGACAACTGGGACTGCTGGCATCTAAGCACGGGGCCGATCGTTTCGACGGCCGGCGGCGATCCCGTGATGTTTTATAACGGCGCAACGCGCGATGCCAAATGGCGCATCGGTTGGATAACCTTTGACCAAAATTACACGCGCGTTTGCGCGCGCGGCGGCGATCCGCTCATCGTCCCGCCCGTCCAGCACGCAGCCGGCGCAACCGACATCGCGTTCGCAGCATCCGCCGTCGTTGAAAACGGCGCGACGCAACTCTACTACTCCATCGCGGACAAAGAGATGTATCGCGCTACGGTGAGCTTCTAGTCTTTTCCGTTTCCCATGGGAATAAATTTTAGGCGCCGCAGCAGCACCCTGTCTTGGGTGACAAAGCCGATAAAACCGGCGACCTGCGCACTGGGCTGTCCGTTCGTATACATGTGCTCGTAAGACCAATACGGGTATTTCTTGAGCCCGTCTTGTGACGGCCCGATGCCGTCAATGGATACGACTGTCTGCGATTGGGGATTAACATACGCCAGGCCGAGATACGAAATCGCGCCCGGTGTCTGCGCGACCATCGCGGCGACCGTTCCCGACGAGTCTTGCGTCAAACCGCCTTCGGAAGGTTCGTGACCGCCTAAGATCTTGCTGACCAGTACGGCGCGCGTGCCCGAGCTGCGGGGCCGGTTGATCACGGTAATGGGGCCGTTGCGCCCGCCCGCTTGACTCCAATTTGTGAACTTCCCACTGAAGATTCCGCGGATTTGCGCGGTGCTCAGGTTTTTTACGCCCGTCTGCGGATTGACGACGATGCCGAACGTCACGATTGCGACCGCATGATCGACCAGACTCGGCTCGCCCTGCGCCGGGATGTCGGAGTCTCCGATATCGACCGCGCGCTGGGCAACCTGCGTAATGCCGACGCGCGATCCGCCTCCGGCTACGCTAATCTTCACGTTCGCATGCGCAGTTTGATAATCGACTGCCGCCTGTTTCACCAGCGGCAGCAGCGCGGTCGAGCCGGAGATCGAGATCGAGCCTGGGCTTCCGGCGGCGCCGGACGTGCTGCCGGACGGCGAACCGCACGCCGCAAGCAGCAGCGCGAAAGCGGAGATCAACGTTCTATGCATCATCTGGCGTTGGTACTTGATCATCATCCCGGGACCTCCATCGTTTGGCGGATGAATCGCATGAGCACCGGATAGACGATATCGATCCGCGGGCTTGCATTTTGCGGATCGATGATGTCGTGGTTCGTCGGCAGGTCGGAAAAACGGTAGGCCTGCGTGAACTCGCGGCGGTAGCGCTGCCACGCCAGCCCAACGCGGTCGGCGGTGTGATTATTAACGGCCGGATCGCGCTCGTTGGTCAGAATCGTCGCGCGGCCGCCTGCAAACGGCGCGACACGCGAAGCGTCCCACACGTCGTCGCCGATCAGCAAACACTCTCCGAGCGCGTGTGTGGAAAATCGCGGGTATCCGGTCGGCGGCATGATGTTTTCTTTGTTGCGCGGATCCCACCACATAAAAGCGTTGGGCAGTTTGCGCATTGCGGCGCCGATGAGCCGGCTCACGGGGTACCCAAGCTTCAGCAGCGCGAAGACCGGGCTGACGGCGACAGCATGTGCTACGTCGGCGCGGTGCTGCACGAAATATCCGCACAGTAACGCGCTGGTCGAAATACCGAGCACGCAAACGCGTTGGCCTAAACCACACGCGATGTCGACGGCTTCGGTGGCCGACGACAGCAGCATCTCCGCCGTGAGGTTCGCCAGGCGCGTTGTCATGCGATCGCGATCGCCTTGCTCCGGAAGCCGCGGAACGAAGACGTTCGCACCGAGCTCGCGCGCGAGCGGAGCGAGTTGTACGAACTGTCCCGGATGATTCGTTAGCCCATGCAGCAGCACGACGGCGAGCGGCGTACGCTCGCCGCAGTCGTACAGTTGTGTGTACGCTTCGGGCAGAATGCGCGGATCGCTATCGAGTTCTTTGAATTTTTCGACGCGTGCTTTGGCTTCCGCATACGATCGTGCCGGTGAGGAAGAAACGGTCAGCGGCATTTTGCATACCTGAAGCATGTCGTGACATGGTCGTTGACCATGCCGACAGCCTGCATGAAGGAATAACAGATCGTCGATCCGACGAACGTGAAGCCACGCTTTTTTAGGTCTGCGCTGAGTGCATCGGATTGCTTGCTAGTAGACGGCTGGCGCGAACGCGCGCTGCGTTTCGCGCAGAGCGGCTTCCCGCCCACAAAGGACCACACGTACGTATCAAAGCTTCCGAACTCACTCTGCACTCGCAAAAACGCCTTTGCGTTTTTCACGGCTCCGCGCACTTTCAAACGGTTGCGCACGATGCCTGGATTTTTCAAAATACTTTGAATATTCACCTCACTGAATCGAGCCACGCGGCGGGGATCGAAGTTCGCGAAGAGTTTGCGGTACGATGCCCGCTTTGCCAAAATCGTATTCCAGCTCAGACCCGCCTGCGCGCCCTCGAGCAGCAAGAACTCGAAGTGAACGCGATCGTCGTGCGCCGGAACGCCCCACTCGCGATCGTGGTAAGCGACCGCAGCTTCGGTGACGGCCCAGGCACAGCGCTTTGCGGAATCAGCCATCTATCAAGTCCACCAGGCGCGGTTGTAGGCGCAGCGCGATATCGGGGTAGCGCTTGGGTTCGATCACGTCGTGCGCGAACGGCAAATCGCGAAACCGCTCGACGCGCACGTTCGCGCCGTGCGCCTTCCAAAGATCCGCGAGCTTGACGGCCGCGCGGTTGCTTACGGCGGGTTCCCGAACGTTTATCGCCACGATCAGTTCTGTTGCGGCGGGCGCGCCGGCGCGCGCCGCATCCATCAATTCGTTCGCAAGTTTTAGGCCTTCCGCGAGAGCGTGCGTTGAGTATCGCGGATAACCGTGCGCGGGCAGTTGCTTCTCGCGCAGCCACGGATCCCACCAGAAGAACCGGTTCGGGAAATGGAGGGCCATTCGCGATGCAAATTCGCTCAAGCGCGTCGGCATCCAAATGAAACCCAGGAAGGGAACGATCGCGACGGCTTTGTGCAGAGACTCGACTTGCCCCGCGCATGCGGCCAGCAAACCGCCCAAGGAAAAACCGGCAACGCTGACCTCTTCACCCAAACCGCGGGCGACTTCGAGCGAGTCGCGCAAGCAGGCTTTTAACTGTTCGGCCGTCATGCCGCCGAGCGCGCGCGACATTCGGTCTTCCCGCCCATGCTGCGGAAGGCGCGGTACGAATACGTTGTGACCGCGTTTGTGAAGCGCGCTCGCGATCCCAATCAGTTGCGGCGGACTCGCGCTAAGCCCGTGAAATAACACGATCGCGCGGTGCGTGCGGCGGCCGTGATCGAACACGAGCGAACGCCCCAGCTCGCCGATTTTGGCGCCGTCGCGAGAACGAAAACGCGCGATTCCCTCTTGCGCGGCCGCATACGCTGCATCATTCATGAAAGAAAGAGGGAACGCTCTTAAAGCGGACGGAACCGCATTCCTACAATGCACGACGTAGATCGCAACGCTGCGGCTTTCATCGAACTCGAAGAACGCTACGGCGCCCACAATTACCAACCGCTCGATCTCGTCGTGGAGCGGGCGGAAGGCGTGTGGCTCTACGACGGCGCCGGAAAACGTTATCTCGATTGCGTAAGCGCATATTCGGCCGTCAACCAAGGACATTGCCACCCGCGCATTCGCGCCGCCTTCGAAGAGCAGGCCAAGAAAGTTACGCTGACGTCACGCGCGATGCGCAACGATCGCTTGGGACCCTTTCTCAAACGGCTGACGGAGTTCTGCGGATACGAATCCGCGCTGCCGATGAACACCGGCGTCGAGGCTGTGGAGACCGCCATCAAGCTGGCACGGCGTTACGCATACGAACGCAAGCGCGTCGCACCAGACAGTGCCGAAATCATCGTCTTCGCCAATAATTTTCACGGACGCACCACCGCTGCGATTAGCGCGAGCACGACCGAACAATACCGCCACGATTTTGGACCCTTCACGCCCGGATTCGTGGCCGTTCCGTACGGTGACTTCGGCGCGTTGGAGGCGGCGGTCAACGAACGCACGTGCGCGATTCTGGTCGAACCGATCCAAGGCGAGGGCGGCGTGATCGTTCCTCCGCCCGATTTCTTGAAACGCGCCTGGGGGCTGTGCCGCGAACATCGCGTCCTGTTCATGGCCGACGAAATTCAGACCGGGCTCGGCCGCACGGGCGATCGCTTCGCATGCGATCACGATGGAATCAAACCCGATGTCATGATCGTCGGAAAAGCACTTGGCGGGGGATACTATCCGGTTTCCGCGATGCTTGCAAGCCGCGACCTCATGCAACTCTTCGGCCCGGGCGATCACGGCAGCACGTTCGGCGGAAATCCCTTGGCATGCGCCGTCGGTTTGGCTTCGCTCGACGTGATTGAAAGCGAGAATCTCCCCGCCCGCGCCCGCTACGCGGGAGCGCGGCTGATGCGGGGATTGCGCGAACTGGCATCACCGGCAATCGCAGAGGTGCGCGGACGCGGATTACTGATCGGTCTCCAGCTCACCCTGCCCGCGCGGCGCTTAGCCGAACTGCTGATGGAGCGCGGCGTCGTCGCGAAAGACACGCACGAAAATGTGCTGCGTATCGCCCCGCCCCTGGTGATCGAAGATGCCGAGATCGATCTTTTGGTGACGGCGATGGACAGCGCACTTAAGGCAGCTCTTTAAACGACTGCTTGAGCCTGAATGCATCGACCACTGGTGCAGCAGCTCGTTGTCTTCCGGATCGCGACGGTAGCGTGTCACGCCTAAGTAATACCGCTGCTCAACGTCCCGCCCGACCAAGTCTATCCGCAGAACCTCTTCGGCGTGAGCGAGCAAGGCGACGTGCTCTGGCAGGTCGAGCCGCGGCCCTCGAATGCGCCCAATCCGCATTACACCTCGATCCGCGACGAGGTCGGCGTGATCGTCGCACGCACCGAAGATAAGCTCACGCGCAAGGTCGATCCGAAGACCGGGAGAGTTCTGGCCGAGGAGCAGGCGGCCGGCTAGCGGCTGCGCCTTGACGCTCCCCCGGCCTTTTATGGTATGCTCCGTAAGCCGAAGTGGGGCCCCAAGCCCTCACCGGATGCCCTCGGGCGATCCGGTCTTCATCGAGGAGCCGCCGGCCGGTTTCGCATGATGGGGGTCACCAATTTGGCGGTGCCCTTTTTTATTTTCAAACAGGAGTAATGCCATAGCTCGACCGCTCAGAATAAACGACCAAATCCGCATCCGCCAGGTGCGCGTGATCGACGACGACGGAGCGCAACTTGGAGTCCTTTTCACGGAGGACGCACTCGCGCGGGCTCGCGCCGCCGGGCTCGACCTCATCGAGGTGTCACCGACGGCATCGCCGCCGGTGTGCAAGATCGCCGACTACGGACGTTTGAAGTACGAGCAGTCAAAAAAAGACAAAGACGCCCGCAAGAAACAAAAAAACTTCGAGCTCAAAGAAGTGAAGCTCCGGCCCAAGATCGAGACGCACGATTACGAGACCAAGGCCCGGATGGCCGAACGTCTGCTGCTCGACGGCAGCAAGATCAAAGTCACGATCATGTTTCGCGGACGAGAGATAACCTACACGTCCTTCGGAAAGCGCCTGCTGGATCGGATGGCTGAAGACATGACTCCAATCGCCACGATCGAACGCGACGCGAAACTCGAAGGAAAAAATATGTTCATGATCCTGGCGCCCCGCTCGGTGCCTACCGGTCCGCCGAAGTTCACCAGCATGGCTGCCAAGGACAAGGAGAAGAAAAGTGCCTAAGATTCGTACCCACCGCGGTACAGCCAAACGCGTAAAGGTCAGCGCCAACGGAAAGGTGACGCACCGTCATCAATTCAGCGGCTGCGGCCACATCATGAGCAAGCGTACGCGCAAGCGCAAACGCAAGTTCCGTAAAGATCAGCCGGTCTTTCCCGGAGATCTGAAGCGCTTGGCGCCGACGATCCCCTACCTGCTGTAAGGAGCTCGGCATGGCACGAGTAAAACGCGGCGTCCACGGACTCAAACACCGCCGTAAAGTCATGAAGCTCGTCAAGGGCTTCCGCGCTGCCCGCCGGCGCAATTACCGCGTCGCGAACGAAGCGCTGCTTCACTCGCTAGCCTACGCGTACCGTGACCGGCGCGTGCGCAAGCGCGACTTCCGATCTTTGTGGATCAGCCGCATCAACGCGGCCGCGCGCAAGGAAGGCTTGAGCTACTCGGTCTTCATGAACGGTTTGAAGAAGTCGGGCATCACGCTCAACCGCAAAACGCTAGCGGAGCTGGCGGTCTCCGATGCGGCCGCCTTCGGGTCGCTGCTGAAAACGGCCAAGAACGCGGTGAAATAAAAACGAGGGCGGAAGCCCTCGTTTCTTTTAATCGTCGCCGTTAGCTAATCGGCGTCCGGTGGCCTCAATAACCTTGCCGAGCATACTCACCGCCTCCGCGCGCGAGGCGTTGCTGAACATATACTTGAGTTTGTCGTCGGAGTCTTCAACGATGAGCACTGCGCGCTTTCCGGCGCGTACGGCTGCGACGAGTTTGCTGAGATACGCTTCATCGTCGGCTGCCAATACGGAATTCGCGATGTGTTCTTGCTTGCCATCGCTTAAAAGATATTTGAGGACGTCGTTAAGGTCCCGTGGAGTATTCACCGCCAGCCTCCCATAACGCGAACCCGCCGCCTCTATTAAAGCGCATCCGGCGGAGGATTTGTAGCTAGGTTATCGACTCTTGACGAAAATTATTTACTCCGCCTGGGATCCAACCAAAGAAGCGCTACCATCGTTTTCATGTCGACGATCTCGCCGCTTGCTTGCATTCCCCAAGCGTCTTGAAACGATACGTGCCGCACCTCGATGCGTTCATCCTCCTGAAGTTGCTGAGGCCCCGTATGCAATCCGCGCGCGACATACATACGTACGCATTCGGTGCAAAAACCCGGCGTTGGATAGAGGGCCGACAACAGTTCCCAGTTGTCAGCCAAGCAGCCGGTCTCTTCACGGAGCTCGCGTTTCGCGCCGTCCTCCGGCGGCTCGCCCGGCTCGGCGGTGCCCGCGGGGATTTCCCATAAACTGCGCCCGGCGGGATGGCGGTATTGGCGGATGAGTACGATCCGGTCGGCGGCCGGCAGGGCGGCAATAGCAAACGAACCGGGATGGACGACGAGCTCGACGTCGCGGCGCTTCCCCTCTTCTTCGATTGTGTCGATGCGCACCCGCACGATCCGCCCGGCGTAGATGTCTTTCGAGCCTATGACCCTCGGTGCGTCATGCGACATTGCCCCGGAGTTCCATACCCAAGGACGGGATACTTCGAGCGCTCCTCGTAGAGACCAGCGTGCGCCGTCAAACGACGATCGGACAAGAGCTGCTGTGGCTGCTCGCCTTTCTCGGAATCTTCGCCGCCGCGGCCGCGCTGCTGCTGACCTATGCGAGCTCCCACCATTTTAACGATCGCATCGCCATATCGCTTGCGGGAATACTCGCGGGCGTCGTGACGATCGCGCTGCGCGCAAAGCTCTTGGGAAGCAATGCTCGGCGCCCATAATCCGCGGCTCGATCGCGTTCGCGAGCTGCGCACAAAAAAAGGCCGCCGCGAGCACGGACGCTTTTCCATCGAGGGGGAGACCCTCTTGCGGGAAGCGCTGCGCAGCGGGATCTCGATCGAGGAGCTGTACGGCACGGCTGCGGCACTCGAATCATCGGAGGCTGCGCGCCAAGCGGAGTCGAGCGGGGCGCAGGTCTACCGCGTCGACGAGCGCACGATGCAGCGGCTCTCCGATCTCGAAACCGCGCCCGGCATGCTGGCCGTCGTTCCGATCGAGCTGCTCCCGGTCTCCGAGCTTTTTTCGGGGCCCGGGTTGGTCTTGGTGCTGGCCGGATTGAGCGATCCGGGTAATGCCGGGACTCTGTTGCGTGCCGCCGACGCGTTCGGTGTCCCCGCCGTCGTTTTCGGGTCCGGGGCAGTCGAGCCTCACTCTCCCAAAGTGGTTCGCAGCGCGATGGGTGCGCTTTTCCGCCTGAAGCTGGCGGTGGCCGGTCCGCAAGAAGCCGCTTCGGCAGCGCAGGGCTGGGAAATAACCGGACTGGCCTCGGGAGGCCTGCCGATTGAGGGGCTATCCTGGGCTCCGAAGAGCGTCCTGGTTGTGGGTCAAGAGCGCAGGGGATTAGGGCCCTGGACCGCCCTCTGTTCGCGGCTCGCAGCCATTCCGATGAAGGGCGAGGCCGAGAGTTTGAACGCCGCGGTGGCGGGCGGAATCGCCCTGTATGAAGCCTCGAAGCGAGTCCAAGGGGACCCCTGAACCGGAGGCTGTCAAGTCTGTCAAGAGAGTCTAGACAGGCCAAAAAGTCAAGACTACCCTGTGGAAAAGTCGCGTGCTATACTGCTTGCACCGCATGGGGGCCGGGCCTGTAGGCCCGCCCAGAAGGAGACCGATGGCCACGTCCGAGTTCTTCTGGAAACTCTTCAAGTCAACGGGATCGATCAACGCATATTTGATTTACCGGCAGCTCCACCCGACGTCGGTTCCAACCTGAGAACATACGAAAAGGCGGACTCCAAAGCGCCCGGAAAGTAACCCCGGGCGTTTTTATTTTATATGAACTTGGCGGACAATCTCGAGGACTTGCGCACCCGGTTTCAGGACGCGCTAAAAAACTCTGCCGGCGCGGGCTCGCTCGACGCGGTGCGCGTCGCATTCCTCGGACGCAGTGGGGAAGTCACCGCCGTCCGCAGATCGATCGGAAAACTTCCGCCGGCCGAGCGTCCTGCCGCCGGACAGCGCATCAACGAAGCGGTAGAGCAGATGGAGCACGCGCTGAGCGAAGCGCAGGCGAACGCCCAGGCCCTTGAAGTCGGATCGAGTTTGTCGCAGCGCATCGACGTCACGTTTCCTTCGATACCGCCCCAGCAAGGTTCGATTCATCCGATGAAGCGCGTCATGCACGATGTCTGCTCCTATTTCGAACGGCACGGCTTTGCCGTCGTGGTTGGACCGGAGATCGAGCCCGATTACTACAATTTCGACGCCCTCAATATCCCGCCGGATCATCCGGCACGCGAAGGATTCGACTCGTTCTTTCTCACGCCGAATCTCTTGTTAAGGCCGCACACCTCACCGATGCAGATCCGCACGATGCAGCAGCACCGTCCGCCCGTCGCCGTGGTCGTGCCGGGCACGTGTTACCGCCGCGATGCGGTTGACGCGCGCCATCTCTACCAATTCAATCAGTGCGAAGGCCTGCTGATCGACGAGGGCGTGCACATGGGACATCTCAAAGGCATGCTCACCGGCATGTGCCGCGAGATTTTCGGATCCGAACAGCAAGTGCGTTTCCGCCCGTCGTACTTTCCGTTCACCGAGCCCAGCGCGGAGGTCGATACGACGTGCCCGCTCTGCCGTGGAGCCGGCGGCGAGTGCCGCATGTGCGGCGGTTCGGGCTGGATCGAATTGGGCGGCGCCGGCATGGTGCATCCGAACGTTTTACGCAACGTCGACTACGATCCCGACGTTTACTCCGGCTGGGCGTTCGGCTTCGGCGTCGAGCGCATGGCGCTCGTGCGCTACGACGTGGATGACATTCGCCGCTTTTTTGAAAACGATGACGCGTTTTTGGAACAGCTGGCCTAATGCTCGTTCCTTTAGGCTGGCTCCGCGACTATGTCGAGCTGCCGGCCGCTCCAGGCGCGGTCGCAGAGATGCTGGCGCTGCTCGGCTTTCCGGTCGCGGCGATCGAAACGCGTCCGATCATCACCGGTGTTATCGCCGGGCGCATCGCAGAGCTCGGTAAGCATCCCAATGCCGATCGCTTGCAAGTTGGGCGCATTGACATCGGCGGCGCAGCCCCGCTCACCATTGCAACCGCAGCGACCAACGTGGCTGCCGGCCAAACCATCGCAGTCGCCACGATTGGAGCGCGCCTGCCGAAGCTGACGATCGAGCGCCGCAAGATGCGCGGCCTCGAATCGGAAGGCATGATGATCTCCGCCGGCGAGCTCGCGCTTCCGGAAGAGTGGTTCGAAGACGGCATCATGCAGTTCGAAGGGTCGCTGCAGCCGGGAACCGACGTCGTCGAATACTTCCGCTTGAGCGAAGCCGTGCTCGACGTCGAAATCACCAGCAACCGCGTCGACGCGATGTCGCTGATCGGGCTGGCGCGCGAGTTGGCGGCTTATCAAAACGTGCCGTTGCGCGCGCCGGATTTTTCAAATCCCGGCGACGGCGCGGGCGGACCAAAAGCCGAAGTCACCATCGAATCGCCGGATTGCCGCCGGTTCGTATCGCAGATTTTCACCGGAGTCCAGGGCGGACCGTCCCCGGCCTGGATGCGCATCCGGCTCGCGCTCGCCGGTCAGCGGCCGATCAACCGGCTCGTCGATATCTCGAACTACGTCATGCTCGAAACGGCGCAGCCGCTGCACTTTTACGATGCGAGCAAGATACCCAATCATCACCTGATCGTCCGCGACGCGAGCGAAGGCGAACGCTTCGTTGCACTCGACGGCGCGGAGCACAAACTGAGCCCGCAAGCGCTGGTGATCGCAAGTGAAACATCGGCGGAGTGTTTGGCCGGCTTAATGGGCGCGCGCAGCAGCGAAGTTACGGAAGAAACGTCCGAGCTGATCCTCGAATCGGCCAACTTCAGCGGGGCGCGCATCCGACGGACGGCCGGCCAGCTCGGTTTTCGCACCCAGGCGAGTTCGCGGCATGAGAAATCGCTGGCGCCCGCGCTCACGACCGTGGGCGCCGCGCGCGCCGCGCAGCTGCTCGTGCAAGCCGGCGCCACGCCACATGAACCCGCGGCTTTCGGCCAGCCGCTTGGCGAAGCGTCACCGATCGATTTCAAAAGCTCCGACGTCAAACGTCTTTTGGGATACGACCTGCAGCCGCAAGAGATTACCGAACGGCTCGACGGGCTCGGTTTCAAAAGCGAGCCG
>JBBQQR010000015.1:0-47365 GCA_038215615.1 Vulcanimicrobiales bacterium | reverse complement strand
ATTCTGGTTGCCAAAGGCACCGTTGCACCCCGTGCTGCCTATGAGCCGGTCAGTGCCGACATTTTGATTGTGGATTCCGGTGGTGCCTGCGACATGAACCGCTCGCCCAGCGAATTCAATAGGTGAGCGCCTTCGCCGCGCGCGGCTTCCGAAAGCAGCACGCCGTTCTCTTTGAGCGACGTGGGATGAAACTGCACGAACTCCATGTCCATGATGGGCAAGCCCGCGCGGAACGCGATTCCAAGTCCATCGGCTGTTGAAGCGTAGCCGTTGGTTGTTTTCGCGTACATACGGCCACAGCCGCCGGTCGCCAAAATAGTGGCTTTGGCGGTGATCAACTCGAGTGCGCCGTTGCGCATGTTGTAGGCGACAACGCCGGTGCCGACGCCGTCTTCGGTGCACAGCGCGGTGCAGAAATACTCTTCGTAGACTTTGACGTTAAAGCGCTCGAGCTGTTCCCAGAGGGTGTGCAAGATAACCAGCCCGGTGACGTCGGCGCTGTAACACGTGCGGGGAGACCCGGCGCCGCCGAAGGGGCGTTGCGCCAGCCTGCCGTCGGGCAGCCGCGAGAAGATGCAGCCGCGGTGCTCGAGCCAGATGATCTGCCGCGGGGCGTCGTCGCACATCGCCTCGATGGCGTCCTGGTCGCCCAGGTAATCGGAGCCCTTCGCGGTGTCGAAGGCGTGGTTTGCGGGCGTGTCTTCGGCCGTGTTGCCTAGAGCGGCGTTGATGCCGCCCTGGGCCGCGCCGGAGTGGCTGCGGACCGGGTGCATCTTGCTGACGATGGCAACGTCGGCCCCGCGCTCGGCCGCTTCCACGGCGGCGCGCATGCCGGCTAGGCCGCCACCGATGACCACGACATCGTGCTTGATCACGTGACCTTCTTTATACTACTCCCGCGGCCGGGCCCCCATGACCTTAGTATGGGCAGGGGCAGGCAGGTTACACGGTTTTGGGGGAGTCGCGCCGAACTGCGCGAGCCAGTGAGCCAATTCGTCCACCTGCACGTCCACAGCGAATACTCTTTGTTGGACGGAGCGTGCCGCATCTCTGAACTGTGCCGGCGCGCCGCTGAAAACGGAAGCCCCGCCATCGCGCTGACCGACCACGGCGTCATGTACGGCGCCATGGAGTTTTACTACGCCGCTCGCGATCACGGACTCACGCCCATTTTGGGATGCGAAGCGTATTTGGCGCCGCGCGGACGCCTCGATCGCACGGCGCGTGAAGAAGCGCACATCACCCTGCTGGCTGCCGACTTCATCGGCTACCGGAATTTGAGCGCGCTGGTCTCTAAGGGTTTTCTGGAAGGCTACTATTACAAACCGCGTATCGACATGGAGCTGCTGGCCAAGCATAACGAAGGCTTGATCGCGCTTTCAGGCTGCCTTTCGGGAATGGTAGCCGCGCCGCTGCTCCGCAACGACTACGAGACCGCCAAAAATAATGCGAAGGCGTACTCGGATATCTTCGGCGATCGCTTTTACCTGGAGATGATGCGCCACGGCATGCCCGAGGAAGAGTCGATCAATCCAGGCATCGTCAAAATATCCAAAGAACTCGGCCTGCCGATCGTCGCGACCAACGATTCGCACTATCTGGAGCGCAAAGACGCGGCCGCGCACGACGTGCTGCTCTGCATCGGCACCGGAAAAACCGTCGCCGATACCAACCGCATGAAGTTTTACTCCGACGAGTTTTACGTCAAGTCGAGCGACGAGATGCGCGCGGCGTGGGCCGACCTGCCTGAGGCGTGCGATGCAACCGAGGAGATCGCCAAGCGCGTCGACATCCGGATTCCCGAACGCGTCTTCAACGTGCCCGAGTTTCCGGTGCCTCAAGAGAGTCTGCTCAAAGAAACGACCGCCGAAGAGTATCTGCGCGAGCTTTGCGGGCAGGGATTGGTCGAACGCTACGGCGCCGAGCGCGCGGGCGGCGATACCGCGCTGCGCGAGCGGCTCGATTACGAGCTCTCGATCATCACCAAGATGGGCTACGCATCATACTTTCTGATCGTATGGGACTTCATCAAGTATGCGCGAGATAACGACATACCGGTGGGGCCGGGACGCGGTTCGGCGGTGGGATCGGTCGTTTCTTATTGCCTGCACATCACGGATCTCGATCCCCTGAAGTTCAATCTGCTTTTCGAGCGTTTCCTTAACCCCGACCGCATCTCGATGCCGGATATCGACACCGATTTTTGCGTTGAGCGTCGCGATGAAGTGATCGCCTACGTCTCAAAAAAATACGGCGAAGATCGCGTCGCGCAAATCGTGACATTCGGAACGATGGCGGCTCGCGCGGCGGTTCGCGATGCCGGACGTGCGCTGGGTGTGCCGCTTCCCGATGTGGATCGCGTCGCCAAGATGATTCCATCCGGCCCGCTCGGCTTGAAGATCGCGGAAGCGCTCGAACAGATTCCGGAGCTGAAGACGCTCTATCGCGGGTCCGCGGAGATGCGAAAATGGCTCGATACCGCCAAATCAATTGAAGGCCTAGCGCGCAATGCCGGGACTCACGCGGCGGGGGTCGTGATTTCGGCCGGACCGCTGATCGATTACGCGCCGCTTGCGAAGAGCGAAACCGGCATCAACACGCAGTACGACATGGAGTGGGTCGAACGTATCGGTCTGCTCAAGATGGATTTTCTGGGCCTCCGGAATTTGACCGTTATGAAAAACGCGGTCGACGAGATCAAACGCACGTCGGATCCCCAATTCGATTTGGCCAAGATGGCCGACGACGACAAGCGGACCTACGACATGCTGAGCCGCGGCGATACGATCGGAGTCTTTCAGCTGGAATCTGAAGGCATGGTGCGCGTCTGCACCGAGCTTCGCCCCAGCGAGTTCAAGGACATCATCGCGTTGGTCGCGCTCTTCCGGCCGGGACCGATGGAATGGATTCCGCAGTATATCAACGCTAAGCACGGCCGCACCAAGCCGAAATACTTGCATCCCAAATTGGAGTCGATTTTATCCGATACCTACGGGGTCGGTTGCTATCAGGAACAGATTATGGAGATCGCGCGCAACGTCGCCGGCTTCTCGATGGGCGAAGTAGACGAATTGCGCAAGGTCATGAGCAAAAAACAGAAAGAGAAGATCCCGGTCTACCGCAAGAAATTTATCGCAGGCGCAAAGCGGCACTCGGACATTCCGGAAAAGCTCGCAGCGGAAATTTTCGCATACATCGAGCCGTTCGCCGGCTACGGTTTCCCGAAGGCGCACGCGGCGGCATATGCGTGGATCGCTTATCAAACGGCGTTCCTGAAAGCGAACCATCCGCTGCCCTACTTCAGCGCGCTGATGACGTCGGTGCGTGACCGCACCGACAAGCTCGTGGAGTATATCGAAGAAGCCAAACACATCGGCATCGCCGTGCTGCCGCCCGACGTCAACGCCTCGCTGATCGATTTCGGCGTGGCCAACGGCGAGGTCCGGTTCGGACTCTCCGCCATCAAAGGCGTGGGCGAAGGTGCGGTTCGCGTGATTCTCGAGGTACGCGACAAAAACGGGGCGTTTGTGGATCTCTTTGACTTTGCGCGCCGGGTGGACGGCAAACAAGTGAACCGCCGCGTCTTTGAATCGCTGATAAAGTGCGGTGCGCTCGACTGCCTGCCGGGGAACCGCGCGCAGAAGATGGCTGCGCTCGATGTTGCACTGCGCATCGCCGCCGCCGAAACGCGCGACGCGGCACTCGGGCAAGCCTCGCTCTTCGGCGAAAGCGATCCGGCTTCGGTCGAAGCACTCGCGCCGTCGCTCCCGCCGGTTGCGCCGCCGACGACCTTGCAGATGCTGCAGTGGGAGAAAGAGACGCTGGGCATTTTCGTCTCGGGGCATCCGCTGGCCGACATCGCGGAAGCACTTGCCCGTACCGGCGCCGTGCCGGTCAAGGATCTGCGCCAGCGCGAAGATGATACATTCGTCTGTGTCGCGGGCATGGTCACCGGCGTGCGCCGCACGCTCACCAAGGCCGGCCAGCAAATCCTGATCGCGACGATCGAGGATATGACCGGAAGCGTCGAGTCGGTGGTTTTTTCAAAGGTCTATCCGCAAGTCCAAGGCTTCTTTGAAACCGATAAAATTCTGGTCGTCAAAGGACGCCTGCGTACGCGCGAACGCGTCGGCGGACCGGTCGGCCAAGAGGGGCCAATGGAAACGACGATTGCGGTGAGCGATGTGTCGGCATTCGAGCGGCCGGCGGCCGCGGTGCGCGCGCCCGGCTGGCACGTGAACGTGACGCAGCGCGATCAAGTCGACCGTCTGGTCGCCATCCTGGACGAATGGCCTGGTTCGGTCCCGCTCGTCTTGCGCGTGGGCGATCGAACCCAAAAACTCGCGCGCGGCATTGCGGCGGATTATCGCGTGAAGCTCGAACTCGAACGCATCGTCGGCGCCGGGAACGTACAAGAAGGCCTGCCGATCTGACGCGTCCGCAGTTGGTCGCGTTCGATCTGGACGGCACGCTGATCGGCGAAGATCTGCAGATCCGGCCGCGTGTCGCTCAAGCCATCGCCGCGATGCGCACGCGAGGCGTCCAGGGCTGTATCGTGACCGGGCGCATGTTCCGCGCGGCGCTTCCTTTCGCGCGCGGGCTGGGATTCGAGGCGCCGATTATTTGTTACCAGGGCGCTGCGGTCGTCGACCCCACGAAAGACGAAGTGCTGCTCGATACGCCCTTGCCGAACGCCGCGGCGCTTGAGGTCGCCGCGTATGCGAAGTCCCGGGGCCTACACGTGCAGCTCTATAAGAACGACCGGTACTACTGTGAGGAGCGCAACCGCTACTCCGACTACTACGCCAAACTCTCGGATTCGGAGCCGATCGTCGTGCCGTCGCTGGCGCAAGAGTTTCATTTCAGCGATGCGACCAAAGCATGCATCATCGCAGAGCCCGAGGTCGTCGATCGCGAAATTGACGGTGTGCGGCAAGCGATGGGCGATCGCGCGTATGTAACGCGCAGCATTGCATGGTTCATCGAAGTGATGGATCCGAAGGTCGATAAAGGCAAAGCGTTCGAGCTCGTCGCGCGGACCGTCGGCGTGCCGCTGGAAGCGACCATGGCGATTGGCGACTCGTGGAACGATGTGCCGCTCTTGCGTACCGCCGGGTTCGGCGTGGCGATGGGATCGGCGCCGGGGGAACTGCGCGCGGTAAGCGATGCAGTCGTCGCCGACGTTGCGAACGACGGCGTCGCCGAAGCCATCGAACGGTACGTGCTCCAATGAGCCGCCCGCGCAAGCCCGTCGCCAGGCGCCAACGCTCGGCCGCAGCGCGTATCCGCCCGTTTTGGATCATTCTCGTCCTATTGATCGCGTTCGGGCTTTTGGGCGGCTATTACGCGATGACGTGGCCGGGCTTCCGCGCGCATCAAATCGCCGTCGTCGGGAACCGACGCGTGAAGACCAAGGATATTCTCCACCACGCGGCCATCAACCGCCGCTTGAATGTTTGGCTGCAGAACATGCGAGCCGCCGCGGACCGGGTAGCGGCGATACCCAATGTGGGCCAGGTGACGATCCGGCGAGCTTTTCCGGCGTCGGTGACGATCGTCGTGCACGAGCGATTCGCGTTTGCCGTTATCCGATCCGGAGCCAACTCGATCGTGATCGACCGCGACTTGCGCGTGCTCGATGCGAAAGCCGGACCGGCCCTCCCGCAGTTTGTCTTGCGCGTTGCGCTGCCGCCGCCGGGGAAATCGATAAAAGACGAGCGCGTAGCTCGACTGCGCGACGATTACGAACAACTAGTGGCGGCGCACGTTATCGTCACGTCGCTGCACGACGACCGCTTCGGCGACTTAGTTGCGGTGACTCCGCGCGGCGTACAGATACTGTTGGGCGACGATGAGGACCTGAAGCGCAAGGTCGAGCTGATCGGCCCGATATTATCGCAGACGGCCGGAAAGAAGATTGCCGCGATCGACTTGCGCGCGCCCGGTACGCCGGTGGTTCGCTACAAGTAAACGAGACGGGCCTCTCGGCAGAACCGAAAGGCCCGTGGCTTCATTCGCTCGTTTTTTTATTGAGATTCGGGTGCGTATACCGCGACCAGACCGTTGATTACCGAAAAGCGGATCGATTCGTTGGTCTGACATTTCGTGAAATCGACGTTGTCTTTGTTCGTTTTCAGCGTGGCTTGTGCTCCGTTGGAAAGTTTGACCACGACGTCTTTTGTGTCGAGCACCTTTTGCACGACCGCCGTGTAGGTGCCGTCAGGCAGTGGGGCCGTGTTCGTAACGGCGGTGCGCGTCGCCGAGGTTTGAGCTGCGACCGCGGGCGCGGCCAGAGCCGCGATGAAAGCTAGCAGGCTGATTGTTCGCACGAATACTCCATCAAAGCGCCGAGTGGACTTAGCATGGGATTTTACCAATATTTCCGACTTTTCTCCACACCGCTGCACAGGTTGCTCGCAAGGAGGGCGCCGCCCCCGCTCAAACTTGTGGGCTGGAAGTAGGTCAGGGCCCTTGCCAATACCCGCTACACGTTGTAGGGTTTAAGCAGCCGGGCCACAATATATTGGGCTTGAGGGGATCGCGGATGAAGCACGGCACCGTTGCGGGGCTAGACATAGGCACGACTAAGACGTGCGCTGTTGTCGCCTCCGACGGACCCCAAGGCTGGGAGATTATCGGCTTCGGGGAAGCGCCTTCGCTGGGAATGCGTAAGGGCGTCGTTACCGACCTCGAGGAGACCATCAAGTCGATCGAAGCTGCGACCGAAAAGGCCGAACGCATGGCCGGCGTCCACATCGGCGACGTCTACGTCGCCATCACCGGCGAGCACATCCGCAGCACCAATAACCGCGCCGTGGTCGCCGTCCAGAACGAAGACCGCGAGGTCAGCAGCAGCGACGTTCACCGCGTGGTCGAGGCCAGCAAAATTATCAGCGTCCCCAGCGACCGGCAGATCATCCATGCTCTGCCGCGCTACTTCACCGTCGACGGGCAGGATGGCGTCGAGGATCCGATCGGCATGGCCGGCGGGCGCCTCGAGGTCGACACGCACATCATCACCGGCGGCACGTCGTTCATCACCAACGTCTTGAAGTGCGTGCATCGCGCCGGGCTCGAGGCCTCGGGGCTGGTCTTCGAGCCGCTGGCCAGTTCGGCCGCGACTCTGCTGCCTGAAGAGAAACAAGTCGGGGTGGTACTGCTCGACATCGGCGGCGGGACGACGGACATCGCCGTATATAGCGGCGGCGGCGCGATCTACACCGCGACGATTCCGATCGGCGGCAACATCCTCACCAACGACATCTCGCTCGGGCTGAAGACAACCGCCGGCGAAGCCGAGCAGATCAAACGCGTCTACGGTTCGGGGCCGCCGGAATTGGAAGAGCAGACCTTCCCGGTCAAAACGCTCGACGGCCGGAGCACCCGAGAGTCGGCGAGTTCACAGCTGCGCCAGATCGTCGTGCCGCGCGTGATCGAAACGTTCCGGATGTGCAAGACGAAGATCATTGAAAACGTGCCGCGCGATCTGGTTTTGGGCGAGATCGTGCTGACCGGCGGCGGCGCGCATCTCAAAGGCATCGAGCCCCTGGCGGAAGAGGTCTTCGGATTGCCGGTTCGCGTCGGCACGCCCGATGCAATCGGCGGCCTGACCGACGCGATGAAGCAGCCCGAATATGCCACCGCCATCGGCTTAATTCTCTTCGGTCCCAACGGCGGGATCGAAAACCACCGCTACGTCAAACGCAGCCCGTCGATGTTCGGCAAATTCCGCTCGTGGCTGGGCGATCTATGGAACTAAATAAGGAGACGACTACCATGGCTGAAGCGAAGCGCTACGTACCCGAACATGCGGCGACGATTAAAGTGGTCGGCGTCGGCGGCGGCGGATGCAACGCGGTCAATCGCATGATCGAAGCCGGGCTAACCGGCGTGGAGTTTTATGCCGTCAACTCCGACGTGCAAGCGCTCCGCAATTCGCTGACCGAAAATACCGTGCAGATCGGCACGGGTCTGACGCGCGGCCTGGGCGCCGGCGCTAACCCGGTGCTCGCGCGTGAAGCGGCTGAAGATTCACGCGAAGACCTCTCGCTGATTCTCGAAGGCGCGGACCTCGTCTTCATTACCACGGGCATGGGCGGCGGCACCGGGACCGGCGCAACGCCGATCATCGCGGAGCTGGCGCACGATGCAGGCGCGCTGACGATTGCGGTGGTCACCAAACCGTTTGCGTTCGAAGGACGCAAACGCATGCAAGTGGCCGAGAACGGCATTGCCGAGCTCGAGCCCAAAGTCGACACGATGATCACGATTCCCAACGAGCGCATTCTGCAAGTGATCGAAAAGCGTACGCCGCTGAACGAAGCGTTCGCTTATGCCGACGACGTGCTGCGCCAAGGCATCGCCGGCATCTCGGACCTGATCACGCAGCCGGGACTCATCAACCTCGACTTCGCCGACGTGAAGACGGTCATGACGGACGCGGGCACTGCGATGATGGGCATCGGCGAAGGCACGGGCGAGCATCGTGCGGCCGACGCCGCGCAAAAAGCGATCGCATCGCCGCTGCTGGAAACGACGATCGAAGGCGCGCGCGGCGTGATCTTCAATATCACCGGCGGCGCGGATATGGCAATGTACGAAGTCAACGAAGCCGCTGAGATGATCAGTCGCGCCGTTGACGGCGACGCGCAGATCATCTTCGGTGCGAGCATCGATCCGACCATGACGGGTAAAGTGCGCGTCACGGTGCTAGCGGCGGGCTTCGGCACGCAGCGCGGATACGGGCGTTCGCAAGCCTCGTTCAACTTCGCCGACACCCGCTTCGACGCGGTCTCGCCGGTGAATATGGACGACATCGAGGTACCGGCCTTCCTGCGCTATCGCGGCTAGCGCTTCCAGGGCAGACGACGCGGTGCAACGTTTATTTAGCCACGCCGACTTGCGCGTCAAAGACGTTGGAGCGGCGACGCAGTTTTACGATGCGTTCTTAGCCGGGTTCGGCTTCGTGCGGGTGAAAGGGCTTTTTCCGACGACGAGCCGACGTGGCGACGCGAGCACTGGCGGGCAAACGACGAGTTCATCGGGCTAAAGCTTGGTTTACTTAACCAAGAGCCTGATCGAGCGCGGCTCGACCGAAAGCAAACAGCGCGCCTAAGGCGCGTGGGCCAGCGCGAATTGGTGCACGGCGCCCAGCACCGCGCAAAGCCATGCCGATCCGAGCAGCGTGCCGCCGGCGATATCGGTGAGATAGTGCGCGCCCAATGCTAAGCGCGACCAGTCCACCAGGACAGCCCATGCGACCAGCACGCCGACAAGCGCGTATTTGAGATCTGGCGCCAGCGAGCTGAGCGCAACCACGCACGCCCAGCCGCAGAAGTAGACCATCGCCGTAACCGCATGACCGCTCGGAAATGATTTGCCGATATCCAGTCCGACGATCCAATACTCTGGACGCACGCGCCGGTAGTGGGCTTTGAAGAGCTCGGCCAACGTTTGCGTGATGATCTGCGAGAGAATCAGCAACGCCGGAATAATCACCCCGCGATGCTCGTGCATGAAAATGATCGTCGCAATAATAAAGCCGCCGGTGAGGAAAGCCCAGCGCCCGGAGAAGGTGAAGAAGCGCGCCAGCGGAGTCGCACGCGCATGGAAGAGCGCCGCCGAGTCGACGCGGAGAGCCGGCTTGCGCGTCACGAACTCGCCGAGCGCGACGAACGCGACGAAGAGAACTGCGGCGGCGATATAGTATTCGGCGGTGCGGCTCAAGGAACGAGAACGCGCAGCGCTTTCGTTTCGACCTTAAATTTCGCCGGGGTCTTACCCAGCGTGTGGCCGTCGATGTCGAGTTGCTGCTTGGGTTTGGTCTTGATCTGGATCTTGCAAGCGGAGAAATAGTGCGCGCCTTCGAGTTTGGCTTGGTCGCCCCGTACGAGCGCGGCGCTGGTTTTTAACGCGTCCGTTCGCGATACGCCCTCCACAGCGAAGAAGGCAAGTTTACCGCTGTGCACGCTGGCGTCGGGCGTGAGTGCCTGCCATCCGAAGTACCGCCCGTTGGCGATGATTGCTTGGTAGGTCTGGATGTCGAGCTCGCCACCTTCCCAGGTGACGTGCATGTCGAAGGGTTTGCTGCGCAAGAGGTTGCGCATGAACGAGACGCCGTAGGCGACCGGACCGACGATGCGTTTGAGCGGGCGGCTCGTTTCATCGGCAGCGTCGGCTAAGAGTCCGACCGAGGCGAAGTTCGCGAAATAGGTCCCATTGAGCACGCCGACGTCGATGCGCTGTTCGCGCCCTTTGACGATCGCCTCGAGCGCGGTTTCGAAGTCCTTGATGCCGATGCTCAGCGCGAAGCTGTTGCCCGTGCCGGCCGGAACGACCGCCAGCGCGGACTTGGTGTGCGCGATCTCCGCGACGGCCGCGGTCTGAGAGCCGTCGCCCCCGACCACGACGATGGTCTGGGCCTTGGCCTTCACCGCGCTCCGGACAGCGCGAATGAGGTCTTTTCGGCTCTCCGCGCTGTGGGCCGCGACAACCCGGACGCCCTGTTTGGGGAGTTCGTCGTGCAGGCGCTGATAGAATGGGACGCCATTCCGAGATTTCGGACGGCAGATAATCGTCACTTTACGCATTGTGGATACTACATACCACAAAAGGCATGCCCAGAATCCGTCAGGATGGCCAGGGAAAAAAAGACCATACGTTTTTGTTGCCGGGAGATTGCTCGGCGAGTCGACATGTGATACATCTTTGTCATGCGTTGGCGTTAGCGAACGCAGGCTCACAGTCTTTCGAAGGGGTCGTGGTGTGGCTCTTAAAGACTTTGATAGCAATTTCGCTATCGATGTAGCGTCCGTTCCGGTTGAAACGAACGCGCTCCGGAAAATTCCCCGGGCTCTCGCTTTCGGGCATGACGTCCTGTCGCTTTCAAGCGTCGGGAACGAACTGACCGTCGCTGTGCCCGATGCGGGCGCGCTTGAGACCGTAGAAAAAATACGCTTCGTTACGGGAATGCAGGTACGCGCGCTGGAGGCGCCGCGTGATGCGATCCGGCAGCGGCTCAAGCGCATTTATCTTGACCCTGCTCCCCTGCCGGATCGCGGTATGATCGAACCGCCGGCGGTCGCGGTCGCAAACGACATCCTGCGCGCTGCCGCGACTTCGAACGCATCGGACGTGCACATAGAGCCATTCGAAAACGGCGGTCGCGTCAGACAGCGCGTCGACGGCATCCTGCATTTTTCCCGGGTAATCACACCGGAGCTTTTTGCGCAGGTCGTCTCACGGGTCAAATTGCTCGCCGGAATGGACATCGCCGATAAACGGCAGCCGCAAGATGGTCGCTACAATCTCGAATTAAACGGCAGCTGTTTCGAGGCCCGCGTCAGTTCGGTTCCGACGATAGCCGGCGAAAAGCTCGCGATACGGCTGCTTGCTGATCATGTTCAAACCCCACGTCTTCACCAGCTGAACATTCCTTCCGAGTATTACGATGCTTTCAAGAAGGTGTGCAAGGCGCCGTACGGGTTCATCGTTGCGGCAGGTCCCACGGGAAGCGGCAAGACGACAACACTGTACGCGGCCCTCAGCGAACGCGATGCGCTTTCCGAAAATGTCTGCAGTGTCGAAGACCCGATCGAAGTGCGGATGCCCGGCACGTCGCAGGTCCAAGTGAACCCGCGAGCGGGCGTCACATTTGCTTCAGCTCTCCGCGCGTTCTTGAGGCAAGATCCTAACGTCATAATGGTCGGCGAAATGCGGGACCACGAAACCGCGGCAGTAGCCGCATCGGCATCATTGAGCGGGCAGCTCGTTTTGACAACTCTTCATAGCAATGACGCACCGAGTGCGATCGAGCGACTCCTGGAGCTCGGTGTTGCGCGAAGAACGATATCGGCCGGCCTGTCTGCGGTCATCGCCCAACGCTTGGTACGCTCGCTTTGCATCGTTTGCCGCGCCGAGGCGACGCTGGACGGCCACGGAGCAAGTGAGTTCAAGATTCCCGAGGGGAGCCCAATTTTCAAACCCGTCGGTTGCGCCGAATGCGGCCAGACCGGTTATCGCGGAAGGGTAGCGCTTTTTGAGATGCTGTTTATCGATGACGTTATAAGAGAAGCAATTTCGAACGAGGCCACGGCCGTGGCACTCCGCACTCTTGCCCGGCAGCGAGGTTTTCGTCCGATGTTTGAACACGGGTTGCGTCGAGCTCTGGCGGGAGAGACGACCCTGGAGGAGTTGCGGCGCGTCCTCACGGCCGAATGACAAATCTATCGCCACTGCTGTTGCAAGAGACGTTGCGTATTGCGCGCGATGCACGAGCATCCGACGTGCATCTATTGGCGGGGCAACCAGTCATTCTGCGTATCGATGGAAATCTCGAGCAGGTCAACCGGCCGCCGGTTAGCTCTCATGAAATCGCCGACATCGTCACGCGCTGCTTCGCCGAAACAGCCGTGCGACGCCTCGAAGCGGACGGAGACGCGACTGTAACCCATTCGGATGAGAAGTTGCGTTTCACGCGGATACACGCGTACAGAGTCGGAGGGAGTTACGCTCTTGCATGTCGGCTACTCGCTCCGGAGATTCCGTCGCTAGAGAGCCTTCGTTTGCCGACTGGCGCCGCACAACTCATCCAGCGTAACCACGGGCTGATAATTGTCTCGGGACCAACGGGGAGCGGGAAGTCAACGGTTCTTGCTGCCATGGTCGACCGCTTGAACCGAACGCTGTCGAAACATATTATTACAATAGAAGATCCGATCGAATATAGCCACGAGTCCATTCAATGCCGAATCTCCCAACGCGAGATTGGGAGAGACACGCCCAGTTTTATGGCTGCTCTGATCGGAGCGTTGCGCAGCGATCCGGATGTCCTTCTCGTTGGCGAAATGCGAGATCGGGAGACCATGCATGCTGCTCTAACTGCAGCGCAAACCGGACATTTGGTTTTGTGCACGATGCATACCGGAAGTGCAGCAGAAAGCGTCGACCGGATCGTTGGCAGCTTCGAGGGAGCCGCGCAAATCGAGGTTAGGACGCGGTTAGCGGAAAGTTTGGCCGGCGTCGTGAGCCTGCGGCTGCTGCCACGCGCTCGAGGGTCGGGGCGGCTGCCTGCAGTCGAGACCCTCGTTGCCAACGACGCAGTGCGCGTCGCGATTCGGGACGCTAAAACTCACCATCTGCGCAACATCATCGCCACCGGCAGAAGCGGCGGGATGCAGACGCTGGAAGCACACCTCAGTGAGCTGCTTCTGCGCGGCGATGTGACCTACGCGTCAGCGTGCCTGGCAACGGACCGGCCTGACGAATTGCGGATTCCGGAGACCGCCGCGTAATGCTTTATTATTATTCCGCGCGCAGTGAAGATGGTATTTTCGTTCGCGGATCCCTCCAGGTTGCAACAGCTCGCGAAGCACTGGCTTTACTGAGCAATAGGGGCCTGTTCGTAAGTTTCATAGACGAAGGAAGCTCAGTTCGCGGGGCGCTCTCGAGCATACTCCAGATGCGTCCGCCGTCGCAAAACGCGATCGTTGCGTTTTTTCGCTCTCTCGCGACACTCATGCACGCGGGCGTTTCCCTACCGCGCTCACTCGCGATTTGCGCGGAACAAACTGGCGACTCTCGACTGCGCGAAGCACTTAATGGCATAGCGGCTGAGTTGCGGAATGGCCGCGCCCTCAGTGAGGCTCTACTGATGCGGCCGGGTGAATTCTCGCAACTCGCTGCGGCCAGCGTCAAGGCGGGGGAACACAGCGGAAAATTAGACGAGATTCTCCTTAGGCTTGCCGCCGGGTTGGAACGGGACCACATGTTGCGACGGAAGCTTGCGGCGGCGTTAACGTATCCGGCAGTTGTTCTCGCGGCCACACTAGGCGTTACGACGCTGTTGCTCACGACGACGGTCCCCGTTTTCCAAACCATGTATGAACAGCTTAGGGTAGAGGTTCCGACGATTTTGCGAATACTCGTTTCCGCGGGCGAAATGCTGAAGTCGGGAAGCTTCATCCTGACCGCCACGTGCGCGGCGGGAGTCCTCGCGGTCGTAGCGCTGCGCTCGCGGGCGAGCTCGGGCATAGCTTGGGCGCTGGAGAGTATTCAGTTTGGACTTCCGGTTATCGGTGTGATCGCAAGAAAAGCAGGCGCGGCGCGCTTCGCGCGACTCCTTGGCATGCTTCTTGAGTGCGGGATCAGTCTTCATTCGGCCGTTCCCATCGTTACACAAGCGACTCAAAGCTCACGGTTTCGGACGAGCGCTGAAGCCTTAGGCAGATCTCTTTTCGAAGGCTCGCCGATCTCGCCGGCGCTAGAGGAATCGGGGTTGTACGACTCGTTTTTTGTGCAACTCGTTCGGGTCGGCGAAGAAACCGGTACCGTCGCCGAAATGCTTTTGCGGATCGCCGAGTACTACGAACTTGACGTGGAGGCGGCTCTGCAGCAACTAGGAACGGCGCTCGAGCCGGCTCTGATAATTGTCCTTGGGAGCATTGTCGGAACGATCGCTGCCGCCATTTTCATCCCCCTTTATTCGCTTATTGGGAGCATCAAATGATGTCGTGCACAGGTCAGGTCCCGAAGCGCGAGACCTTGTTCAATGATTTCGGCGCACTCTGCACACGGGCGTGCAAGCGGTTCGTGCGCCCCGGACTTGATAAGGCCGATCTTTATCAAATTGCGGCAATCGGGCTTATCAAGGCGTGCGACCGGTACGATCCAGCGGCCGCGACACCGTTCGAGCCCTTTGCATGGCTGTTTATCATCGGCGAACTTATGCATTTTGTTCGCGATCACGAAAGATTGGTGCGGGCTCCGCGGCAAGTGCGAAAAATGGAAAAGCGCGTGCAGCAGGCGCAAGAAGTACTCATCGCGCGGTTCCAACGCGAACCTTCCACAATGGAACTGGCGAATCACCTCGGCGTAAGTTCGCGACTTGTCGCGGAGGCCTGCGCGTGTCGTGACCGGGCCGTCGCGGAATCGCTCGACGCACTGGCGCCCTACGAGCTGAGGTGCCAGGCCGGAACGATGGAGGAGCCGGAAAATGCACTGGTTATACAAGAAGCGCTCTCCCAGCTGACCGGCACTGAACGGGCGATCGTACTCGCGCTTTATACCGGCGGCTATAGTCAGCTCGAGCTCGCTGATCGCCTGGGTTACTCAAGGCGTCACATATCGAGACTTCATCGCCGCGCACTCAAGAAGATGCGAACGGCCGTCGCAGTTTAGCAACACTTAGGGCACCATCTTCTTTTGTCCGCAGGAGGAGAGAGCGTGATGGAACGACAGCGTGGGTTCACCTTGCTCGAAATGATGGTCGTTGTGGCGATCATTGCGATTTTGGCCGGAATTCTCATCCCCAATTTCACCCGTGCTCGCGCGCAGGCGCAAACTGCAGCATGTATTGGAAATATGAAAACGATCGCAACAGCGTTGGAGCTCTACTATACAGATAAACAGTCTTATCCTCCGGCCACGACAGCCAGTATCGAGTCCACGTTTATGACAAATAATCTGAACGGCTATTTGAGCTTCATTCCGCGCGACCCGGCTGCTATGCCGAACCAATACTACCTCCTGACAACCGTAACTGCGGCGGAAAATGGCGGCGTTGCCGGCTATACGATATGGTGTCCCGGATCGCACGATCCGGCTACCCTGCAAAATATTGCACCAGGAACTACGGACACGCACATCCGGTACGACAATAAGTCGGGGTTTGCAGCGTCGTCATCGCAGGGTTCGTGATGGACCCTACGTCGGCAGCGTTGCGGGCGCTCGCGACGCAAAGCAGCTGGACGCCGGTGTTAGCGTTCGCGGCAGGTGCTGCGTCGAGTCTGAGCCCGTGTGTCGCACCGAGAATGCTGGCTGTTTCAGCGCTGACAGTGAATAAGACGATTTCGTGTACGTTATGGGTTGTGGGCATCTTTACGGCCGGCGTCGTGGCCGCATATTCGATGCTAGCGCTTGGCGGCACGCTGGTCTGGCATGTAGTCAGCTTTTCAGGCTACCTTTACATGGGAATCGCAGCGGTCACGGGCGTGGCTGGCGTCCTTGCATTGACTCGTCATTCAGAGTGTGAGCGAGCTCCCTCGTTGCATTCCAACGAATCGCTCAGCTCGGTATTCTTGCTGGGCGCGTCGTCGGCCGTGACATTTTCTCCGTGCTGCCTATCGGTCGTAGCAGCGGCGGCTCTGTACGCGCACAGCACCGGGCCTTTGTTCGCGTGGATCATGGCTGCCTGCTTCGCCTTGGGCCATACGGTGCCGTTAACTTTCGCCGCGCTGGGGTCCAGGGCGATCGGGTTGGTCGTTCAGAGCGGCGTGCAGGCGGCGGCGCGGGTTGTCGCGGGCGCTCTCATGCTTGCTGTGGCTGGGTTTTATTTCGTACTCGCCTAGAAGATGCTGAACACAACCGCCGGCCGGATCTTTCTCGCCCTCCTGAGCTTAGCAATCGGCCTGCCGCTCTTTCACACTCAGGTTGCAGACGCGTTGGTCGTCCGCGGTGACGATTTGCTCGTCCAAAATTCATATGACGGCGCCGCAGTGCGATACTCGCGCGCCTTGCGACTCGATCCAGGATCCGTCGTGGCTATCGATCGGTTAACCTTTGTAGCGCTGCAGCAAAAAAGCACCGAAGCATTTCGTTCAGTGGCGGCTCGCGCTTCTGAATATCTACGGGCACATCCAACAGAACCAACCGTGCTGTTTGATCGCGCTCTTTGCTATTTGAAGCAAAAGCACTACGGTTCAGCGTATTTGGATTTCTCGCGTGCGGCGCAGCTTACCCAAGATCCCCAACAATATACATTCGCGGGATGGGCAGCACGGCGAGCGGGCAGGTTAGATCGAGCAATAACTTCATGGCGGCAGGCATTGCGCATACGTCACGGTTATCGCCCGGCGGCAGTGGCGCTGTCCGAACTGAGACAGTGATGGTGAGGCTGATAATGCTGGGGCTCGCACTGGCGATAAATGCCGCGCTGTTGCGAGTCGCTTCATTGGAGTTTCATCGTCACGGCATCGCGGCGAATCCACGTTCGGCGTATCCGGTGATCGGATTGTTTATGTGGACCCTTGCGGAGGTCGCGTTAGCGCGGGACGGGTCTGCGCTGCTCGGCTATTTGGTGCTCATGGGATCGATCGGGGTCAGTGCAGCAACAGATCAGACGGCTGGATATGTTCTCGACGTCGTGACTCTTCCGAGCTGTGCGTTCGCGATCGTCGCCGAGGCGTCCAGCGCCGAGGGATCCCGGGGTTTGATCGGGGCGTTGGCCGCCTCTGGCGCAATGTTCTTCCTCTATACGATTACTCGCCGGCAGGGGCTCGGCTTGGGCGACATAAAGCTGGCGGCCGCGACTGGAACGCTGCTTGGCGCCCAAGCAGGGTTAATTTCGCTCGGAGTCTCTTTTGTTTTCGGCGGTTGCGTGGCAGCGTTCCTCATGATGAGCGGCCGTGCGTCGCGTAAAATGACGGTTCCCTTTGCTCCATACATTGCGGCCGGCACGTTAACCGTGCTGGCTCTGGGCCAGCCGTGAGAATTCAATCTCTGCCGCTGGGCGTGGACTTAGGAACGGCACGCATCCGAGTTGTGCATTCCGTCTTAAGTGGAACGCGACGCTGCATCCGGGCCGTCGCAGTTCGGGATGTAGCTGTTGGTGCGGTCACGGTAGATGATATCGTCGAACCTGAATACGTCGCGGCGCTTTTGGAAGATGCCGTGGGCGAGTTGAGAACGACTGAACGCCGCTGTGTTGGAGCTCTCAGTCTACCGGCGGCAAAGCTGACAAGCATTGCGCTTCCCGCCATGACGTCATTGGAGCGAGCGAGGACGGCACAGTTTGAGGCGGCGCGTTACATCGACTACCCGATTGCCGAAGCTATCGTGCGCATACGTCGTCTGGGTGAAGATTCGCAACTGTGGGCTCTTGGGATTGTGCGTGCAAAAACGCTACGGGCGCGCGTGGCATGCATACGCAAGGCCCGCTTGCGCGTCCGAGGGATGAATGATGAGGGCTGCGCGTTACGCAGGAGCCTTGCGCATTACGATGCGGTACTCGATATAGGCCAATATCGCTCGACCCTATATCTCGTCAATTCGTTCGAAACGTTTCAGATCAAAATTGGTGGTGCCGAGATCACGTTCGCGATCGAACGGGATCTGGATTTGGACCAGGCGCAGGCCGAAAAACGAAAACGCATTGTCGGAACCGCGGGCGCAGGTGAGCGGTCGAAGGCAGATCTGGTTATTTCTCTCGCGTCACTTTTTGAAGAAGCGGCCCGGGTCGCCGGCTGCCGGTGTGTGGCCGTGGTCGGCAATGGCGCGCGCTTGCCGGGACTTCTTGACGACCTCATGGCGGCAACCGGATCCAGATGCGAATTTGCCGTCAGTCATGTCTTGGATGGTGAGAATTACAGCAAAGACGTCGTGTCCGCGGGTGCTCCGGACTGGACACTCGCGGCGGCGCTCGCCGGGTGAGCGCACTGTGGTCATTCGATTATCTGCGCGCGGTCCCGACGCTGGAAGAAGCGCTGTTCTCATACCGCGTCCCAAAAACATTACGCGCAGCGGGTCGAGCGCTGTGCTGTTCGTGCCTTTTTGCGCTGTCTGCTTGGATTTTCGAAGGCGCCCGAATGCACCGAGCCGTTCAGTCTGAACGCTTGAACGCCGACCGGTACGCGCGGCAATTAAGCGTGCTGACTTCGCAGCGGGTTTATGAAAGGCGGGTGCTGCTCTTGGCGGATCTCGATCGGCGGGTCCGGGCAATCGCAGAATCGGGGACGCTGGCGGCACGCCGCCTTGCGGCGCTATCTGCAGACCTCCCGATGGACGTCTGGGTCACGGCCATAACGCCCGATGGTGACGGAGTAATGCTCGGCGGCCGGAGCCGCGACCTAAACGCGTTAAGCGACACGCTCATTCGCCTGAACGCCGATCCACTTTTTGCCAAGCCGTCTTTGCTGAGCGCGCAAATCGCGGGCACCACGACGGCGCCGCTCGGCTTAAGATTTACTCTCCACGTCGCGGCCAATGTCCCATGACCTTACGAATACGACCCGAAAACCGATCCCGCTTAGTTTGGCTGTTGGCACTCTTGGCGTTCATGTTTGGTTGCCGCACGTTCGCGTCGTACGAATCGTCGATCGCCAAAACGTCTGCCGCGACAGAGGAATTAGGGCGCAGGATTAAGACAAACGACCAGGTCATCGCGCACGCCGCTACTCTTCGCCGCAGCGAGCAACTGGCTCGGGCAGATCTGATGCAGGTATCCATCGGGCAGCAGCCGGCCGTTTCGACGGCCGATTTCTTGCGCCGGTTGGAATACACGGCCGCGCAGCTTCAATTGTCGGTCGTTTCCGTAACACCCGGGGAGATCCCGGCTTTGAAAACCGTGAATAGAGCGCTCGTCCCATTACCTGTTACCGTCGTCATTCGGGGTAAATTTCGTTCTATGGTGCGTTTCATTCAAGAGACCACGCGTCAGAACGCACTGACAGAATTGGTAAGCGCGCAGTTGGTGGTTTCGTCGCTCCCATCTGCACGGGCCGCGGAACTCGACGCGACAATTCATCTGACGCTGTATCGCTTGCTGTTGAACGTCGCTAATGCTCAGGCCAATTGAACAGGGCGCACGCCGCGCGCTCATCAGCGGTGGTCTGGCAATCGCGACCTGCGGACTTCTCGTGGTTCCACTCGCCGGTTCACCGTCGGGTTACAGCTCCGGGGTGTTGCCGGATCGCTTTAAACCGGCAATCACACAACGTGACGATCCCTGGAAAGGCGCAATGGTAAAGGTGCTGCGGGATCCTTTCTTGCCGGAGCCCACGTTAAAAAAGCCTTTGCCCGTGTCGCCGCTAGCCGACAACGGCAGACGCATTGGTATGCACGTGATTCGCGCCTCGGTCCTCGGCGTCGCTTTCGGCCAAAAGCCGGAGGCTGTCATCGAAATTGAAGGAGCCGCAAAGGTCGTCGCCCCGGGCGATTTCATAAAGGGAATGCGCGTCGTGTCGATCGCCCCGGATCGTGTTGTACTAAGCGACGGATCGGTACTGATGTTTTTTAGGAGCTTACCTTGAAAGCCGCCTGCGCCCTCTGTTGCCTGATCTGCCTGTTGGCCGTATCGAGCCCCTCGCGCGCCGCGCGGTTCTCTATCGACGTGCGCGATGCAACTGTCGCGGAGGTGCTGGCTCTCCTCGCGGCCGAGTCCGACTCAAACATTATCGCTGACTCGTCGATTAGGCCGGACAAAGTTACGCTGCGCCTGGCCAATGTCTCGGCAGAAGAAGCTCTTGCCGTTATCGTCGAATCACAGCAGCTGGCCATTCATCGAATTGGCTCGATCATTATCGTCGGGACTGCCGAAACGATGAATCGCAGATACTCCTCGGGCAGCGCCGGCATTGAAACAGCTGTGCTTAATTTATTCCGATCCGATGCGGTTGCCACAGCTAAAGAGTTACAGGACGTTCTGCCGCCAGGCACCGCGATCGTCCCGGACAAACTGAGCGGCAAAATCGTGATTTCCGCTGATCCCTCCTCCGTCGCGCGTGCACGCCGCCTGGTTGCCGCGTTGGACGCAAGCGAAAGCCGCGGGCCTTTGAGCAAAACGGTTCACGTCTACCGGTTGCGGTATGCTCGCTCGGCGGATATGGCCGCAGCTCTAAAAGCGGTAATTCCTGAGGGCTCCTTGGTTGACGATAGCGCTCAGAATGCCGTCCTCATAACAGGGGACGCAGCGTTGCAGAACACGGCAGCAAGGTTTGTCGAAAGCATGGACGTTGCAAGCGATCAAGTGTTATTCGAAGTCCGCGTTGCAGATGTGCGGCCGATCAACGAACAAAGCGACGTAGGGATACAACTTGGCGGTTACGACCTCAATGGGCAGGCCGTCGCCGGCGCTGCCGGCTACGCATTTGCACGGAATGCGCTAGCCATTAACGCACGGCTCAATGCATTGGTCAGGTCGGGCCACGCAGAGATTCTCGCGACACCCAAGTTGCTGACGCTCAATAATCACGAGGCAAATCTTCTGATCGGGGAGACCTACCCGGTAACTTACTTCGATTCACGTTCGGGTGGCCAGCAGGTTCAATTCGTGGATATTGGCGTTAAATTACGGCTTACACCAAGCATCGGAAGCGACGGATCAGTAACCGCGGACATGCACCCGGAGTACAGCGCCATCGAAGGCTTCGTCGGCGGATATCCGGTTTTAACAAGCCGTAAAGTGGATTCAAGACTGCGCGTTCACGATGGGGAAACGATAGTGCTGGGCGGGCTCTTGCGCGATATTGATTCGGAATCGGTGACCCGTGTGCCCGGCCTCTCGTCGATCCCGGTGCTCGGCAAGTTCTTTCAAGATCGCCAACGGACACACCAACGTGACGAAGTCGTTTTTCTGATAACCCCGCACGTGTTGCGTATGGCGCCCGAATGAGCGCGAAGAATTTCCATTCCACTGCTTGCAAAAACCCATCGTGTTGGGTATTATATTATGCCAAAGGTCGGGCCGCGAGCAGGCCGCTTCAGAGTCTCGTGCGTGGTCGTGACCACATGCCTCCGCACGTACACGTCGCGAACAATGAAGGCGGAGAATCGATAACCCACATTGGTATCGATTGGGTTGAACTGAAACGCCGGAAGAGAATGTCGGAAATAGATGCAAACTGTGCGATTCGCTTGGTTGCCGTTCGCCTCGATCTGTGTTTAGAGATATGGAAAAAATGTCATCCGTAAAAATCCTTGGGTTGGATAAGAAAGGCCTGGAACGTGCGCGCATCGAGGGCGAGCGCGAAATGGCGCGTAGCCCTGTACGCCTTGAGTACTCGGCTCGGTCCGATTCGCTGAATATAAAGATGCCGTCGGGAACTATCGTGCTCATTCCGCGAGGGTGGATGGAAGAATTCCGCGACCTCTCCAAGACGGACATGAAGAAGATCCGACTGAATAATGTTCGCGATTCGATCGAGATCGATCATCTCGATCATCTCGATATACAGATCTCAGCAGCGGGCCTGTTACGGGATGCTGTGTTTGGTGACGATCCCTACGCGCGCGCGGGCAGCGTGAGATCCCCGGCCAAGGCGCGCGCAGCGCGGCGGAACGGAGCAAAGGGCGGGCGACCGAGAAAACACACTCGGCGCTAGACGGGTAAGTTTCGACGCGGCCGCTAAAACAGCCGCATGTTCCGCTATCTCACCGCCGGTGAGTCACACGGCCCGGCGCTAATAGGCGTCCTTGACGGACTTCCCGCCAAACTGCGCATCGACGTCGAGCAGATAGACGCGGTCCTGGCGCGCCGTCAAGGCGGTTATGGCCGCGGGAAGCGGATGCAAATCGAGCTCGACCAAGTGGAGTTTCTGGCAGGCTTGCGCGGATCGTATACGCTGGGTTCGCCGATCGCGGTGATGATTCGCAACCGCGACTACAAGAACAATCGCGATTTGATGGACCCGGTGACGGGCCACGGCAAGCCGCTGACCAATCCGCGGCCCGGCCACGCCGATTATGCCGGTGCTTTGAAATACCGGCAGCGAGATTTGCGCAACGTGCTCGAGCGGGCGAGTGCGCGCGAAACCGCTATGCGCGTCTGCCTCGGTGAAATTTGCGCGCAGTTTTTGCAAGCGCTCGGAATTACGACGCGCTCCTACGTGCACCGGATCGGTCCGGTGGAAGCGGAGATCGACAACTTCTCGCAAGAAGACGTTGAGAAGAGCGATGTGCGCTGCCCCGACCCCAAAGCGGAGCTCGCCATGATCGAAGAGATCGATAAGGCGAAAGCTGCCGGCGACACGCTCGGCGGCCAATACATCGTTCGGGTGGACGGGATGCCGGTAGGCATCGGTAGCAATCGTCAGCCCTACACACGCCTCGATGGCGTGCTGGCGGGCGCGTTGATGGGCATGCAGACCGTGAAAGCGGTCGAGGTTGGTTTGGGAGCCGATGTTGCCTCGCGCTCGGGTTCAGACGCGCACGATCCGTTTGCTTTGAATGAAGGCCAGGTTGTGCGTACCAGCAATCGCGCCGGCGGCGTCGAGGGCGGCATGAGCAATGGTCAGCCGATCGTCCTACGTGTGAGCGTCAAGCCGATTCCGACGCTGGTGCGCGCGCTGCCATCGGTCAACTTACAAGAGATGACCGATGCGCCCGCGACGGTTGTTCGCAGCGACGTCTGCGTGGTGCCGGCTGCGGCGATCGTCGGCGAGGCAATGGTACGCCTTGCGCTTGTAGAACCCGTGCTCGAAAAATTCGGCGGCGATTCAATTGAAGAAACGCTCGAGAACCTGGTGCGCAGCAAAGCGGCGGCGGAGACTCTTTTCGATCGCTCCCCCAGCGAGGCGTGAGACGGCACATTGCCCTCAACGGCTTTATGGGCGCGGGCAAAACGACGATCGGAAAAAAACTGGCGAACCGCCTGGGCGTGCATTTTTTCGACCTCGACGCGCTCATCGTAAAAGAACACGGACCGATCGACGTTATTTTCGACCGGTTTGGCAAAGCGGCGTTCCGGAACTATGAGCTGACGGCGCTAAAAAAAACGGTTGAAAACGAGCAGCCCGGCGTCATTGCGCTCGGCGGGGGCGCTGTAACGCATCCGCCGACCCTCGAAGTCGTTAAAGCCAAGACGTTCAGCATCTGGCTCTACCTCTCGATCGAGGACACGATCAAACGCGTAAGAAGCGCGAAGCGCGTTCGGCCGCTCCTTGGACCCAACCCGAAAAATTCAAAAATAATCGGACTCTACACCGGACGCGTGTCAGTCTACCGCCAATCGGATCTCATCATCGAAGCCGCGAAAAAAACACCGGCCAATCTCGTGACCGCCATCATCGAACAGCTGCCGAAGGAACTGCAGTGAGCGCGCTGGGTTCGGAGAATCACGATCTCGGCTATCCGATCGTCGTCGCGCCCTCAGTGCGTGGGGCGCTGACGGATTTTCTCGAGCGGCAGGGCGAGCGATTCGTCGTGCTTTGCGACGCCAACGTTGCAGCATACGGCCGAGATCTCACGAACGGTGTACGCAATTGCATTGCGTTCATTCCGGTAAGATTGGGAGAGCGGCGCAAGCGTCTCTCGACGGTGGAAGATGTGCTCCGCGCATTGCTGCGCAGTGGAGCCGACCGGAAAACGCTCGTTTTGGGCATCGGCGGCGGCGTGGCGTCGGACGTGTTCGGATTCGCGGCCTCCATCTACATGCGCGGCGTGCCGTACGCGCACGTCGCAACCTCGCTGGTCGCAATGATCGATGCGGCCATCGGCGGAAAGACCGGCGTCGATTTACCGGAGGGGAAAAACCTGGCCGGCACGTTTTCGAATCCGGTGGCGGTTTTCGCGCACATCGACGCCCTCGCGACGCTGCCCTACCGCAATCTGCGTGAAGGCTTGGCGGAGATGGTGAAGCACGCCGTCATCGAGGGTGGCGAGCTCTTCGAGAGCCTCGAGACGCTGGCGCCGCACGCGTTCTGGCGCTGGCCGTGGGAAAACGTGGTCGCCGATTCACTGAAAGTGAAGACGATGATCGTCGCCGACGATCGCCTCGAAAAGGGCGAGCGCGAGTTGTTGAATCTGGGCCACACGTTCGGCCACGCGATCGAGCGCGCATCGGAATACGGCGTCTCTCACGGCGCCGGCGTCGCTGTCGGCCTGCGCGCGGCCGGGCTGCTCGCGTTGCGAACCGGACGCTTCTCGCGCGACGAACACTTGCGGCTGCTCACTCTGCTTACGCTGCTCAAGCTTCCGGTCGTGACGCGGCACTCGCAGGCGGCGATCTTTTCGGCGATGCAGGCCGACAAGAAGAAGCGCGAGGGGCGTTTACGCTTTGTGCTGCCGCGGGCTATCGGGGACGTGGAGTACGGTGTCGAAGCCCCCGATTCTGCCGTGAAAGCTGTAGTGCGACGCATCGCCGAGTTGCCTGGAGGTGCCGAATTCCGCTAGTCCGTTCGATCGATGCGCTCGCCGCGATTCGTTCGCCGCGATTCGACCTGCCCTTGAGTTACGACGCGCGCGATCTCGAGCTGCGGATCGGCGACGTCGTGCGCGTGCCTATGGGCAGCCGCGAGCACGTTGCGTTCGTCGTCTCGGAGCCGCGCACGGTCGAGGCCGACCGGCCGCTGCGTGCCGTCAACGCGCACGTAGACGTTCCACGTGCATTCGACGAGATTGGACTGCAACTGGCCAAATTCGTCGCGGCGCATTATCTGTGCACACTGGGCGAGGCGCTTTCTACCGTGGTGCTCAGTGGCGCCGTGCCGCGTACGATCGACACATTCGTTCGCACGACGCTGCAGCCCAATCGCGAGCGTTATCCATCGGTGCCCGAACGCTTACTCTCGCTCATCTGGGAAGATCTCGGCGAAGGTTTTACCGTCGAGCAACTCTTGCGTCACCCCGAGGCGCGCCGGGCCGGCGACCGGGCCGGCCTAATGCGTTACCTCAACGCGCTGGTGCGCAGCGGAGACCTCAAACGCGAGCGCCGGTTCGTCGATGCGCGTACGCACGAGTACCGGGTGAAAGTGTTGTTTCCGGGCGACGGCGTGATCAAAGGCCCGAAGGCCAAGGCGCTGGGCGATTTCGTTCGCGAGCAGCCCGGAGTGCCGCGCGCGGATGCGCTGCTGGCGGGATTTTCGGGAGCGATTCTGGCGCGCGCGATCAAAGCGGGCGTGGTTCGTGAAGAAGAGATCGTTCCGGCGCGGACCTCTGGGCGCGAAGCGCTGCCGCCGCCGCTGTTCGAACCCACGCCGGAACAGCAAGCCGCAATCGAGGCGATTCGCGCCAAGCTCGACGGGGGCGTTCACGACGAGATACTGCTGCAAGGCATCACCGGCAGCGGGAAAACGTTCGTCTACATCGAGGCGATCAAGCACGTGCTGCGCGGGGGCGGCAGCGCAATCGTGCTGGTGCCGGAGATCTCGCTGACGCCACAGATCGCGCGCCGGTTCGAGCAAGCCTTTGGCGAGCGCGTCGCGGTGCTGCACTCCGCGCTTTCCGAGCGCGAACGGTTCGATGCATGGCAGGCGTGCGCGAACGGAGATGTTGACGTTGTGGTCGGAGCGCGCAGCGCGGTCTTTGCCCCGCTGCATAGCGTTCGCTTACTGGTCGTCGACGAAGCGCACGAGACCTCGTATAAACAGGACAGCTCGCCGCGTTATCATGCCGTGCGCGTCGGTCGCGAGCGGATGCGTCTGGAGAGCGGTTTGCTGCTCCTGGGCAGCGCGACGCCGCCGCTGGAAAGCTTCGCCGACGTGTTGGCGGGCCGCGTCGAACTCCACGAACTGCGCACGCGCGCGACCAAACAAGAGCTGCCCGCCGTCCGCGTGGTGGATATGGCGCAAGAATTCGAAGCCGGGAACCGGAGGATTTTCAGCAGCGCCCTGCTTCAAGCGCTTGACGAACGCATGCAGCGCCGCGAGAAGACGGTGCTTTTCGTGAACCGTCGCGGGAGCGGCAATTTCTTGCTTTGCCGCGCGTGCGGGCACGTGCCGATGTGCGTGCGGTGCAGCGTCTCGCTCACGGTCCACCGCGCCGACCACAAGCTGCGCTGCCATTACTGCGACGCGCAGCGCGCGATACCTGAGCGATGCGAGAAGTGCGGTAACGAAGCGGTTAAGGAACTCGGCGTGGGCACGCAGCGCGTGGCTGAAGAAGTCCAGAAAATCTATCCAAATGCACGCGTGATCCGCATGGACAGCGATACGACCACGCGCATCGGCGAGCACGCGCGCCTGTTGGATGCATTTGGAGAAGAAGGCGACGTTTTGGTCGGCACGCAGATGGTTGCCAAAGGTTTGGATTTTCCGACGGTAACGTTGGTCGGCGTGGTGGCCGCCGATATCGGCCTGCACGCGCCGGAGTTCCGCGCCTCGGAACGCACGTTTGCGCTGGTGATGCAGGTGTGCGGACGAAGCGGCCGCGCGAGCCCGGGCGAAGCGATCGTGCAAACGTACTCACCCAATCATCCCGCGATCGTATATGCAGCCGCGCATGACTATAACGGTTTCGCGCGCCAAGAGCTCGCCGACCGTGTGGCGATGCGCTATCCGCCTTCGTGTGAATTGTTGTATCTGGGGGTTTTCGGAAGAAACCGCCCCATCGTCTTAGAGCAGGCTCGTAAGTATGCTGCGTTGCTCGAGGCGGCCGGCGTAGGAGAGGTGCTGGGTCCGGCGCCCTTCCCCATCGCGCGCCTCAACGACGAGTGGCGTTTCCGGATCGCGCTCAAAGGCATGCAAGGTGAGCCGATGCGAAGCGCCGTGCGCGCCCGCGTCGTCCCGCCGGCGCGAAAGAATCGCACGACGCGACTTGCGATTAACGTCGATCCATGAATAGAATGACGCAATGAGCCTATCGAACGCCGCCTGGATTCCGCTGGCTTGGGGTTTGGGCGGCGTCGTTGCCGGCCTGATCGTGCAGTTCGGTCTGCTGGTTCCCCTGAATCGCTTAGCCAAACGCCACGGCTGGGACGCTTTGGGGACGATTGCGACGATAACGGCGTCGGTCATCGTGCTATGGTGCGCGCTCGCAGGTCTCTACATCGGTCTGGGCAGCGTCGTCCTTACTCCGCGCACCGGGGTTTTTCTCGACCGGCTCATTTCGTCGATCGCGATTCTCTCGGTCACGTGGGTCTTGGCCCGGTTTTTGGGCGCGGCCGTGGCGGCGTACGGAAGGCACGCCGACAAGCGCATCTTCTCGGCGTCGCTCTACGCGAACGTCGTGCAAGGCGCGGTCATGGTTGTCGGCATCATCACGGTGCTCAGCAGTTTCGGCGTTTCGATCGCGCCGCTGCTCACGACGCTCGGGCTGGGCGGTCTAGCAGTCGCGATCGCGCTGCGTGACACGCTCGCAAACTTGTTTTCGGGAGTGCACATCGTTGCGTCGCGCCAGATCCGGCCGGGTGACTCGGTCAAGTTCGATTTCGGCGTGGAAGGTGAGGTCAGCGATATTCAATGGCGCAGCACCACGATTCGCGACGCACAAAACAACACCATCATCGTGCCGAACGAAAAAGTGGCGGGGTCGGTGCTCGTCAACTACTCGCTAGGGCCGAACGATCAGTTGGTCCCGGTCAGCGCAACGGTACCGTGGAAGGGAAACTATCACGAGCTGGAAGCGCTCGCGAGTCGGGCATCGCGCGGCGCGACGGTCGCGCTGAGCGGTGTGAATGAAGCCAGCCTTGAGGTCACGGCGTACCTGCCGGTCGAAAGCGCGAAAGATCGGGCGCAGGCCGCCGCCGAGTTTCGCCGGCGGCTCTACGATGCGGTGCGCAACGCCAACATAGGAGGTCGCTCTGCGCCGGAATAAGGCTACGGCGACGGAGGACATTATGCGTCGTTACGTTTTGATCTCGGCGTTCTTCATTTTTGGAGCGCTGGTTTTTCACCCGACACCTGCCCGTGCGGGAATGCATTTTTGCAACAAGACCAACGTCACGGTGAACGTTGCGATGGCGACCCTCGACGATGAGGGCCTTGGCGATGAGCGCGCTTGGGGCTGGTGGCAGATCGAACCGGACGGCTGCAAGAACCCGCTCTACGCCGACCTCGAAACCGACGACTCGAGCCGCTCGTATTACTACTATGCATACGATGCCGCGGGCGACACGTGGGGCGGCGACATAAAGTTTTGTGTCGACACGACCAGCGCGTTCGATTTTAACGATGCTCAGGAGATCCGGTGCGACACGGGCGCGCACCGTGGATTCAAATGGATAAACATCCACGGTAACACGGACTGGACGGTAAGTCTCACGTCATAACGTAAGAAGAAGCCGCCTACTTGGCGGCTTTTTTCTTGCGCGAGGTTTTCGGCGCGGCCTTTTTTCTCGTGGTTTTCTTGACGGGCGAGCCGGGCGCGGCTTTCTTCGCTACCGCTTTGGCCAGCCGCGATTTCTTGCGCGCGGCCTTGTTGGGGTGAATGATCCCTTTGCGGGCGGCCTTGTCGAATTGACTCTCGACCGGCTGCACCAGCTCGCCGCCTTCGGCGGCGGCTTTCTTGTAAATCGTTTTTAGACGCGTCTTGACGTCGAGGTTGCGTTTGCTGCGGCGCTCGGTTGCGCGCATCCATTTTTCGGCTGCTTTAATGTTAGGCACGAGGCGCAGTATAGCACATTTCTACGATCCGCAGGTAGCTCTCGTAGCGGCTCGGTTCGATGGCCCCGGCCTCTACCGCCAAGCGTACCGCGCACCCGGGTTCGGTGAGGTGGCCGCAGTCGTTAAATTTGCAGGCTGCCGCCCGTTCGCGCAGTTCCGGGAAGCCTTGCACGATTTCCGCCGGCGTCGCCTCTCCGAGGCCAAACTCGGCTACGCCGGGGCTGTCTATAAGGAAGCCCGAGGGCAGGCGGTAGAGGCGCGCGGTGCTGGTCGTCTGCTTGCCCAAGCCGGTGCGAGAGAGTTCGCCGACGGTGGCGATGCCGCCGAGCGCGCGAAAGATCGAACTCTTGCCGACGCCTGAGACTCCAGCGAGCATCGCTTTGCGGCCGGCCAAATTTTCGCGCAGCTCGTCCATGTTTTGACCGGTCTTCGGATTGACCACCAGCGTGGTATAACCGAGCGACTCATAAAGCGAACCCAGCTCCTTGCGCAGGCTGGGCGCCGCGCGGTCCGGCTTGGTGAAGATCACGATGGCGTTGATCGATTCGAGCTCCGAATAGACCAAGAGTTGATCGAGCGTTGTCAAGCGAGGCGGCGGATCCGCAAGCGACGTTACCGTGACCAGCGTATTCACGTTAGCCGCCATCACTTTGGCGCGGCCGCGCGCCATGCGCCGCGTCAGCGTTGATTCTCGCGGGAGGATGCGCTCGATCAGCGCGCTCTCGTCTTCGAGAATCCGCGCCTCCACGCGATCGCCCGAGACAGGCATTTCACGTTTCCCGCGCATCCGCTTGAGCGACGCCATGCGCGGCTCCGCTTCGCCGTCCAAGGCTATCCAAGCCGAGTTCTTGCCGATGCCGAGCACGAGGCCCGGGAAGAGCTCGTTCACACGCCTAACGATTGATGCAGTGAATTGGGCGCGAACAGTTCGTTTCGACGAAACGATTGACGGCGTAATGCAGCGGAAGATGTCGGCATCTTTACCCGGTGGTTCGTCGTTGCAGTTCGGTGCGCCTTACGCGGCCGCCGGCCGGACATACGGCCTCGTCCAGGGGCCGGCTTCGCTCGAGCCCGCCGAAGTCGCGAAAACACTTCCGGGCGCGCGATGGTATGAGGAAACGATCATCGCTCTTGCAATTGAACCAACGCCCGGGGATGCCTTGCGTGCGATTGCGGGGGCATTTTCTGCAGGCGGCGGCGTCGCGGGCGGCCTCGATTGTGCCGTGCTGGCGGATAGCGTGGTTATCGAATTTGCGCCGGCGCGAACGATGCCGTCGCTCGTTCTGAAGATCGTCGACGTCGAGCTGCGCCGTTTTCGCGGCTACCGTAAGGTGACTTTGCTGAACCCGCTGCCGCCCGAGGTTGTGGCGCTGGTCGCAGCAGATGGTCTGCAGGCTGCCGAGATTGCGCCCGGCCGCATTCTGGAAACGTTGTTGGAGCAGACCGGTGTGGAATAGCTTGCTTCACTCGTTTGCGCCGACCGACGTCTTGGACATCGTGGCAACCAGCGTGCTGATCTATTATCTGGTGCTGCTGATACGAGGAACGCGAGCCGTTCAAATTTTGACCGGTGTGTTGGTCCTGGTCGCGCTGTTGGGGTTTGCAACGTTCCTGAATCTGTTTCTGCTCGGCACGATCTTGAAACTCGCGCTGCTAGGCGCAGCCGTTTCGTTGCCGATCATTTTTCAGCCGGAACTGCGGCGCGCGTTGGAGCGGCTCGGCCGCGGAGGAATCTTTCGCTCCGAAGACGTCGAGCGCCAAAACCGGACCGAGGACCGCGCGATGTCGATCCTCGCTCGCACGTCATTCTTACTTTCGCGCGAGAAGATCGGCGCACTGATCGTCATCGAGCAGCAAACCGGACTCAAGGAATTCGTGGAGAGCGGTACGCTGCTGAACGCGAGCCTCTCCGCCGAGCTGCTGCTCTCAATTTTCTCGCCGCGTTCGCCGCTGCACGACGGCGCCGCGATCGTGCGCGAAGATACCGTTGAAGCTGCCGCCTGTCTTTTGCCGCTGGCCGAACAGTCGCTGGGCGAACCGCGGTTAGGAACGCGTCATCGCGCCGCGCTCGGCCTTTCCGAACAAACCGACGCCGTGGTGATCGTTGTTTCCGAGAGCGGCACCGTGGCGGTCGCTCGAGACGGAAAACTCACCCGATCGATCGAGGAAGAGTCGCGCCTCTTTCGTTTCTTACTGGCGGCAACGCGGCCACACCGCGATCCCGGCGCGATGCGCCGCGATTTGGTCCGCAATTTGAGAGCCCGGCTGACGCCTCCGCGCAAGGGCGCGGCCCAAGACCATGCTGCAGATCATCCGTCATAATTTCGCGCTCAAAGCGCTTTCCGTTCTGCTCGCGCTCATCGGCTGGGCCTACTTCCGTCTTGCCGGCAGCGCGCTGGTGCCGACCTTCGAAGAACACCTGACGGTGCCGATCACGTCCGTGAACTTGCCGGCCGGTCTGATTGCCACCTATTCCGACAAGGCCGCCACCGTGGCGATCATCCCAAAGCCCGGCGAGCCGCCGATAAAACAGCAAGAGATCAAGGCGGTCCTCGATCTATCGAATCGTAGCGCAGGCGTGTATAACGTTCCGGTACAGCTGGTCGCGCCCAACGTTGTCGTGCAGTCGCTCAGCCCGGCGTCGATCTCCCTGACGATCGCGAAGATGGATCAAAAGACGTTTCCGCTTGCGATCCATTACGGCGGGCAAGGCGACGTCGTCGTGAGTCACTTCGCGCTGACGCCTGCGACCGCGGTTGTGCGCGGGCCGACCGACGCGCTTTCGCAGGTAGCAACCGTGCGCGTGGATATCCAGCTGGCCAGCGGCAAGGCGAGGCTCGACGCGATGATTCGTCCGGTCGCGGTCAATTCAGCGGGACAAGAAATATCCAACGTTCAGGTAGTGCCCAATCTCGTGCGCGTTCAGGCGAAGTTTCTTCCTGGAACTGCGGCGGCGCGTGGCCGGTAAAGGCCGCCTTTTCGGTACCGACGGGGTTCGTGGCGTCGCCAATATCGACCTGACGCCAGAGCTGGCTTTCTCCGTTGGCCGCGCGGGAGCGGCCGTGCTCGCAAACAGCAGTGACCGGCATCGTCCGATCGTTGTTGCACGCGACACGCGCCTCTCGGGTCCAATGCTCGAGGCTGCAATTGTCGCCGGCATTACATCGATCGGGCGCGACGCACTGACGGTCGGCGTCCTGCCGACGCCCGCGGTTGCCGCCATTACCGTGCGCACGGGTGCGGCTGCGGGCGTGATGATCAGCGCCTCGCATAATCCGATCGCCGACAATGGCATAAAATTCTTCGGCCCCGACGGATTCAAACTCTCCGACGCAACAGAAAACACGATTGAAGCTTTGCTCCACAGCCCGGACGATCAAGCGCGGCCATCGGGCGCGGACGTGGGCGTTGCGAAAAACGCGATGAATCTCGGCAAATACTATTACGAAGAGCTCTACGCCGGCGCCGAGAGCCTTAGCGGTCTCACGGTCGTGGTCGACGGCGCTTTCGGTGCGGCCTATGCGGTTGCGCCGTATGCGTTACGCAAGCTCGGCGCAACAGTGCACGAGATCAACTGTGAAGACGACGGATCGCGGATCAATGTCGAATGCGGCGCGACGGATCTGCGCGCGCTGCAGCGGCGTGTGACGGCGTTGAACGGCGAAAGCGGCAAAGCGATAGGCGTCGCGTTCGACGGCGATGCGGATCGTGCACTTTTCGTGGATGAAGCCGGCGCCATTTGCAATGGGGACCATACCATGCTGATCCTCGGCGGCGAATTACACGATCGCGGCGAGCTTACCGGCGACACCGTGGTCGGCACGGTCATGAGCAATTTAGGTCTTGAAAAAGCGCTCAAGGCACGCGGGATCACGTTGTTGCGTGCCGCGGTCGGCGACCGCTACGTGCTGGAGAAGATGCGCGAGGGCGGATATGTCTTTGGCGGCGAGCAGTCGGGGCACATCATTAATCTGCGCAACAACACGACCGGCGACGGGCCGAAAACCGCAATCGAGCTTTTCTCCGCTTTAGTCCGCCGGGGCAAGACCTTGCACGAGCTGGCAAGCGAGCTAGCGGTCTATCCGCAGATACTGCTCAACGTCCGGACCAGCCGCAAAGAAGTGCTCGAGCGGCCTGAGATTAAGCGCGCCATAAGGGAAGTTGAGGAGAACTTAACAGGAAATGGACGATTGCTGATACGTCCGTCGGGTACTGAGCCCCTCATCCGTGTTATGGTCGAGGGCGACGACCGGACCCGAGTCGAGGCGTACGCGCGCGATTTGGCCGGCCGCATAGAAGAGGCAGCGGCTACAGTTATGGAGCCCGCTGCCGAATACTAAGTCAAGCGCCAAGGAAGAGCCCCGGGGAAGGACACCCGAGCCTGGGGGGAAAGAATGGGCGCTAAGGACGCCGGCCGTATGAGGCCCGGCGTAGGAACCTGCCAGTAATCACTGAGTCCGGGAGCAGCCTGGAGCGGGGGATTCTCCGGTGGGGTGAATGGGCCGGTCGGCCCTAGGGCGATCTTTCACGTCCGAACCCGTCAACTAACCCCGCAAGTGTTTTGAAAGAGGAGCAGTTTTGCGTTATCTTTTAGCACCCGCGGCATTGGCGTTTTTACTCGCCGGCAGCAATGCATTTGCCCAGGCCAATCCAACCGCCCCGGCGACCCACTCTGCGGTCACGGCATCGGAACTTGCCGGGAGCCCGGATGTCGTTCAATGGACCGGCATAGCCCCCCATCCCGCGGCCCACGCCGCCAGACACCATGACATGGCGAGATTTGCGAGCCGCCTGTTTACGCGCACGGCGCGGATCGCCAACACGCTGACTCGGAGCGCCCTGCGCTTCCTCGGCACACCCTACGTTTTCGGTGGAACCAGCGGCTACGGATTCGACTGCTCAGGCTACGTGCAGCACGTCTACGCGATGCTCGGCGTTCACTTGCCCCGGACCGCTGACGCGCAATTTTACGCCGGCAGCCGGGCCCTCGGCGGTATCAAAACCGGCGATCTCGTGTTCTTTCAGACCTACGAGCCGGGCCCGTCACACGTCGGCATCTACCTGGGCCACGGCCACTTCGCCCACGCTAGTTCCAGCCACGGCGTCATGGTCAGCAGCCTTTCAGATTCATACTGGTCGGCACGTTACCTCGGCGCAAAACGGGTGATGTCGCTGCACTAAGCACCCATCCGGGTAGAAGACCAGAAAAGGCGCCTGCGGGCGCCTTTTCGTATGTTCCATGTCGCGCCGCTGGGGCGTCGCCAAGTGGTAAGGCAGCGGGCTTTGAATCCGCCATTCGTTGGTTCGAATCCAGCCGCCCCAGTATTCGCCGTCATCCTGAGCGGCGCGCAATTGCGCGCCCAGCCGAAGGGCGTTGGTTCGAATCCAGCCGCCCCAGAACTACCTTAAGGAGTCTCCCGCGCTTGTGAGCACTAGCAGCCTCCACATTACGAACGGAGACTCCGTCCTTTACAGCTGGAAAAAGGCGGGGTTGCTTGGCACGCACCTTGCGTGGCGCGACGTTCTGCAGGAAGGCCCGGTTCCGGCGGGCTTGCCGCTCGAAGAACTAAGCCGCGTGCGCGCTCAGTTTCTCTGCGATCGCGGATATGGCAATCCCATAAAGATTCACCACGACTTCGAAAAGCGCGATGCGCTGTTGCGGCGCGCCGGAGAATTCGATGAAGTCGTATTATGGTTCGAACACGATCTGTACGACCAGCTGCATTTGCTGCAAATCCTGACGACGCTCCGCGATATGGGCATGGGCTCGGGAAGTGTGCAGCTCGTGCAGTCCGACCAATACCTCGGAACGATGATCCCCGACGAGCTGATGGCGCTTCTTGGCAAGCGGCGCTTTGTAACGTCGGCCACGTCCGATGCTGCCGCCCGGGCGTGGAGTGCATTTACGGACGCGGATCCGGCCATGCTGCAGGCAGAAGCCGGCGACCGGTTCGCAGGGCTGCCGTTCTTGCATGACGCTTTCAAGCGCCTCTGCGAAGAATACCCGGCGCTTGCAAATGGTCTATCCCGTTCTCAAAAACACGTGCTGGAAGCGGCCGCACAAGGAACGGCGCCCGCCGAAGAGATCTTCCGTCGCGCGCAGGCGAGAGAAGAAGCCGCGTTCATGGGCGACACGGCATGCTATCGCGTAATCGCGGATCTGAGTGCGCAGCCCGCGCCGCTCTTGGCGCAATTGGAAAAAGGCTACGACGTGACGGTGCTTGGCAGACGCGTGCTGGGCGGCGATGCGGACTGGCTCGATCAACAGCCGCTGGATCGCTGGATCGGAGGCGTCCGATTAACCTCGGCACAACATTGGCGCTGGGATGAAACGACCAATGCTTTCGAGAAAGCAGAATCGCATGGCGCATGAGGCACTTACCGTAGACATAAAGCCGGAGCACGATGGCGATGCGATCGTCTACACGCTCAAGGGAAGTCTGGATTTCGAAACTGCGCCGTCACTGCGCGCTGCGCTGATGGAAGCTGCCGACGAAGGCAAGCACGACATCGTCGTCGATCTCACGCATCTCGAGTTTCTTGATTCGAGCGGTCTGGGCGCACTGATCGGCGCGCACAAACGCGCACTCGAACACAGCGGGCGCGTTCGGTTGATCATATCGCCCGGCCCGATCGAGCGGCTGTTCACAATTACGGGCCTGATGAATGTGCTGGCGGTCTATCCTTCGACCGAAGCGGCGCTTGAGGACCGCGACCGGCTCGTTCCCTCGCTGTAATTGCCGTAAGCCTCGTCCAAGATCTCGACGACATGCTGCACGCGGGCTGAATAGCCGGCGTTTTTTAAGCCCGCCGTAACCTGCATATCGCACCCGGGATTGGCCGTTGCAACGACGTGCGCGCCGGTTGCAATGATGCTTGCCACTTTACGATCGCGTAGGCGTTTGGACATCGCCGGTTCGGTCAAATTGTAGATGCCGGCGCTGCCGCAGCAGACCGAGCTTTCGTTCATCTCGTGCAGCCGCAGGCCGGGAATCTGCGCGAGCAGCCGCCGCGGCGCTTCCGAAATGCGCTGCGCGTGCACGAGATGGCACGGTTCTTGATAGGTCACAATCTCATCGAGCCGGCCCATGCGCGGATTGAGTTCGAGCCGATCCAAAAACTCAAGCACGTCGCAGACTCGCTTCGAAAACGTTTCGGCGCGCTCGGCCCACCGCGGGTCGCCCGAGAGCAACTCGCCGTACTCCTTGAGGGCCGAACCGCAGCCTGCGGCGTTGACGATGTAGAAATCAGCTCCCGACATTTCGAACGCCTCGATATTCCGCTTGGCTAACGTTTCGGAAAATTCAGGCTCGCCGGCGTGAATCGCGATCGCGCCGCAGCAGCCTTGGTCCGCGGGGATGACGACCGTGCAGCGGTTGCGCGTCAAAACACGTACGGTCGCTTGGTGTACGTGCGCAAATGCGACTTGCATCACACAACCGGCGTGAAGCATGATTTTCAGACGCGCGCCCGGGGCTTCGAAAACTTGACCGTCCGGAACGAAAAACTTCTTGGAAATGGGAGGAGCGAACGCTTCGGCGTCGCTCAAATGGAAAAGCCGGAGAAGACCGGTCGCCCGGACCAGACTTTGCAAGCCCGATCGCTGATAGAATCGCAGAAACGCCGCACCGGTGCGCATGAGCTCGAGATTTCCGAAGAGCGCTTTGAGGGCGAACCAGCGCGCGAAGCGTGAGAAGAAGTCTCGCCGCGGCGCCTTCGCCCGTTCGATCCGCGCGCGCGCCGATTCGACCAGCGTCCCGTACTGCACTCCGCTCGGACAGACGGCGGCACACGCCCGGCAGTCCAGACATTCCGACATTTGATGAACGAAGCCGGGCGAAAGCACGTCGAGCCGTCCCTCGGCGACGTCCTTGATGAGACTGATGCGACCGCGCGGCCCCGACGTTTCCGTGAGCGTTTCGATATAGGTGGGGCACGTTGGCAAACAGAGGCCGCACCGAACACATTGATTGTAGAGCGCGGCCTCGATCATGCGCGGCCTTTCGGCGGCTAGACGGCGATGTCTTGGCTGCGCTCCGCGATCGGTACGTATGCGACTCCGCGTCCACCGACATAATTTGCGCGCGGCCGAATGAGCTTATTGTCCGCGTACTGCTCCATGCAGTGCGCCGTCCAACCCGAAACGCGGCTAATCGCAAAGACCGGCGTGAAATACGGCGTCGGAATGCCGAGCGTGTAATAGACCGAAGCCGAATAGAGATCGACGTTGGGATAGAGCTGCTTGATTCTCCAAACCGCTTGTTCCATGCGTTCGGTCATCTCGACCCATTTGGTGCTGCCGGCCTTCGAGCCCACTTCGAGCGCGATTGTCTTGAGCTCCGTAGCGCGCGGATCATACGCTTTGTAGACGGCGTGCCCGAACCCCATAATTTTTTCATGCGCGGCGAATTTCTTCTCGACCCACTGATCGACGGCACCGATGTCACCGATCTCAAGCAGATTATGGATCACGCCTTCGTTAGCGCCGCCGTGCAGCGGGCCTTTGAGCGTGCCGATCGCCGACGTAATCGCGGCGTACATGTCGGAGAGCGTGGCAGCGGTGACGATCGCGGAAAACGTCGAAGCGTTCATCCCGTGGTCGGCGTGCAAGATCAGCGAAACGTCGAGCACGCGTGCCGCCTGCGTGTCAGGCGCCTTTCCGTCAAACATGTAGAGAAAGTTGCTAGCCGTGTCCAGATTGGGATCGGGCGCCAGCGGTTCCAGATTTTCGGCGATGCGATGATAGGCGGCGAGTATGGTCGGAAAGATTGCTGTCAGCCGGACGGCTTTTTCGATATGGGATTCAGGGGACGTGGCGTTGACGTCGGGGTCGAAGAGGCCGAGCGCCGAGACCGCCGTGCGCAGCGCGTCCATCGGGCTGCCCGTTTTGGGCAGGTCGCGCAGCAGCGCGAGCAGCTGCGGCGGAAGCGCGCGATGGCTGGCGAGGCGCGCGCGAAACTCGTCCAAGTGCGCTTGCGTTGGTAAGGAACCGAACCAAAGCAAGTACGTGATCTCTTCGAAGGTCGAGTGTCGCGCGAGGTCGTGGATATCGATGCCGCGGTAGATGAGCTTGCCTTCCTCACCATTGATGGAAGAAAGGCGCGTGTCGCCCACGACGGCGCCCCGCAGACCGGACTGTCCGGCCGCCGGCGGTGTAACAGTTGTGTTCATAGCCATACTAGCTTTCCCCAGTTGCGGCTTTCCCGCCATGACTTTTAGACGATTTTACGGAAAAGACCGTTCCGTGCGAAATAAAGTAACAATCGTAGGCGCCGGCAACGTAGGCGCCACCGCTGCCCATTGGCTCGCGGCCGAGGAATTGGCCGATATCGTCCTGGTCGACATCGTGGAGGGCATCCCGCAGGGCAAGGCCTTGGACTTGCTCCAGTCCATGCCCGTTGAGAAGAGCGACGTGAGCATCACGGGCAGCAACGGCTACGAGCCGACCGCCGGCTCGGATATCGTCGTTATTACTGCAGGGTTCCCCCGGAAACCCGGCATGAGCCGCGACGATCTCGTGCGCGCCAACGCTGAAATCGTCGGCAAAGCCACCGAAGAGGCGATCAAGTATTCCCCCGGCTGCGTCCTCATCATCGTCACCAACCCGCTCGATGCAATGTGCGAAGTCGCGCGCCGTGTGAGCGGCTTCCCGCGCGAACGCATCCTGGGAATGGCGGGCGTCCTGGATTCCGCCCGGTTCTCCACGTTCGTAGCTATGGAACTTGGCGTGAGCATCGAGAACGTCCACACGTTTGTGCTGGGCGGACATGGCGATCAAATGGTTCCGCTGCCGCGGTACAGCACGGTGGCCGGCATCCCGATTCCTGAGTTGCTCGACAAAGCCGCCGTCGACCGCCTCGTGGAGCGCACCGCTAAAGGCGGCGGCGAGATCGTCAACTTGCTCAAGGCCGGCAGCGCATACTATGCGCCGGGCCGATCGATTATGGAGATGGCCGAAGCGATCCTGAAAGACAAACACAAGATTCTGCCGTGCGCGGCGTACTTACAAGGGGAATACGGCATCAAGGATCTCTTCATCGGCGTGCCTTGCCAACTTGGTGCGAAAGGCCTGGAGAAAATTATCGAAATAAAACTGACGGCCGAAGAGAAAGCCGCCTTGCAAAAGAGTGCGGAATCCGTCGAGTCGCTCGTGAAAGTGCTGCCGTAGCGCTTTGGATTACACCGGCGGGGAACTCGAAAGCGTCCACATCAGCGTCACATCGCCGGCCGGTGCTTTCACCGTCGGCAACGCGTCGTTCTTTCGTTACATCGTCAAACTCACGGGATCCGGTGTGCGCCTGCAATTGCACGAACGCGAAGCGCTCGAAATGCTGGCCGCGATTCCGCACGCGTTTTACGACGAAGAGGACGATGCCCAATCGGGGCTCGGCTGGCGCGTCGTGCCGCCCGCTTCCCTCGACGATTGGCCAGTTTTGGAATCGACGCCGCAACGCTTTCGGGCCGCACTGCAAACCGCGCGACGGCTACTCTGGGAACAGGCCGAACCCGTCGGCGTAAGCGCCAGCGAGATCGTGGCTATCGAAGACGAACTCGACGAGCTGTTCTCGGTCCTGCGCGGCGCAGAAGAAGCGGGCTTTCCCGTAAACGTTAGCTACGTTACCTAGTCCGGTGCTGCGCCTGCCGTTGCGCGGCGCGGGCGGCGAACCGATCGACTTCGAGCGCGCGCTGCGCTCGCACGGCTGCGCGGAACTGCCGCCGGCCTCCATCCCCGACGACAATGCTTTTTATGCGATCGGCCTGCGATTGGATGGTCGCGTTCGCCGCGTGACGATCGTACCGCGCTCCGGCGAATTGCAGGTCTCTGTTGCCGGTTCGCGGCCAGGCGCTCGAGCGCGAGCCGAACTCAACGCAGCGGTGCGGCGCATGTTCCGGCTCGATGAAGATCTTGCACCGTTTTACGCGCTGGTTGAAAACGACGCAGCACTGTCCTGGGCTGCAAAAGGCGCGGGTCGAATGCTCGCGGCGCCGACTGTTTTTGAAGACGTCGTAAAAACAATCTGCACGACCAACTGCGCCTGGTCAGGCACGGTGCGCATGGTGTCGGCACTCGTGAACATGCTCGGCGGCGGCGCCTTTCCCGAACCGAAAACGATGGCCGCTGCCCCGATATCATTCTATCGCGACACGGCGCGCTCCGGATACCGCGGAGCGTATCTCAAATCGATCGCAAAGGATGTGGCTTCGGGCAGGCTGGATCTCGAGCTGCTTCGACCCGAACACGGGTTGCCGGACGCCGAAGTCGAGGAACGGCTTTTGCTATTACCGGGCGTTGGTCCGTACGCATGTGCGCATATCATGATGCTGCTCGGGCGGTACAATCGATTGATTTTTGACTCGTGGACGCGGCCGGCGTACCTGCGTATCGCGGGGAAGCGGCGTGCATCCGATCGCACGATTGAGAGAATATTCCGCCCCTACGGTGCCTTCGCGGGGCTCGCGTTTTGGCTGACCCTCACGCGCGGCTGGGTTCCCGGCTAAAGGGTGAAGGCGCAACGGCGAGCAAGGGTCCGCTCGTAAGGGCGGCATGGTGCCGCCAAGGAGACGCCGGATGCGTTTTGCAGCCGCAGTTGTTTTTGTTCTTGCGTCGCTCTTGACTCTGAACTCGGTTCCCGCCGCCGTGCCCGCTCAATCTCTATCACATACCGTGAATGGATTCGATTTCGACGAGCTGACGCTTGGCTCTATTCACCTTCATAAGGGAACGTACACCGCGGACGACCCGCGCATTACGACGAGCAGCGACAATTTTTATCACGGCCGGGTCGCCGGGCAAACGCTCGCTGTGGTGGTGCTGCGCGACGAGCTACCCGCGACCGGCTTTAATGCGTCGGCGCAAGCATTCGGAGTTCTCGACGGCAAAGCGAGCCATTTGGGCAACCTCGGCGACTTCAGCTATTATAGCGAAGGCGATGGCCCATATCCGGGCAACTGGATCTACGTCATGTTTGCTGAGAATAAACTGTATACGGATGTTTGGAATCACGACCATCGCTGCGACAAGCGTCACGACTGGGTCGTCTCAACCTATACCATGAAAAATAATCGCCTGGTGCGCATCAACAGGTTGCGGCACCATCGCAAGGGCATTACGGTCGAGTGTAGGCCGGCATAAACAAGGAGAAGAGAACGTGCGAGTATTCGTATTTGGGATTATCGCGGTTGCCCTCGCTTCTGCGGTGGCTAGCGCTGCCGGTACAAATCTCATCCAGAACGGTGGCTTCGACATAGGGCCGCATCCGTCGAATTATTCGATGTATCCGAAAGGCTCGACCGCTATTCCCGACTGGATCGTGACGATGGGAACGGTCGATTTAATTGGACCGAACTGGCGGGACGCAGATGGCGGGACGGGCAGCATAGATATGGATGGTACGCCGGGGCCCGGCGGCATCGCGCAATCATTTGCCACTTCCAAGGGCGCCACGTACTCAGTGTCGTTTGCGCTTGCCAGCAATCCCGCGTGTGGTCCAACCGTAAAACGTTTAATGGTCAGCGTGGGATCGGCAAAACGGCTGTACGCGTTCGACTCTTCGCGCGCGAGCAATGCCCACATGGGATGGCAACCGAAGTCATTTTCGTTCAAGGCAGGCGCGTCGCGAGCCACACTGACATTCACCTCCCTCGACCCCAGTGGTTCCCTGTGCGGCGCCGCTATCGACGCGGTCCGCGTACGGAAAGGCAAGTAGAGAAGAAGATGCACGTACGCACGTCAACGCTGCTGGTTGTAGCGGCATTTGGGCTAGCCGCCTGCTCAGGCGGTAGCGGTCAGTCGCAGGCTACGGCGTCGCAGCAGGCTTCTCCGACGGTGGCTGCGGCCGCATCGCCGGTCGCCACGGCGGCAGGGGCCGCCACGCCCGCGGCAATCGCAACGCCGGCGCCCACGCTCAACCCCACGGCGGCGATCCATTACACCGATATCGTCGGCATCTTCGCCGAGAATGCGATCAAACAGGAAGCGCAGCTGGGGGTGTTCGGGAGCGCGACGTCGGGGAAATTCAATCCTTACGGCACTGTGCCGCGCGCGGAATACGTCCGCTGGCTTGTCACGGCCAATAATATTTACTTCAAAACCCAACCGGACAAACAGGTCCGCTTGGCGGAAGCAAATAGTGATCAGAGCTTCGTGGATGTCCCGAAATCAAATCCCGATTTCAAGTACATCCAAGGGATGGCGAACTCAGGGTTTCTCGTAGGGATCGACAGGAATCATTTTGCTCCGGAACGCTCGCTCACACGCGAAGAAATGATCGCGATTCTCATTTCGCGCGACGCAAACAGCGGCGGCCTCCCGAAAGCCATACCGCCGTCTGCGTGGGACTATTCCGCCGGCGGCAGCACTATTTCCGTCGACTTCACGGACCGCGATAAGGTTTCCAAACCCTATTGGGGAGCTTTTCAATTGAACAACGGAGGCGGCGGCGACTACGCTGAGGACGAAGTGAAGCGCATCTACGGAAATACCAAGATCTTTTATCCGCAGAAGAAGGTCACGCGCGCTGAAGCCGCCGTTGCCTTGGAAACGATCGATCACCGGACCTCGGGCGCGGCGCTCGGCGTTCCGCAGTAATCCGTGCCGGCCGCGCTAGCGGTCTTTCATGCGGTCGCGGGGGTGGGCCTCGTCGTACGCCCGGCGCTTGTGCGCCATCGACATTTGTAAATACACGCCCGTGGTCGCAAGACTCGCGTGGCCGAGCAGTTCCCTTATGGTTTCTAGGTCGACGCCGTTTTCGGCCAGATGCGTGGCGAACGAATGCCGGAGCGTGTGAGGGGTGGCGCGACCTTCGATCTTGCTCATGTTGTAGAGATCTCGAAATATTCTCCACACGTGTTTTGGTGTGAGCCGTTTTCCTCCGCGACCCAGGAAAAGAGCGTCGTCCGCACTCCTTTGCCGAACGCGCAGATAACCCTCAATGGCTGTTGCGGTCGCCTCGTTAAAGAGAACTTTGCGCTGCTTTTTCCCTTTCCCGTGAATCAAAATAACCCGATTGCGTAGATCGAGGTCGCTCATGTTGATGGTTGTGACCTCTGCGCGACGAATGCCGGAAGCGTACAGCAGCTCCATGATCGCGAGATCGCGCAGTCTTTGCGGCTCGCTTCGGCCGGCAATTGTGGTCCGCAACAGCTTCCCTATGTCCGGAGTGTCGAGGTGATGAGGGAGTTTCGATTCAATACTTGGTCCGGGGACGGCGGTGGCGGGATTGTCCGGGCGTATTGCGGCGTATACGAGATACTTGTAGAAGGCCTTGACCGAGGAGAGCTTCCTGCGAATCGACACGGGGCTATAGTCGCGCCTCGACGCAAGCTGCGTTATGTAACGTCGGATGTCCGATGTAGTGGCCATGCGCAGCTGAGGATAGAGCCGCCCTATGGGGCTCTCAGATTTAGCCAGCCCGGCAAGATAACCGCCGAACTCTTGAAGATCGCGCGCATAGGCCTCTACCGTAAGTAGGCTCCGGTTTCTCTCGAGCAGCAGATGAGACATAGTGTCCAAGATGAGCGGATCCATCGGCCGCTTCGGTTCTTTTTTCTGTCTTGCGGCTTTACGTGCAGCCATCTAGCGGTGGAATTCCCTACAATAAACCAGTATCTTGGACCCGCCGGCAACTCGCATTTGGGCCCTCCTCCTCACGATGTAATGCGACATAATAACAGTTTTATCGTATTCAAACAGAAGAGCAGAGGCTCCTGCGCGCTGCCTGCCCTCGTCGATGATTCGCCTCGTCGAAAGCCGTCTTCTACCGCGAGGGAGGGCGATTGTCGCTAAAGGAAACGAGTGCTCGGAGGGCTCCATTATGCGACCCGTGATGTGCGCCGCGATCGCGGCATGTTTATTGGCAACTGCGCCCACGTTCCCGGTTAAGGCGATGCCCATCACGCCGCTCACCGTTACGCTCTGGGATGTGCCAAGTAGTGGCCAAGTGCGAGGAACGGCGAGCTTTCAGGGTTTGCCCATGGGTGTCGCTGTCCAGGTCTCGCTTAAGGCCGCCGGGCCGGGCCCGGACACCGCGCTGATAGCGACCGGTACGTGCACCGCCTATAAGAAGCTGTACGCCCTAAAACCCATCCGGGACGGGCTATCGAATACGGCGATTCCGGCCGCCGATATGGTCAAGCTCTTTCGCGGGCAGAACGTCGTCGTGGTGCCGGGGCTGAAGTATTGCCGCTCCTTGAAAAACAGATACGTGCACTAGGGGCGCATGCAGAAGCATCTTGTCATCGCGCCGCCCGGCTCGAAGAGGTCAGGTTCGCATTCGCGGCATCTCGGCGGGCGACGCGCTAGTGAAGTTGAAACTTCAGGCGCGGATAAACGGATTTTGGACTTAAGCTTTAAAGCCGAAAAGACCGTGTCCCTTGGGATTCGCCACATAGATTTTATAGGCGTGGCGAATGCCCATAGATTGTGAAAAGATCACGTGCACGGGCGTTTGGGGTTTGAGGCTGTTCGTCTGTTGGGTTTTTCCGTTCGGGAGATCCGTGAATTTCGGCCAGGAAAGAAACGACAGGTCAGCCGGCACCCCGTCGATGCAATGCACGCGAATATTGTTTAGGCTGACGTGCAGCATATAGCCGTGGCAATCTTTGTACTTGCCGCCCGGCGGCAAGCTCCCGCTTTGGGCGGCTGAGGCCGAAGTAACGACCGTGGCTGCCAGTGCGAGCCCGGCGATAAGGGATGAGAACAAGCGCATAAAAGGCTACCTCCGAATGGTTTGTACCCGGATAGGTCTTCTTCTGCTCGCGGTGGCGGCCGGATGCGCGCCGTCGCGGCCGGGCCTGGAGCAAACCGCCAACCTGCCGCCGGGCGGCGTGATAAACGTCACGTCGCTGCGCGGGAACGTCAGCATATATGCGCCGGCGCGAGGTCAATCTCCGGAGACCTTTACGGTGGATGCCATCGGCCCTGACGCCCGCCGCGACGTAACCGTGCGGCGCAGCGGCAACCGGATTTCAATCGCGACCCGCGGGCTCGGCACCGACTTGCTGATCCGCGGACCCAAGGACACCGTTATCAACGTCAGAGCTGCCAGCGGAAACATCAACGCCGCCGACTTCGACGGCGTTGTCAATGCGAGCACGGAGCGCGGCGACATCAAAATGCTCCTTCCGCAATATGGAAACGCGAACGCGGGAACCGGCAACGTAAGCGTCATTTTCGCGAGCACGACTTGGCCCGGAACACTGCACTTCACATCGGGGCACGGCGACGTCGAGATTTACGTGAATCAGACCGCTGCGGCCACCGTCGCTCTGGCCGCAATGGACGGCACAATCTTTACCGACTTCCCGCTTAAAGGTTCGGCGCACGGCCTTAGCGAGATGATCGACGGAAACATCAATTCCTCGCCGGGCTCGCGGCGTTCCGAGCGCGCGGTCTATGCGTTCGCGCGCGAGGGATCGATTCGTCTGCTACAACTGAAGCCTCAGATGTAAAAAAGCGCCGCGGGTTGCGGCGCTTCTCTCGATGAGCGGGTCGCCTATTGCTTGGTGATGGTCTTGTTGCCTTTGGTCATCACGATGATTTTGTCAGCGTGCCGGATGCCCAGTGCTTTTTGATCGTAAATAACGCGGACGTATTGGCCCGGATGGACGTTTTTCATTTGATATGTCGTCTTGCCGTCGTCGGAGAATACTTGGTCGAATTTCGGCAGGATGAGAAAACTTAACGTTTCTTTCGTCTTGGGATTTTGAACCTTTATGTTGTTGGTCGAAACGTGCAGCGTTAAGCCATAGAACGTATTGGTCTTGCCGGCCAGCGCTGCCTGAGGTGCCGCGAAAGCGAATGCCAACGCGACTACTGGAAGTAGTCGGAATATTTTCATGTATAAATTCATACCCACTCCTGTTGAGTTTGAAGCGAGGAGTCCCCGAAGTCTAGACTTTCACGCTGCGGAACGCGCTGCGTCCGAATTGCTCGGGGGCGTCGAGCAGATAAGCGCTGGCGCCCGGCCAGAGATACGTCCCCGGCGTGACCGAGCGCACCAAATAGTGCAGCATGTAGACGCCTGGATCGAGATGATCCGCAAACGCGGTGATGCGATCGCGGTAGATTTGCTGATAATCGATCTGCCAGGCCTGCGTGAGCGGCTGATAGTACGTTGCCGTGGTCTGGAACGACGTATCGAGCGCTTCAAAGCCCGCCGGCAGCGGATCGGTGATAACGACTCGGTCGACCGGATGATCGACGGCGACCTCAACGCCGATATCGTAAACGTTGCCGGCTGCCAGATCTAGGGGCTCGCTTTGAGACGCAAGGTCTACCGTCGCGAGCACCGTCTGCTGATTCGCGGGATGAACGGTGCGGATCACGCGCAACCCGCTCAACCTTCCCGGTGCGTCCGCGCTAAGTTTGTAGGTGTATGAAACGACATAGTGCAGCGTTCCCGTCCCACGCTTGCGCAGAGTCAGCGTGTGGTTTCCCGCTGTTAGCGAGAGCGGCAGGACGAACGTCTTGGAAGCAGCCGGGTCCTTAAAGGAAGCGCTGCCCGCGCTCTTTCCGTCGAGGAGAATCTCCGCAGTGAAGTTCGGAAGAGTCTCCCGCGCCGCATACGTTCCGATCGCGCGCAGCGCCGCAGCAGTGTCGGTTAACGAGGGCCATCCGCACCGGCAATTTTGCGCGACGAGCGCGCGCAACGCGCGATCCTGATCTTCCGCCGGCGCGCCGCGCGCTACGAGCAACTCGAGATATGCGGCCTGGGCTTGAGGCAACGAGCCGTACCAGGGTCTGGGAGGCTGTACGTTAGCATATCGGCCAGTGAGATAAACGCGTTGCGACAGCTCCGTCGCAACACTATCCGCCTGTGCGCGCCAGCCCGGGGTCTGCTGCAAGTAGACCCCGAGGGCCGCTTCTTCTGCAAGGCCCAGGGTCGCGCGCTGCGCAAAAATGCTCTGCAAGAAATCCGTGCGGCGGTCGCCGGCAGCCGCCAAGGCACGCAACGCGGCCAGCCTGAGCGACGTGCGGCAGGCCAGGGTCGAGCAAGTCTTGTCGGTTCGGGCCGGATCCGCCAGCACGTTTGCTACATAGCTTCGCGCTCGCGCTATCATTGACTGCGAGATACTCACTCCCGCAGAGCGAGCGTACCCAAGCGTAGCCAGCGCACCGGCGCTGGCCGACGCATGGGAAGACCGCTCCTCGGGCCAGAAGGCGAACCCGCCGTCGATGCGTTGCAGCGACGCGAGTTGAGCGACGTCTCCGGAGGCTTCGCCCTTGGCATCGACTCTGCTTGAGGTTGCGCCCATCTTCGCTTGCAGCGCCAACAGCGAGGCAGCGATACTCAACCGGTCGGCTAGCGCGGGCAGCAGCGTCAATTGATCGTCTG
>JBBQQR010000014.1:0-53198 GCA_038215615.1 Vulcanimicrobiales bacterium | reverse complement strand
CGCGGTTTCGATCGCGCTGAGGTGGAACTCGTGCGTAAACGTCTGGACGGCACGCATTGGAAGCGGCACTTGCCGACCACTGCGATGCTTTCAAACACGGCGATCAATGAGTTTTATCTCCGCCCTGTGGATTTTTAGCATGGCGGCGAGGAGATGCATCGTTCGCGGGACCGCTCGGCGGCACGTCCATGTGCCGCCATCGCTTAGAACCGCCGAATTTTCGAGAAAACAAAGTTTTGAAACGGCCGTCCATGGCCGGCTCGAAAATTCGGAACATCCCGCGAACGATGCATCTCTCCGCCGTTATTGGTGCAAGGGTGCGTAATCCGTATTTCCCCGTGGGTTTGAATCTCGCAGGTCGCCATTGCGTCGTGATCGGAAACGATCGCGAGGCGGATGAAAAGAGCGCGGCGCTGCGCGAGTGCGATGCGGATGTCCGCCGCATCGACGATCCGGCCGATCTTCGCGCCGAGGATGTGAGCGGCGCCTTTCTCGTGATATCGACGCCGCAGGACGAAGCGCTTTCCGCGCGCCTGCGCGAGTTGGCCGACCGGGAACGGTTCTTGCTCTGCTGCATCGACCAGCCCAAGCACGGGTTCGTCGCGATGCTGGCGATCGCGAAGGCCGGGCCGGTTCGAATCGCGATCTCGACGGCGGGGCTCGCACCGCGCGTCGGTAAGCTTATTAAGGAAGGGCTGCAGCGCGCGATGGACGGCCGCTTCGCGCGGTTTGCCGAAGCGATTGCGGCCCGGCGTGAAGATGTGCGACGGGAACGCCCCGCCGCCGAAGATTCGGCCATTAGGCGCAAGGCGATGATAGATGCGGCGCACGGTTTTGAGGCCGACGTTTCGTTCCGCTATCCGGGCTGGTTCGAAGAGCTGTAGTGCCCTCGGTCGAGATCATCGCGGTCGGCACCGAGATGCTGCTCGGACAGCTCGTCGATACGAACTCTGCATTCATTGCCGGCAAGCTCGCGGAAAACGGTGTCGACGTCTTTGCCACGCATGCGGTCGGCGATAACCGTCGGCGTATCGCCGAAATGATCCGGGCAGCGCTCGGGCGCGCGGACGGCGTCATCACGACGGGCGGGCTGGGACCGACGGTCGACGACCTCACGAAAGAAGCAGTCTGCGACGCGCTTGGCATCGACCCAGACGTGCACGAACCGTCGCTGCGCGCGATGGAAGAAGTCTTCGCAAAAAGCGGACGGCGGATGCGCGAGAATAATCGCAAACAAGCGCTGATCCCGCGCGGCTCGCTGCCGCTTGCCAACCGCGAAGGAACGGCGCCGGGATTCATTGCAACGACCGGGCAGGGAAAGTTCGTGGTCAGCATGCCTGGCGTTCCGCGTGAGATGAAACCGATGCTGACGCAAGGCGTCGTACCGTGGCTGCAGCAGCGCTTCCGGCTGACCGAACACATCCGCACGCGCACCCTGCATACGATCGGCCTCGCCGAATCCGAGATCGACCACCGCATAGCCGATCTTTTTGCGTCGCTCGAAAATCCGAAGATCGCGGTGTTGGCCCATCAGTTCCGGTGCGACGTGAAGATTATGGCGAAGGCCGTTTCGGCCGCCGCGGCGATCGCGCTGATTACGCCGGTGGAGCACGAGCTGCTGCGCCGCTTGGACGGGCACGTCTACGGCGTAGACGACGAGACGCTGCCTTTTGCAATTCACGTGCTGCTGCAGCAAACGCGCCGCACGATCGCCGTTGCCGAATCGTGTACCGGCGGTTCGATTACCGCCGCGCTCACCAGCGTACCAGGTTCGTCGAAATGTTTTGCCGGCGGAATCGTCTCGTACGGTAACGACGTCAAAATGGAGCTGCTCGGCGTGCAGCGCGAGGACCTCGATCGTTCCGGTGCGGTCAGCGAAGAAGTAGCCAAGCAAATGGCTGCCGGCGTCCGCAAGAGTCTCGGAACCGGCATCGGGCTGGCGCTTACCGGCGTCGCCGGCCCTTCAGGCGGAACTTATGAAAAGCCGATAGGATTAGTGTGGCTGGCCATCTCCGATGCAAGCGGAGTGCGCACCCGGCGCTTGCACCTAGCCGGCGACCGCGAAGGAATTCAGTCTCGAGCCACTACCGCGGCCCTGGGCTTCCTGTGGGAAACGGCCGGCTCGGAGGAACCGATCGGGTCGTTAAAGCCGTAGAAGGTAAGAGGACAACCGGTGAATTTGAAGAGCCGTTTACCAGCACTAGCCATCGCGGGGATGTGTATTTTGGCTGCCTGCGGCGGAGGCGGCAGTGGCGGCGGTTCCGGCGGCGGTCTGGTCCCACCGGGCGGTAACGGCGGCGGAGTTTCGCCCACACCGACGGCACCACCGACAAACAGCCCCAACGCGAGCACCGTCTGCCGCAGCTCGGGTACGCCCCAATCGATCGTGCAGGCGTCGGTTCCGCAGTCAAGCGCGCGCCGCATGCCTGCGGTCGCGGGCGGCAACCAGAACCAGTATGCGCCGGGTGTCATAGAAATCGTCTACCGGCAGACCGCGCTGGCAGCTCATCGCGCGGAAGCCGAGCAATTGGTAGAACATGTACGCGGAGACGTCCGTTCCGAGCTCGATTCGCTTTCGGATCGCATTCAAATCGTTTCCGTCGCGCCGGGAACCGAAGAAGCGGCGATTCGCGAGTTCGATTCGAGCGGGATCGTTCAAAGGGCGACGCGCTCGATGGTCCGCAATCTTCAATCGACAACCGCGGCGACGCTCAACGACCCCTATTACAATGGTTTCGCGCCGGCCAACGTCCCGCCGCTGTACGAATCCGCGGCAAAGCCCGGCGAGTGGGACATGCGCGTTATCTGTGCGGCGAACGCGTGGGGCTACGGAAATAGCAACACGACCGGCAGCACCTTCGCCGGCGCGCTCGGCGGGAACGTCAAAATTGCGATCATCGACACGGGCGCCGATTTAACGCACCGGGATTTGGCGGGGCGCACGGTCTTTGCCGAGAGCGTTCTCAATGGCGTCCGAACCGTCGGCACCGCGATCATGCACGACAATGACGGGCATGGCACCAATGTCGCGGGAATCGCCGCTGCTACCGGTAACAACGGCTTTGGTTTTGCCGGAGTAGCATACGCGGCTCCGTTGATGATTTTTAAAGTCTTTCCGGATCCGCCATGCGGAACGGGTGGATGCACCGCGAGCGGAGCCGACGTCGGCATGGCCATCACCGACGCGGTGGCGCAAGGCGCGCGCGTTATCAGTTTGAGTTTGGGAGCGAGCGGGCCCGATGCGGCCGAAGAAGCGGCTGTCGCGCAAGCAATTGCAAACGGCGTGGTCGTCGTAGCGGCGTCGGGAAATGAAACTGCTGCTACATTAGATTATCCGGCTGCCGACCCCGGCGTTATTGCGGTCGGCGCGTCGTCCATCGACGATTCGAATCCGGCATCCGTCGTGGAATCGATCGCGAGCTATTCAAACTACGATTCCACCAATCAAACGTGGGGCGTGGTGGCGCCCGGCGGCGATCCGTCCGGTAATCAGGACTCGGACGATCTCCATTGGATCGAAAACATTTATTCGAGCACGGCGGGCAGCAGCTGCAGCACCGATTTGGCGGGAGCGACGGGAGACTGCCGCACGCTCATCGCCGGCACGTCGCAAGCCACGCCTCACGTCAGTGGCACGGCTGCGCTGATGCTCACCGTGAACGGCCTACTTACGCCGGCCGTGGTGAAAACCACGCTGTGCGCGACCGCTCGGAACATCGGCAACGCGAAGCAGGGCTGCGGGCGACTCGACGTCTATCGCGCGCTGGCCCGTACGATCGGCGACCCGAATCCGTAGGCCCCCCTAGACGGCGGGGGATTTCTTGTGGTAGCATTCACCTAAATCCTTAGGTGAACTGCGAGGGCCGACGTGCCACGTCAAAAAGCCGCGAATTTAACCGAGGTCGAGCAGCGTTTAATGGAAGTGCTGTGGTCGGCCGGGAACGGAACTGTCGCCGAGGTACTGGGCGCAATAAGGACGCCCAAGGCGCCCGCATTTAACACCGTGCAGACCACTTTGCGCATCCTCGAGCAAAAAGGCTACGTGCGGCATGTAGAAGAGGGACGCGCGTTTCGCTACTATCCGAAAATCGATCGCTCGCAGGCGTCGCGCTCCGCGATGCAGACCGTCGTGCGCCGGTTTTTCGACGGGTCCGCCGGCGCGCTGGCGATGAACCTGATTCAGAACGAACCGCTCAGCGACCGTGACCTCGACGAACTGCGGCGGATGCTGTCCCAAGCGGAGCAAACCGAATGAACGCGCCCGAACTCTTCATGGCGCTTTTCAACGGCGCGTGGCAGGGAGCGGCGCTCAGCGCGGCCGCGTTCGGTCTGCTGCACATTTTCCGGCGCCTCAATGCGGCGACTCGGTATGCGATTTGGTCCTCGCTGCTCTTGATCGCGCTGCTCTTGCCGGCGGCGAATTACGCGTTTTCCGTCAAACCTGTTACGCAGGTCGTAAAAGTCCGTCAAGGTGCGCAGGTCGCGAGGTTATCGTTCCCCGAGAACCGGGCGCCGTCAGTCACAGCTTCGTTCTCCACATTTCCGGCTGCGCAACGCCACGCGCCGGCAATGCAAACGCGTCCAGATTATTACCAACTCGCCGTTGGGGAAGCTGCAAAACTCGCAGCCTACGCCAAGTATGCGCTCTTCCTGCTGCTCGCGTTTGCTTTCGTGCGCTTCGGAATTCTGGGTCGCGAGGTTTTCGGGATGATCGCCGCGCGGCGATCGGTTCGGTTCATCGATCCGCCCTTCGACTTATACGACTCCGTGCGCCGGCCGTACGCGTTCGCCTCATCGCAAGGCTTTGGGACGCCGTGCGTGCTCGGATTTCAACCTGCGCTGATAGTGATTCCGCAGACATTGCTGCGCGCCGGAAGCGAGAAAGAACTGCTGAGCGTCGTTTTGCACGAGCACGAACACGTGATGCGCTTCGACGACGTCCAAAACGTTCTTCACAGACTCGCCGGCGCGGTCGGGTTCTTTCTGCCGGGTGTTTGGCTCGCGCTGCGGGAGCTCGCCATTTGCCGCGAGCAGATCTGCGACGACGCCGCAATCGCGGGCGCCGGGAACCGCTACGCATACGCGCGCACGCTTTCGGCCATGGCCGGCTGGATCGATGCCAGCCCGGTTCCGGTTCCGTGTTTCCTTTTCAAGCGCAAGCAGCTTCTTGCGCGCATCGAAGTCTTGCTCGACGCTGCCGTCAGTCACTCGCTTCGTCCCAACCTGAAGTTTGCAGCGACGGCAATAGGTACGCTGGCGCTCGCTGCGGTACTGGTGCTGCGTCTGCAGGTGCCCGTCTTTGCCGAGCGCGTCGCAGTCGTACCTGCGGTCAAGCCTGCGATTCCGGCTAAACCTGTTCCGCCGGATCCCGTAGTGCTCGTGAAGCCGCAAGCTCCGGCGGCTCTTCCCAAACCGAGTCTCGCGGCTAAAAAATGCGCGAAGCCGAAGTGCAAGAAGGCGAAAAAGGCCGCAAAGCTGGTCGAAGTCATGCGCACGGTTCGCTCGGTAAACGGCGTCATCGTCAACGACGTCACTGTCAGCGTTCCGATGCCGGCGCCGGCTGCCTGGCCGCGCGTTTTCGCGCGGGTCCCGGGCCCAGCGCTCATGCCGCGCATTGCCGCTCTGCCGAGGATCGCGCCGATGGCCCGTGCGGCTTCGGCTTTCGCTTATGCTTATTCAGTTCATCCGCACGCGTGGAGCACACAGGAGCGCGCAGAGACCGCGGTGAGCGCCCTCGCGCCGGTGACGCCATTTGCTCGCAGCGGCGGTGATTTGCTCGATGCGCTGGCGCAACATGGCTACACGAACCTTTCCGTGGACGACCTGATCGAATTACGCGACCATGGTGTTTCGGGCTTACTGATTTACGGAGCGACGGCATTTTTCGGACATCCGAGCGTGGCTGACTTGATCCGCTTAGCCGATCGTGGCGTCAACGGGTCGTACCTTGCGGAGCTTCGCGCCGCGGGCGTATCGGCGCTGTCCGCGGACGACGTCATTCGTCTCCGCGACCACGGCGTATCGACGATGCTCATCACCGGGCTGCGGGCGCGCGGCTATGCCGTCAATGCGGACTCACTCGTAAAGCTGGCCGATCACGGCGTCAGCATATTGTACATCGACAGCATGCAGCGCCTGCGTTCCAATGGGCGGCCGTCGCTCGATGACATCATTCGCTTACACGATTCGGGGTTCACGCCATGAAATTGAGCCTCTTTGCACTCTGCGCGCTGTTGCTCGGATCGCTTTGTCCGGCGCTGGCCGAAGACTACAGCGGTACGTGGACGCTCGAACACTCAACGGAGCCCGGCTCGGTGCAGCTTGGTTTACGTTACGAAAAAACGACCGCCGGCGGGAACCAGGAGTGGGATGAATCGCGTTCTGTCACCTGGTCCGAGCTGCGCGGCGTGACGAGCGCCGATCTCGATTCGAACGGCGTGCACAAGAGTTTCAGTGTCGTGCGCGATGCGGGAACCTTTCAGGCCGAGGGTTCGCTTAGCCGCGGACACGGGGCGGGCGTATGGACGTTTGCGCCAAGTTCGACGTTCAACGATCAGCTTCACCGCCGCGCAATCGGGGTCGCAACGTGGCAGCAGCAGTTCGAGTTGGCCATGTCCGGCTTCCAATTCAGTACGCTCGATCAATTGCTCGCTTCGGGTTTCCAACGGCCCTCGGCAGGCGATCTCGTCGCGATGGCAGACCACGGCGTCTCGGATCGTTACATCCAGGAGCTGCGCGGCTTGGGGCTGCATCCGAACTCGGCGCAGGCCTTGATACGGTTGCGCGATCATGGCGTCGGCGGATCGTTTGCAGCCGCCGTCATGAAAGCGTTTCCGGGGACCACGGTGGACGAACTTGTGAAACTGCGCGACCACGGCGTCGGTACTGCCTACATGCAAACATTCGCGACCTTGGGCTACCGGGTGACGGCCGACGATTTGATTCGTCTGCGCGACCACGGTGTCAGCGCAAGTTTCATCGAACGCCTGCGCAGCCACGGGTATACCAAGCTCACCATCGACGACTTAATCCGGCTGCGAGATAGCGGGTTCTAACAGTTATGAAAAGCCCGGCCAAACTTCTCAAGCGGGTCATACCTATAGTTATAAGTATCTTCGCATTCAGTTATCTGCCCGCGCACGCCCAGGGTACGACGGCGGCGACCTTCACGATCCCCAGCGTCACCGTATCGGGGGCGCCCAAAATCGACGGCACGCTGGACGATCCGGTTTGGAAGAGTGCCGCGCACGTTCAGCTGCAGTGGGATTTTTCGTTTCGCAGACCGGCAACGGAGCCGACCGACGCGTACCTGACAATGGATCAGAAATACCTGTACGTCGCTTTCGTCGCCAAGCAGAGCGAACCGATCGTCGCTACGCAGCATAGCAACGATCAGCCCCTGGGTGCCGACGACGTCGTACGGATTTATCTCTGGCCCGCAGGCGATCAAGGTTTTGAGTATGGATTCGTGACCAACCCGATCGGCGCGCGCTTTCAGTTCTCCTCGGAAAACGCCGCATTCTCGCCGGTGTGGGATGTCGTGGCGCACACAACGTCCGACGGCTGGATTGCCACCGAGCGCATTCCGCTGGGCATCATGCGCGGAGACGGCCGCAAAACGTGGCGCGTCCAATTCGACCGGCGTGTGCGCAACAGCAATCAGACCTTCGAATGGGCGCACGCGGAAGCACAGGGCGGTAGCGATTCATCGCTATACGCCGGCTATCTTCAAGGAATGACCGTTTCGGCCAACAGCGTTCGCGCGAAGCCCCGTCTCAACGTGTATGAACTCGGGCAATTTGCCAGCTCGGCAGCGGGCGGTTCGACCTCGCGCGTCGGCGCCGACCTGGCCATTCCAATCACGCAGACCGCTTCGTTCGTGGCTACGTTTCATCCGGACTATTCCAACGTCGAGCTCGATCAGCAGTCGATCTCGCCAACCGCATTTCCGCGCCGCTTCCAAGAAGTGCGGCCGTTCTTTACGCAAGGCGCGGGCTTCTATAATAACTTCAACTGCAACGACTGTGTCGGATTTCCGCTGCTGTACACGCCGTCCATTCCGACGCCAACCACGGGTTACGCTGTGGAAGGGACGCAGGGAACCTTTAACTTCGGAGCGTTCTCCGCGCTGGGCGTGCAAAGGACCGATACGGCGCAGTCGACCAGTTGGCGGCTGCCCAGCCGCCGGGCCGCCGTTCTTTTCCAGCGTGAAGCGGTCGACATGCCGGGCATCCACGACGTCGCCTCGTTCGGGCAAGTGCAGATCGGGAACGCGCACAATTTTAGCGTGTATGCCACGCAAGGCCAGGAAAATGGAACCTTCGTTCCCCATCCCGGCAACGGCCGGTATGCTGAGTACGGCCTAAACCTCTACACGCCGAAATCGGGATTCTTCGCCGCCTATCACGACGTCGGTTCGGAATACGGTCCCTTTGACAGCTTCACGCAGTTTAACGACGTGGCCGGGCCGACCGTATCCGCGTATCGCGAATTCGACTATGGCCCGAAGAGTTTCGTACAGAGCTTAGTCATCTCACAGGATTTCAACCGCTTTCATTCGCATGCGGGCGTGCTGAACTATACGAACGATTCGACCGCTATTTCAATCTCGACGCGCAACAAGTTTTACATCGAGTGGGATGCGGGCTCGAATTGGCTGAATCTCGGCGGCCCGGCCGGCTATGCAAATCAAGGCGGCATCTACATCTCTTACGGCGGGAACACGTCGACGCCGACGGTCTTTTCATACTACTTGGGGCGATTCGCCGCCGGCTATCTCCATACGATAAACCGCTCGACCGCTTTGAAGGTAGGCCCGCGTGGCACGCTGACGCTGCAGGCATACAATACGCGCGATATGCTCGACAACGGCGCGCTGCTGCAGCAGTGGCTGGAACGCATCAGTTTCGGCTACCAAATCGGTCCGGGGGAATCGTTCGCGATTGGGATGCGCAAGATCATCGGCTCGGGTCCGCCGTTTTTCGGTCCGGCGCGGTTCGTGAATGCCACCAACATCTCGTTTGCGCTTTACAAGCGCATTCCGCACGCGGAGATCTATTTCGCTTACGGCGACCCGAACACACTACAGACGCGGCACGACGTCATCTTGAAGTTGATTCAGTATCTGGGAGCGGATAAAGGGACGTAAATCAGCTCCCGAACCCCACCGACTTCAGTACCTTTTGCGTTTCGACCGCCTCGGCAAACGTCGGAACGAGGCTCTCGCCCGTTTCGATCTCTTTGACGAACTCGTCGAGCAGATCCATGATCGGCGGAACGTGCGGGTCGATCGCGCCGAAGCGCGCGTTCGGAGAAGGCTTGCACTCGAGCTCCGACGTCTCTTCCTCGTCTACACTGAACAGACGCATCGAATGCAGCCCGCTGCCGCTGGCCACCGCGCTGCGGTCTTCGCCGTGCGCTGCGACGGTCAGCGCGTCGACCGCGGTCGTTCCGTCGACGGTCACGCGCGCGACTAAGCCTTCGCCGTAATCGATGAGGCCGAACGCGCCGTCGTCGACCGAGATCGCGAACGGCCCATCCGGGCCCTCGCGCCGCAGATTTGCCGTACGCAGGTAGCCCGTACTGCGTACCGGCGAGCGCCCGGCCATCCAGGTCGCACTGTCGATGATATGGGAAAGAAGAGCGCCGGCGATTCCGCCGCCCTTGCTGCGGTCGAACCACCAGGAGTTCTTGCGCGTATTTGCGAGCCTCAGCATGCGCGCGAGGTGCGTGATCTCGACTTCGCGCAGCGGCGAGAGGTGGCCGTTTGCAATGAGCTCTTTGAGGGCGAAGCGCTGAGGAACCCAGCGGAATTCATGCATGACCGCGGTTGCGGCTTTTACCTTTTCCGCGGCCGCGAGCATCTCTTGCGCTTGCGCGACGGAGAGTGCGAACGGTTTTTCGCAGATCACGTGCTTTCCGGCGGCGATCGAAGCCAGCACGTCGTGATGATGCGTAAACGGCGGGCTCGCAATCGACACGACGTCGAGCTCGCATCCGGTCAGCATTGCCTCGCAACTTTCGAATGCGTGGGGAATCTTGCGTTCCTGGGCTACTGCTTTCGCACTGTGCGGCGAGGCGATCGCCACGACTTCGAATTGCGAATGAGCCGCAAACGCCGGCAGGTGGGCGCGAACGCCGAACCCTCCGCCGACGATTCCTACGCGATACACGACTCTACCACATCGACGCCGCGCTCGAGATCGGCTTGCGAGATTGTGAGCGGCGGCGTGAGCGAGAGAACGTTGCCTTCGGCACCGGATTGCAAGATGATGACACCTTTCGTCAGAGCTTTTTCAACCGCAGTGCGGGCCTGCGCTGCATCGCGCAGTTCGATCCCCCACATCAGGCCGCGTCCGCGTACGCCGGCGGCTTTTCCCGACGACTGCAGCGGTTTCAGTTTCGATTCGAGCAGACTGCCGAGCATTGCTGCGCGTTTTGGGAGCTCGCGACCTTCGAGCTGCGCGATGCTCGCGAGTGCGGCCGCGCACCCCATCGGATTCCCCAAATGTGTGGACGTGTGTAACGCTTCGCCCTCGGAGGCCGGCCACGCATCCATAACGCCCGGCGATGCGAGCGCCGCCGAAATCGGAAAACCGTTGCCCAGCGCTTTCCCCAAACAAAGAATGTCCGGCACGACAGACTCTTGCTCGCAGGCGAACATGCTTCCGGTCCGGCCGAACCCCGTGTAAATCTCGTCGACGATGAGCAGCATTCCGCGCTCGCGGCAAATCTCGCGCAGTTCGGCCAAATAGCCGGCCGGCGGCAAGATGCAACCGCCGCGGCCCTGGATGGGCTCGACGATCGCAGCCGCGAGATCGTACCGGCGCGAGAACGCCCGCCGCGCATATTCAAGCGCTTGATCCGCGTTGCTGCCCGGATAATCGAGCAGCAGCGTTCGTTCCGGAAGCCACGCCAAGAACGGCTCGCGAAACTTCTTGATACCCGCAACTTCGAGCGTTCCGATGCTCAGTCCGTGATACGAGCCGCGAAATGCAGCGAACGCCGGCTTGCCCGTTGCCAGCGCGGCGGTTTTCATGGCGGCTTCGATTGCATCCGAGCCGCTGGATCCGAGAAACGATTTCGTCAGATCTCCGGGCGCGATTGCCGCTAGTTTTTCGAGAAGATTCGTCTTTATCGCGGCGGGATAGACGTCGCCCATGGCGTGCGAGAGCCGCGCGGCTTGCTGCTGCAGCGCTGCCGTTACGCTCGGATTTGCGTGCCCACAGTTCGCCACGCCGAACGCGGCCGTGAGATCCAAGTACTCGTTGCCGTCGGCGTCGATGACGGTCGTGTCGTGTGCCGATTCCCAAAAGATCGGAAACTGGCCCTCAACGTACGTGACGTTGCGCGATTCGTATTTGCGCAGCAGGTGCGCTAAATCGTTGGAACGGTTGCGTGACTGCGGCATTAGAACGTCTTGTCGGTCCAGCGGACGAACTCAGCAATTCGCGGGCGCCCGCCGTGTTCGCCGGCAAGCGGCGGGTTTTGCAACTCTCCGAAACGGGTTATCCGGACGGCGCCTGCCGAGACCGCCATGCCGATCACATCGGGGCGGTTGTCCGTTATCGCAAACCCTTCGAGGGCAACGCCGTGACGGCGCAGATACTCCAGCGCGTCTCCTGGGCCGCCGACCGGAATTGCGTGCGCCAGCCGCGGCAAGAATGGCGGCGGTTCGAAGAGCGCGCTTTCACCCGAAGCCCTTTGAAACGCGCCGAGCGCGCGCGCCTGCGCGGCTTGCGCCAAACGGCCCAGCGCCGGCTCGCCGCGCGGGAATTCGACATTCGCGCGCGCGATTTCGTCTTGGAGCGTTCGCGAGAATGCGGCGGCGCTCACCGCTGCGCCGTCTTCGACGAAGAGCACGTGCAGCGACAGGCAGCCCTCGGTTTCATAGAGCACGATGTCGCGCGCGGCGCCGCGTGCAACCTCCGCAGCCGCATCAACCCCACAGAGCGACTCGCGGGAAACGTATCCCGCGCTCGCGCGCGAACCGAAGCCGATGAAACGTGCCTCTGGAGAGAGTGCGTTGCGAATTGCGGTCAGCGTTTCGGATTGCCCGAACGCGACGACGGTGTCGAATGAACGCAGAGCGGGCGCATTCTCGTCCTGTGAACTCCACGTTTCGGCGCGTGCTGCACCCTCGAATTTGGGAAGTTCTTCCCGTAACGTTTCTAAAAAAGAAGCGATCAGTGAATCTTCCCGATCTTTGACCAGCACGTCGCACTTGGCGCAAAGCGCGAACAGGACGGCGGGCAGCGCGACGCCGATCGTCGTGCGACTAGAGATAACGCATACGTTTCCGATCGGGCGCGCCCAAGCGGCGGTCCGGCCTGCGCGGGAACAAAAACCGTCGAGCATCTCAACGTCTCCGAGTTCGCCCGCGATGACCGCTTCGAGTGATGCGCGATCGATCGCGAAGAAGAGCCGGTCCAGCGCGTACTCGACGACCGGAATCGAATATCCGGTGCGTTCGGTGATGCGCCCGGTGGCGCGCACGCGCACGGGAAAATCCGCATCGCGCCAACGCTCGGCTGCATCGGAAATCGCGCCGGCGATTTCGGCTGCCCGAACCTTCGAGAGCGCGGTCACGACACCGCGGCGCGCAGCGATTCCGCGTCGAGCGAGCAGCCGCGCAGTTCGGCACCGCGTTCGCGCCCGATCAGTACGAGGCTGCCGTCTTTAAGGACGGCACCGAGATCTTCGGTCAGAATGGCGGCGCAAGAAGAACGGTTAGCGAGGTCCACGTGCACCAGTGCGCCCACGATTCCGGGCGGCTGTTGTTTGCCGGTCTCATCCACCGCATAGGACGCAAGCCATGGCGGCGCACTCTTGTGCCGCGTTTCATCGAAGGAATTGTCGTAATATTGCGTCGTCAACTCCGTCATGCCGTACTCGCCGATAATGTGGTGTGACGGCAGACTGAAGACGTCCGCCAGCGCAGTGTAGAGTTCTGGGCGCTCGACGACGCGCGTGCGGCCCTTGAACCCGCCCGTCTCCATGATCCTCGATCCTGATGGAAGGGGCAGCGCGATCGCTTCCCGCGCCAGCTCATCCAGCATGCTCACGAAAGCGAAGGCGGTCCCGGCGACGCAGATCGCAACGTTGTTCTTGCGCGCTTCCCTCACGTCGTGGATAAAACGCGACGCCGCGAGCTCCCCGCCGTCGACGTACCAGGAGTGGTTTCCGTCGCCGAAGGCCTTGGCCACGCGATCCATCATGTAAGAGAGTGACGATCGCGGCTTCTGTTCGAGGTTCGGAAGCAGCATGCAGTAGCGCAACGGTTGGGGGCCATCCCGCAGCAACCCGTAGGCAAAGCCGGCCCGAAGCGAAGCGTCGTAGAGACGCGAGTTTTCCATGTAATGGATGCCGCCGGAGCCCATTGTGGTTCCGCTCGTCTCGAATTTCAACGCGGCCAAGGCCGGAGCGAACGTGGCGAGCGACGCCTCTTTGAACGCAGCCGCCGGCACTGGCGGAATATCTTGCCAATCACGCAGCTGAGCGGAGCTTGTTATCCCGAGACTTTGGCAAAAGCGTGCATATGGGCCGTTAAAGCGTAGTTGGTGCTCGAAAATCCTTAATCCGAGATCGTTGAAGTCAAACTTAAAGTCCGGGTGCGAGTGCTCCCAGCGGCCGCGATACCCAGGTGGTGTGGACCACCGCTCGATGATGTCCTGGATTTCCGCGTCGAGTGCGTTTGCCTCGGCGCGATAATCAGCGATCACGGCGCCGGCTCGAGATCAGCCCGCTGTTTAACCCGCTGGTTGCCAGACCGCCGTTGAAGCGCGCCGATTCGACTTTGATGCAGCGATCGACGACCACATCGAGTCCAGCGCCGCTGGCGAGATCGATTGCCTCCTGATTGATAACGCCGTATTGGAACCAGATCGACTTCGCGCCGGCGGCGATCGCTTCGCGCGCGACTTCGAGCACTTCGCTCGGCCGCCGGAAGACGTCGACGATGTCGGGGGCGCCCCGTTCGGCCGCGTACGCGGCTAGCGATGGATAGGCGGGCACGCCGTCGATCGCCGCGATGGTCGGATTGATCGGCGAGACTTCGAAACGGCCTTGCGTGCGCAGATAACTGAAGACCGTATAACTGGGCCGCAGCGGATTGGCCGAAGCGCCGACCACGGCAACCGTTTTGCCGCGCTCCAAGAGGGCGCGGCGCTGTGCGGGCGTTTCCAGAATCATGCCGGAGCTTGCTGGGGCAGCTGGACCGCGGCTTTGAGCGCGTTATCTAAATCCCACGTCAGATCGTCTACGTCTTCCAAGCCGACGGAAAGACGGATGCTTTCGGGCGCAACGCCGGATTTGCGCATCTCCTCGTCGCCCAATTGCGAGTGCGTCGTGGAAGCCGGATGAATGACGAGGCTCTTCATGTCGCCGACGTTGGCGAGATGACTCCAAAGTTCGAGCGCGTCGATGAATACGCGTCCGCCCTCGCGTCCGCCGCGAATGCCGAACGTAAAGATCGAGCCCGCCCCGCGCGGCAGATACTTCTGGGCAAGCGCGTGCTGCGGATGCGATGCAGAGCCGGGATAGCTCACCCAATCGACTTCGGGACGTTCTGAGAGGAACTCAGCGATCGCCCGCGCGTTGCGGACGTGTCCTTCCATGCGAATGGGGAGTGTTTCCAACCCCAACAGCAGCAGCCATGCGTCCATCGGCGCCATCTGTGCGCCGACGTCGCGCAGCACTTCCGCGCGTAGCCGCATCAAGAATGCGTACTCGCCGAACGTTTCGGTGAAGACTTTGTTGTGATAGCCCGGGCTGGGCTCGCAAAGGAGCGGAAAGCGTCCGCCCTCCCACGGAAACGTCCCCGACTCGATGACGACGCCGCCGATAACCGTGCCGTGACCCGAGATGAACTTCGTCGCCGAATGGGTGACGATATCCGCGCCGTGTTCGATCGGCCGGCAAAGATAGGGCGACGCAAACGTATTGTCGACGACCAGCGGAATCCCGGCGGTGTGCGCGATGGCGCTCAGTGCGTCCAGATCGGCGATAGTACCGCCCGGGTTGCCGATCGTCTCGGCAAAAAGCAGCTTCGTCTGCGGTCGTATTGCCGCCGCAATGGCTGCGTGATCGTCGGCCGGAACGAAGGTTGTTTCGATTCCCAAGCGCGCCAACAATACCGTGAATTGCGTGACCGTTCCGCCGTAAATATTTTGCGAGCAGACTAGATGGTCGCCGTTCTGTGCGAGCGCCAGCACCACGCCGAGCTGCGCGGCCAATCCGCTCGAGAAGGCGACGGCGCCAAGTCCGCCCTCCAAGCTTGCCATGCGTTCTTCGAAGCCCGCGACGGTCGGGTTGCTGATCCGGCTGTAGATATGGCCGTAACTGCGCAACTGAAAGAGTTCGGCCGCTTGCTCCGTGGAACCGAAAACGAATGCCGCGGTTTGGTAAAGAGGCATCACCCGGGACCCCGTTACGGGGTCGGGCGGCGTACCGGCATGAATGGCGCGCGTTGCAAAGCCGAACCGGCGATCTTGCATGGTCACTCGTGCTTCGACCCGAACCTCACCGTACCCCAGCCTGGAGAGTAGAAGAGGTATTTCATGCCAATGACTTTGACGGAAAAGATCCTCGCCCGCCACGCCGGGCTCGATGCGGTCGAACCCGGACAGATCATCAACGCGAAAGTGGATTTGGTGCTCGCCAACGAGCTGTCGGCAGCGGTGGCGATCGGCGTCATGCGTCAGATGAAGGGCGCGGATCGCGTATTCGACCGCGACAAAATTGCGCTCGTTGAAGACCACTTCGTTCCCGCCAAAGACGCCCAGTCGGCCAAGATCGCAAAACTGATGAAAGATTTTGCGGTCGAGCAGCAGATCACGCATTTCTTCGATGTCGGCCGCGGTGGAATCGAACACGTGGTTTTGCCTGAGGAAGGCCTCGTCGCACCCGGCGAGCTCATCGTCGGCGGCGATTCGCACACGTGCACGTACGGCGCTTTCGGCGCATTCGCAACGGGCATGGGTTCGACCGACATTGCGGCGGCGTTTGTGCTGGGTGAAGTCTGGCTCAAGGTTCCTTGGAGTATCAAACTGGTCTACAGCGGCAAGCCCGGGGAAATGGTCTTCGCCAAAGACATTATGCTGAAAACCGTCGGCACGCTGGGAATCGACGGCGCGACGTATCGCGCGATCGAATACCACGGATCGACCGTCGACGAGCTCTCGATTACGGGCCGCATCACGATGGCAAACATGGCAATTGAAGCCGGCGCCAAGAACGGCATCTTTCATGCTGATGCAAAAACGCTGGCGTACGTCAAAGAGCGCACCGATCGAGAATTCATCGTCGAAAAGGCCGACCCCGACGCGCGGTACGAGCGCGAAATTCAGATCGACATCGGATCGCTCGAACCGCAAGTGGCTTGCCCGCACACGCCCGACAACGTGCACCCGATCTCCGAGGTGACGCGCGATGAGATCTTGGTCGATCAGGTCTTCATCGGGTCGTGCACCAACGGTTACATTGAAGACTTACGCATCGTAGCGAAGATTTTGGACGGGAAGAAGATCGATCGGCGCCTGCGCGTGATCGTCAACCCCGGCTCGCAGAAAGTCTGGATGCAAGCTGCGCAGGAAGGCATTCTCGGAACATTGGCCGGCGCCGGCTGCGTGGTGAACACGCCGGGCTGCGGCGCATGCTTTGGCGGCCACATGGGAACGCTGGGCGACGGCGAGCGCTGCATCTCGACGACGAACCGGAATTACGTGGGCCGCATGGGATCGCCGAAAGCCGAAGTCTACTTGGCCTCGCCGGCAACCTGCGCGGCATCGGCGCTGACCGGCCGCATCACGGATCCGCGCATCACCGCCGCGGTGGCCGTCTGATGCAAGCTTCGCTCCGCGGCCGCGCGCATAAGTACGGAAAAAACGTCGATACCGACGTGATCATCCCGGGCAAGTACTGCAACATCATCGACATCGCTGAACTCGGCAAACATGCGATGGAGGGTTTGGATCCGGAGTATACGACGAAGATGAAACCGGGCGACTTGATCGTCGCCGATTCGAACTTTGGCTGCGGATCGAGCCGCGAGGTGGCACCAATCGCGATCAAGGGCTCGGGCACGTCCGCGGTCATCGCCAAGAGTTTTGCGCGGATATTTTACCGCAACGCGCTCAACATCGGACTGCCGATCTTCGAATCACCCGAAGCGGTGGACGCCATCGAAAACGGAGACGAACTCGAAGTCGAGCCGGCCGGCGGCGTCATCCGCAACCTGACGAAAAACCAGACGTATACGGCCGCGGCATTTCCGCCGTTCATGCAGTCGCTGATCGACGCCGGCGGTCTGCAGCCTTACGTCGAGAGGCGCTTGGCCGAAAAAGGTTAGGGCCGGCCCATTCCGCCGGTACTCGGCGAGAGGTTATCCATCCAGTTGAACTTGGGCCGGTAAGCCGCGGTGAACGGGACACTTTCGTTGCTCAAGGCCAGCATGCCAATCATGTCGCTGAACGCTTCGTGCGTTCCGCTGAACGTCAGCGTCGAGCCATTCGGGAGCGAAACGACGACGCGTACGTTCTTTCCGTCGACCGAACCGAAGAGCGGATACTTCTTTCCGTCCTGGTCCAAATATTGGCCGGTCAGCACGTTGTCTTTTTGGTCGATCTTGAAGTGCGTGTACGTCACGCCTGAAATCCGTTGAATCTGGATCTCCCAGACGCCCGATACACCCACCCGGGTAGTGGGCGTATCCTTGGGCGGCGCCGGCGTCGCTTTGGCGGGAATCTTGATGGAGGCCGACGCGGCGGGGGCAGGGGTAGGCAGCGGCGCGGCGGGCGGCGAGGCGTAGGTTTGCGCGCCGGCGGCGGCCTGCGCCGCCAGTGCTAGCGCGAAAGCGCTGCCGAGGATAAACGAACGGTTCATGGCTCCTTAACTACTGCGGCCGGCGTTCCGTTCCCGGGGAGGGCTTGCTTCTTTGCCGGGGCCCGGGCCGCCCCCGCCTTGGAGGCCTTGCCGCGGCTGATATAATGTTTGGGCTGTGAAAGAGAAGATTCACCCCAAATGGTACCCCGAGGCCCGGGTGCACTGCGCCTGCGGCAGCACGTTTACGACCGGATCGACAATCCCGGAGATCGCGGTTGAGATCTGCTCGGCATGCCATCCGCTCTTTACGGGCCAGCAAAAGTTCATCGATACGGCCGGACGCGTCGACAAGTTCCGTCAGCGCGAACAGATTGCCAAGCGCAAGCAAGAAGAGGCCGCTGCGCGCAAAGCCAAGCGCGAGTCTGAAAAAGCCGCAGCCGAAGTTTAACTGAACCTCACAGACCGCCTCGACGTCATCGCTAAGCGCTTCGACGAGATCGAAGGCGAGCTCGCGCATCCTTCTGAAACGTTCGATCAAACTCGTTTCACCGCACTTGTCAAAGAGCGTTCCGCACTTGAAGAAACCGTCGAGGCTTATCGTGCTTACCGGAAGATTTTGCGCGATATCGCCGACAACGAGAAGCTGCTCGCGGACCGCAGCGACCCGGAGCTCGCGCAGCTCGCGCAAGACGAAGTCAAAGGTCTGCGGGAAGAGCGAAAAGAGCTCGAAGACCGTTTGCAGGCGCTGCTGATCCCCAAGGATCCCGATGACGACAAAGACGTCTTTATCGAAATCCGCGCGGGTGCCGGCGGCGACGAGGCGGCGATTTTTGCCGGCGACCTCGCGCGCATGTATATGCGGTACGCCGAAGCGCAGGGCATGCGGGTCGAACCGGCATCGCAGAGTGAAAGCGAGGCGGGCGGTTACAAGGAGATCGTCTTCGGCGTAAAAGGCAACTCGCCGTACCGTCATTTCAAACACGAGTCCGGCGTGCATCGCGTGCAGCGGGTCCCGGTAACCGAGGCGCAAGGCCGCGTTCATACGAGCACTGCTACAGTCGCCGTTCTCCCGCTGGTCGAGGATGATTTTACCGTAGAGATCCGACCGTCGGACTTGCAGATCGATACTTATAAGTCGAGCGGCGCCGGCGGTCAGTACGTCAATAAGACGGAGTCGGCGATCCGTATTACGCACGTTCCGAGCGGCATCGTCGTCGCCTCGCAGCAGGAGCGTTCGCAGATCCAAAACCGTGAAAAAGCTATGCAGATGCTGCGCTCGAAAATTTACGAGGGCAAGCGCCGCGAAGCCGCAGAGGCTGCCGGGTCGATGCGGCGCAGCCAAGTGGGCACGGGCGACCGCTCGGAAAAGATCCGCACGTACAATTATGCGCAAGATCGCATCACCGACCATCGCCTCAACCAAAATTTCGGCAACTTGCGCGGCGTCATGGACGGCGCGCTCGCGCACATCGTCGACGAGCTGCTCAAAGACGAGCGCATGAAGCTGCTCGCGGGCGAAGGACCGGCCGGGTGAGCGCAACCGGCGTTCCGCAAGCGTACGTTACCGGCTGGAAAGGGTTTTACCGCCGCGAGTTCGCCGTGAACGAACACGTTCTGGTCCCGCGTCCGGAGACGGAGCATCTGATCGAAGACGCGCTCGAATTCATGCGCGTACCGGGGCGGCGCCGGATCCTCGATGTGGGAACCGGGAGCGGAGCGATTGCATGTACGCTCGCCAGCGAAGTTCCCGACGCGATTGTCACGGCGTCGGACGTCAGCCTGCCCGCCCTAGCCTTGGCGGCCCAGAATGCAGCGCGGCTGGGCGTGGCGGAACGCTGCACGTTCGTGCTGGCGGATATCGCCCCCGGGAGCGAGGATCGCTACGATCTCGTCCTGGCCAACCTGCCATACGTCCCGAGCGCGGACGTTCCGCAAAAGCCCGACCCCGTCGGATTCGAGCCTCGCGTAGCGACCGATGGGGGTCCCGACGGCCTGGAGCAGTACCGGAAGCTCCTCGCCCGGGCTCCGGGCCTAGTGCGTCGCGGAGCGCTCATATTAATGGAAGCGGCGCCTCCCACGATGGCGGGGCTGTGCGCGCTCTGCGAAGCGGCCTTTCCCGAAGCGGCGCTCACGGTGCACGTCGATTATGCGGGCTTGGAACGCTATGCGCGCATCGCGACCTAGGTAAAAACTCCGGCCCGACGGAATAACCTAGTCCCGAGTGGCCAAGTATATTTTCTTTACCGGCGGCGTCGTCAGCTCGCTCGGCAAAGGCATCACGGCAGCTTCGCTCGGGCGGCTGCTGAAAGCGCGCGGGATCAGCGTTTCGGTTCAGAAACTCGATCCGTACATCAACGTCGACGCCGGCACCATGAACCCGTATCAACACGGGGAAGTTTTCGTTACCGAAGACGGCGCGGAGACCGACCTGGACCTCGGTCACTACGAACGTTTCATCGACGAGAACCTATCGCGCGCGAACAATGTGACGGCCGGTCAGATTTATAACTCCGTCATCGATAAGGAACGCCGCGGCGATTACTTGGGCGCGACCGTGCAAGTGATTCCACACATTACCAACGAGATTAAGTCGCATATCAAGCGCGTCGCAGAAGAGAGCCGCGCGGATGTCTGCATCGTCGAAGTCGGCGGCACCGTCGGCGATATCGAATCGCTGCCGTTCCTCGAGGCAATCCGCCAGATCCGCTACGATGTCGGCGACGAAAACGTGATGTTTGTCCACCTCACGCTGATGCCGCATTTAGGCGCGCCCGACGAGCTCAAGACCAAACCTACGCAGCATTCGGTGCGCGAGCTGCGCGGGATCGGCATCAGTCCCGACGCCATAGTTTGCCGCACGGCCACGTCGAGCCCGATGGCTATTGAGATTAAAGAGAAGATCGCGCTGTTCTGCGACGTCCCCCCCAGTGCGGTCGTGCAGAACGTCGATGCTCCGACCATCTACCAAGTTCCGCTCAATCTGGAAGCCGAAGGGTTGGCTGAGGCGGCGATTCGCAAGCTGCGCCTTTCACAAAGGGCGCCGGAATTGGAAGAGTGGGCATCGGTTGTGGATCGCGTGCTGCATCCCGAGCGCCGCGTGACGATTGCGATCGTGGGCAAATACGTTGAACTCAAGGACGCCTACATTTCGATCAACGAGGCGCTCCATCACGCCGGCATCCATTACAATGCGGCGGTCGACATCCGGCGCATCGATTCGGAGACGATCGAAAACGACGGCGTCGCCGTGTTGCGGCCGGTGCACGGCATCTTGGTGGCTCCGGGCTTCGGAGCGCGCGGAGTCAAAGGCAAACTGAAGGCCATCAAATACGCGCGCGAAAACCGGGTTCCGTTCTTGGGGATTTGTTACGGCATGCAGCTGGCGTGCGTGGAGTTTGCGCGCAACGTTTGCGGCTTGCCAGAATCCATGACGCGCGAAGTGGACGAGACGACGATCGATCCGGTGATCGACTTCATGCCCGATCAACGCAATCTGGAAGTGTACGGGGGGACGATGCGTTTGGGCTCGTACGCTTGCGAACTCGAGCCGCAGTCGCATGCGGCGCAAGCCTACGGCGAACTGCAGATTACCGAACGGCACCGGCACCGTTACGAGTTCAACAACCGTTACCGCAAGCTATTCGAAGAGCACGGCATGCGGTTCACGGGACACCACGTTGTTGGAAAGGCTACGCTGGTCGAGGTCATCGAGCTGCCCGCCGACATGCACCCGTGGTTTGTCGGAACGCAAGCGCACCCTGAATTCAAGTCTCGCCCGACGCGTCCGGCGCCGCTCTATCGCGAGTTTGTCGGCGCGGCGCTCGTGCACGAGCAGCGGATGCGGGAAGAATCTTCATTCACTCAAGCGACGTCACTGCGGTCGTCCTAACCCGCAACGAGGAGCGGAACCTCCCCCGCGCGCTTGGCTCGCTGCCGGCGGGCATGCCCGTGCTCGTCGTGGACCATGGTTCCACCGATCGAACGCGCGATCTCGCGCGCGCGCATGGCGCAGACGTACGCGAGCGCGAGTTCGGGGGTTTCGTCGACGCGCGTCGCTTCGCGCTCTCCCAGGTGGCCACCGAGTGGACGCTCATGATCGACGCGGACGAAGCGATGGACGAGCAGTTGCGTCAATCGATCGCGGACGCGGGCACCGGCTGCAACGGGTACTACGTCCGCCGCACGACGTTTTACCGGGAACGCGCACTGCGGATGTGGCGCGACGAGCTGCTGCTGCGGCTCTTCCGCACCAAGGATGTTCGCATCGATCCGTTTCCTTCCGCGGGCGGAAGCGCTCAACTCCACGAGCGCTGCACGTGCGATCCGCCGTTGGGTATGCTCGACGGCACCTTACTGCACTATTCGTATCCGACGCACGAGGCGTACAACGCCAAGTACGATTTCTACACGTCGCTCGAAGCGCAAGGAGTACAGCCGTCGCGCGCGCGCGCGGCCTTCGAAGTCGCCCGCGCCGTTCCACGGTTCGTTTGGTATCTCTTCGGCCGCGGCGCAGTAGCGGACGGAATCGACGGGACGCGCGTCGCTTGGCGTTCCGCGTTTTATCCCGCGGCGGTTCGCCTCAAAGCTCTGCGACGGTGAGAGCGCGTATCGCGCTCGATGCGCGGGTCACGCGACAGCTTTCGGCGGGAATGCAGACCTACGTGCGAGAGCTGGTCGCGCGGCTCCCCGCCGCGGCCCCGGACCTGGAGTTCGTGACTTTTGCGCAGGGCGGAAATTTCGGGTGGGCGGAGCACGTGCGGCTGCCCTTGGCGGTTCGCGCGGCTAAGCCGGCGCTTACGCATTATCTGTCGCAGTACACGCCGGTAGCGATGCCGCGTCCCTACGTCGTCACGATCCACGATCTGATCCATTTGCTTTTTCCCCGGAATTTTAAGGCAAAAGTCGGGCCGTACTATCAGAGCGTCGTGCGTCACGTGGCCGCACGCGCCGCGCGCGTCATTACCGACGATTCGCGTACCGTTGCGGATCTGCAACGATTTCTGGGGATTGCGCCGGAGCGCGTAAGGGTCGTTCCTTTGGGCGTACAAAATGTGTTTTCGCGGCCGGCTGTTCCGCATCGCGGCGAGCGTCCGTATTTCTTGTATTCGGGCAATCATCGCGAACACAAGGATCTCGCGACGCTTTTCGAAGCCTGGAAGGCGCTCCCCGGCGACATTTCCGCCGACCTGCTCATCACCGGCCCAAACGACGCTGCGGCGCTGCAATGCTGGCGCAGAAATGGCGACGTGATCGCGCTCGGGGACGTTCCGGCCAACGAGCTGGCCGGATACTACGCCGGTGCGGTTGCGCTGGTGCACCCGGCGCTGCGGGAAGGCTTCGGACTGCCGATGTTGGAGGCCATGGCCTCCGGCTGTCCCGTCATCGCGTGCGCTGACGCGCTTCCGTCGGTGCTGGAAGGCGCGGCGCTGACGTTTCGCGCGCGCGATTCCGGCGAGGCGTCCCGCGCAATGCAGCGCGTGCTCGCCGACCAGGGGCTGCGCATGACGCTCGTTAATGAAGGCCGGGCTCGCGCGGCCGAATTCACCTGGGATCGCTGCGCGCGCGAAACCGCAAACGTCTATCGAGAAGTCGTGGAGGAATCGATCCGGTGAAGAAGCTGGCCTGCCTACTTGCCGCCGTGATACTGACGGCTGCCGTCCACGGGCAGAGACGTCCCGGCAAGACGATCAGGCCAATCGCCGTGATCCTCAATGGAATGCATCTTCCGGTCAACCCGGGGCCGCAATTCTACCGCTATCATCTGCTCGTCCCCGTACGCCGGATCATCGAAGCCTTGGGACTTCAATTTCAGCGCGCCGGACGAAACGTGACGACGTACGTGGGCGCAAAGCAGATTACGCTGACCATCGGAAGCACCCGCGCACTGGTCGACGGCGACCCGGTCTATTTGGATGCGGCGCCTATCGAGATCGGCAACACGCTCTACGCTCCGCTGCGGTTTTTTACCGCGGCCCTGGACGCGCAAGCGAATTTCGATCGCCAAACGAATAGCGTCGAAATCGTCTCGAGCTTGATTGGACGCAGCGCTCCGGGAACCACCGGAGCGGGAACGAAAACGCGCGGCACGGTCACGGCGGTCGATCTCGACTCTTCGCCCGCCACGATAACGCTGACGTACAACGCTTCAATCCGCACGCTTCCGATCGACTCTGCCGCGCAGGTCGTCGTTCAAGACGTCAACACCGGCACATCAAATTCGGGCGAACTGACCGATATCCACGCCGGCGACTGGGCCGAAGTCATGCTTGATAAAGGCAGTCACGTGAAACACATCGTCGACGCCTACGGTTCGCACACCGGCACGATTGCAGCGGCCGCATCCGGCGTTATCGTCCTGGGCGACGGACGCGTCATTAGCCCCAGCCGCGCGACTGCGATCACACTCAATGGCGATAACGTCACCATCGATCGCTTGCAAGTCGGCGACGCGGTGAGCGTGCGCTACAACATCGACACGTCGGAGCCGCGGCAGGTCATCGCGACGCGCAAGGGCGCGGTATCGCCGACCGCGGGGCCGGTTGCAATCGAGGCGCTGGGCGTTTCGCCGCAGCGCCCGCTGCGAAAGAACGACACTCTGAACGTCGTCATGCACGCGACGCCGGGCGGCGCCGCAAGCTACGATTTAGGGCCCTACGTCACGGGTTTGCCGTTGCGCGAAGGCGCGCCCGGCACGTACTCCGGAAACTATAAGGTAGGCGCGGGCGTGAACTTTGCCAACGTGCCGGTCTTCGGCCACCTCAGCGTGCGCGGCGGGGCGCCCACAACGTGGGAATCGCCGGCGCTGGTTTCCATTTCGACCGAGCCGCCCGGCATCAACGACTTCGCGCCCGGAAACGGCGTGACCGTGAATAACAGCCGCCCGAGCATCTACGCCACCTTTGCCAGCGGCGTCGTCCCGGTCAACGCTTCGAGCGCTAAAATCGAGGTAAACGGCCACGACGTGACCTCGTCGGCAACGCGCAGCGACCGGTTCATCGACTATATGCCGCAGGTCGATTACCGCAATGGGCCGGTGCGTGTGATCGTGCGGGTTTCGGACGAAGCTGGGAATACGTCTACGAAGAGCTGGACGTTTTACATCAAATCGAGGGGCGTATGAAGAAACTGATCGCGGGTGCTGCGCTGGCGCTGATGCTGGTATCGTGCGCCGGGAACCAAAACGCGGCCGGAGGCTCCGGCGCGCCTTTGGTTATCGCCCGCGTGAAAGACGCCGTCATTCTGGATCCGGCTCAAGCGACCGACGGCATGTCGCTCAATCTCACGCAAGAAATGATGAAGGGTCTGGTTGAATTCAAGCTCGGAACGTTCGACGTTACGCCGTCGATCGCGCAGAGCTGGAAGATGAGTTCTGACGGGCTGCATTGGACGTTCGCGCTGAAGAAGGGCTTGAGGTTTTCCGACGGCACCCCGATCGACGCGGCGGCGGTCAAATTCAATTTCGATCGCTGGCGCCTGACCAAAAATCCCTACCATCAAAACTATCCCTATGGATACTATGCCGATATGTTCGGCGGTTTTCCGGGCTTGATTACGACCGTCAATACGCCCAACGCACAAACGGTCACTTTCACGCTCTCGCGCCCGCTTGGGCCGTTTTTGCGTGACCTCGCAATGCCGTCTTTCGCGATCGCCTCGCCGTCGGCTATTCGCAAAGACCTCGCCGGATTCGGAACCCATCCGGTCGGTTACGGTCCGTACCTGCTCAAGGAGTGGGTGAAGGACGATCACATCACGCTGATCGCAAACCCGGCGTGGCAGGGCGTAAAGCCGGCCTATGCGACGGTGATCGTGCGCGACATTCCCGATCAAGCCACCAGCGTGCTCGAGATGCAGCGCGGCGGCATCGACTTTCTGACCGACCCGCGCCCCGACGACGCGGCGCAACTCGCCAAGCAGTCCGGCGTTACGGTCTACGAGCAGCCTTCGAATAATAATTCGTACCTCGCGCTCAACGTTGCGAAGACGCCTTTCGGCAATCTCGCCGTACGGCGGGCGATCGCGTACGCGATCGACGTGCGCGCAATTGTCAAAGCATTTTACGCGGCCGGCGCCGTCGTAGCCACCAATTGGACGCCGCCCGGAATGCTCGGCGAGGACAAGTCGCTGCAGCCGTATCCTTACGACCCGGCAAAAGCCAAGCAGCTGTTGGCGCAGGCCGGTCTTTCCGAGGGCTTCAGCACCGATCTCTACTATCCGACGACGCCGCGGCCGTACATGCCCGAGCCGCAGCGCATTGCTGAAGCGATTCAAGCCGATCTGCAAAAGGTCGGCATCAAAGTCACGCTGGAGCCGTTCGAGTTCGGGGTCTTTCTCGAAAAAGTCCGCAATGGCGAACACCAGATGTGCCTTATAGGCTGGAGCGGCGACAACGGAGATCCGGATAATTTCTTCTATCCGCTCCTCGACAAAGACAGCGCGCTGGCAAAGCCCAACGGCCAGAACTACTCGTTCTGGAAAGACGAAGCGTTCCATCGCCTGATCGTCAAAGGGCAAACGACGCTCGATGATGCCGGCCGCGCGGTTGTCTATCATCAAGCCAACGACATGGTTCACGATCAAGTCCCCGCGCTGCCAATCGTGCATACGACGGTCCCGGTCATCGTGAAGTCCTCAATTGCCGGATTCGTCCCAAGTCCCGACACGCACATCGCTTTTGAGTATCTGCATCCCAAGTCATGAGCGAGGATTGCATTTTCTGTAAAATCGTGGCCGGTGAGGTTCCGGCGAAAATCGTGCATCGCGAAAACGGGATTGTCGCGATTGAAGACGTGAACCCGCAGGCCCCGGTACATTTGCTCGTGCTTCCCGAGCGGCACGTAGCCAATATCGCGGAACATACATTTAAAGGATCCGCCGACGAAATAACGTCGCTGATGGAAACCGCGGCTGCGCTCGGCGCGAAGAACGATGGGGGCTTTCGTCTTGTCGTAAACACCGGACCCGACGGGGGACAGACCGTCGATCATTTGCACGTTCATGTGCTCGCCGGAAGACCTATGACATGGCCGCCAGGCTAGTCTAAACGTGTATAAGATGTGAGTAGATGTGAGCAACCGCAGTTTCTTGTGGAATGGCTGTGAGTTGCGTCCAAAACCTATTGCAATCGAATTGTGAAATTGATACCATGCAATCACTTCGAGTAACGACGAAATGCGGAACGTAACAAACCGCGATCGAGCATGCTGAGGGCGCTGCAAGTGCGGTGCCGGAGTGCGAAGGTCGAACCGGAGGCGGGCGTGAGTAGGGGTTCGGAAACGGACTCAAACGCGCGAACCGTGCCGGAGATACAACAAGGCCCGAGGCCTCACGGCAACGGGCCTTGCTATTTCCCGTGGCTTTGACTGTAGTGCGGCCCTGTGATAAAGTCACCTATTGGGCCGCTTGGCCCGGCAGTGATCTTCGATTGAAAGGGGGGTTGAATTATAATGGAAGTACGCGTAGCTCCAGGAGAGTCTATCGAGAGCGCGCTGCGCCGTTTCAAGAAAGCCACCCAGAAAGCCGGAGTCTTGGCCGAGGCGCGCAAGCACGAGCACTACGAAAAACCGAGCGTCCGCCGCAAGAAGAAGTCCGCGGCCGCGCGCAAGCGCCGCGCCTAGTCGCTCGTGGCCAGTCTGAAAGACCGCATTGCCGCCGATCTCAAGGAGGCGATGAGGGCTCGCGACCAGCTCCGCCTCGACACGCTCCGGTCGGTGCTCTCGGGCTTTACCTACAAACGGACTGAGGCCGGAGTCGACTTGACCGACGCCGACGAATCCGACGTCGTGCGCAAGCAGGTCAAACAGCGCACCGATGCCGCCGCCGAATTTGAAAAGGCCGGCCGGAAAGAGCTCGCGGAAAAAGAGCTGCGCGAGCGGGAGATCCTGACCGCGTATTTGCCGGCGCAAAAATCCGGGGACGAGGTCCGGGCAATCGTTCGCGCCATCATCGCGGAGCTGCCGCAAGGCTCCCGCAATCAGGGCGCGGTCATGAAGGTCGCGATGCCGCAGCTCAAGGGCCAAGCCGACGGCAACCTCGTGCGCCAGATCGTCACCGAAGAACTCGCCTAAACGAAGAGAGCCCCGTAACCTTCGCGAAGGGCCTAGGTAGCTAAAAGCATGCTTGGGTTCAAGATGGGACTGCTCGCTGCAGCCGGGCTTATTGCAGCCGGCCTCTTTTCAGCGTCCGTCGGACAACAGCCGGCAAAAAGCGCCGGAACGGTCGTGGTGATTCCAATCACCGGGACGGTCGACGACGGTATGGATCATCTCGTCGTGCGCTCCATCCAGAGTGCGCAAACCAGCGGCGCGTCGGCAATCGTGCTCGACGTCAACTCGCCGGGCGGCGTGCTCGAAGCCGCCTTCGACATCCGCGATGCTGTGCTGAACTCCTCGATCCCGACCTTTGCATTCGTGGACGGACGCGCCTATTCGTCGGCCGCGCTCATCACGCTGGCGGCGAAGCATATTTACATGGCGCCGGGCGCATCGATCGGGGAGGCTGAGCCCTACCCGGCTACTTCCAAACTCATCTCGGCGGTGAAGGCCGAATTCAAGTCGACGGCCGAGCGCAACCATCGCGATCCCCTAATCGCCGCGGCAATGGTCGACAAGAGCATCGATCTTCCGAAGTACAAACAGCCCGGACAGAATTTGACGCTCGACACGCAGGCCGCGCTCAAAACGAAGATCGCCGACGGTCAGGCGGCTTCGCTGGGCGCGATGCTGTCCGCGAACCATTTGAGCGGCCCGCAGGAGACTCCGCAATATACGTTTGCCGAACAACTGGCGCGTTTCGCGACCAATCCCGCTGTGAGTGGTCTGCTCCTGACGCTTGGTTTTTTGGGACTGCTCATCGAGATGCAGACCCTGCACGGCATAGCCGGGGTCATCGGCGTCGCCTCGCTCGCACTGTTTTTCGGCTCGCACATCTACGCGGGATTCAGCAACGGCTGGGTTGTCATACTGGCGATCGCGGGCGTTGTCGGCATCCTCTACGAATTGCACATCGTTCCGGGGCACGGTGCGCCGGGCATACTTGGCGGGATCGCGCTGCTCGCAGCCATATTGCTCGCCTTTGGCCTGCCGTTTTTTTCGATCGCGATGGAAACGCTGGCCACAGCCATTGTACTGACGGTCGTTTTCTTCTATTTCGCGACGCGCGCGTTTCCGCAAAATGCGTGGATGACGCGGCTCACGTTTGCAAGCGCGCAAGGCCCCGATTACGTCACCAGCCGCGATCTCACGCACTTACGCGGGCAAAGTGGCACGGCCAGCTCGTATCTTCGCCCGGCGGGTGTCGCAACGGTGGACGGACGGCGGATCGACGTGCTGACGCAAGGTGAATTCATTCCGGCAGGTACACCTATTCGCGTGACCCGTGTCGAGGGCGCGCGCGTTTTTGTCGAACCCATCGACATGCCGAGTTACAAGGAGTAAATCTTGGGCGTTACAATCGGCGCGACCATCATTTTTTTCGTCGCGGTTATTCTCTTCTTTACGTTTCTCTATTACTTTCCGATCGGCATGTGGTTCAGAACGGTCGCCGCAGGTGTCCCGCTCTCCATAGGATCGCTGATCCGGATGCGCATCATCGGCATCCCGCCCAGCGTTATCGTCACGAATTTAGTGCGCGCACGAAAAGCGGGACTTCCTTTAAACGTCGATCAGCTTCAGTCGCACTACCTGGCGGGCGGCAACATCGAGAACTGCGTGCTCGCGATGATCGCCGCGCAGCGCGCGCAGATTCCGCTGGAATGGCAACGCGCCGCCGCGATCGATCTGGCCGGCCGTAACGTGCTTGAGGCGTTGCAAACCTCAGTCAATCCCAAAGTCATCGAGACGCCGATCTTCCAGGGTGTAGCGCAAAACGGCATTCAGTTGAACGTGAAGGCGCGTATCACGGTGCGAAGCAATCTCGACCGCTACGTCGGCGGAGCCGGCGAGCCCACTATCGTGGCGCGCGTCGGCGAGGGCGTCGTATCCGCGGTCGGCGCAGCGCTCGATCACAAACAGGTGCTGGAATACCCGGATCGCATTAGCAAAGCCGTGCTCGCGAAGGGCCTCGATGCGGGAACGGCTTTCGAAATCGTATCGATCGATATTGCCGACGTCGACGTCGGCAAAAATATCGGCGCCGAGCTGCAGATGTCGCAGGCCGAGGCCGATCGCCGTATCGCGCAAGCCAAGGCTTCGGAACGACAGTACGCAGCGCAAGCTGCCGAACAGGAAATGAAAGCCGAGACGCAGCGCATGCGCGCGAAAGTCGTTGACGCCGAGGCGTCGGTTCCGCAAGCAATTGCCGAGTCGTTCCGCAGCGGCAACCTGGGAATCATGGATTATTACCGGATGAAGAACATCCAGGCCGACTCAGAGATGCGCGGCGCGATTTCGGGCAGCGTCTCTGCGACGGACCAGGGTCCGCCGCCGACCGCCCCGCCGCCGCCTCCGTCCAAATAAGTGCCTCGTAAATCCAGCGCCGTTCCGCCCGAGCGAATAAAAGTTGAGATAAGCGAGGGCGGGACGGTTCGAGGGATGTTCGAAGATGGGAAGAGTCTTTTGCGGGCTATTATAGCGGCGGAAGTACTCGGACCACCCCGGGCGCTGAGGGAGCACGAACTCTGGAGTCAACGACCGAACGAACCGTCGACCTAAGCGAACTAACCGATCAATTCCGGCTGTTCGGAAAATTCGATCAGAATCTCTCGGCTTTGGAAGATGCGCTCGCAGTCTCGCTGCGGGTCGACGGCCACAGCCTGGTTGTCCACGGTGAAAAAAGCGCCGTCGCGCAAGCTTACGATGTTGTCAAGCGGATGCTCGATGCAGCCGTGCGCGGAGTGCAGCTCACGCCTGACGACGTCGCGCTGGCGACGTCGGACGTACGGCGCGGCGGCGCGGCGCCGGCACTTCCCGAAACGCTATTCCGCTCGCATCGCGGACGTGAAATTCGGCCCAAGACGGCCGGACAGCGCGCGTTCATCGATTCGATCGATCGCAACACGCTGACGTTCGGCATCGGACCGGCCGGAACGGGAAAAACATTTTTGGCGGTGGTTATGGCCGTAAAAGCGTTGCGCGCGCGTCAGGTCGCGCGCGTGATTCTTTCGCGTCCGGCCGTCGAAGCCGGCGAAAAACTCGGATTTCTGCCCGGTGATCTGAAAGAGAAAGTCGATCCGTATCTCCGTCCGCTCTACGACTCGCTCGCGGAACTGATGGACGATCCGCTCGTCTCCCGCTATATCGAGCGCGGCGTCATTGAGGTAGCACCGCTTGCGTATATGCGCGGCCGGACGCTCTCGGATTCGTTCGTCATTCTCGACGAAGCGCAGAATGCGACTCGCGATCAGCTCAAGATGTTTTTGACACGTTTGGGCTCCGGCTCTAAAATGGTCGTCAACGGAGACGTCACGCAAGTGGATTTGCCGGGCGGCGCGCAAAGCGGATTGCTCGAGGCGCCGCGGCGCTTTGGCGGCGTGCCGGATATCGGCATCGTCGAACTCGGAGAATCAGACGTCGTTCGTCATCCGCTGGTCGTCGAGATCATCCGCGCGTATGCAGCCGATCGCGGACAGCGGTGATCGACCTGCGCGCCGACGTCGGGGACCCCGAAATCAACGTACGCCGCTTGAAAAGCACGGCGCAGAAGCTGCTGCGTTGCGCGGGCCGGCCCGCGGGTGAGCTCTCCCTCCTTTTAACGGGTGACGCGCAAGTGCGCGAGCTCAACCGGACGTACCGCGGAAAAGATAAAGCCACCGACGTCTTGAGTTTCCCGTCTTTGCAACCCACCGGCGTCCGGGCTGGAAAACAAGAGTTTTTGGGGGATATCGCGATTAGCGTCGACACCGCGCGGCGCCAGGCGGCCGAGTATGATGCGCCGCTGCAGAACGAAGTCAACAGGCTGCTGATTCACGGCCTGCTTCATCTGCTCGGCCACGATCATCACGAACCCGCCCAACGTGCGGTGATGGAGTCCGAAGAGCGCCGTCTCGCCGCCGCCATTGCTATGCCGTGGCCGTATGACTGAGAATCTCCCGCCGCCTTCGCGCGAACATCCTCAGCCCGAATACGCGCGTATTACCGAGTCGAAATTCTGGAGCTCGTTTCACTACGCGTTTTCGGGCATCATGTACGCGACGCGAACGCAGCCCAACATGCGCGTTCACTTGATTATCGCGGCGCTCGTGCTCATCGCAACGATGCTGCTCCACCTTGACCGCCTCTACGTGATCGCCATCATCGTCATGATCGTGATCGTGCTTTCACTCGAGCTTTTCAACACCGCGATCGAGGCCGTTGTGGATCTGCTGACCGTCGCGCATCATCCGCTGGCAAAAACCGCCAAGGACGCTGCCGCGGGCGCGGTCTTTATCGGCAGCGTCGGCGCGGTGCTCGTCGGCTACCTCGTGTTCTACCAGGGCATTCAGCGCGGCGGCCCGCGCGTTTATGCGGCCGTCGCCGCCGTGCCCGCCAACGTCGTCCTCGTCATGTTTGCGGTCGTTTTGATCGGGGCGATTCTGGCCAAGGCGTTCACGGGGCGCGGCACGCCCTTTCAGGGAGGCTCGGTCTCCGGCCATACGGCGCTGGCATTTGCGGCTGCCACGATCCTGGCGCTCTACTTCCAGCGGCCGCTCGTGGCCGTGCTTGCGTACTTCGTAGCCTTTCTGGTCGCGCAGAGCCGGGTGGAGGCCCGCATCCACACCGTCTTTGAGGTCTCGTGGGGAGCTGTTTTGGGGAGCCTGCTGGCCCTGGCAGTCTTTCTGCTGGCGCGTCCCGGCGGTGTGCTATAATGGCCGCGCATTGGACACCCCTCGACGAAGCCGCCCGGGCCCCCGATAGGCCCGGATAGTACATGACCCCCGCAAGCGCTCCCCACGTCTCGGCGTACGAGATTGCGACGCTCGTTATCCTGGTGCTGCTGGCCGCTTTTTTTGCCGCCTCAGAAGCGGCCCTGGTGGCCGTTTCGCGCCTGCGTGCCCGCACCATGGTCGAGCGCGGGCTCAAGCGAGCACGGGCGGTCTTGGCACTCACCGAGGATCGCAACCGGTTCCTGACCTCGATTCTGATCGCCAACACCTGTGTGCTGCTGGCGGCCGACTCGCTCGCGACCTACATCTTTATCCGGATGGGTATCCCCGACGCCGCCGTTATCTCGACGATCGTGATGGCGTTCATCCTGCTGCTTTTCGGTGAAATCATCCCGAAAACGATCGCCGTTTCCGACAGCGAGCGGTGGGCGCTGCGGCTCGCGCCGACGATGCGCCGGATAGCCGGGCTCCTCAATCCGCTGGTATTTACGTTCCAGGCGCTTTCGAGCATATTCGTGCGCCCGTTCGGCATCAAACCGACGCGTCAAATTTTCGTCACCGATGAAGATATCCGAACGATCGCAACCGTCGCGGCCGAGCAGAACGTCCTCGAAGAACAAGAACGCGAGATGATCCATTCCGTGATCGAGTTCGGAGACACGATCGTTCGTGAAGTGATGACCCCGCGCCCCGAAGTCGTCGCGGTATCGGTCGAGGACTCGCCTCGCCGGGCGCTCGATATCGTCATCTCCGAAGGTTACTCGAAACTGCCCGTCTACGAAGGGTCAAAAGACGAAATCATCGGCGTAGTTCACGATCGTGAACTGCTGATCAGCCTGGCGAATGGAACGATCAGTTCTCATCCGATCCGGTCGCTGATGCGGCCCATCGCGCACGTACCCGAGAATAAGAAATTGGCCGAGCTGCTGCGCGAAATGCAGCGGGACAAATTTTCGATGGCCATCGTCGTCGACGAATACGGGGGTACCGCCGGTCTGGTGACCATGGAGGATCTGCTGGAAGAAATCGTCGGCGAGATTCGCGACGAACACGATGAAGACGAGCAAGAACAGGTTCGAATTCTGAGCGACCGCGAAGCCGTGGTCGACGCCGGCATGAACATTGAAGACGTCAACGCGAAGCTCGGAACGAATCTCCCCCACGAAGAATTCGAGACGATCGGCGGGTATGCGGTTGGCCTCTTCGGCCGGCTTCCCGGCGAGGGCGAGGAAATCCAGGCCGACGATCATACGAAGTTGAAGATCGATCGCATGCGCGGCCGCCGGATCTTGGCGCTGCGGATCTATTCCAACGGTTTAACCCAGCAAGCTCAAGAGCGCGCACGTGCGGAGGAAGATGCAGTCTAAAGATCAGGTCCGTTTCGAAGGAACTTCGGCCCTAGAGTTTCGCAGTCGCGCCGGAATGGACGTCTCCGAATTTTTGGAATTGGCGTTGCCGAAAGCACGCGAGGTTCGCGACCGGGCCTACGCACCGTATTCGGGGTTTCGCGTCGGCGCCGCACTGCTCGCTGAGGGCGGCGAACTCTTTTGCGGCGCAAACGTCGAGAATGCCAGCTACGGTCTGGCGATCTGCGCCGAGCGCAGCGCGGCGACAGCAGCCGTTTCGCAGGGCAAGCGCGGTTTCAAAGCGATTGCGATCGTCGGCGCCGACGGAATCGGCACCGCTCCGTGCGGCACGTGCCGGCAATTCTTAAGCGAGTTCAACGCACAGCTGCCGGTCGTCTACGCTACAGGCGAAGGTTATACGGTCACCGCCGTCGACCAGCTGCTGCCCGACGCCTTCGGGCCGGCCTCATTTAGCGCCGATCGATGAACCGCGCTTACAAGACGACCGCCGTCGTCTTGCGCGGACGGACGTATGGAGAAGCGGACCGCATTCTCACGCTCTTTTCTACCGCACGCGGAAAGATGGACGCAATCGCCAAAGGCTCGCGGCGCACCAAGAGCCACCTCGCCGGCAGGTTGGAACTCGGTAACGAAGTCTCGCTGACGATGCATCGCGGGCGCAATCTCGACGTCGTCGTTTCCGCCGAGATCGAAAACGCCTACTGGCAGAACCTGGTCGCGCCAGAACGTTATGCCGCGGCAAATCTTATCATCGAACTTGTCGATGCGTTTTGCGAACCGGACCTGGCGATGCCGGAAATCTATGCGCTCCTGACGGGAGCGTTGCGCGCGATCGGCCGCAGCGAAGAGTCGCTGGGGCTCGTGCCGCGGTTCTCGCTGCTGCTGCTGGGCGCGCTGGGGTTGGCTCCGCCCCTGGACGCGTGCGTCCTTTGCGACGCGTCGCTGGTTGGGAAAAACGCCTGGCTCGATTCGGAGCAGGGCGGTTTTGCAGACGAAGAATGCCGGCCGGCTTGGCGCGATCCGCCGGCTCTGCGCCAAACCGACATGGAGAATCTGCGCGCGCTGGCAGCACCGCGCGGAACTTCGTCCGCCGTTTTGCATGCAACGCCCGCGGTTGCACGTGCGATCGAGGCGCTGGTCAATCATCATCTAGGCCGCCGCCCAAAGGCCGGCGCGCACGCGGCAGAGTTCGCGAAAACTTAAACGATGCCGGTGATGGCGCTCGACGTTGGAACAAAACGCATCGGCGTAGCCGTGGCCGATCCGAGCGGAAATTTTGCTCTTCCCATCGCCGTTCTGGAGCGTACGAATATACGTGCCGATTTGGAACGCATCGGCGATCTTGCACGAGAGTATGAAGCGGGCGAGATCGTCGTGGGCGATCCGTTACGGCTTTCGGGCGAGCGTGGGCCGGCTTCGGAACAGATCGATCGATTCGTCGAGCAGCTGCGCAAGAGTTTCAATGGCCGGATCCACCGCGTGGACGAACGTCTGACGACGGCGCAAGCGCAGAAATCGCTGATCGCGGCGGACGTGCGCCGGGCGAAGCGAAAAACGATCGTCGACAAGATGGCGGCTGCCCTGATTCTCGAGACGTTTCTCGCCCGCCGGCGTGGAAGTGACCGTCCTGTTTCGTGACGCGTGCAATCCGGTCGATATTGCTCATCGCGGCGCTGGGGCTGCTGGCGGTCTGCGCGTGGATCACCTACGGAGTCTTCGGAGACCGCTCGAGGCCCGCGGCCACGACCGGTGTGGTCATCCCGCAAGGCTCGTCGTTTTCCGGCATTGCGTCGAAGCTGCATGCGGCCGGCGTTATCGGCAACACGCAAGTCTTCCGGCTCTACGCTAAAGTGCTCCACGCCGACACACAGGCGCGCGCGGGAGAGTTTCGTTTCGCACCCCATGAAACCGAAGCGGAGATCTTGCACCGCCTGCAAACCGGCGGCGCGCAGATCGCCAAATGGATCACGATCCCGGAAGGCTATACGGTCAAACAGATCGCCGCGCAGTTGGAAAACGAAGGATTCGGGGATGCGCAATCGTACGCCGCGGCGTTCTTACACGATACGATCGTCGTCGACGGCTTCCGAACCGCAAACATGGAAGGCTATCTCTTTCCCGACACCTACCTGATGCCGCTGGGAGCTTCGCCTTCGGCGGTCGAGGAGATCATGAGCGCGCAATTCCTCAAAGAGCTGCCCGCCGATGCAGCCCGCAAGGCGCGTGCGCGCGGGCTCACGCTGCCGCAGGCCGTGACGCTCGCCTCGCTGATCGAACGGGAAGCAAAAGCCGATGACGAGCGCCCGCTGATGGCCGGGGTGTATTACAATCGCCTGCGTCTAGGTATGCCCCTTGAAGTGGACGCGACCATCGAATATGCGCTGCCGTCGCATCAAACCGTCATCACGTACAGTGATTTGCGATTGGATTCGCCGTATAATACGTATCTGCACCAAGGGCTGCCGCCGACGCCCATCGCGAACCCGGGCCGCCCCTCGCTGGTCGCCGCGCTCAATCCGCTATCCTCGGAGTATCTCTTCTACGTATATAAAGGCGGAGGCCATCACGCCTTTGCAAAGACTCTGTCCGAGCAAAATGCGAACGTCGCCAAATATCTGAAATAGGAGACGGCTATGTCAACCGACGGCGAATCCGGCCAAGCGCTGCGCAATCTCGAATTGAAGGACGTTCTCGTCATCAAGACGACCGGTGAGGATAAGGAGCTCGAGTTCGAAGTGGTCGGCCTGGTCGAAGATGAAGAACACAATGCGTTCGCCGTGTTGTACTGTGAACCACAAGACGAGTTCGTCGTCACCGACGCGCAGGGGAACTTACTGCCGGATGAGGCGCTCGCGCAAGAGATATTGGACGACTTTTTTGTGCTCGCAGAGGAATCGGGCGGCGAAGGAGCCGCCGAGTAATCCGCGCGCTCTTTCTGTCGGCTAACGTCGGAGTTGGCCACATGGCCGCGGCTTCGGCGCTGCGCGCCGAGCTCGAACACGAGGATGCGGCGTTCGAGTCGACCGTCGTCGATTCGTATAAGTACGCCGCATCGGTCGTTTCGCGCGTCGTCTCCGACGGCTACCTGGGAATGGTCAAGACGCTGCCGCAGATGTACCGTTTCTTATACAATCGCGCCGAGCAGGCGACCGAAGTCGGGCCTTTCCGCACGTGGATCCATCAGTTCACCGCCGGAAATTTGCGCGCCATGCTGCAGGATACCAAACCGGACGTCGTCATCTGCACGCATGCCTTTCCTTGTGGCGTGATGGCCGAATACAAGAAGCAATTTGCCGACGCTCCGCCCGTGGTTGGTGTCGTGACCGATTTCGCGGTGCATAGTTTTTGGATGCACGCGAACATCGAACGGTACGCCGTCGCCACGCCCGAGATGCGCGCGACGATGATCGCCCGCGGGATTCGACCCGAGCGAGTGACGGTTTCGGGCATTCCGGTGAGCCCGTCTTTTGGACATCTGCCGGCCGACGTTCCGGCGCTCCGCGCCAAGCTCGATCTGCCGCGCGACCGTACCATCGTTCTGATGATGGGCGGAGGATTGGGAATCGGGCCGCTCTCGACGATGATGCAGGCGCTCGACACGCTGGAGCAGCCGATTTGCGCCGTTGCGATCGTCGGCCGGAGCAGCCGGTCCGCCCAGCGTGTGCTCGAAGCGGCGCACGACGTTGGGTATCCGATGCGCGTCATGGGATTCGTCGGCAACGTCGACGAGTACATGCACGCCGCCGACGTGCTGATCACCAAACCCGGCGGGTTGACGTCGGCCGAAGCGCTCGCCGCGGAGGTTCCGATGGTGCTTTTTAAGCCGCTGCCGGGCCAGGAGGAACGCAATACACGCTATCTCGTGGACCGGCACGCGGCGATTCGCGTGAAGCGCGCATCCGATCTTCCGCGCGCCATTTCGGATTTGCTCTCGTCGGAATCTGTACGAAGCGACATGCGATCGGCGATGCGCGCGCTCGCCAAACCCAATGCGGCGCGCGACGTGGCAGGCGTGATACGCGCGCTTGCCGCAGAAGGTCCGCAGGAGGCGATTGCATGATCGTTGCGCGCCCGGCGCCCTTAGGGTGGCTGCTTATTTTCCGGCTGTATGCCGGAGCCTTTTGGCTTGTCCACGGCATTCCGAAATTCTTGAACCCCGCGATGTTCATGCCGCCCAACGGCTACATGGGCCAAATGATCGCGCACGCTACGTTAACCAGCACTGGATTTTATCACGATTTCTTGGTTCACACAGTTACGCCGAATATCGGCGTTTTCGCGGAGTTGGTGCGCTTGGGAGAGGTGCTAACCGGCATCAGCCTCTTATTGGGTTTTCTTACGCCGCTGGGCGGTCTGGTAGGCTGCTTCTTGGCGTTAAACTACCTTGCGGCAGCAGGCGAGCTCCACTGGTCGGGGCTCGGGACGCTCAACAGTGTAGCGCTGGCGCTGTCATTTTTCTGTATGGTTCTGCCGGTCGGCCGCTTTGCCGGCGTAGACGCGCTCCTGGTGCGCCGGCCCAACACGCGCGCCGTGAAAGCGGAGTTCGTTGACGAACCAATTGCCGCGCCACGCGCGCCGACGGACTAGGTAGGGTCGCGCCCGTTATGGTATAGTGCGGGTGCCCTCCGGGAGAGGTGGGTGAGTGGCTGAAACCAGTCGTTTGCTAAATGACCGACGGCTAAAAACTGTCCGAGGGTTCGAATCCCTCCCTCTCCGGATCTTTTGCGCGAGTGACAGGGAAAAAATAAACCCCGAGGTATCACTCGAGGCTGTGCGGTCGTAGCTCAATTGGATAGAGCAACAGGCTACGAACTTGTAGGTTGGGGGTTCGAGTCCCTCCGACCGCATATGACGGCTTGCGTTTGCTCACTTCGCGTGCGCCGGTGAACTATAGCACCTGCGCGTACCCGTCCCCGACGTGCCGTTATAATTTCCCGGCATATGCATGCCGTCGGCTGAAATCGTAAAATAGTCATCGGAGTTATACGAATCCCAGTGAACGTGATACGTACCGTCGGCGCGGCGATCCCACGTTCCCGAAGATCCGCTTGCGTGCCGCGCGGTGCCGTTTTCATCGAACGTCGCCACTCCGCCATTCCACCAATTCCAGGTGCCCACCGGCGACATCGAAGCGCAGCCGGCTATTTGGTTCCCGAAGATCACGGCCTGCATCCGGTCTCGCACTTGGTCGGTTGTCATGTTGCTGACTCCGCTGCGCTCCGCCGCGACCGTAATCGTAACGATGAACCGGTTTCCGAGATCGTAGCAAACCAGCGAAGCCGTGAACACGTCGTCCGACCCGTGAAAGAAACGGCCGCTCTGGTCGGCACTCAAGCCGACGGATCGCAATGCTTGCGCCCCGCGATCCCAGCATTGCCGAAACGGAACGCCGTCGTTTGATGTCCACTGTCCCCAGGACATATACGGCCCGGCCGAGACTGGTGCGGCGGCGGCCAACAGCAGTATGAAGATGCCAGAAGAGACACGGATTTTCATCGTTCATCGGCCTTTCTTGCCGTTTTTCGTTCGCGTCCAAGGCTTGAGACGCCAAGCATTGCTAGGGCAGATTATTGGGCGTGAGCACGAACTTACCGTCGGGATAATCTATCGTCCAGTCGAAATGGCGCAGGAAATCGTTTCCAATCGCGCCGCCGTCCTGACCGAAAACTCCCGATCCGATAAAGCACAAGGGCGGACTTTGATACTGGTAAGGCCCAATGAGCGCTTCGTGCAGCAGCACGCAGTTTCCAACGCCAAATGCACCGGTGTAGTCGGAGTATCCCAGCTGCACCGGATCCGACTCGATCATCGTCCCAAAGAAGCCGCGGCTGCCCGCGCGTGGATTAAAGTGCTCGGTCGACATATCGCTGGCCGAAACGGCGCCCGACTCGCGTAAACGTTGTGAGAGCAACATGAAGTATGGCTCGCCGGTAGAGAAATACGGAAAACCGTACGCCTTCCCGGAGAGGTGCATGCCGATGACGGGGCGGTGCGACGTCAGGTCGATTGGGAAAGCGAAACCTCCCGGCGGGACTGTCGGCTGCATGTTGGCGGGATTGTAGATCTGCATGCGCCGGCTCGAGAGATCGATCTCAGCAATGATGCCGGCGTAAAAGTCATAACCCAAAAGTCCGGCGATGCGGTTGTTCGGATCGGCGATGCGTTCGACCATGACGTTGTGCAGCGCGCTATTACCGGCGGTGAGTGTCCTCACGAGCCCGTAACCCAAATAACGTGGATTGCCCGAAAAGGGCGAGAAGTCGGCTCCATCGATCGCGGTCACGCCGGCTCGGCTTGCAAAATCGCCGAATAAGACGATCGACTGCGTCCCCGTATCGAGGACGAAGACGCCGGTAACCCCATTTACCGTCATCATCACGCGCGGCTGGTAGCGCTGCGAGCCCGCGGAAAGATCGAAAAGGTCGACCGGGACGCTCTGATCGCCGAACGTCCACGTTGCGGCCGGCTGCGGCGCGATCAGCTCGGCGTCGGCGATGTGTGCCGCCGAAATCGACGCGATCGTATATTGCGCCGCGCCGATCGACCACTGGCTGATGGCTTTCTTGCCTGGCACTACGTCGGTGTAAGCATCGATAGACACGATAGTGCGGGCCGGGCCATTCGGATCGACAATGGCTTGTAAGAATGCGCCCGAATTCGGGTCTTCGTAAATCTCCATGGGCGGCGCGCCGGTCGGCTTGACGGTCATTATGGTCGTATCGGTTCCGCGCACCTTGGCCGATCCGGTAACGGTCAAATCCGAAACCGAGGCGAGTGTCTCCGCTCGAATAAGGTTGAGGTCATAGGCTACCTGTGCGGGCGCGCCGCTTTGCCTGACCAGGAAACCATTGGGATCGCTCTCCCACACCATCGTTCCGGTGAAGCCCATCTGCATGCTGACGCGGCCGCCTGCGGCCGTTAACGTGTCGCGGTAAGCGATGCCGCTGCGCTTTTCGGCAAACGTATCCAAAGCGTGCCCGTTGGTTCGCGTCCCCGAAGCGCTCCAACCCTGCAATCCTGGGTCGCCTGCTTGCCACCCGACATACTGGGTATGTTTTGCAAGTAATACCGAAGCGTCGTTTCCAGAAACGGAAATCAGGACGGCTCCCAACAACGCGGCCAATAGAGTCATGGGCCCTCCCATAGAGCGAAATGGGACCTTGGCGCGAGGGAGCGCGAAATCATCCTTGATAGCTCGGGCCGGGATTTGATAAAGTAGAGCGTCAGACGAATGCGGCTCGGTAGCTCAGTGGTAGAGCGGGGGACTCATAAGCCCTAGGTCGTAGGTTCAAATCCTACCCGAGTCACCAATCTCTGGTCACGCAACGGCCGCAGGTGCTTCAAAAAGCGCTCTGAAATCATGCCGTATGTCAACTATTCCGTGCGACTTCTGTCCGCACGCCGTCGAGCGTAACCAGATGGAAGAGATCGAGCTTTCGCATTACGTTCCCGACAGCGCCGGCGAAGACTTAGCTTACGCACGGACGTATTTTTTCGGACACCCTGACTGTGTGCGAAAATTTTATCGCTCACTGATCGATCACAAGCTCGATTTGTTCAAGCATATTCCCAGCGCTGGAAATACTCCGGAAGCGTCCCGTTAGTCCGCCATTTGCAACATGCGCTCGTAGCTCAGCTGGATAGAGCGCTTCCCTCCGAAGGAAGAGGCCGGGGGTTCGAATCCCTCCGGGCGCAAATTTCTTAAAACATGCAAACCGCGGACCTCGATGAACGATACGTCCGTCGCGCGCTGCAGCTCGCAGCGGAAGCCGAGGCCAACGGAGATGTTCCAATCGGAGCGGTGTTCGTAACCGGCGACGTCGTCATCGAGACGAAAAACGAAAAAGAACTCCGCGGCGACGTCACGGCGCACGCTGAGATGCTTGCGCTGCAGCGAGCAGCATCTGAATTGAAGGCGTGGCGGCTCCCCGATGCGACGATGTACGTGACCAAGGAGCCCTGCGTGATGTGCGCGGGCGCGATGGTCGCGGCGAGGATCAGGCGGTTGGTCTACGGATGCAGAGACCCGAAGGGCGGCGCCGCCGGCAGTATTGTGGACATCGTGCAGAATCCGCAGTTGAATCACCGGATCGACGTAACCGGCGGTATATTAGAAGAAGAAACGGCAGCTCAACTGCAGGCGTTCTTCCGGAAGCGAAGGAAAACGGGGGCCCCGTAAAAGGTTCGGTTTCACGGAGAGGTGGTCGAGTGGTTGAAGGCACCCGCCTCGAAAGCGGGCGAACGTGATGAGCGTTCCGAGAGTTCGAATCTCTCCCTCTCCGAATCGTAAGGAGCCCGGCTAACCGCCGGGCTCTTCTATGTTCCGAACGGCGGGTTGTACGCTTCTAGCGGAACGATGGCCTTGCCATATGCAGCGCCGTTCAAAGCGTCGCCCATGAAGACGCCGTCCCAAAAACGCAGATTCGCACTCGAGTAGCCCGGCGGAATATAAAATACAAGCTTGGCAGTGCGCTTTTCGCCGGCTTGCAGGATGAACGTTGCGTGCGTAACCGGCGAGAAATCCCGGCCAAACCCGCGGCTGTCAAAGGCGCGAACATAGGCGATCGTGTCGCGCCACAGATACTCTACAACTTTGGCCTGATTTTGAACGCGTACCGAAACACGATAGTGCGCCGACCCGTCCGCGACCTTACCCCGGTGGATTGCCGTAACGGTGAAAAAGAAGTCGTCGTGCTGGATTGGCGTGCCTACGGCGACGACAATCGGCGGACGTATGACCGAGCACGCCGCGAAGGCCCCTCCGATCAGAACGACGAGCGCGACCGCCGCGAAAATCGCATACCTTATCCTCGGTTTCACAGATACTTTGTATCACAAAGTAAGCAGATTGCGCAAGGCCCGCTAGGGAAAAGGGGCGGCGAGTCGCGGATCGGGAGCGGTGGCGGGAAATTCGAATTGACCGTACGTCGTGTCCGAGACGACTTGAAATGAGAGCGGACCGACGTGCTGCCTGGCCGTGAACGTGCCGTGCGTGATTACCCAATGATTTTGAAGCACTTGGTAATCGAGCGTAATGATCTCGTCGCCGTTGGTTGTGCGCATTTCGATGTGCGCGGGCAGCTGCGATCGCGGATCTTCGATAACTTGCGCCGGATAGAGTGAATCCGCCGAGTACAGAGATGTGGGCGTGATGAGAATATCCGGGCGCGCCGGTGTGGAGTCGGGCGCGTAAGCCGGGACCCAAAAGCTAAAGTACGGCACCAAAATGCCCACGCTGGGATCCGCCGGCGGCATCGGTAAAAGGCCGGGCGGCGTGCGCTGGATAGTGATATCCACACGTTTCAGGTTGGCAAACCAGGAAAACGAGAACTGCGTGAACGGATCGAAATACGGAATGATGGGAAACGCTTGTCCGGTGCGCTCTGCGCCTTGCGGCAGGTCTTGCATCACCGCATAATTATCGGCCTGGCGAACCTTTACCGAGCGGTCGATGTCCTGCGTGCGTCCCAGACTGGCGGCGCCGACGTGCGTGTGTTCGCGATAAACAATGAACGCCGGAGCGTTTTGCACGTACGCGCTTGCGGTCCGGTTCATCAGGTTCGCTAAGGCCACGTCTGCCGAGACCATCGGCGGGTAGTTCGCTCGAAGGGCCGGGTTCACCGCCGCGGAAAAGCGTCGCATGACCGTAAGCCTGCAAGACGAGGTCCTGTCGCGCGTCGTCGAACTGAGGCGCGACATCCACCGCCACCCGGAACTCGGCTTCGAAGAGACGCGAACGCAAAGTCTGATCGAAAGCGAGCTCGATACAATCGGTATCGAACATAGGCGTTGCGCGCGCACCGGCGTGGTTGCGATCGTTCGCGGCGCGCGTCCAGGACATGTGGCCGGGTTGCGCGCGGATATGGACGCCCTACCGATAACCGAGCGCTCCGGGGAACCTTTCAGTTCGGAATCGCAAGGAAAGATGCACGCGTGCGGACACGACGCGCACACGGCGATGCTGCTCGGAGCGGCGCACGTTCTGCACGGAATGCGGGCCGAGCTGCAGGGCAGCGCGGTGTTACTTTTTCAGCCGGCGGAGGAGGGCGCAGGCACGCCCTCGCTCGGCGGTGCCGAACCGATGATCGCGCAAGGCGCGCTGGACGATCCAAAAGTTGAAGCGATCGCGATGCTGCACGTCGATCATCGATTGGAAACCGGACACATCGGCATTACACCAGGCCCCGTCAATGCATCGGCGGACGAGATGGTCATTACCGTACAAGGCCGCGGCGGTCACGGCGCGTACCCGCATACTGCCGCGGACGCGATTCCGGCGGCGGCCGCAATGATTTCGGCGCTCCAGCACATCGCGTCGCGTGAAACCGATCCATTAAAGAGTGTGGTCGTGACCGTGGGGACGATTTCCGGCGGTTACCGCAGCAACGTGATCGCCGATGAAGTGAAGATGACCGGAACGCTCCGCGCGCACGATCCGGAAATCCGCAACGGTTTAGAGGCGCGGCTGCGTCGCATTTTGGATGGCGTTGCGAGCGCGTACGGCGTACGCGTTACGGTGGAGATATTTTACGGCTATCCGCCCGTCGTGAACGACACGGCGCTCGCCGAAGCATTTTCGCAGTTCATGAAAGCGCACTCGCGGCTCTCGGTAGATCGGCCGCCGCCGACAATGGGCGCCGAGGATTTCGCGTACTACGCGCAGCGGATTCCGGGCGTTCAAGTTCGACTCGGTATTCGCAGCGAAAGTGCCGGCTCGACGCACTCGGGTCATAGTCCGCTCTTTCGCATCGACGAGAGAGCGTTGCCGGCCGGCGTCGAAACGCTGGTCAACTTCGTGCGCGGGGTCGGCTCGGGCGAGGTCGCGTCGGACCGCTAGCCCTAGTAGATCTCCGTTGCTAGAGGCACTATATATAGGGGGACCGAAAACTTCCAGACATGGAAATTCGTGCGTCCATCGAGGTTCAAAAACCCGCCGAGAGCGCTTTTTCGCTCCTGTGCGCAGTCGAGAAGTGGCCGCTGTGGCTGCCCTTTCTTCGGACCGCGAAAATTCGCGAACAGGGCGAGATCCTACAATTGGGAAGCGAAATCTCCGTGCGTTCCGCCATTCCCGGCGAGCCGGACCAGCTCTTCGAAGTCGATCGCTTCATTCAAAACCATCACGTTTCACTCGTCGGCGCATATTCGACGCGGCGCCGGCTCGATTTCCGGCTGGAAGGTCAGAGCAAGCGTTCGCGCCTGCACGCGAGACTCGAATATCCGTCGTACGGCGGTCGCCTGGGTGCGATGGTCGACCGGTTTCGCAGCGCGCGAAAACTGGCCGCGCAATTTGAAGAAGCCGTCGTCCATTTCAAACACCTGGCTGAGTACGAAGCTGCGAAAGACGCACTGCTCGCAGATTTTTGAGGTATACTCCGGTCATGCCGCTCTACGACTACAAGTGTTCGAAGTGTCAGAAAGTCACCGAGGTGCGGCACGGCTTCGGCGAGAGTTTCACCGATCCGTGCCCCGAATGCGGCGGCACGCTGAGCCGCGTCTTCAACCCCGCGCCGATCGTTTTTAAAGGCTCCGGATTCTACATCAACGATTCGCGCGGAAAATCGCCGGCGCCGGTCAAAGACGCACCGGCCAAAGATTCGCCGTCGAAGGACGGGGCGAAACCCGCAAAAGAGACGCCCGCGAAAGACGCTCCCGCAAAAGATCCGGCGGCGTAACGGATGAGCCTTTGGTTTTGGGCGCTCGTCGTTTTGGCGGCGGCCGGTCTGGTGGCCGCCATCGCCGGAGTGGTGATGGCGCTCATGGGCATCGCGCGCCTGCAACGCCGGCTTGCGGCGCTGCGCGAGTCGTCTTTCGTTGCGAGACTTGAGTCGCTGCACATTCAGGTGACGCGTTTATCGCGCATCACAAGCGATAGTGAAGACCTTCGTCGCCGCGCGGACGCCGCGGTCAAATCGTTTCGTAAGACGCCGGAATTAGCGGGCGTGCCGGAAATCAGGAACTCGTGGCTGCAGCGCGTCGCGCAGATGCGCGCAATCGTTGGCGAGTTGTCCTAGACTTCGGCTTGCGCCGCCCGCCACGTTTCGATAAACTCCGGAAAACTTACCGCGATGCTGGCGGGATCGTCGATCTCGAGCGCGCCCGCGCCTGAAGCGAGAGCCGCGGCCGCCATTGCCGTCCGGTGGTCGCCGTGAGTCGCGATCGCGGTTCCTTGCGCGCGCGGCACGCCGCCACGGATGGTGATGCCGTCATCGGATGCACCGGCTTCAACGCCCGAGGCTTCCAGCAACCGCACAATCGCCGCAACGCGATCGGATTCCTTATTGCGCAAATCTCCAACTCCGGTTATCCGTGTTTCGCCGTGTGCGAATGCGGCGGCGACGGCCAGTACCGGAATCTCGTCGATTGCGCGTACGACGGTCTGCTGTCCGACCGCCACGCCGCGCAGCGTCGCATGATCGACGATAATGTCGGCGACGGGCTCGCCGGATACTTCGCGTTGGTTTTCGAGACGAATGTTCGCTCCCATCTCTGCCAAGGCATCGAGCAAACCCGTGCGCGTCGGGTTCACGCCGACGCTTTCGATTCGTAACGCGCTTCCAGGTGTAACCGTGGCCGCAACGATAAAAAACGCGGCGGCCGAAAAATCTCCGGCAACTCGGACGGGTTGGAAAGAATTAGGCGGCGATTCCAGGAGCACGCGCTCGCGATCCCACGCCAGCGCGGCGCCCCAGTAGCGCAAGAGCCGCTCAGTATGATCGCGCGAACCATGGTCGCCCGTGATAGCGATCGATTTGCGGCCAAATACACCGGCCAGAAGAAGCGCGGTCTTTACTTGGGCCGATGGAGAGAGAAGAATGAAGCTGCGCGTCTGCGGCTCCGATGTTCCGGCAATCTGCGCGGGGAGCCGTCCATCTGTCGTCTCGATGCGCGCGCCGAATGCGCGTAACTGCGCGGCGACCGGTTCCATTGGCCGCCGCCGCAGCGATGCATCGCCGTCGAGCCGGGCGCGCAGATTCGCGCCCGCGCAGAGTCCGGAGATCATGCGGGCGGTCGATCCGGAGTTCATGCAGTCGACGCTCTCTCCGGCATCGTGAAGTTCTCCACCGGTAACGGTCGCGTCGTTGCCGTCGCGGTGAATCGTTGCGCCTAGCGCGCGCAGCGCGTTGCAAGTCGCCGCGACGTCGTGCCCGGGATTGAGATTGGTTATCGAAACGGGTTGCGCGCTGGATGCGGCGAGCATCAGAGCGCGGTGTGAGATGGATTTGTCGCCGGGAACGCGGACGGTGCCGCCCAGTGCTCCCGGCGCGAAAATCATCCGGTCAATCAACCGGAGCTTGACCGGTTCTTCCAGCTCGGATTAACGCACTGTTTGCCGCCTGCAGACGTCAAGCCGCTCATCTTATCGAGCTTCGTAGCCATGGAAGCGGGCCAGCCTTTTGGCGCCGGATATCCCGCCATCGCCCAGTTGCCGCTTTTTTTGATCCAATACTGGAATATCGGCCCTTGCGGAAAGTCTAAGTTTACCTCCGCGTATGTGCCGAGAATCGCGATCGACATAATGTAGGTCTTGTCGATCTTTGTCGCGCCCTTCCTCAGCTTCGCGTTGTAATTATAAACGGTCCTATTGGCGATCGTGACCACGTCAGCCGATGGGCCACACATGGCGGCCATGGCAGGCCGGGGGACGAACGATAAGGCGACGACAAAAGCGCCGGCTATCAAAAAAGTGCGCATACATCTCCGATCCTTGAGTGGTAGGGAAGGAGGGACTCGAACCCTCACGGGGGTTGCCCGGCCGCTTTTGAGGCGGCTGCGTCTACCGTTCCGCCACTTCCCCGTGTCGGCAGGCTCGACAATTTCGCGAACTCCGCAAGTGCTGCCTGCGCTTGAATCTGCGATAACGCTCGCCTAACTCCAATGCGCAGATCGTTTGTGCCGCCGCTCGAGAACGTCAGGACGAGCAGCGCATCAGACGGATGCTGAGCCAGCGTGTGGGCTTTCACATCCGCAGCCGGCCACGCGACCATGACGACCCGGTTTTTCTCGGGTTCGTAGAGACCATAGGCATTTTCGAGCGACTCGAGTTTCGTGGCAGGGGTCGCCGCGAACGATGTAAGTTGCTGCGGCTGCTCGCCCGCTACTGCATTGAAACGGACATGGTATCTCACGACGATCACCGGTGCAAACCGTGCGACCGACACAGTCTTTTCGAAGAGCGCTCCGCGCGTTGGGGCGTCGGGCGCAAAATAGGTGAAACGCGTTTGCAGGCTGGAAGCGTCGTGTCGTGCGTAGCAGCGGTTGAACGTGCCGGCGGCAATTGGATGCGTGTACCGGCCGATATAGTCGCGCCCTGACGGAGGCAGCTGCGGGAACCACGCATCGCGAAAACCTCCGGCCGTCGTAAAGAGATTCTCTTTCGACCGTTTGTCTTCCAAGACAAACACGCGGGCGCCCGCGCACGGCGACACGATCAGCCGCAGCCAGGCGTTCTCCAGGATCGCGGTCGGATACCCATCTTGAAAAACATCGCGCCCATTGGCGGTTAGCCAACTGCCGCGGCGCAGCGGCACGCGTTCGCCGGATATCGGCCGCAGCACGTTTGCGGGCGACTGCGTCGCATTGTGCAACTGAGCCTTCGGAACATTGATCGGAACGAGCACAGCGTCGCGCGCGGGTACAACGATCACAGGCGCGGCCGCGCGCAGCCGGTTCGCCCAGAGAAGGCCGCCGCCGACGCGCTGTGGGGCGGTGGAATAATTCACGACACTCAGGATCGCGAAGCGCTCTGGCGGATTGACTAGCAGCACCGCATTGGGAATTCGCCCCGCAGCGGCGTGCGGGATCATAGCGCTCGCGAGTTCCGCGACGATTTGGCCGCCGCCCGCGCGATAGGCGGCAAGTTTGTCTGTAACGGCAGAAATAAAAGCCAGATTTCGCGGAGCCGGCGGAATCTCGATCACCGGGTAGCGCTTGAGGTCAGCCTGAAGAATAAAGCGCAGATCGATCAGCGTGCATGTGACGCGCTCGGCTCGGCAACTCCGTTGCGCGTCCATCGTGGCCTGCGCGATCGCGAAAAAATCATCCTTGGTGAGACTGGCCGGATTGTAAGCGCTCGCTGTGTAGGCGATAGCGGCATCTGCTTTGACGTGCATTTGCGCGAGCAGCGGCCCCAGCGCGTGAATCCGGTTCCCGAAGCGCTGCGTCGGCGGCCAGCGGCCCTGTTGCGTCAACTGGACCGATAGAGCGGCGTCCCAGGAGTAAAACTCGTTGGCCCACGGTGCTTCCCAGCCCGACGGATTCATCGTGTCCTGCACCGGAAAGTTGACGACCCCGTGCATGCCCTGCTGCAGCATCGTGTTCAATGCAAGCGTTGTGTTGGACGGATCCGCGGGGCGCGGCCGCGCTTCGTCGGCACCCTGCAGCCAGCCGGCTTGGAACTCGCTGATCATCACCGGAAGGTGCGGCTGCGTCGCGATCAGACCGGTCGCAAATTCCAACTGCGCGCGATCGTGTTCGCCGATGCTGTAGGCGTCGCTTTGATACCAATTTCCCCACGCCCAGACCGGCGCCGATGCGGTGACTTTCATCTCGTAGGTGTTGATGAAAAGAGGGACGCGCAGGCCGACGCTGCTGCGCACGGCCGATCCTAGGAAGGTGAGATACTGTGCAAAGTGGGGCGCGGGCCATGTCTGGTTGTCGAGATACGCACCCTGATCGTCGTCGAGCGCGATTGCGATGATGTCTCGCCGCCACGGTGCGGCGGCTTGCAGGACGCGCCTCAGCCAGCGGGCGGCATACCGCATATGCGTCGCATTGTGCATCCATTGCGCTGCCGCATCGTCGGAGTGTTGATTTTGAAGCGTTGCAGTTGCGGGATAACGCCCTTCCAAGACATCGCGCAGCGGCATATCGTACTCGGTGCGTTTTAGCAGCCAAGCGGGATAGCCGCCGTTGCGCCACTCATTGCGAATCACCGGACCCGGGCGCAGGATGATCTTGAACCCCATCCGGTCGATCAAACGGAGGAGACCGGTCAAATCGCGCCGCGCATTCGATCGTCCCGTAAAGTCGAACGCTCCGTCGCGGACTTCGTGCCAGTTCCACATGACGTACAGATCGATCGTATTGATGCCAAGTGCGCGGTAACGCGCAAGTGAAGCTTCCCACTGTGCGCGCGGAACGCGCTCGTAAAAGAAGGCCGCTCCATAGATGAAAAATGGCTTGCCGCCAATAGTGTAGACCGGGTAACCGTCACGCTGAACGACGGCGCTTCCGGGCCACGCGTAAGCGCGCGCCGGCGCCGACTGCAGAGAAACGAATGCCAAAAGAATGGCGGCCGCGAACGGCCAGCGGCGCTGAACCCGTGCGGTGATGATATAGGCGCAGGCACCTGCCAGAAGCCATCCGATGCCGACGATTATTGCAAATGCGCCGGTGTAGGCAAATGCATACAACCAGCCGACCAGCGCGACGATAGCGGGAATAGGAAAGAGCCACATCCTGAAGGGGGCAGCGCCGTGCGTCCGCGCGACGAACACCGCGACGACTTGCGAAACACCTTGGATGAGGACAATGCCGGCGGTCAGCACAGCCAGCACCTGTTCGAGGGGAAGCAGGCATGCCACGAGCGCGGCTGCGCCGATGACCAGCAGCGCGACGTCGGGGAATTGTCCGCGTTCGTTCAAGTGTGCGAACGGTTTAAAGAACTCTCCGTCCCGCGCGGCAGCGTAAGGAATGCGCGCGAAGCCGACGAGATTTCCGTACACCGACGCAAAGGCCGTCAAAAGGATGAGGACGGTAACGATCTTGGCCGTGGTCGCTCCCCAAGATTGCTCGACAATCGTCGACGCGATGAACTGCGGATTGCCCGCCGGGACGCCGTGCGCGAGTACGGCGACTTGCAGCGAAACGTAGAGTACGGCCACGATCGCAATCGACCCGACAATAGCCAACGGAATAGTCCGCTGCGGCTGACGAACTTCGTCGCCGAGCAGTGCCGCATCGCTGTAGCCGACGTAATCATACAGCGTGATGTAGAGTGCCCCTCCCAGCCCCGCCAAGAACCCGATTCCGAATGTTGCATGCGGCGGGAGCGTAAAGGCGCGATGGAGGTCGGCGTGCGTAAAGGCCGCCGCGGTGACGGCCACGAGCGTCAGAATCGCGACGACTGCAAGCACAGATCCGATCTTGGCGACCGCCGTTATGCGACGGTACAGGAAGACGACCGTAAGAACGCCGACAACAGCAGCCGTTGCGATCTGAAAAGGCCGTGAGGTAGCCGCGGGATCGAGGTAACCGAAATAGCTTGCGAAGCCGATATAACCGGTTGCGAGCAAACACGGCGCATAAAGCAAGAACTGCCAATTGAAAAGAAAGGCGAGCAGTCGTCCCCAGCGGTCGCGCCCGAAAACCTCTCGGAGGTAGACGTAGGTGCCGCCGCTTCCCGGGTAGCGCGAGGAAAGTTCCGCCCAAACCAATCCGTCGCAGAGCGCCACGATCGCCCCGGCCATCCAACCGATCAACGCCAGCGGGCCAGCTAGCTGCGCGAGCACGAGCGGAATCGTGATGAGCGGGCCGATTCCGACCATCGTGATCACGTTGATAGCGATTGCGCTGCGCAAACCGATGCCGCGTATCATGCGCCGACCTTCGTTGTAGTGAGTGACGGACCTGGCGGCGAAATCGCGCGCATGAGCGAAACACAATCGCCGCTCGCGCGCTTACTGGGCCTCAAGGGTGACGTCCGCATCGATTTCATCGAGAGTCCGGCGCTTCAGGGCAATCCGCTTGGCGACCCTTGCGAGCGTCCCGTCGTTGCGTACTTGCCGCCCAGATACGATGCGCAAGGCTCGCGGCGTTACCCGGTGTTGTATTGCCTGCACGGATATACCGGTGACGCGGCGGCGCTCGTGAGCGCGCGCCCTTGGGAAACAAACGTCATTCAATGGATCGATCGCCTCGTTGTTGCCAAACGGATGCCGCCCGCGATTCTCGTAATCGTCGACGGGTTTACCCGGCTTGGCGGATCGCAGTACGTTGACTCGATCCACAACGGTGACTACGCGACCTACACGGTCCGCGACGTCATCGGACACGTCGACGCAACCTATCGAACGATCGCGGCCGAGGGCGGCCGGGCAGTCTTCGGAAAGTCGTCGGGCGGTTTTGGCGCGCTCTACCTTTCGATGCAGTATCCCGGAACGTTCGCGGCTTTTGCCTCGCACAGCGGCGACTCGTACTTCGAATACGCGCATCCCAAGGCATTTCCGGATGTGCACCGGACACTGGAAAAGCATCACTGGAATATCGAGGCGTTCGTGGGTCATTTCGAAGGGCTAAACAAGCGGCAGCCCGCCTCGTACTCGACGATCGAGATGCTGGGGTACGCGGCCGCCTACTCGCCGCGCAGTTCGAAAGCGTTTGATCTCGACCTGCCCATGGAGCGCGAGACCGGGGAGTGCAATCGCGAGGTTTTCGATCGCTGGCTGCAATTCGACCCGGCCCGGATGTGCCTACAGAAGAAAGCGGAACTGGCGAGGCTGCGCTTGCGTTACATCGATTGCGGCCGCAAGGACGAGTACGGGCTTGATGTAGGCGCGCGCGTTATGGCGTCGCGAATGCGCGAGCTCGGTCTTGAGGTGCGTCACGAAGAGTTCGATGACGATCATCGAAACGTGGGATACCGTTACGAAATCTCGATGCCGGCGCTAGCCGGAGTTTTGGAGTCGCAGTGAACCGCTTCGCTTTTCTTGTAGCGTCTTGCTTAACGTGTGCGTTGGCAATGCCGGCGCAAACGTTCGCCCAGTTCGCGCAAGCGACGCCTGCTGCCTCACCGACGCCGAATCCATACCAATACGCCGATCCGGCGATGGCATTTACCGCCCCGCCCGAGTTCTACCGTGTGCCGCTGGCGCCGCACGACCCCGCCCGGTTCGATCAGCCGTCGGTCATGGCCGCATGGGTTGCCAATCCCGGCAAGCGCGAACAGCTCACCATCACGATCACGATGGAAAATCACGACGGGAGTCTGGACGGCTTCGAGATGGTCTCCGAGAATGAAGTTCGCGACAAAGTCGACAGCCTGTTTTTTAAGAAACGCGAGCAGACGAAATTAACAAATGGAATGCCGGCGTATTGGCAAGAGCTCAGCATGGGCTCGGGGTTCGATACGCTCAAGCGTTTCGATTACGTTTGGATCGACGGGGTGCGGGGCGTGACGCTCGCGATCATTGGACGGTACGGACAGCTAGACG
>JBBQQR010000013.1:0-54138 GCA_038215615.1 Vulcanimicrobiales bacterium | reverse complement strand
ATCTGCAAGGTCGTGAAAGAGGCGTACCCGGATTTTACCGCTTTCGAGAAAGGCGGCGAATACTACGACCCGCGCAGCACACCCGATAAGCCCATGTGGAAAATGGTCGACGTCGGATTCGTCCAGGAGTTCGCGCATCCGGTGACGCTGGCGCTCATGCGCGCGGAGCCGCGCCTGCTCGGCATGGATCTGTTGAAGCGCGGGTACCGGCTTTCCGTGCAGCCCGTCATGCCGCACGAGTGGAACGTCGTCTTGGAGCTTTCGAAAGCAGCGTAATAAAAAAGGCCCGCCGAAACGGCGGGCCTTTTTTGTTACGTTCGCGTGAACGTTACGGGTTGGTGTTTCCTCCGAAACGCTTGATCAGTTGGAACTGCCAGCGCGACGGCCCGAGTACCTGGCCCCACATTGCCGTGTACTGGTTGGTTAGACCGTTGGCTGTTGCGGCCGGAGTGAGACCGGCGATCGGAGCGGGGATGCCACCGCCGAACGAAGGCCACACGCCGGAGTACTGGTTGGTGATATTGGATCCGTTGACTTGCAGCGCTAATCCGTTGTGGAGTTGGATGGTCGTTCCGGCGCTGTACTGCCAGAAGGCCGGGACTCTCAACGAGTTGTTGTTGCCAAGGAGCGTTCCTCCGACATAGACCGAGCTTCCGCCGGTGAAACGGTAGTTGAGTTCAGCGTACCCTTGCGAGTACGGGATCGAGTGGTTGCTGAACCCGTTGCATCCGCAGCCGTTGCCGCCGATCCCGTTGCCGGTGAAATTTTGTCCCGGAATGATCGCGAGGTTCGTGTTGAACTGCGTGCAGTCTATCTGATGCGTCGTGGCGCTGATGGCCGTGCTATAGAAGCACGCCGGCAAGGCGTACGCATAGGCGCGCTGTACGGCACCCTGAACCGTGTAGCCGAATCCGACCAATGGCCGGTGTTTGAGGGAGAATTCAACCCCTTCAAAACGGGCATCGGCGAGGTTCCGATTCGAGGTGTAGAACAGCTCCGCTCCGTTGGTGAAGCAGGCGCCCGTGTTGGCACCGTTCACCGGATCGAACTGCGGACACTTCTGACCGCTGTCGTAGGTGTAGGTCAAGAAGTGATTCTGCAAGTTGGTCAGGTAGACGTCCCCGGAGAGCGTCGTGATGCCGTCTCGGAAACGATAGTCGCCGCCGACGTCATACCCAAAAGCCGTCTCCGGTTTCAGGCCGCCCGTGTTGATACGCTGCGTCGCCGTGTTGGTCGCCGATGCGTATGAGATCGCTCCGGCCAAGCCGGAGAGCAACTGCAGATACGGCGGCGCGATCGCACTGCCCGCCGAGGCGCGCAACGCGAGGTTGGCGTTCGGGCGGTACTCGAACGCGATCCGTTCGTCCCAGTGGTTGGTGATCGAGCTTCCGAATACGCAATTCGTTCCGTTGAATTGACAGGCGTTGGCTCCAGAGCCGCCGTTGACCGACTGCGTCGGATACGTGCTGTTGTAGATGTTGTAGTAGCCTGCCAGGCTCGCGTTCCATTTCGGGCTCAGCTGCCACTGCAGCCGCGCCATCGCGGTGCTGAAGAGCTGTGTCGAACCCTTCGGCAGGGTTACGCTGAAGTTGGGAGTCGCGAACGACGAGATGTTGATGTTCGAGTTCGCGCTCGTGCTGTTGGAACCGACGCTATAGCTGACCGTGGATGAGCTCGTTTGGTCGACCGCGACCGTCAGCGAGTTGGTCGAATTGAACGGGTGGTTCCATTCCATGGACCAGCCGTGCAGCACGTCGTCTTCAGCTTGGTTGAAGTAGTTGAAGAACGCGACCGGAACGGTTTCGCCGTTGAACGTTTGGCCCGTCGATGTGTCGTTTCCGTAGAACGCAAGGTTCAGGATTTCCGGAACATTCGGACTATCCGAACCTTCGTACAGCAGCCGGTGGATGCCGGCAGCGTAGTACCGCGCGAGCAACGTGTCGTTGCCCATTGAGGTACGAATGTCGCCCATGATAATCGGCTCGTTCTGCACCTCGCGCTGACGTCCGGGCCGCGCGAAGATCACTTGCTGGGGACTGTTGTTGGGAATCGGCCCCGTGTACGAGGCGTTCGTGCAGTTGATCGTGGCCGCAGATCCGGTTCCCGTGACGGTGCCCGGCGAGCAGAACTGCGAGCCAGGCGGAACGTCGCCTGTGTTCGCATCCTGGTTGGCATAGCTTTGCGCGCCGAAGTACGTGAAGGTCACCGATGTGACCGGCGACGTTTTATAGCGCAGCTTCAGCAAGGCCGCTTTGTTTTGGTAGAGGTCTTGAATCGGCTCGCAGCACGCGATCAGGTTGAAGCTGTTGAACGTCGTCGAGATCGTTCCCGGGATGGCGAATGGCGACGACCCTCCATAGAAGGTGGCGTCGTTGAACGCCACCGAGCGTCCCGTGGTGCCGTTCCAGTTTAGGATACCGGTTGTACCCTGGGACGGCGAGATCATGGCTTGGTACCCATTGAGTCCCGATGAGAGATTGTCGTTTGCGTAGGCAAAGACGTATCCCAAGCGGCCCGTGGTTCCGGTGAAGTCGAAATGGATCAGCGTACCGCCGCGGTTGTCCGCGCCCAGGCCGATGAAGCCTTGAGGTGTGTACGTCGGTTCCTTGGTGCCGTAGTTCACCGTGCCGCCGATGGCGTAGTTCACGTTGGGCGCCTCGACGCCGGGGCCTTTGACGACTTCGATGTTGCCCAGCATGAATGCCGGGATGAACGTCGAGACATAGTCACCGAACGTACCGACCGAAACCGGGTGTCCGTCGACGAGCGCGGCCGTTTCAAACGACAGCGCACCGCGGATATCCGGGAACGTGATCGCACCCGGCGCCGCGCCGTTGGCGCTTGACGACGGATAGCTCGCAACGATACCCGGGGTCTGGTTGAGCACGTTCATGACCTGCGCCTGACCCTGTTCTTGGATCGTTTGCGCGGTCACGACGTTGACCGATGCCGGCGTAACGTTGAACGTGCCGCGGCCCGTCGAACGCACCGACGCAATCGTGCGCAGCGTGGTGAATGTAATTGGCTGCATCTGGCCGCTGATATTGGGCGTGCCCCCCGCCAGCACGACGAGCGTGCTCTCGGTCAGCGCATTGTATCCCGGTTTTGTAATCGCAACGGAATAGATGCCGGGTGTGACGTTATTTATTTGAAAACTGCCTGAAGCGTCGGTCGTAGCTGTGTACGGCGACGGTCCCTTCAGTGAAACTGTTGCATTGACCACCGGGCCGCCGGTTGAAGAATCGGTGATTCTGCCGGAGACCGAGGCGGACTGCGCCTGGGCGATTAGCGTCGTGCTGCCTGTGACCGTCGCCGCGCTTACGGGTCCGACGGTAACAATGGCGAGAGCTAAAACGCACAAGATGCGGATATATTTGCTCACGCGTCCTCCTATATGGAAGAGTGGCCGCGGCGATACCGCCGCAGCTTTGCGTCGGCTAAACCATTTCATAATGTTCCATTAAGAATGGATTAGACGCGACCGGGCTCCCTTCGACCTTAGAGGGCTCGGGCCTGCCCCAGAAAGACCTGTTGGGCGTCGACCGGAGCGTCCGCTTGGGCCTGCAGCCTGCGGTAGGAGCCGTCCGCTTGCAGTTCGCGGCTTTTCACGTTGTCGGCAAAAAGCACACCGAGGATTCTTCCGTAAATCTTCTCGGCGAGGAACGGATCGAGCACGGGGACGATGGTCTCGACGCGCCGGTCGAGATTGCGTCCCATCCAATCGGCGGAGCCGATGAACGTGGCGCGATCGCCCGCATTTTCGAAAACGAAGAGCCGCGAATGCTCCAGGAACCGGCCGACGATGCTCCGCACGCGGATCGTTTCGCTGACGCCGGGAACGCCCGGCCGCACGACGCACATGCCGCGAACGAGCAAGTCGACCGGAACGCCCGCCTGCGAAGCGCGGTAGAGCGCGCGCGTGAGGTCTCCATCGGTGATCGCATTGAGTTTCGCGCGGATGCCGGCCGGCCGGCCGGCGCGGGCGTGCTCGGCTTCACGGTCGATTAGCGCGGTGAGTTCGCGTCGCATGTTGACGGGCGCCACCAGCAGATCCTCGTAATCGGTAACCTTCGAAAACCCGGTGAGTGCGTTGAAGAGCTCGCTCGTGTCCGTGCCCAGCTCCGGGCGGCACGTAAAAAGGCTCATGTCGGTGTAAAAGCGCGCCGTCTTTTCATTATAGTTGCCGGTTCCGAAGTGCATGTACCGGCGGATGCCGTCGTCATCTTGCCGCACGACCAGCGTAACCTTCGCGTGCGTCTTGAGTCCCGCAAATCCGTAGACGACGTGGACGCCGGCACGCTCCAGCCGCCTCGCCCATTCGATGTTGTTCTCTTCGTCGAAGCGCGCTTTCAATTCGATCAGCACCGCGACTTGCTTGCCGTTTTCGGCGGCGTCGAGCAGCGCGCGTACGATCGGTGAATCCTTGCCCGACGTCCGGTAAAGTGTCATCTTAATCGCCAAAACGCTCGGATCTTCGGCCGCTTGGCGCACGAACTGCAGCACCGGATCGAACGACTCGTACGGATGATGCAGCAGGATGTCGCTCTCACGAATCGCTGCAAAAATATCCGCGGCGCCGACTAACCGCTTAGGAATTGCGGGCGTAAACGGCGGGTCGTGCAGCTGCGCGTGTCCGGGTAAGTTAACGAGCGCGAGCAGATCGCCCAGGCCGATGACGCCATCGACTTCATAACAATCGCTGGCCGAGAGATCGAGCGCTTCGAGCAGCAGATCCCGGATGTACTCCGGCATGCCGCGTTCGATCTCCAAACGCACGGCTTCACCAAAGCGGCGCCGCTGGAGCTCCGATTCGATCGCCGCGAGCAAATCGTCGGCCTCATCTTCTTGTACGTCGAGATCGGCGTCGCGCGTTACGCGGAATAAATACGACTCGCGAACTTGCATGCCCGGAAAAAGTGAGGGCAGATGCTGGGCGATCAGATCTTCGAGCAGGACGAAGTGCTGCTCGCCCTCGGGCGAATCGAGCGGCACGAAGCGCGTCAGCGTTTGCGGAATCTTCACGCGCGCGAAGTGCAGCTCCACGCCGTCGGCCGTTACCTCTTCGAGTTCGACGGCCAGCGAGAGCGTGAGATTCGATATGTATGGAAACGGATGGCCGGCGTCGACACCGAGCGGCGTAAGCACCGGAAAAACGCGCTCGTCGAACATCCGGTCCACTTGCGCGCGGCGATCTTCGTCGAGTTCGCTGGACCGCAGAATGCGAATGCCGTGTTCGTCGATCGCGGGCAGCAGCGTTTCGTTCAGCAGCCGCATTTGGCGCGCGAGCGAAACGCGCAGCCGTTCGGAAATGGCGAGCAAATGCTCCGTCGGTGAACGGCCGTCTTCGGAACGTTTGTGTACCTGCGCTTCGATCTGCTGTTTGATCGCAGCGATGCGCACCATGAAGAATTCGTCGAGATTGGTGCCGTAGATCGAGACGAAGCGCAGCCGTTCGAGCAGCGGCGTACCCTCGTCGAGTCCCTCTTCGAGCACACGCTCGTTGAATTCCAGCCATGAGAGCTCTCGGCTGAAATAAAGCGAAGGATCGTCCAGGGGTCGGATGGCCTGTTCGGCCGCCGGCTGCGGTCTAGGCTGCGAAAGCATTGGAAGACCTGGGATTCGCCGCGCCGCGCGGAATCACTCGGGGGCGATGAACTGGCCCGATTTCTGGCAACACGTAATCACCTATCTCGAACTGGCGGCGGCCGCGCTGGTAGCAGGCGCCCTCGCCGGGATTCCACTAGGCATCTTGGCCTCTCATCTGGCTTACGCGCGCTCCCCGTTGCTCTTAGCCGCCAACATCGGACGTGTGATCCCGAGTTTAGCCGTGCTTACCTTTATGCTTCCCTTATTCGGCGTCGGACTCGCGCCGGCGCTGGCGGCGCTCGCGCTGCTGGCCATCCCGCCGATAATCATCAACACGGATCTGGGATTTCGCGCCGTTCCCGCAGCCGCGGTCGACGCGGCGCGCGGACTCGGCATGACCGGTGGCCAGATATTGCGGCGCATCGAATGGCCGCTTGCTTTTCCGATTCTTTTTGCCGGCGTGCGCACGGCGGCCATCGAAGTGATCGCAAGCGCAGTGCTCGCAGCGTTCATCGGCGCCGGCGGGCTTGGCGAATACATTACTGAAGGTTTGCAAGCCAACGAGCCGCGTCTGCTCTTTCTGGGAGCGGGAACGATTGCCGCAATCGCGCTGGCGGTGGAGTTCGGACTCGGTTTCGCGCAGCGCCGTCTGGAGGTGAACACATGAAACTCTCGCGCGCGCAAGCGATCGCAATGTTCGGTTCCGCTCTCATCCTGCCGCAATGCGGAAAAAACAACGCGCTACGCATCGGCTCGAAAAACTTCAGCGAAAACATTACCGTCGCCGAAATTTACGCCGCCGGCTTGGAGCAGCGCGCGTTCAAAATCGATCGTCATATGAACCTGGGCAGCACCCAGATCGCCATGGCCGCGATTATGCGCGGCGACATTCAAATCTATCCCGAATACACCGGTACTGCATTGATCGACGTGTTGCATTTGCCGCCGATGCGCGATCCGAAAGCTGTTTTCGCGGTCGTCAGGCGCGAGTTTCAAAAACGCTTTGGGCTGACAGTACTGAAGCCCTCGCCCGGCAACGACTCACAAGGTCTTGCCGTCACCGAGGCCGTCGCCAAGAAATACAACGTGCGCACACTCTCGCAGTGCGCGCAAGCAGCGCCGCAATTACGCTTGGCGGCCGTCCCCGAATTCGTCGCGCGCGCCGACGCGCTGCCCGGACTGCAAAAGTTTTACGGCGGTTTCAAATTTAAGGCCGTGCGAACGTTCGACATCGGCTTGCAGTACGAAGCGCTCGTGCGCGGCGATGCCGACGTTGCTACGGCGTTTACGACCGACGCGCAGATCGTTGCCAAGCACCTCGTCGTGCTCGAAGACGATCGCCGGTTCTGGCCGCCCTATAATATCGTCGCGATCGTCCGGCCCGAAGTCGTCGACATTCAGAAAGGCGCGGTCGTGATCACGATCGACCGGGTCACCAGTATGCTGACCGATACGGCCCTGCGGCGACTCAACTATGAAGTAGATATCAGCAAACGCGATCCTGCCGACGTGGCGTCAGAGTTCGTCTATTAGCGTCAGCGTCAGCTTCGATTCGGTGGTCGCGCGCTACCCGCGAGCCGACCGCAACGCGGTGGACGGCGTGTCTTTTGCGATTCCCGCCGGAAGCTTTAGCGTTCTGCTCGGACCGTCGGGTTGCGGGAAAAGCACGCTGCTGCGCACCGTCAACCGCTTGGTAGCGCCGGCGAGCGGAGCGGTTACTGTCGGCGGACAGGACGTCGCTTCGATCGAACCGACCGCGCTGCGCCGCGCGACCGGCTACGTGATCCAAGCCGTCGGACTCTTCGCGCATATGACCGTGGCGCAAAACATCGCCGTCGTTCCGGAGCTTCTGCATTGGGACCGCGGGCGCATCGCCGGACGCACGGACGAACTGCTCGAACTCGTCGGACTCGACCCGGAGCGTTACCGCTCGCGTTTTCCCCGCGAGCTTTCCGGCGGAGAACAGCAGCGCGTGGGCGTGGCGCGGGCGATCGCCGCGGAACCGCAGGTGCTGCTCATGGACGAGCCGTTCGGCGCCGTCGACGCAATCGCGCGCCGATCGCTGCAAGACGAAATGCTGCGGATCGTACGCATACTGCAAACCACGGTCCTCTTCGTCACGCACGACGTGGAGGAAGCGCTGCGTCTAGCCGATCGCATTGCCGTGATGCGCGACGGCAAGTTGGTGCAATATGCCACGCCGGAAGAGATGCTACGCGCGCCGGCCAGTCCATACATCGCGCAACTCTTTGCGGTCAACGCAGATGTGCGGCGCTACGAGTCGCTGCGGAACGCTTTGGCAGCGGCCCCGTGACGTATCTCTTCTCGCACTGGCGGCTCATCGGCGTACTGACGCTGCAGCACCTGGGGCTCGTCTGTGCGGCACTCGCCATCGCGCTGGCGATCGCGCTTCCGCTGGGAATTTTTGCAGCGCGCGTGCCGCGCGCTTCGGCGCTGCTCTTAGGTTTGCTCGGCGCGCTCTACGCCGTTCCGTCGCTGGCGCTGCTCGCGGTGTTCGTGCGGTATTTCGGGTTGGGGGCGGCACCCGTTATCGTCGTACTCGCTATCTACGCGCAGTTCATCCTCGTGCGCAACATCGCCGCGGCGTTGCGTGCCGTACCGCGCGCGCAGCTCGACGCGGCGCGCGGCATCGGCATGTCGAGCCGCCAGCAATTCTGGCGCGTCGAATTGCCGCTCGCGTCGCCTGTCATGATTGGCGGCCTGCGGCTGGCGACGGTCGCGCTGATCGCGATCGCAACGCTCGGCGGATACGTCGGCGCCGGCGGTTTGGGAAACGAAATATTTTTTGGGCTGCAGCGCCGTTATCTGGAGCAGACGCTGGCCGGAAGCATTCCCGCCGCGCTACTCGCGATTGCCGCCGACGCCGCCTTTCGCGCGCTCGAACGCGCAGCGACCCGCCGCACCGCGGGGTAGCCAAACCCGCGAGGCCGAAGCCCACACCCTCGTCCTCTCATCTATGGAGGCTCTTTCACGTGATAGAACGTTCGCGTATTGACATATTAGCCGAACGAATCGACCGCCTGGAGCGCCAATCGAAGGTTCTCAAACGATTGCTGTTCGGTTCCTTTGCCGCCGTTCTCGCGTTGCTCGCGGGCGGCGCAACGATCGCGCAGCAGAAGCAACTCACGTTTTCAAATGCCAACGGCTCGGTGCGCGTCGGCGGCTCCGGATTCGCGCTCTACGACACGTCCGGGCGGCGCAGACTGATGCTGGGTTGGAACAGCGCGAATCAGCCCGGAATCTATCTCTCGGATCCGAGCGGGGTCACGCGGATGGGACTCTTCTTGTCGGATCTGGCCAAGCCGGTGGTGCGGCTGTACGACAAGAGAGGCGCAGAACGAGCAGCCTTCACGGAAAACACGGAGGGCACGAACATGCTCGAGTTTTTCGACGCGAGCCACACCAAACGCGCATACTTCGGACAGTCCACTTCCGATGACCCTATGTCGGAATTCTTCGACTCGTCCGGAACGCTGCGCGCGTATGTGGGCCAGTACAGCAGTGGAGAATTCGGAGCCTACGTGCTCGACTCGGCCGGAACGACGACCTGGCAGACGCCGTAAACTTCTCGCCTACGGACGCAAGTACCGCGCGAACCACTGCGCGAGAACGTGCAGGCGTTCGACGCGGTGGATCGGCGAGCCGGTGCGCGAGAGGTCGTGATTCTCGCCGGGAAAGACGACGTATTCGATTGGGCGTCCCAGGATTTTCGCCGCGTTGAACCACTGTAACGTCTGATCGATCGGCGTGCGCGTATCTTCCTCTGAATGGAGGATGAGCAGCGGCGTCACCGCGTTGGCGACGTACGAGATCGGCGATTGCTGCATATACCGGTTGCCGGCTTGCCAGGGCAGTCCCCACGAGTAGCGGCCGCCCAGCGCGTTGTCCGATGCGAGATCGGCTGCCAGCTGCTCCGTCGCTAAATTGCTGACGACGCGTTCCGCGATCGCCGCTTTGTAGCGGCGCGTGTGGCCGATGACCCACAGCGTTGCATAGCCGCCGTAACTTCCGCCCGAGACGCCCAGCCGGTTGGGATCGACGTCGGCTCGCTTCACGGCGGCGTCCATGACGCGCTGCACGTCGTCGAACATTGCCGCTCCCCAATGTTTGGCGAGCGCTTCTTCAAAAGGATAGCCGAAGCCGACGCTTCCGCGCGGATCGCTGAAGACGACGTTGTATCCCTGACCCGCCCAAAATTGCAGCTCGTGAAAGAACGTCTCACCGAACTGAGTCTCCGGACCGCCGTGGATATCGAGAATCGTCGGTCTGCGCTCCCCCGGCTTGGATCCGACAGCCGGCATGAACCACGCATGCACGGTAAAGCCGGCGTCGTCGACCACGGTGAACGGCTGCGGCGTGGAGAGCTCCAATTGCGCGACTACGGCGTCGTTCATGCTCGTGATGCGCCGGCTCTCTCCGGTCGAAAGGTCCATCACGTAGACTTCGCGCGGATGCGTAAAGTCGGAGAGCGTGTAGGCCGCAAAGCGGCCGCTGTCGTCCATGGAACAATCCGAGGCTTCGCCCGACGTCGTGAGTTGTTGGATCGCTCCCGTGCGCGGATCGAGTTTCGCGAGCGCGCTGTATCCGGGTGACTGGATGTTGGTGAGCGCGAAACTTTCGTGCGGCGCAAAGAATGGTCCGCACAGGCCGCCGGGTTCTCCCATGTCCGCCAGCACCGTATCGCCAAAATCGATCGTATCGCCCGGTACGACGGTTTTGCGATCGGAACCGTCCGGTTGCGATGCCACCAACGCGGGAAGCTGCGCCGGATCGCGTACGCCTCCGCTAAAGAACCAGAGTTCGTTTCCGGAGCCGAAGCCGAGCAGGTTGTTTAAAGGCTGATTCGAGACCAACTTGCGCATCGTGCCGCCCGCGGCCGGAATCGTGTAGATATCGCTCGGACCGAGGCTCGGCGAGTTGTAGCGCAGCGAATCGAACGCGATCGTCTTATCATCGGGCGACCAGCGCGGATTGCCCTCGGCCCATATTCCGCCGGTCAGCGCGCGCGCGCCGCTGCCGTCGGCATTCATCACCCAAATGTGCGGGTGGCGATCTTCGGTGTAGCCCGCGCCGTTGTTTTCAAAGTGCATCTGGCCGATCACGCGCACGTCGCTCTTGGTCTGATCTTTTTTGGGCCGGAAGCCGGCGGCGGCGAAATTGATATGGGCCGCGGGGGCCGGGTCGATCGACACGACGCGAAACACGATATGCTTTCCGTCGTGCGAAAAGACCGCGCCGCTTGCGCCCTGCTTCAGATGGGTGAGCTGACGCACGATGCCCGTCGCGACGTCGTAGGCAAAGAGCTGGGCGCGCTGGCCCTTTTTTGCCGGGCCGCGGGTAAAGACAATCGTCCGGCTGTCGGGTGCCCATACAGGCCCGCCGTCGCGTCCCGTATTTCCGAGCGCCTTGGGCGTGCCGCCCGCCGCGGAGATCAGGTACAGATTGCCGTCGTAGGTCTCTTTGGGACCGTTGAGCCGCGTCGCCGTAAACACAACGCGCGCGCCGTCGGGCGAGATCTGCGGGCCGGTGATAAACGTAAATTTGAAGAGATCCTCGGGCTGCACGGGTCTGGGCGCAGCCATCGCCGTGGCGGAAAGCGAAAAGATCAGCGCGAGCAATAGCGCGGAGTTTCGTGCGATCACGATGCGAGCACCAAGAGGTTGACGCTGAAGCGGCGCTCCTCGTCTTGCCACGTTCGGGCCACGCTCATACCGGACGCGCGCGCCATTTCGCCGATGCCCTCGAGCGAGTATTTGTAAGCTGATTCGGTGTGAACACGTTCCCCTTCCTCAAAGTGCACGCGCGTGTTCGATTGCGCCAGCGTAACGTCTTGGGCGCGGCCGCAATGTAAGTACGAATGCAGTCCGCCGGACTGCTCATCGTACTCGACCACGTGGTCGAAGCTGCGCACGTCGAAATCCGCGCCGAGCTCCCGGTTGATGCGGACCAGCAAATTTTTGTTGAAGGCAGCCGTCACGCCGGCCGCATCGTCATAGGCGAGCCGCAGATCGCGTTCGTCTTTCTTGAGATCGGCGCCGAGCAGCAGACCGTCTCCGGGTTTGAGCAACGCGGCGATGCGCGCGAGCAGCGCGGCCGCCTCCTGCGGCTCGTAGTTGCCGATGTTCGAGCCCATGAACATGAAGAGCACTTTTTGATCGCTGCGCCGCAAGTGCGGCGTATCGAGAATCGAAAAATAATCCGCGGCGTACCCGCAGACGCGCAGCTCCGGATAGCTTTCAACCAGCGAACCGGCCGACGCGCGCAGTGCGTCCGCGGAGATATCGATCGGCGAATAGCGCAAGGCACGCTGAACTCGCAGCGTCTCTTCGATAAGAATCCGCGTCTTGGCTGCGCTGCCGCTGCCGAGCTCGACGAACTCGACGGGGTTACCCAGGGCGCGCACGATCTCCCAACCCCATTCGCGCAAGATGCCGGTCTCGGCGCGGGTCAAGTAGTATTCGGGCAGCTGCGTAATCGCATCGAAGAGCGCCGAACCGGTTGCGTCGTAGAAATACTTGGAGTTCAGCCGTTTCGGGCGCGCGCTCAAACCGGTGGCGACGTCCTCGGCAAAGCTCGGCAGCCGCTCGGGTGGCGGCACGGTGACGATCTGAAGCCGGTCCATAGGAGCCGTTGTAGCCGCGGTCATAAGTGAAAGCCTCCCGGGGAAGAGGAGCGCGATGATAAGTCAGGCTGTGAATATTTCTGTCGACGGGTCGGAGATGGATTCCTATCTTGCGCGGCCCCCGTCCGGCTCAGGACCTCATCCCGCCGTGATCGTGCTGCAAGAAGTCTTCGGCGTCAATGCCGAGATGCGCCGCGTGACCGACATGCTCGCCGCGGCCGGCTACGTGGGTTTGGCCATCAACTATTATCACCGTACCCATCCGAACTTGGATCTGGCCTACGAAGAATCGTCGATGCAAACGGCGATGGAGGCGCGCAAGAGCGTCACGCGGGAGACGCTTTACGCCGATCTGAACGCGGCGGCCGCCTGGCTGAAACAGCAGGACTTCGTGCGCGACGGCAAGATCGCGACGTGGGGTTTTTGTATGGGCGGGTCGGTCGCGTTCTTAAGCGCGACGCTTCCGGACGTGCGCGGCGCTATTTGCTTTTATGGCGGAGCGATCGCCAAACCGTTCGGCAGCGGCGAACCGGGCGCGTTGAAAGAGATCGACAAAATTGGGGTGCCGCTGCTCTTATGTTTCGGCGCCGAAGACTCGGGTATCTCACGCGATGACATCGAGCGCATTCGCAAAGAGCTCGACACGCACGGTGTCGAGTACCGGCTCGAAGTCTATCCCGGCGTCGGTCACGCATTCTTCCGGCAAGGAACGCCACGCGCCGTTGCCGGTCAAGAACGTTTCTCCGACGAGGCGATCGCCAACGCGGTGGCCGACTCGTGGAATCTCGTGCAGGCCTTTTTGGGCGACTGCTTCGAGCGAGTTAGGTCTTAGCGGCGCAGAGCGAACGAATGGCCGCTTCGGCGGCGGGATCGGCCGGATCGGATTGCGGGCGAATATACATGCTCACAAATCCGTCCTGTCCGACGGTTGCCGACACCATCTCCATCACTTGTTTTTGTCCGCTGTGACCGGTACCGACTCCGGTCACGAATTGCGCTTTTTGGTTGCCGCAAATCGCGATCGTCGACTGCTTCGCCATCGATATCGAACCGAGCCCGGCCTGCGGAATATTCTTGATGTCGACGTTCGTGTTCGATCCGCGAACCAGGAAGACCATCTCGTCCTGTTTGTTGTCGCGGGCCTTCTTCATCCACGCCTGCATCCGGCCGAGAATTGAGGGCGTAGACGTCCAGCCGGCCGGCGGTTTAAAGTCAATGCCGTTCGTCACGCTGCCGCACCCGGCGAGCGCCGCAGATGCCAGAAGAACCGCTGTAATAGCACGTTTCATGGGCTCTGTATTGGCGTTTCATACCCGGTAATCTTTGCCCACCGGTCGATGACGTCGTTGATATAGCCGCGCGTCTCGGCGTACGGCGGAATGCCATGGTAGGCGCTTACCGCGCCGGGCCCGGCGTTGTACGCGGCCAGTGCGGCGGCTAACGGATTGGCGTAGGTCGAATCGTAAGCGCGCTCGTACGATCCGAGCAGCGCTGCCGCGCCTTCGATCGCGGCGAACGGATCGCGCGGATCGATTCCCGCATCGGCCGCCGTTTCGGGCATGAACTGTGCGATGCCGATTGCGCCCGCTGAAGAAAGCGCGCGCGGATCGAATGCCGATTCTTGCAGCAGCGTCGCGGCCAGAAACTCCGGCGGCAAACCGTGCGCGCGCGCCGCGCGGACTGCCCAGCCCCCTAACAATAGCGCATCGACCGGCGCGATGTGCGTATTTGTATGAAGCACCGCGCGCGTAATTGCGAGCGTTGCGCTTCCCGTAGGCGGCCCGTCTTGCAGGGGGCGCAATCCGTACAAGGCGTTCGCGTAAACGGGAGCGTGCCAAGACATCGCAGCCTCCGTAACGCTGGGTATGAAGACTTTGGTGTTCGCCGTCGCGTTGTGCGCAGGCCCGGTGCACGCGCAAATCGCCAAGCAAATCCCCGCGGCAACGCGAAGGCGGATCCTCAGTGGCACTTCTGGCAGCGCTCGCAGTCCTGGTAGCCGGTGATTTTGGATCGACGTTCTTCTATCACGTACCGCAGCACCTATGGTTTGCGCTGCACTTGCGCACGCATCACGATCGGCGGCGGCCGTACTGGGATCACGCAGTGCTGACGACCGATCCCGCGGTGCTGCTCGATGGTTTTCTCGGCGCCCTGCCCTATCTGGCCGCGGCGGCGCTGCTCTGGCGAGTCTCGTGGACGGGAGCGCTGGCGGGCCTGGCGCTGGGCCAGCTGCACGTCTGGTGGCGGCACACCGGAGACCTAGGCTGGCGCACTCCGGCCCTCGTGCGGGCCGCCCTCGGCCCGCTCGGCATCGTGCTTCCCGAGGACCACGACGGCCATCACCGAAATCCAGCTACCGAGTTCGGCGACATTTTTCGCTTTTATGACGCCCCTGCGCGGGCGCTTTTGGCCGCACTCGCTCCCACTCGACGGCGCCGCGCCGCGCCTCCAGGAGTCAAAGTTTGACCGAACGCGCCCTCTTTTTGATCTCGGATACCGGAGGCGGACATCGCAGCGCTGCCAACGCGATCGCGGTCGCGCTGGACGAACTGCGCGAGCCGGCGTTCGAGCACCGCACCGAGGACGTTGCCGCGCATTGCTCCTTCCCGCTCACGCAACTCGGGTGGGGCTACTCGGCTGCACTGCGCTACGCTCCCCCGGTTTACGGCGCGCTGTATTACGCCACCAACGGCCGCCGGCGCTATAAAGCGCTGGTCCGTTTCTGCGAGCCGCTCTACCGCGAACGGTTGCGCGATCTGTTCCTCGATTACAAACCAAACGTTATCGTTTCGATCCATCCGCTGCTCAATCACGCGGCTCTGCGCGCCCGCGCGGATGCAGACATGCAGCACATTCCCATCGTCACCGTCATCACCGACCTCGGGAAAGTGCACGAATCTTGGCTAACGCCCGAAGCTGACGCGGTCGTTGTTCCAGCGCGTGAAGTCTACGAACGCGCGCTTTCGCGCGGCGTCGATCCGAGCCGCCTGCGTATGCTAGGCCAGCCAATCCATCCGAAGTTCGACAACGTCACCGGCGGTAAAACCCAGCTGCGCGCGCAGCTGGGTTTGCCCGCGGACACGTTCATTACGCTGCTGATGGCCGGCGGCGAGGGCGGCGGAAAATTACTGCAGGCGGCGCTGCGTTTGGCGAAGGCGCGAATGCCGACGCACTTGGTCGTCGTCTGCGGACGCAACGAGACGATGCGCGCGAAGATCGCGGAAATGTCGCGCAAACTTCCGACGCCGATGACCGTTCTCGGATTTACCGATAAGATTCCGGAGTTGATGCGCGCCGCCGACCTGCTCGTAACCAAAGCCGGGCCGGGAACGCTGGCCGAGGCGAATGCCGCGCAGCTGCCGGTCGTCGTGTACGACTACGTTCCCGGGCAAGAGCGCGGCAACGTTGATTTCGTGCGTCACAACGGTATCGGCGTCGTCGCCATCAACAGCATCGCCGAGATCGTGCGCGCAGTCGACGGTCTTGTGCGCAACCCGCGGCGCCTGGAAGCGATGCAGCACAATCAAGAACTGATCGCTCCCAAACGCAGTTCGCGGCGCATCGCCGCGCTCATCGCGCAAGTGGCTTTGCGCGGCACGATCCCGTCCGATGACGAGTACGTGCCGTTGCGCGAAGCCGTCTCAGTTTAAACTACATCAAGTAGGGCGGGCGTTGGCCTGACGTATTTCCGCAAAACGCCATGTGCACGCTATGCGGAACGTACCATGCGTGAACGTCGTAATGCGGGATCGTGTAACCCGGATGACCATGCGATTCGTACCAAATATCGACGTGGTCGATCTTGTAACCGGGGAGCGGCTTGAGGATTTCGTCCCAATTGCTGCCTTTTGCAAAAAGGCTCTTGTCGACCATGACCTCGGTGAACGTCGCCTTTCCGTTGTAGTAGCCGTAGATCGGACCGAACGGAAAGTTCGAGGGCTTGGCGTAGTGATAACCCATCGTCGGGATACATCCCGACACCGGCACCGTGCCGGCGGGCATCATGGATGGGACGGGCCCTTTCGGGAGCGTCATCATCATCTTGAGAAGCGCTGGCGTCATCCCCGGCGGAAGCTTCCCGGGCGGTTGAGGCGCGGGCGCCGCAGCCAGTAAGCTCGCGGCCGCCGCAAGCGTTAGACATGAAAAAACGAAACGTTGTATCACCTATGTGCAACCTCCATTGCGACCGAATGATTCGCCGGCCCGCGTTCCGTGTGCCTCTTCTATAAGTAGGGTGGGCGCTTTCCTGAGACGTTTCCGCAGAATTTCATATGCACGTTGTGCGGCACGTACCACGCGTGCAGATCGTAGTGCGGTATGCGGTACCCGGGATGACCGAACGGCTCGAACCAAATATCGGCGTGATCGATCGCGTAGCCGGGCAGCGGCTTGAGCAGCTCGTTCCAGCTGCGGCCGCGTTCGAATTCTTTTTTCTCGATCATTACTTCGGTGAAGACCGCTCTGCCGTTGTAATAACCGTAAAACGGCCCGAACGGCACGTCTTGCGGCTTGGCGTAGTGGTAACCCATCGCCGGCACGCAGCCTTCAAACGGAACGGTATCGGCGGGCATCGCCGCGGGATGACCCTTGAGCGGAGTCATGATCGTTTTGAACGCTTCAGGCGTAAGTCCGAACGGCAACTTTATCGCGAGCGCGATCGCGAACGCCTGCAACGCGTTCAATTCGGCGTGAGACCGCCTTGAAATGCCATCGTGGCGGCCCCGACCTGCCCGGCGTCGTTGCCGAGCTTGGCGATGACGATCTGCGTGCTGCCGCGCGGAACCATCGTGGTTAATTCTTCGACGCGATCGCGCACGGACTCCAGCATGAAGTCACCGGCGCTGCTGACGCCCCCGCCGAGCGCGATCATTTGCGGATTAACGAACGCGATAATGTTAGCCAGACCGAGCGCGAGATCCGAGGAGAAATTTTTCCATGCGGCCACGCCGTGCGCGTCGCCCGCTTGCGCCGCGCGCCTGATCATCTTCGAACCGAGTTTGTCGCGTTCGCGGTCGAGCAGCTTGCTGCGCGGAAACGACGGGGCCACCGCAAAGGCGTGGCGCAAAAGGCCCGTTCCCGAGGCTTGCGCTTCGAAGCAGCCGCGTTTCCCGCAGCCGCAGATGAAGCCGTCGGCCGGGCGGATCTGATGATGGCCGATTTCACCGGCGCCGGCACGGTTGCCGATGAGCAGTTTGCCGCCCGAAACGATGCCGCCGCCGATCCCGGTGCCAATGGTGAGCAGCACGAAGTTCTGCGTGCCCGCTCCGATCCCGAAGGTATGCTCGCCCAGCGTCGCGCAGCGAGCGTCGTTGGCCACGAAGACCGGCAGATCGTAGTACTTGCGCAGGCGATCGCCTAGCGGCACGTCGGTCCACAGGAAGTTCGGCGAGTAGAGAACGGTCCCGGTTTGCAGCTCGACGTTCCCCGGCGCGCCGATACCGATCGCGGCCGCATCCTTCGCCTTCCCGTCTTTGAGCGCGCTATCGACGACGGTCTTGACTGCACCCAGGACCGCATCAAAGGAGCGGTCCTCGATGTCCTGTTCGTATTGACCCAGGATCGAGCCGTCGTCAGCGACGATCCCCGCCGTGACGTGCGAGCCTCCGAGGTCGACGCCGATTGCTTTATGCACCTCTCATGCTTCTCTCGCCGGGGCCTTAAAAAACCTCCGTCGAATAACGCGTCGCTATGACCACTATCGATTTAACCGCCCTGCGCAAGTTCACGCTCGATACCGGACAGCCCACGCACCCGGAGATGCTCGACACGGTTCCGATGGAGCACGTCCAAGACATCGAGATCGATCAAGAGCACATTACGATCACCTACAACCAGACCATCAATCACTATTACAACACGAGCGAGAACGTCGAACGGGAATGGATTTATAAATATAACGAGGACCCCGAATTTGTCGCAGCGGTCGCCAAGGTTATCGATTTGGCACGCAAGCATCTGCACGATCTCCCCGAAAACATCGCATGCCCGCCGGGCTGCGCGGAGTGCTGCAGCGGTTACGAACCCTTCGTTAGCCGCAGCGACGTGGAACGCATCGCGTCCCATTTGCACCTCACGCCGCAGGAAGTGCTCGACGAGTACATCGTTCAGCGCAAATCCGCCGACGGATATCATCTCGGGTACGTCAGAAAAGTAACCGACGACATCGCCGATCAATGCGTCTTTTTGAAAGAGTCGCGTCCGGGTAAGTTTTATTGCGGCATCTACGAAGGACGCCCGGCCGACTGCCGCGACTTCTCGCCCATCGGCTGCGACGACGTCAACAAGGATCTCCCGCGCGACAAAGCGCTGAAAATCGGCGCACCGTTCCAACCGAAGCAGCGCAAGAACCTCCGCCGCAGATGATCCGGAGCGCTCTCCTGACCGCCGCGCTAGCGATTGCCGCTGCCGCCTCCGCGTTCGCGCAAACGGTTCCGGCGCAATACTATAGCGCGATGCAGTGGCGAATGATCGGGCCGTTTCGCGGCGGGCGGACCGTTGCGGTTTCCGGCGTGCCGTCGCAGCGTGGTCTCTACTATATGGCCGCAACCGACGGCGGCATTTGGAAGAGTACCGATTACGGGCGCACGTGGAATCCGATCTTCGACGGACAAGACACCGGCTCGATCGGCGCGCTGGCCGTAGCACCGAGTGACCCGAATATTCTCTATGCTGGATCGGGCGAGGGCTTGCGCCGTCCCGACCTTTCCGTCGGCGACGGCATCTATAAATCCACCGACGCCGGCGCTTCGTGGACGCATCTGGGTCTGCGTGACGGCATGCAGATCGGCGCCATCGCGATCGATCCGCGTAATCCGGACCGCGTCTTCGCGGCGGTGCTGGGCCATCCGTACGGGCCTAACGAGCAACGAGGGCTCTACCGCAGCACCGACGGCGGACAGTCGTGGCAAAAAGTTTTAGGCAAAGACGAAAACACCGGTGCGGAAACCGTTCTGATCGATCCGCGCAACCCGAACATTGTGTATGCGGCGCTGTGGGCGTCGCGCAATCCGCCGTGGCGATTGCGCGACGTGTTCCAACTCTACGCAAACGGCGGTTTGTACAAGTCGATAGACGGGGGCTCGACGTGGAAGCAGCTGCGCGGCGGATTGCCTTCAAACATCGGCCGCATCGGTTTGGCGATTGCGCCGGGAGACTCGCAGCGGATCTACGCGTGGGTGAATGACGACAAAGGGTGCGGCATCTACCGCACGAGCGACGCCGGTGAGAGCTGGCTCAAAGTCAATTCCGAGTCGCGCGTCTGCAGCCGCGGAAACGATTTTTCAGGCTTGGGCGTCGACCCCACGGATCGCGACGTTCTCTACGCTGCCAATACGCAGACGTATCGTTCCAGCGATGCCGGAAAGACGTGGACCGGATGGAAAGGCGCGCCCGGCGGAGACGACTATCACACCGTTTGGATCGATCCGGGCGATCCCAACGTCATCTTGCTTGGCTGCGATCAAGGCGCGACGCTCACCGTAAACGGCGGTCGCACGTGGAGCTCGTGGTATAACCAGCCCACCGGACAATTCTATCATGTGATCGCCGACGACCGTTTTCCGTATCGCGTCTTCGGCGGACAACAGGAAAGCGGGAGCGCAGAGGTTTTCAGCCGCAGCGATGACGGTGCGATTTGGGTTCGCTACTGGCATCCGGTCGGCGCATCGGAGTACGGCTACGTGGCTCCCGACCCGCTGCATCCCACGATCATTTTCGGCGCGGGCGGCGGCACGGTTTCGCGTTACGACGAGACGCTGCAGCAAACGCAAGACGTGTCGCCCTCTTACGAACGCGGCAAATACCGGTTCAACCGAACCAATCCACTGGTCTTCAGCCGCGCGGACAACCGGACGCTCTACTTCGGCTCGAACGTCGTCTTCGCAACGGCCGACGGCGGGCGTCGTTGGCGCGTCATCAGTCCCGATCTCACGCGCTCGTACCCGGGCACTCCGGCCAATCTCGGACCATTCGCGCAAACTCCATTGGCGCAAGGCAATCATCGCGGCGTCGTATACAGCTTGGCGCCTTCCTACATCGATCGCAATCTGTTGTGGGCGGGAACCGATGACGGGCTCATCTGGCTGACGCGCGACGCGGGCAAACATTGGAGCAACGTCTCACCGCCGGGATTGGCCGCCGCTTCGGGTTCGTGGTCGAAGATCTCGCAGATCGATTCGTCGCATTTCGATCGCGGAACCGCCTATGTAGCCGTAACCCGTCTGCGCCTGGACGACATGCATCCGTATATTTACGCGACGCACGACTTCGGCGCGCACTGGCAGCTTCTCCACGCAGGCCTGCCTGAAAACGCACCCGTTGATACCGTCCGGGAAGATCCCAAAGCGCGTAGCTTGCTGTTCGCGGGAACAGAAAACACGGCGTACTTTTCGGTGGACGACGGTGCAAACTGGCAATCGCTACAGCTGAATCTCCCGTCGACGTCGATCCGCGATCTGGTCGTGCACGGCGACGATCTCGTCGTGGGAACGCACGGCCGTTCGTTCTGGATTCTCGACGATATCTGGCCACTTCGTTCGCTCGCGCAAGTAGCGCAAAGCGCAACGGCGGGACGGCCGTTTCTGTTTCCGCCGGCGTCCGCAACTCGCGTACGCCGCGACACGTGGACCGACACACCGCTCCCTCCGGAGGAACCGGCCGGAAAGAATCCGCCTGATGGCGCGATCATCGATTATTACCTGCCGGCAAACGCGCACGCCGTGATTGTCTCGATTTACGACGCAGCCGGCAATCTCGTGCGGCACTGGTCGAGCGCCGGTCCGACCGAACCCGTGGTCCCCGCCTCAGATTTGCGCGTGCCCGCATATTGGGCGCGCACTCCGCAGATTCCATCGGCAGCTCCCGGCATGCACCGAATGACCTGGGATTACCGCTACACGGCGCCGCCGTCGGAGTCATACGACTTTCCCATCTCCGCAATCGAACACGACACGCCCGTGGTCCCCGAAGGCGCACTCGCATTGCCGGGAACTTATACGGTAGCGCTGTCCGTCGACGGTCTCACTCAGAGGCGCACCGTCGCTATCAAGATGGATCCGCGCGTCACGGTGGGCAACGCAGCCCTGCGCGCGCAGTTTGAGCTCGCGATGCGAATTACGAAACTGATGGCCGAAAGCTATGCTCAGATGAAACAAGCGCAGGCCGCGGCGCTCACGGCCGAGGCGCAGCGCGACAGCGGCATCAACGCCCAACTCGCTTCCCTGTTGGACGTCGTAGAATCGGCAGACGCCGTGCCGACGCCGCAAACCGTCGAAGCAGTCAACGCCATCGCCCGGGAGTTGTCCGGACCGCATGGCGGGGCATAAAGCCGTTTCGCGTTTCGGCGAGCCGGCCGAAAGCGCGCTGCCTCCCGACATCCGCGAAGTCTATGAAAAGAATCGCGAGAAACTCGGTTTCGTTCCGAACGTCTTTCGCGCGTACGCACGGCGGCCCGAACATTTCCGCGCGTTCATGGCTTATCACGACGTTCTCATGAAAGGTCCGGGCAATCTCAGCCGCGTCGAGCGCGAAGCGATCGTCGTAGCCGTCTCGTCGGAAAACCGCTGCCAATATTGTATGGTCGCGCACGGCGCGGCGCTGCGCGTCTTGAGCAAAGATCCGATTTTATCCGAGCAGATTGCCAACAACTGGAGTACTGCGAATCTCCCAGTAAGGATGCGGGCAATGCTCGAATTCGCTTCGCGCGTCAACGAACCGGGGTTCGCCGCGACCGAACACGAGATCGACGAAATGCATCTGGCCGGTTTCAGCGACGACGATATCTGGGACGTCGCCGCCATAGCCGCGTTCTTCGGCTTCTCCAATCGCATGGCCGGCCTCATGGACATGCGCCCGAACGACGAGTTCTACTCGATGGGCCGCTAACGCGAGCCGGTAAGTTCTGAGAATCTGGCGGCGTCGACGTTGCCGCCGCTGATAACGATGCCCGTCCGTTTGCCGCGGGACGGAATCTTGCCCTGCATGACGGCCGCCAGCGCGGCGGCGCCGCTCGGCTCGATCACGATTTTCATCCGTTCGAAGGCAAAACGCATCGCGTCGCGGAGTTGGTCGTCGGTCACCGTGACGATCGCGCGCACATGTTCGCGCACGATCGCAAAGGTGAGCTCGCCCGGAGCGGTTGTTTGCAATCCGTCGGCAATCGTTACCGGCACCGGGGTTTGCACGATTTCACCGCGCGCGAGCGACTGCTGAAAATGGTTGCCCGTTTCGGGCTCGACGCCGTACAATTCGATAGCGGGATTCACTCCGTGCGCGGCTAGAGCGCAACCCGAAAGCAGTCCACCGCCGCCGACCGGCGTCGCGACGATCCCCAGATCGGGAACATCTTCGAGCAGCTCGAGTGCGGCCGTTCCCGCGCCCGCGACGATCTCGGGATCGTCGAATGGCGGTATTAGGGTCGCGCCGCGTTCCGCGCGGAGCTCTTGCGCGATTTCGGCGCGGTGCGATTTGTGCCGATCGTAGAAGATGACCTCGGCGCCATATTCGCGGGTGGCCGCGATCTTGGAGGCGGGCGCATCCGAAGGCATAACGATCGTGGCCGGAACGCCGAGCAATTTGCTCGCCAGCGCGACACCCTGCGCGTGATTGCCGCTGGAAAACGCGACGACGCCGCGCGCACGCACGCCGGGATCAATTTGCACGATGCAATTGTAAGCGCCGCGGAATTTGAAGGCGCCCATGCGCTGAAGATTCTCGCACTTCAAAAATACCGATCCGCCCGCGATGGCGTCGAGCGTGCGCGACGTAAGGACGGGCGTACGGTGCACGATGCCGCGCAGACGTTCGGCTGCGTCGCGAACGGAATTAAACGACGGCGCCGGCACCGGCAAACTCCGTGAAGCGCAGGAGCGGATTCCACTCTTCGGCCAGCCGGACACTCCGATCCGATTCAAAGAGCGCGACGGGCGCGCCATCCCAATCTTCGAGCAACTTCGCGCTCGAGGGCAGCTGCGCGCTCTGCAGCGCTTGGGCCGAACCCCCAACGCGCCGCGCAACGGAAAACGGCAGCGTCGTGAAGATCGTCTTCACGTTGTACTCCGATTCCAGACGATGCTTCACGACCTCGAATTGCAACTGACCGACGGCCGCCAGTATGGGCTCGGTCCGCATGGAGCCGAGCGGATACATCACTTGGATCGCGCCCTCTTCACGCAGCTGGGCGATTCCCTTACCGAAAGATTTGTAGCCGGCCGTATCCACGCTTCGCACTTGCGCGAAGTGTTCCGGGGCGAACGCTGGAAACCGTTCGAACTGCACCGGCGCCCCATCGCTCAGCGAATCACCGATCGCGAACACGCCGGGGTTGGCGAGACCTATCACGTCGCCGGCGTAAGCCGCCTCGACCGATTCGCGTTCGCTCGCAAAGAGCTTCATCGCACGCGAGAGCCGAACGTCTTTTCCGCTGCGCGCGTTGCGCACCATCATGTCACGTTCAAATTTCCCCGAACAGATCCGCACAAATGCCACGCGGTCGCGATGCCGCGGGTCCATGTTCGCCTGGATCTTAAAGACGAAACCCGTGAATTGGTCCGATTCGGGATTAACGTACGTCCCCTCGTCAAGGGTGCCTTCGGCACGCTGCTCGGGGTGGTTCGACGGGCTCACTATGACACTATTGATGCGGCGGGGCGTTGGCGAGGGGGCCAGCTTCAGAAAGTCGTCCAGGAATAATTGCACCCCGAAATTTGTGACGGCACTGCCGAAAAATACCGGCGAAACATCGCCGCGCAGCATCGCAGCGCGATCGAACTGCGATCCCGCTCCTTCCAGTAATGCGATTTCGTCGATGAACTGCGTGTAAGAACGGTCGTCGAGCAGTTCGCGAATCTGAGGATCGTCGACACCCGTGACCTCGACGTTGGCGCGTTTCGCGCCGTGCACGACGCGTTCGAACAGATGGACGCGACGCGTCGCCCGGTCGAAAACGCCCTTGAATGACGGACCGTTGCCCAACGGCCAGTTCATCGGAAATACGCCGATGCCTAAGACGCTCTCCAATTCGTCGAGCAGCTCGAGCGGATCTCGGCTCGGGCGATCCATCTTATTAATGAAAGTGAAGAGCGGAATACGCCGCGCCCGGCAGATCGCGAAGAGCTTTTTGGTCTGCGGCTCGACGCCCTTGGCAGCGTCGATCAGCATCACGGCGCTGTCCGCCGCAAGCAGCGTGCGGTACGTATCTTCGCCGAAGTCTTGGTGTCCGGGCGTGTCGAGCAAATTGACGGTGCAGCCGCCGTACTCGAATTGCAGTACCGTCGACGTTATGGAGATCCCGCGTTGCTTCTCGAGTTCCATCCAATCGCTGGTGGCGGCCCGCTGCGCGCGGCGCGCCGAAACTTGGCCGGCCGTTTGAATCGCGCCGCCGTAGAGCAGCAGCTTTTCCGTCAGCGTCGTCTTGCCGGCGTCGGGATGAGAAATGATCGCGAATGTGCGCCGCTTACGCACTTCGCTTGCCACATCGGACACTACAGACCCGGCGGGGCCGGTTCGTAAATGCGCAGAATCGCGCGCGTCCCCGCTTCGTGCATCAGCGCGATCGAAGACGCGCGCTTGAAGAGTTGCGAGGGCGGCGGAATGTAGTATTTGTCGGCGCCGCGACGGACCAGTACGACGGTTTCGCGGACGGAAAGCGTGCAGTCCGCGAATTGCAGCCGAACTCCCGCCGGCTGCGCCACGTAGCCCGGTGGAATTCGCGAAGCGACGTAAGCGCGGGTGCCGACCGCTTCATACGTCTGGCGCAAACACTCGGGCAGCGCCGAGAGCACCCAGGGAGCCGCTAGGCCGAAAGCGCGCTCGCGCCGGCGCGCAACAGCTTGGGCTGGCGCGGCCTTGGGTGGAACCGATGCGGTGACGGAAGCGATCTTGAGCGCAAAACGATCGCGATTGGCGTAACCGGCGATGATCAGCGCAGCCGTGAAAACGATGGCCGCCGAGATCGCATAAAACCTAAGCAGCGCTTTCGGCGGGCTCGCGCTGGGTGCCGGGCCCTCCCCCGAGCGTAAGACGGGCCGCTCCAATCGACCAGTCCGCCATTCCATAATAGAAATCGAAAACGCGCGGACCGAGCTCCGGACGCGGATCGATGCCCGTCGGAAACACGACGTTTTCGACGATGCCGTGCAGCTCCGATTCGTCTTCAGGCGTGAGGATGGGGCGAGGCGAACGATAGACGATCTTGAGCGGGTCCTGCGCGTCATGAATCACCAGGCCGGCGCGATAGCGCAGCTTCGGCTTCGTGCCTTCGCCTACCACGTCAACGCCGTGGAAAATCGACATCCACCCTTCATCGATGCGCACCGGCGGCGTTCCGCATCCGACTTTGAGCGATCCCCAATTGCCGTCGGGCGCAACGGCGAGCTCGCTTTCACAAACATCGAGCAGCTTCGCGCGATCCTTGAGCGCCGGCTCGAACGGAATGTAGCCGATTCGAATCGATTCGCGATCGCGATACGGCATGCGCTCGATGATCGGGATCGACGCGCGGCCGTCAACCGCGGAAAGATGCAGCATGGGACGATGATAGAACGCGAGCGACGTAACGCCGCCCGGCGATCGCACCGGCTCGGGAAAGAACGCCGCATCCTTGTCGTCGCCGATGTGCATTCCCGGTTTGTCGAAAACCAATTTACCGACGCGCTCGAACGTATAGCCGTCTTTGGAGAGCGCGATCGCAATACGCGGACCTTGCGGACCAAATGCGGTGTACGACATCACGTATGCGTCGAGCGCTGCAATAAACGTGACGCGCGGATCCTCGCAGCCATATCCCGGGGTCGCGCGCAATTCGTACACGGCACTTGGCTCGAGCACGAAGCCGTCGCGGTTGAATGAAAAACGATCGCCGTTTGCAACTGCACGGACACGCCCTACGCGCGAAATATTTCCGTGGGCTACGTCCCGCGGATAAAGCAGCAGCTCGTTCTCGCGCGTACGCGCGCACGCCGGATTGAGCGTACCTTCGGCCTCGGAGGGATCGCTGTTGGGCTCGAGCGCCAATCCGAGGCGCTGAACCTCGACGTCGAGTTCGTCCGTAGCGCGTGCCTGCATCACACCGTTTCTTCTGACAAGGCCGCTCGGGCACAGCTTCCGAGATCGGTGACGATCTCGTGGACCGGCCGTCCGGCGGCACCCGCGAACTCGTCCAGATCGGCGTCGCGATCGAGCCAAACGTGTTCGCGCGCGTCCGCATTGAGCGCGTCGGCGTGCACGGCGGAGTACTGCATGCCGGCCATTAGCACGCCATTTTTCCCCTCCATGCTCGCGGGCAATCCGTCGCCGAAACCGCACCGGAGCATAGCGACCGTGCTATCCATCTCGAGCATGGTACCCCCATACCCTATCCGTGTCCCCGCCGAATGTCGCTCGATGCGAAGAACCGGAGCGCTAAATCGCAGCGCGCACGCAACTCCCGGAACCACGGTTCCGCCGGTGGCTCCGAAAAGTCCGACGCCGATCCGGACCGACGAGCCCTTGCGGATTCCGCGGGCCAGCGGAAAGGTGCTGCAGAGATCGGTATCCGTGACGCGCACGCCGGCGCGCGAAAGCTCGCCCAAAGCTTTTTCGAAAATGCCCAACTGCCGTGGCGCGTCATCCACGTCGGTGAGGTGCGTCCATGCTTCTACGTCGGCCGACGCTGCGTGCAATTCGGAAGCGAAGCGCGCGACGTCTTGCGGATCGAGCCCGCTCCACGCAGCCGCCATTCGCACGCCGACGCGCAGGCGCAACGGTTTGGAATGCGCGCGAAACCATTGCGCTGCAGCTGCGAGCTCTTGCGCGTTGGAAACCGAAGGCTGGCCGCCAGCGTCAAGCACTTCACCGAAACGTACCAGCGGTACGGTTCCAAAGACAACCGCCGGAACATCTGTGTGCGCGCGCAGCGCGCGCAATTCGTCGGCATCGGCGACGCAGTAACTTTGCACCTTTCCTTCAAGCGCGCGAACGATCGCGCCGGTGCCCCAACCGTAGCCGTCGCATTTCACGACCGCGCGAACAGGCACGCCCGCAAACTCTCGCCACGCTTGGGCGTTGGATGCAAGAACCTGTGTATCGAGCGAAAGCGTCGGACGCAGTGCGCTTGCCTTGCCGTTTAAGGCAGGTCCGTCGATGTAATCGGTTCGCCGGCCGGATTCACCACTTCAAGCCGCACACCGCGCCGGTACGCCGAGTTTGGAACGATCCATAACGTAAAGGTTCGGTATCGGCCCGACGGCTGACCGCCGTCGGCGGGCGGCGCTTCGAAGGCGACGACGCGGAAACGATCGGCGCGCGAGCGGATCGATTCGATAATCTGTTTGTAGCCCGAACGATCGTGCGGTCCCATCAGCAGCACCACGCCGAATTCTGACCGGAAGCGCACGGGCGCGTGAATGCCCAGGCGATCGAGCGAGGGCGCATCGCGCACGACAACCAGTTCGTTCCCGCCAAGTACCGCGGTCTCGCCCTGTCGAAGGGTCTGGACTCGCACGTCCCGGCAGCCGGCCAAGACCAAAAGGGCGGCCAAAGCCCAGAGGCGCTTCACGCGCAGGGCGTTCGAGGTATTGTCACGCGGCGCCCTGCGGGTGCATTCTATAGGAGAGAGGTTATCGATGCTATATAGACTCGCCGTCATCGCCGCTTCCGCCGCGTTCTTGAGCCCCGGCGCGAGTTTCGCTGCCGCTCCTCCGCCGGTCGTTTCGGCTTCGCCCGGTCCCACGCTCAAAGTCATCGCCAACGTCCGATCGACCTCGCGTTGTGCCGAGATCGTCACGCACGCGAACAGCGCGATCGGCAGCGCGCTCAACAACGACGTGCAGCTGCAGCAACTGATCACGCGGCTGCGCGCGGTCAACCTCGACGACGGAAATCCGATTCACCGCCGCAACGGACTCGACGCGCTCGGTGAATTCGCAAAGAACCTTACGAAACAATCGCGCTCGGCCGATGACGAAGTGAAACGCTTGCGCGCACTCGCGGAGAAATCCACGGATCCCCAAGAGAAGAAAGAACTGACGGCATTTGCCGATGCACTTGGGGGCGCGTTGTGGCGCCAGCAGAAAGTTGCGCGCGATCTCAACGGCTATCTTGCCTCGGTAGACTTCCAAGACATGGCCACGTTCACCGAAGGCCAGCAGCAAGCAAACCGCGCGGTCTTCGGCGTTCCGGATCCGTATATTTCGACCGTAGCCGATACCAAGCCCAATCCGGGAGTAGACCGCAACCGCGCCACTATCGATCCGTCGACCGGCATGCGGCCCCCGCCGCTCGGTCACGACATCAATCAGGCGACCGCCACTCAGGAAGCCACGGCGGCGGCCAAAGACTTCGAATCGCGCCTGCCGGACATCACGTCGGATGAAAACGGCGCCGCCCAGCACGTGACGGCCGCCTTAGCCCGCTGCTGATTCACGACCGACACTGGTCGTTGTAGGGTCCCCGTCCCCGGGGATAAACTGAAGGCCTTGTGATAAGCTTGGCGCGACTGAGCTGGTGCGCCGTCGCGGTCGCCTTTGGCGAAGTGCTGCTCGGAAGCTGGACGCGCATCAACGGCGCCGGAATGACGTGTCCGGATTATCCGCTTTGCCGCGGCCGGATCGTACCGGCGTTCGACGGCGGGGTGATTTGGGAATGGACGCACCGGTTCACCGCGCTGGCGCTTGCGGTGCTGGTTTTGGTGGCGCTCGTGCGCGCGTTTTACGGGCGCAACCCTGCGCCCGGCGTCCGCCTGGCCGCGGGTTTCGTCTGGGTGCTCTTCCTTTTCCAAATGTTTCTCGGCGCCGCAACGGTCAAGCTTTCGAATTCGCCGATCTCCGTTGTTTGGCACTGGGGCACAGCGATGGCGCTGATTGCGTCGCTGGCGGCGCTCGCTATATTCGCAGGCCCCGGGCGTTCGCACCGTCCCAATGCTAGCGCTTGGGCGGTGGCCGGCGTGCTCGCGTTTGCCTCAACCGTAGCTTTCATCACGATGTGCGTCGGCGCATACGTCAGCTCCAGTGGCGCCGGCTTGGCGTGCGTCACGATTCCGGGCTGCGCCGGCAACGTCGTCGTTTTCGGGAACGGCCAGTACGTGCAGATGCTGCACCGCACCGCGGCCGCGGCTTCGCTCCTGGCGGCGGTCGTCGCATTCGCGTTCGCCTGGATGCGGGGCGCGAGCGCGCGAGTGCGAGTGTGGACAACCCTAGCAATGGCGCTGGTCTTCGTCCAAATCGTACTGGGCTTGCTCAACGTCGCTTTACGGCTGCCAATCGATTTGCGGGAAGCTCACGCGGCGAATGCCGCGCTGATCTTTCTCGCGTTCACGTGCGCTACGACGCTAGCCGTCGTCGATGCCGGACCCGCGCGCGAACCCGTGCAGGCAGTATGAACGTTTCCGTTCGCGCCGAACGCATCGCGCAGTCGCGCATCGCCGCTTTCACGTCGCGTTTGTCCGATTATTACGACCTCGGCAAGCCGCGCATCATGTATCTGCTGCTGATCACGACTGCCGCCGCCATGCTCATGGCTGCAAAAGGAATGCCGCCGCTCGCACTCTTCGGATGGACAATGCTGGGGGGCGCGCTGGCGGCAATGTCGGCCGGAACGCTCAACTGCGTCTACGACGCCGACATCGACCGGCTGATGCGGCGCACGCAGTCGCGGCCGATTCCGGCGCAGCGTATCTCTATTCTCGCCGCCACGACGCACGCCGTCGTGATGGGCGTGCTCTCGTTCTGCATCTTCTATTTCCGCGTCAATCCGTTGGCGGCTTGGCTTTCGCTGGCCGGCAACGTGTTTTACGTCGCCATCTATACGATGTGGCTCAAACGGCGCACGCCGCAGAACATCGTGATTGGCGGCGCCGCGGGCGCCATTCCGCCGCTCGTCGGATGGGCGGCGGTCACGCACGCGATCGGCGGCCCCGCAATCGGACTCTTCGCGATCATCTTCTTGTGGACGCCGCCGCACTTTTGGGCGCTCGCGCTCAATAGTGAAAACGATTACGCGAAAGCCGCGATTCCAATGCTTCCCAACGTGGTGGGCGAACGCCGCACGAAGCGCGCCATTCTCACCTACACGTGGACCCTCGTCGCCGTAACGCTCGCCCTCTTCCCTCTGCACGTAATGGGCGCCATCTATTTTGCCGGCGCGCTGGTGCTAGGTGCGGCGTTCGTCACCTACGCGGTACGGCTGCAGCGTGACGGCGAAGCTGCGGCGCGTACGCTCTTCCGTTTCTCGCTGCTCTATCTTGCACTGATCTGCGCCTTCATGGTGATCGACCGGATCGTTTTGTGAACGCGGACCTGCGCAACGATCCCGATCTGCGCGCCGCGCTTCCCCTGCTCCTCACCCTAGGGTTAGGCGTTTTTCTCGGCGCGCTCGATCTCAGCGTGCTCGCTCCGGCACTGCCGGCGCTCGGACACGAATTCGACGCGGCCAACGGCGATTTGTCGTGGGTCTTCACGCTCTATCTGTTGATGAACGTCGTCAGCATCGCCGTCATGAGCACGCTCGCCGACCGCTACGGACGCAAGCCAATCTACATTCTCTGCATTCTGATTTTCTTGGCGGGCAGCGCACTTGCGATCGTCGCGCAGGATTACCCGGCGTTTTTGATCGCCCGTGCGATTCAGGCGCTCGGCGCAGGCGGAATTTTTCCCGTAGCAACCGCCGCCGTCGGCGACCGCGTGCCGCGCGCGCGCCGCGGAGCGGCGCTCGGATTGATCGCGGCCACCTGGGGGTTGGCCGCCATTATCGGCCCGCTCTACGGCGGTTTGATCACGCACTTCGTTTCGTGGCGCTGGATCTTCGTGCCGAATTTTGCGATCGGCGGCGCGGTGATCGTCTTCGCGCTGCGCGAGCTGGCCTCCGAGGCTCCGCCCAAACGCAAAGGTCCCCTCGACGTCTTGGGGCTACTGCTATTGGCAACCGGACTGCTCTTTCTCATGTATGGGATCACCGGAACGCACGCCGTTCCGATCGTCATCGGCGGACTGTTACTGGCAGGTTTTTGGCTGCGCCAGCGCGCGATTGAATTTCCGATTCTGCCGCCCGGCCTGCTGCGCAACCCTCAGCTGATGAAAACGTATACTCTCGAGCTGATCATCGGCATGCTCGAAGGATCGCTCTTCTTCGTACCGGTCGTCCTCGTCGGCGCCGAACATCTTTCGTATGCGGGCGCCGGCGCCATCGCCGCGATCGGTGCGCTCGCATTCGTCGTCGTCATTCCGCTTTCGGGGCGCGCCCTCGATCGAATCGGCAGCCGTAACGTGCTGCTCGCGGGAGCGTTCTTCACCGAGCTCGGGCTGGCCATCTTCGCGCTCGGCTTTCATTCGCTGGCGCTGGCGGTGCTCGCAATGATCGTCGCCGGAGCCGGCTTCGGCGCGCTGCTGGGCGCCCCGACACGCTACATCGTCACCAATGAAGCGCCGGCCGGTTCGCGCGCGACCGCGCTCGGGCTGCTGAGCCAATTCCTCATCGTCGGGCAGATCCTCGGCGGCTCGATTGCCGGCGGTATTATGACCGCTGCTGTCTCGGACGATTCGTCTTACCGCTGGACCTATCTCACGTTCGCGGCGCTGGCGCTGCTGGCGCTGATTCTCTCGCTTTTTCTTCAGCCGCGAAGAGCCGAAGTCGCAGCACACGTGGAATACTAACCACTTCGAGATGAAGGCTGCCGGGGTAAGGCTCGGGCGGCATTTGGCCGGAAGGCCATGGACCGAACGCGAGCGCGAAATCGTATGGCGCGGGCTGACCGGTCGATTCGCGATTGCGATCGAACCGCTGCTCGGCACGGTGTTCTTCGCGCTCATGACGTGGGGCATCGTCTGGCGCGCGCGCGTCGCCAAACCGCACGACCTGTGGATCCTCGCTCCGGTCTTCGCCATTATGGCGGTAGGGTTTGCGATCTATCTGGTCGCGTTGCTCGTAGCGCCGCTTATCGCCTACGCGCAAACGTTCAAGCCGATCTACATTCTCGACGGCTACGTGCGGTACCGCGGACCCGATGATTTCTCCGAACCGCAGGCTTCGGGCTACGTCGCAGTTTTATTCCAAAATTCAAAACTCTGCTGCGAATGGGAATGCTTCGGCAAACATCGCATTCCGAATGCGACGATTCCCGCGCACGTCGAATTTTCGGAGTACGGCGGCATTCACAAAGTGGACGGAAAATCCACCGGCGTCTTACCGGACGAACTTCCGCCGCTTGCGATCGGCATCTCGCAGAGAATGCGGCGGTAATGGACCGAGTGCTTTGGATGCGGCTATTGCTGCTGGTACCGCTCGGCGTTGCAATCGGTTACGGAGCCGCGCAGTTGGTCGAGGCGACCGACTGGCACCCGCTCGTCGCGCCGGCGGTTTCGATGGCTGCCGTCGCTGCACTCGCCTTTGCGCTGCGTAAGAACGAACTCATGAACTTCCTTTTCGAAGCCGGAGTTTTCGCGTACGCTACCTATATCGGAATGGGACTGGTGCGCGCCAGCATCACCCATAATTACCTAGCCGCGAAGTTCGGAAATTGGGACATGATGCACTACGGGCCCAAAGCGCTGCTCGACGGTTTGAATCCAATCGTGATCGCCGCGGGCATTCCCTACGCGTTCTTCGCGGTGTTGATTTTCGGCTTGCCCGCTTGGGCCTACGCACAATATATGTGGACCCGCAAGATTAACCGCGACGACCGCTTTTGGGAATTCGTGAGAGATCAAAACCAGCGCTAGACGCCGCCAGCGGCCGAAAGGCCTAGTGCGGCGTACTGAGCGGGATCCGCATCGCTTTTTGATCGGGCCACCAGTGGCCGTATCCGCCGAGCATGATGACCGAGCCGCCGATTCCAAAAATGCACAATATCCCGATGATCGTTGCAATGCGCACGACCATCGGCATGCCGCGGCTCGTGGGCACGCCGCGTTCGTCTAACGGATCGTACATTACGCGACTCCCTTTCCGATGAGCACGCCCAGCGCGGCGAGGATCCCCAGAATCGCGCCGAGCGCGAGCAGGCCGAGCATGATCTTGAAAACTTGGTTTTCGATGCCTTGACTCTTCCAGTCGTTTTTCAGCGCGACGATCGCGACGAAAAAGACGACGATGCCGAAGAGAATCGCTAAAATGCGTTCGATGTGTGCGACGGTAGCTTCCATCAACGCCTCACAGTAGATAGAAGATCGAGAACAGCACGACCCAGATGACGTCGACGAAATGCCAGTAGAGCGTTCCGAGCGTCAAGCCGGTGTACTTCGTGAACGTATATTTGCCTTGGGCCGCCTGCAGCAGCAGCACCGTCAGATAGATAATTCCCGCAAAGACGTGCAGGCCGTGCATGCCGGTCAGCGTGTAAAACGATGCGCCGAAGATGCCGCTGCTCCAGCGCGCGCCGATGTGCATGTATTCGAGCACCTGGCCGCTCAAGAAACCTGCCCCCAGGATGATCGTCATCACGATCCAGTTTGCAAACTTCGTGAAATTGCGGTGCTTCCAATTCTCGAGCGCAAAGTGCATCGTGGCGCCCGATCCGAAGAGGACAATCGAGTTCACCGAAGCCAGCGCGATGTCGAGCTTCGGCCCGCCCGCCGGCCAGCCTTGACCGCTGTTGCGCAGGTACAGATAGGCGAAGATGAACGACGAGAACAGCACCAAGTCGCTGACCATGAAAAGCAGAAAACCTTGGATGCGCAGCTCGCGCGTCTCGCCGTACAGCTGATCCGGCTCCTCAGTCATCCCGGGGGCATAGCCGCCGTGGGTTACGCTTGCAACGGCCATCAGTGTGCCGCCGGAACCGGCGGGGGCACGCCCGTCAGTTCTTCCTCTAAACCGCGATACGGCAGCGGCTCGGCAAAGTCGTAAGGCGCGGCAAAAACCGACGGCACGTGTTTGAAGTTGTAGTACGGCATCGGCGAAGGAATCTGCCACTCGAGCGTGCGCGCGTTCCAGGGATTGGGACCCGATCGTTTGCCGTTACGCATCGACCACAGTGCGTTGACGAGAATCAGGATCAGCGCGGCGGTCATCACGAACGAAAAATACGAACAGACTTGGTTCCAGGCTTGGAACTGCGGATCGTACATGGCAACGCGGCGCGGCTGGCCCCACATGCCCAGCCAGTGCATCGGCAAGAACGTGCCGTTGAAACCGATGAAGAACAGCCAGAACGCCCATTTGCCGAGCCTCTCGTTCATCAGACGGCCGCTCATCTTGGGATACCAGTAGAACAGACCGGCGAGAATGCCCATCAGACTGCCGCCGACCAGGACGTAGTGCAAATGCGCGACGATGAAGTACGTGCCGTGCGCGTGCAGATCGAACGGCACCGCGGCCAAGAAGACGCCGGTAATCCCGCCCAGCGTAAACGTCGCAAGGAACCCGATCGCAAAGAGCATCGCGGTCGTCATGTGAATGACGCCGCCCCACAACGTCGTCACCCAGGAAAATATCTTGACGCCGGTCGGAATCGCGATCAGCATCGTGAGCACCATGAACGGCAGCTGCAATGCGGGGGCCAGGCCCGACGTGAACATGTGGTGCGCCCAGACCATGAATCCGAGAATCGCGATCGCGCACGACGAGAACGCGATCATTTTGTAACCGAAGATTGGCTTGCGCGAGAACGTCGGGAGAATCTCGGAGATCATGCCGAAGGCCGGCAAGATCATAATGTAGACGGCGGGATGGCTGTAGAACCAGAACATGTGTTGCCAAAGCAGCGGACTGCCGCCGCGCGTCGGATCGAAGAAGGCGACGCCGAACTCGCGCTGCACGAAGAGCGCCGCCAGCGCCGCACCCAGCGCCGTCGTGGCGATCATCAACAGCGGCGCGGTAACGAACTGTCCCCACACGAAGAGCGGCATGCGCGTGAACGTCATGCCGGGCGCGCGCATCTTCAGAATCGTGACCAAAAAGTTTATGCCGGTCATCGTCGAGCTGACGCCGATCAAGAAAATCGCCGCGGCCCACATCGACGTTCCCGGAGCGCCTTGCAGCGACATCGGGGGATATTCTGTCCATCCGGCCGTCGGCGCGCCCATTAAGAACGAGGCGTAGAGCATCAAGCCGGCCGGCGGGAAGAGCCAGAAGCTGAGCATGTTCAGCCAAGGAAAGGCGACATCACGCGCGCCGATCTGCACGGGAAAGATCAAGTTGCCGAATCCGCCGGTGAGCAGCGGAATGATCACCAGCCATACCATCGTCGATCCGTGAACCGAGTAGACTTCGTTGTACGTGTCGGGCGTCATCAGCCCGCCGCTGGCCTTCATCAGTTGGATGCGGATCAGCTCGGCCAGCATTCCGCCCAAAATCATGAAGAGGAAGGCCGTGATCATGTACTGGATTCCGATGATCTTATGATCGATCGAAAATACGTACTTCCGGATGAACCCTTGCGGCTCCGGATGAACGTGGTCGGCCAGTCCTCCGCCCGCGTGCGCTGCTACAGCTGTCATCTTGCTCCGAGTTACTTCAGTGTTTTCAGGTAAGCGACGAGATTCACGATGTCTTTGTTGCTTAGGCCATTGGCTGCTTGGTTGGGCATCTGTCCCAGGCTGCCCTTATAACCGTTTTCCAATATCTTCGCGACGTTTTCGGGCGTCGCTCTGTCACCGTCCACGAGCTGCGGATGGGCCGGGTCGTTCAAAATGCCCCGCAGGCCCGGACCGACGATTTTCTGATCGAACGGACCGATCGCGTGACAGGCCGAGCACTTGGCCGCAAAGAGCTGCGCGCCGGCTTTCGCGTTACCGTTGGAAAGATTCAGCCGCGTCGGGCTAACCGGCGCGGCAATCGCGTTGCTCGCGTGAATTTGCTCGCGCCCGGTGCGCGCGTACCACGCCGCGTAACGCCCGGGCGGATCGATGTAGACGTAGGCAGGATTCTGAGTCGTCCCGCTGTGCATTTCGCCGTGGAAGGTTCCGCAAAATTCCGTGCAGATGATCTCGTATCTTCCCGGGCGGGTCGGCGTAAACTCGAACGTATTGATCAAGCCGGGGACCATGTCGGCTTTTAACCGCATGGCCGGAATCCAAAACGAGTGAATGACATCGCTTGATGTCACATGCAGCGTGACGGCCTGCCCGAGCGGCAGATGCATTTCCTTGACTTCGCCGTTCACGTTGGGATAACGGAACGTGTAGTACCATTGATGGCCGATCGCTTCAACCACCAGGGTGTTGGTCGGCGCAAATTCGATGCCGTACCAAATGCGCAAACTGAAGATCGCCATGATGACGACAAAAACGGTCGGCGCGAGCGTCCACCAAAACTCGAGCTTGTTGTTGTCGTGAATCTGGATGCCGACGGCATTCTCGGGCGTGCCGGCGTGACGGCGGAACGCCAGGGAAAAATAGACGATATATCCGCAGATAAAGATGAAGAGCGCGGTGCCGGACGCCGCCAGAAAGCGGAACAGCGCGTCGATCTGTTCGGCCTTGTCGACCGCTTCGGGCATGATGCTCGTAATCGGGGCCCAGACCCACCAGAGTATCGAAATGAGCGCCAGCACGCCGAGCCCGGCCGTGACGATCCAGAACTGGCGGTCGAGATGGACTACCGGGTCTCTATTTTCTGGCAAAAGTGTGCGATCTCCAAAAGCAGCCGGATAGGCCTATTAGATTATAGGAAAGCGCGTCCTACGCAGGCGACGACCTTTGAAGGGCTGCGGCATATTCCCCGGTCAGCCACTCTACATTTGTAATGGCGGTCCCGACGACCACGGCGGCGGCCCCGGCCTGGAGAGCCGTGGCTCCCTGGGCGGGCGAATGAATCCCACCCTCGCAGATCACAAAGGCATCCAGTTCGGCGAAGGCGCGCACGAGGTCAAGCGCCGGCAGCGCGCAGCCGGCCGTCTCCTTTGTATAGCCGCAGAGCGTGGTCGCGACGATATCAGCCCCAGCGGCCTGCGCGGCGACCCCGTCGGCGGCCTGGGCGCAGTCGGCCATTGCAAGCGCGCCACCGCCCTGAATCTCGCCGACGATCTGCGGCACGCCGGCTCCAGCCGGACGCAAGCGGCCGGTCGCGTCGAACGCCACGATCTCTACGCCCAGGTTTAGCAGCTCGCGGACTTCGCGCAGCGTCGGCGTGATGTACGGTTCGAATCCGGAATACTCGCGCTTTACGATGCCAATCACGGGAAGATCGACGCGCTTGCGAACGGCTTCGATATTTCTTTCGCCGGCCAGCCGCAGACCCACGGCGCCCGCTGCTTTTGCGGCGGCGGCCATCGCGCATAAGACGAGCGGATCGCCGAGCGCCGATCCCGGCGCAGCTTGCACCGAGACAATCAGGCCCCCGCGCAGACGTTCCAGCAGCTCGTGCTTACCGCTCATCGGCTCCGCGCCAAGAACAGCGCGCCGGAAACGGCGTCTCCCGCCGGTTCGATGAGTCTAGCGTCCGGCGTTACTTCTTCCACGGCGCTCGCAATCGCGGATTTCATCACCGCGCTCTTCGTCATCCCGCCCAAGAATGCGAGCGGCCCCGCCGGCAACCCGATGCGCGCCATCGCGCGCACGGCCAGGTCGGCCAGCGCCTGAGCGCACTGCTGCACGTAACGCTCGCCGCCGGGATCCGATCCGGATCGCTCGATCGCCGCCTGCGCGTACTCGGCCAGCGGGGTTCGCGTGTTCTCGCCGGCATAAAACGACCGCTCTAGCGCGCGCAACGACTCGGTTCCGAAATGACGCAGCAGCGTCTGCGCAAACGAATTCTTCTTCCCGGCGTCTTCGTCGCGAATGGCATCTTCGATCGCCCGGCGCGCGAACCAAAATGCGCTACCCTCGTCGCCGAACAGATAACCCCACCCGCCGACCGTCACCGTTTCATCGCGCTCGTTCGCGCCGTACGCAACCGAACCGGTGCCGGCGATAACGGCAACGCCGGGGCCGCCTTGGAACGCGCCTGCGTGCGCGATCACCGCGTCGTGCAGTAATATCAACTCGCCGCATGGCAAGTCCGGCGTCTGTCCATAAACGCGCCCTTCGTAACCGCTGATGCCGGCGACGATGCGTTCGCACCGTGCATTGGCCGGCAGTTTCGCGGCGAGCGCTGCTGCATCGTAAGCCTTGCGCAGCGCGTCGCTCAGGCGCGTTGAGTTCGCAGTTTGCCCGATCTCGTCGGCAGCGCCGGCTTCGCCGCGCCCGAGCTCGCGGCCCGATTCGTCCGCAATTGCGGCCACGGTCCGGCTTTGCCCCGCGTCGATTCCGGCGTACAGCGTCATGCGTTCGCGGCCTCTTCGCGAGCCGCGCGATCGGCGATGACCGGAATATCGCCGCAATGCTCCATATGATGGTAGAGTTCGTGCGCGATGGCACGCTTCACGAACGCCGCGCGTTCTTCGGGCGGAAGTGTGTCGGCAACACGCGAGTTAATGCGAATGACCGGGCCTTCCGGATCGTATTCGGAGCGCAGTTCGGCATCGCCCCAATCACCCAGATCGGCGAACTCGATTTTCATAAGACCACGCCGTCTGCCTTGAGCGCAGAACGCAGCTTTTCGGTATCTACGTCGCGGACGCGCACTTTTTCTCCGAGCGCGAGCGCGGCCGCGGTGCCCGCGGCTTGGCCAAGCGTCATGACCGTCGGCGTCAAACGAGTTGAGGCCAACGCTTCGTGCGTGGTGGATATGCAGCGTCCCGCGACGAGCAGCCGGTCTACTTTAGACGGCACCAAACAGCGGTACGGGATTTCGTAGCTCTCGCCGGCGTGCAGCCGGTGCGTTTGCGTGCCGGTGCCCGAGGGGTTGTGAATATCGATCGGATAGGCGCTGCGCGCAATCGCATCGTCGAAGTGTTTGCCTTGCAGCACGTCGTCGCGCGTCAGCGTGTATTCGCCGGCGATGCGGCGCGACTCACGAATACCGATCTGCGTCGCGGTCGCCGCAATCCGGGAGTTTTCGAAGCCGGGCACGCGCTTGCGAAAGAAGTCGAAGAGCTGCATCGCCTGGCCGCGCGCCTCAACCTCGGCGCGCGTCAGATCGTCGGGATCGAGCGGGTCGATGTCAACAACGCGCGTCATGTTCACGGTGACTTCGTCCGGATACGGCGAGATGAAAAACGAGACGACCTCGCGCGGAATGCTGACGTCGCCTTTGGCTTGAGCCTCGTGCCACAATTCGTAGAGCCCGGCCACGGCCGTCAGCGCCGGCGCGGTGCGTTCGTGCGTTTTCAGCGATGTGCGCATTTGATCGGGATGCATACGGACGTATGCAGCGGTTTTCGCAAGGTCGACGTGGCTCAAGCGAAAGATCAGGGTCGCCGGCTGCACGCGCCCTCGTTCGTCGCCTTGCTGCGTTTCGACGCCGGCCGACGCGGCGACGTACGCGTCCGCGGTTGCATCAATAGTCACGCGCGCGCGGTATTCCCGTTCGCCCGCGACCGTTGCAAAGACCGCGCCGGCAACGCCGTCACCATCCATCACGGCGCGCAAAAAATACGCATGGACCAACAGATGCACGCCGGCTTCCTGCATCATCTCAAAGAGCAGCGCTTTGTGGATCTCGGGATCGAACGGCGTGATCGTCGGAACGTAATCGGAAGAGTCGCGCAGATGGCCCGGCGATCCGCCCATCGCCTGCAGGCGCGTCACGATCTCTTGTGCGATGCCGCCGACGATGCGTTTCTCTCCCGAATGAAACGTCATCCAGGGTCCGACCATGGACGCGGTTGCCGTTCCGCCCAAAAAACCGTAGCGCTCGACGAGCATGGTATTCGCCCCATGTCGAGCCGCTGCGATCGCGGCGGCGCATCCCGCGTTTCCGCCGCCGACCACCAGGACGTCGTACTCTTTCACTTCGTCGCCGCCTTCGACGCGCGAGTGCGGCCTCCGGCGACAGGGAGTAGCAAGGCAAGGGGTAAACGGCTCCGCATGCTATCACGCGTTAAGCCTCTCGCGACCATTCTTGCCGAAGGCACCGATTCCGAACAAGGTCTAAAACGCTCGCTCGGCCCCTGGGCGCTCACGGCTATGGGCATCGGCGCTATCATCGGCACGGGCATCTTTGTACTTACCGGTGTTGCCTCGGCAACGCGCGCGGGCCCGTCGATTACGATTTCGTTCGTCGTCGCCGGCGTAGTTAGCGCGCTGGCCGCGCTATGCTACGCTGAGGTATCGTCCAAGATTCCGATCTCGGGAAGCGCGTACACCTACACCTACGCAACGCTCGGAGAACTCTTGGCGTGGATCATCGGTTGGGATTTGATCCTGGAATATGCGCTTGGTGCGTCTACGGTGAGTATCGGCTGGTCGGGTTACTTTGTAAACATCTTGCATCAAACCGGAATAAGCTGGCTCAACATCTCGCCGATGTGGGCAAACGGCCCGCATTGGGGACTGGCCGGACAAGCCGGTGTTTCAGGGTACGCGAACTTGCCGGCCGCCGGAGCGATTCTGGTGATTACTGCCTTGTTAGCGCGTGGCACAAAAGAATCAGGTACCGTCAACGGGATCATCGTGATGATCAAAGTGCTGATCGTACTCTTTTTTATCGCGATCGGCGTCGGTCACATCAACGGCGCGAACTATCACTTGCCTCCGGGCGGCTTAGCCGGAATGGGCGGATACTTTCCGTTCGGCGTCTCGGGTATGCTCGGCGGCGCCGCCTTCATCTTCTTTGCCTACATCGGCTTCGATGCCGTTTCGACAACGGCCGAAGAAGCCAAGAACCCCGCAAAAGATCTGCCGTTCGGGATACTCATGAGCCTCGCCGTCTGCACGATTCTTTACATCATCGTCGTGGCGATTCTCAACGGCATGGTGCCGTTCTACACGCTGAACGTCACGTACCCGGTCGCATTCGCGCTCAACAGCGTCGGGCTCGGATGGGCAGGCACTATCATTTCGCTTGGAGCGATCGCCGGTTTGACGACAGTGTTGCTCGTCATGATGTTCGGTCAGAGCCGGGTATGGTACGCAATGTCTCGCGACAAGCTGATTCCGCCCAACTTTACCCGCGTCCATCCGGTGTGGAGAACGCCCATCTACTCAACGGTCTTTTTCGGTGTTGTCATCGCGATCGTCGCCGCGTTAACGCCGATCAATATCGTTGGGTCGCTGGTGAACATGGGCACATTATTCGCGTTCATCCTTGTGTCTTTCGCGGTGCCGATTTTGCGGAGGCGGCACCCCGAGCTGACCTCAAGTTTCGTCGTGCCGTTGGGTCCCTATATCATTCCCTACCTGTCGGCCTTAACGGCCTTTGGATTGATCCTCTATCTCCGCGTCGGCAATCCGCTGCTGTGGAATTTCTTTCCGCTGGTCTGGTTTGCGTTTATCGTGTGGATGATTATCGGCTTGATCTTCTATTACAGCTACGGACGCCATAAGAGCACGGTAGCGCTCGAAGAAGTCGAGCGCATGGGAATCAGCCAGCCAAGGATGTAGTTATCTGCCAATCCGGCGATTGATCTCGGCCGCAATGCGGTCGGGGTCGTCGCCGGTTTGCACGACCACTTTCTTGTAACGTTCGTGCTCCGTCTCGAGCACGAGACAATTCCGCCCGGTTCCAAAATCCACAAACGCTAAACCGCCGTCGGCATAGAACGTGCCGGCGGTCTTTACACCCGGCGCGTTCGTGCCGATGAGCCGGAACCAGTAGTCCCAGGCGCTTTCATCTTCGACGCCGGCCGACGTGATGTGCGCAAGCGGAATTTTCAGGCCCCCATGCACCGCCCAGATTTTGTCCATGGTCGAGAGCTCGATGCTAACCGTATTATTCTCAATGATGACGTCTGCCATACTCTTAGGTATCGGCCGGCGCAGGCCTTAGTTACGCCGGCCGGCGTGAGGTTATGATGAGAACCGGGGCGCCGGGCTCGCGGCCCGCGAGCTCTTCTTGCGCCAGCGCCACGGCTTGCTCGGCCGAGAGCAGCCCACTGTAGTCGGCGATGCGCGCTCCGTGCAAGACGTAAAGATTGGGCATTGCCCGGCCGACATCGCCAAAAGCGGTGGCTTCTTCGATTGCCTCGCGCAGATCTTCGGCCGCGCATCCAGCTGCCGTAACGCGAACCGTGCCGTCTCGCAGCGTCAGCCGGCCGACACCTCCGCGATCGAGCACACGCAGCATGGGGCCCGACTCGAAAACGGTCAGACCCGGAGTGCGCGCGACCGCCCGGACGTCCGCAAGCGCCGCGCGCATCAATCGCGCGGCCGCCGCCAGGCGCGCGTCTTCGTCCAATGTTCCATGCGCCGCCGTCTCCGCGAGTTCGGTCGCTCCCGATGCCGTGGCGCGCACGATGTTCCGTTGCGAGTCGATCTCGACCACCGTCTCGACGCCATCGGGCGAAGCGCCGGCTGAGACAACGGCATCTTGCGCCTCGCGCCGGATGCGAAGAATATCCTCGGGCGACGGATCCACGATGGTGCGCTCCACCACTTCGCGCACGAGTGCGAGCGCCACGCCGATTGGCGAGATCACTTCCGCGTCGCGCGCGAGCCGGAAGTCCAATCCGGTTTTTTTCGCCGCGTACGGAATGAGCGCAGCCGCGCCACCGCCTCCGCCGACCACTACCACGGCATGCCGGTCGAGTTCGTAATCCGCGATCAGTTCTTCAATGGTCGCGATAATTTTTGCCGACGCGATATCCAGCATCTCACGCGCGACGCTTTCGGCGCTCGTTCCGAAATGCGCACCGAGTATGGCCAGCGCTTTGCCCGCAGATTCCGCGTTGCCGTGTGCAAATGCCGATGCGGGGACGAACCCTAAAAAATTTGCCGCGCACGTGGGCGTGACCGCGATGTGGGCCCCATCGCGCCCGCGCAACGCTACATAGTCGTCCGAGTCGTGCACGCTCGGGCGGAACGCCTCGAAACGCGCGCCGTCAATGGCGGCCGGATCGAGAAAACATGCGTAACTCAAACCGGCGATATGCGCAGAACGCGGGCCGACGTCGACAATTTTTCCACCCGCCGCGCGCATCAAACTGCCGCCGGCAATTCCCAGCGTGCGCACGTCGAGCGTGCGCAGCATCGTGCGATGTCCGCCGACGCGTGCCGGCCGCATCTGCGGCATGCCCGCGCGGATCGCCGAACAGTCCGAGCTCGTGCCGCCGACCTCGATAAAGATGCCGTCCGTGACATTTTCGTGCAGAAGCGCGCCTGCAACGCCCGCCGCCGGGCCGGAAAGCAGTGTAAGAATCGGACGCCGCTCCATCTCGCGCGCATCCATCACGCCGCCGTCGCTGCGCATAACCATAAGAGGAGCATCGATCGCCGCTTCGCGGACGGCGCCGGCCGTCATTCGCGCAGTGCGCACCATCTTGGGAAGAATGGCGGCGTTAATCGCCGCCGTGCGCGTGCGCGCGCGCAAGCCGTACATCGTGCTCACGTCGTGGCCGCTGGTCGCGAAAAGTCCGGCTTGCGACGCTATCGCTACTGCATCGTTCTCGCCCCGCGGCCGGTCGACCGAAACGCTTGCGTCACCGCGAGCACTTCGGTTCCACTTTGCATGAGTGCGCCGACTGCCGCCTCGACCCGCTTGCGATCGTGCGCCGGCGCGAAGGCAAACTTCGGTTCGAACGGCAGGCCAGGCGCCAACTGCAATCGCCCGAAGCGCATCTGCATGCGCGCAAGCGGGCCGAGTCCGTTGAGCAAGCCCAGCACGCCAACTTGTGCGACGTCGCCTTCGAGCAGCGCGTTGGTCGCCTGCGTCGTGGAGTGCGCGATAAATGAAACCTCGGCCGGATCGATCGTGCCGTCGGAAAAGAGCCGCGCAATTCCGTCGACAATGCCGGCGGCGACGCCCGCCGCCGCGGTATGCGTCGTCGGCACTTTTACGCGCGCTACGACCTCGCGGCTCTGCGCATCAATCGCGACGACATCGGTAAACGTTCCCCCAACGTCCACACCGAGACGCAGCTTACGCATCGGCCCGCAACACGTAGCAGATCATCGCCAGCGACACGCCGCCATCCAGCGCGAAGCGATCGAACAATGCCAAAGTTTCGCCGCGCAGCTCATCAGCTCGCGCGCCGTCGCGAGGCAAGTACGAGGTCGAAGCCATGCGTCCCAGGAGTTCGTCGCGATCCAAGTTTTGCGCGTAGGGATGCTGGCTGCGCACGCAACTCGACCCCGCCAGCCGCGCGAACTCGTTCAGTGCTCGTGCGCGTTTCGTCTCGACCGGTTCGGCCGCATAGCGGGATACGAGTTCGCCGTAGGCAGCCGCGAACGGGTCGCTTTCGTCGCGTTCGTACTGCACCAGGGCAATACGCTGCCGGCTGATACGCCTGAACTCTGCGATCGCAGCTTGCGGCTCGAACCAGTGAAACGACTGAAATGCGGCGGCGACATCGACGGATCGATCGGGCAGGCGCGTATCTTCGCCCATTCCGTCGATCCATTCGATGCGGGGATCGGGCTCGGCTTGCTCGGCCATCGAATGATTCGGCTCGATTGCGAATACTGTTGCGCCGCGCTGCGCGAGCAGCCGCGATGAGATGCCGGTGCCCGCTCCGATGTCGGCGATGGTCAGTTTTTCAGGCGGTCCCAATCCTGCCAGGAGCGCATCGAGCGCTTCGGGAGGATACCCCGGACGATGCTGCGCGTAATCTCCGGCTCGCGACGTGAAGCGATCCGGCGAATTCCCGATCACGACGCGAACGGCGCGCCGAGCTGAACGGCAATCGTCGCGCCGGCGCGTTCGAGTTGAAATGAATGCGGTTTACCGTCATACGCGCGCGCCTGTGTTTGGTACGTGCCGTACATCCACCAATCCAGGCCGTCGAGTTTGTCGACGATATCGTCAGTACGCATGCCCGCCGCGTAGGCCGGCCCGCCGGCGCGCACGTACGCGCGCATGTTTCCATCCACCGTCTTGTAGAGCGCGTAATAGTATGAAGGCGGATCGCCCGGCGCGAACGCCAGCCCGCGCTGTTCCAGGTTACTCCAGCGCTGCGGATTGCTCCGCGCCCAGCCCAACAAACGGTTCGCGCCTTGGAGCCCCAGCTGCGCGACGTCGGTCGCCGTCGGTTGAGCAAACGCGGCGTGGTCGTGCCACTCGGTCACTTCCCATCCGCCGCAGTCAAAGAGCCGGACGCCGATATCCACGTCGGTTCCTTCGAGCAGCGTAAAACGTGTCGAGGTCACATTGACATAGGCCGCGTACCGTTTCGCTGAGCAATCCGAAACGTTCGGATCGTCCTGCTGCGCGAAGACTTGCGTGCCGGGAGCGTTTCTCAGCGCTTCAACGACGGTGGGAACCGCCGCTTGCGCGTCCGGGGACCCATCCGATCCCACGGCAATGCGCGAAACGGCCGCCGACCCCGCGAACATCCCGGCCGGGCTCAGTTCTTGCGCGCTGGCCGCCGGGATTGCGGCGCTAAACGGATGCACGCCAAACAAATGCGGTGCCGATGTCACCACGACGATGCATGCGACAATCGCGACGGCGACTTGGTACAGCAGCGTGCGTTTGGTAATATCAACGATCTGCACGCCGGTAAAGTTGGCAATCCACACGTTGGCCGTGTTCGTCGGATCGCAGACGTTCTGCACTTGAACGACCGCCATAATGGCCGCAACCAGAATAACGGGCGGCAGCGCATGTCCCGCAAGCAGAATCGTGAAGACGGCAATGCCGACGCCGAAAGGATTGAGCGGACCCCGATACAGCGCCAACGGACTGAGAACACCGAACACGATGACGTACATCCACGGATTGTGCAGCGCTTGCGTGGACGCAAGCCCGTGGAGCGCCGCAAGGAACTGCGGCTGCTTCGTCGCGGTGAAGAGCATTCCGATCCCAACGAACAGGATGATTGCAGGCGCTACGTCCTCAACGCCACGGATAGCAGCCGCCGTCAGGGTTTGAATGGCCTCCGACGGGCGCGTCGCTAGCACGCCGTAAATCGCGGAGACTGCGAACGCTATTACCGGGTCCATTTTAAACGCGAAATACAAGACGATGGGCAGTATGGGTGTGATGAGGGCGTACGCGGGCACGTGCGGAGTTTGCGGTTCCTCTTTCGCCCGCACCGCCCAAGTGGCGTAACCGCGCGCGCCGCGGAACGACACGAACGCGTATACCAACAGCGCGATGAGATCGATCGCCGCAAGTGCGATCGCGTATCCGTACATCTGCTGCTGATTGACGCCGAAGTACAGCGTGTAAAACTTCCAGTTCACGATATTGAAAATGAATCCGAGCGCGAAGGCCATCAGGAACATCGTCGCGGCAATTTTTCTGGGAACGCCGATTGTCATCATGATCGGCAGCACGATAGACCCGACCATGATAATCGCGCCAAGGCCGTTAAGCGATACGAAAAGCAGCGCTACGACCACGCTTAGGGCCAGCGCCACCGCCAGCGGCTGCTCGCCGCCGAACTCGGCGGCGAAGTTGACAATAGTACGAGCAATTCCCGTATCCAGCGTCACGCGGCCGAGCAGCGCACCGAAAATTACGGCAACATACACTTTCGCGAGTGCCGCTGCGCCGGTCACGACAACCGTCCCAACTCCCGTGACCGGCACGCCGGCAACGAGCGCCATAAGGACCGCCATCGCCGGCACCGCGAGCAAAGCCGGCACCTTCCGCGTGTACATCAGTCCCGCGAAAATCAGGAAGACGACGAGAATCAGCAACGGTGCAATCATGGCCTTACCAGGGTAGATCCGGGAGCGGTTTGCCCGCGGAGTAGTCTAGGGTCCACGCATATATCTTATCGGCACGCTCGATATTTTGTTCGGCGGCGACGTCATATCGCTGGAGGTTGCTCGCTAAATGACTTTCGCGATTCTCGTACCTCCAGGCGGCAGCGTAGAGCGGGCGTATCTCCTCATACCGGTCGCGCAGTTCCCAAAACCAATACTTCGTCCATAAGAGGTCGCGTGCCGTTGGGGAGTGCGGTTGGCCGGCCTGGGCTTGGGCCTGCGAATAGTAGTCGCGGATCTCTTGCGCGGCCTGGAACTTGCGGCCGATGAAGTCGTATTTGCGTGCGGCCAAGAACATGACGCGCGCGGCGCTGGCGTGCAGCGCGGGCCTGTTTTGCAGCAAGTGCTGCTCGGCGTCTTCGGCTTCCAGACGCAGCGCGCGAATATCCAGCTTCGCCATGTGCGCCGCGGCGCTCGGATCGAAGGGGTCTACCCAAAAAAGATAGTTGCTCGAATAACTGTAGTCGTCCGCCATGCGCGACTGCACATCGGCAAGTTCGGCAATGTCCCGCCCGTAGCGCGCGTCATCGCTTCCGTAGAACGCGCTCGGGAAATCGGCTTGAAAACGCGTGGGATCGACCGTACGCTGCTCCCAACCGCTCGCGGCGGAGTACAACACCGGATACCACGTCGCCTCAAAAAGCGACTCGCCGTCGTCGTGCCACACGGTTTGAAAGAGGCCGAGAACGCGCGCGGCCTTACCCTCGTCAATGAAACGCTGCTCGTTGACAAGCGCCGTCCGGATATCCGGATAGACTTGATTCCAATTGTGATCGCCCGGCGCCACCATTTGCTTAAAACTGCCCGACGCGATCAGGTCGATGTATTTTTGGAAGTTCTTCTCGGCGCCGTAATGCCAATTGATAATGACCGTGCTCTTCGGAATCATCGTCATGATCGCCGGATCGTTCTCGATACCGTCGCTCCACACCATCATGCGAGCGCCCGAAGGCGCGATGAGACGATTCATCTGTTGTAAGTGATCGGCGTAAACTTGGCTCAAGCCGCGCTGCGCGACCAGTGCTTTGCTTCGACCCAGGCCCAAGACCGACGTTTCGTCCGAGCCGATGTGAAAGAATGCCGGGTGAGGAATGACGGCGAGCTCGTCACGCACGAGCTGGGTCAGGTACTCCATTGAAAGCGGCGCAGCCGGACTGAGCAAGAAATCGTGCTGCAACTCCGCTGCCGTCGCGTACTTTTCGACCGCCAGTGTATTGTGCATATGCGCGAAGCTCTGCTGCTCAGGAATGAACGCGACGTGGTAACCCTTCGCGTAATCGTAAAGCTCACGTAGTTGGGCCGGCGTTATTCCATCGAGCGGCGCAGGAAGCGGGTTTCGCGGGTCGGCGAAAACGTGCTCCATGTAAGGCGAGTAGCCGTTCATTTTGAAAGCAGCGATCGTGCGGATGCGTTCCTTGAAGTAGCGCATATTCGGAAGCGGCCCGCGGGAGACGTCGTCGCTGAGCACGCGCCACTTCAACGCAGGCGCGTCGCTAATATCGACGCACGGCAAAACCCACTTGCCATTTACACGCTGCGGCAGCTGCGCGAGCGTCATCGCTGCATAGAACGCGCCGTCCGGATCGCCGGCTTGAATAATTACGCGACCGTCGCCCCGGGTGCGCAACCGATAGGCCTGTGGCGGCAACTTGATTCGTTGAACCTCGACATCCGGCGGGAAGCGAGCCGGATCGTGAAGCTTATGAACCCACCCGTTTCCGCTCAAAATCGCAGGCATCTTGCGAGTCAAGGTGGGGATACCCAGTGCTTTCCAGCGCTGGTTAATCTCATCGAGAGCTGCAGCATCAAAATCAGGTGACACAGAAACGGGAGGCCGCGGAATTCCGTAGATGCACATACGCGCTACAACGGAACTGGGTCGCGGTAACAGATGCAGCGTGAGCACCGCTGCAAGTAGGAACATCGCTACTTCTGCAACATCGCCGTGTCGCGGCGGTCGAAGGCGTCATTGATCGCCATCAGTGCTTCGCCGGCCGGCCCCGATGGTTCGAGCTTTTTTACGGCGGCGATCAGCGCCGCGTCGGCTTCCAGCACGGCGCTGATGCGATTTTCGTTGCGATCCTCATCGAAAACCCGGAACGCTTCCTGGTTCATAAATTCGCAGCGGTACAGGACGCCTTCGTACAGGGCCTTGTCTGCATCGGAGAACGAATCCGGAGAAAGCGCAGCCACCCGCTCCCCCACGTACGAGCGCACTTGCTCGTCGGAGAGGCGGCACTGTTCTTCGCCCTCGCAACCCGGAAAATCCGGAATATCGGCGCGAATCGCTTCTATTGCGTTCATCGCCCGAGCCTACGACACGGCAATCCGCAAGGCCCGCCGAACCGTTACCAGACCGGGGGAACCTCCCGATGAAGCGAACCGAAACAAGCCTTGGAAAACGCCGCCCGGCTCATGGCACGCGTTCGGACGAAAGACGCGGCCGCGTTCGAGACTTTGTATGATGCGTATCACCGGCTGGTGTACGGCATCGCTTTCCGCGTTGTCGGCGATGCCACCGCGGCGGAGGACGTCACGCAAGCCGTCTTCCTTAAGATATGGACGGCGCCCGAACGTTTTGCCGAGGGAAATTTCGGAGGCTGGATCGCGCGCGTCGCGCGCAATCAGGCCGTCGATTCTATCCGGCGCAAGTCGCGCGCCGAGACCGAACTGAGCGACGCGATGCCCGACAGCGATCTGCTCGAGGAACGGGTCTTTTCGGAGATTGACGCCGACAGCGTGCGCCGCGCCCTGTCGCAGCTTCCGGCCGAGCAGCGCGAGCCAATCGAATTGGGCTTTTTCGGCGGCATAACCCACGCGGAAATCGCGCGGCGCAGCGGCATTCCGCTGGGCACGATAAAAACGAGGATACGGGCGGGGCTTGGAAAGCTGCGCAGCGCACTCGAGGATACGGTGACGGCATGAGCGCACACGACGCGATGCTCGACGACGTCGCCGTCTACGCCCTCGGCGCGCTCCCGCGCGATCAGGCGCGAGCCGTGCGCGAACACATGGCGACCTGCCCGGAATGTACGGCCGAATATCGGCGACTCAAACCGGCGGTTGACGCCGTCGCGTATTCGGCTGAAGCCTGTTCGGATGCGGTCAGCGGCGCGGTCGTTCCCAGCCCGCGCTTGAAAGCGCGCATCATGGACCAAGTTCGCGGCGGCGTTGCTTCACGACGGATCTCCAACGTCGGCGAAATGCGCGCCGTGCGGCCAATCGTCTGGCCGGCGTACGCCGTCGCCGCAGCGTGCCTAGCCGTCGCGCTCGTCACGGCCGCGTTCAACATCACTTTAAATGAAGCGCTAGGTTCGTCAAAATCGCAAATCGCGCAACTTGACACTCAAGCCAAAATGCTCCATCGCAAAGTCGCCGCCCAGAGCACGGAGCTGGCCGACCTCACCTCGACCGATTCGCAGCATTACGCGGTTGAGGACGGCGAAGTGGTTCGGCACGGCAACCGCTTGTATATCGCGATGCAATCGATGGGCATGCCGCCACGCGGCAAAGTCTACCAGGCGTGGATCTTGCGCAAAGGCGGCACGGCGATGACGCCGTCCGTCACGTTTATGCCCGACCACAGCGGCGTCGCAGTCGTTCACGTTCCCGCGCCCGCTTCGCAAGTCGTCGCAGTCGCCGTGAGCATGGAGCCCGAAGGCGGAAGCAAACAGCCGACGAGCAAACCGGCTTTCGTTGTGAAACTCACCTGAGCGCTTTCGAGGCGCGGCCCCTTGCGCGGACCGATACGGCAGCCGCCCTGGCGTACCTCGACCGCAGTCCGTACGAGGACGTCTTCTTGAGCTGGATGATCGGCTCGCAGAATTCGAAGGAGCTCCGGCCGCATCTGTACGTTTGCCTGCACGGTTCGCACGTCCAGGGTGTGGCATTTTTCGGGCGGCAGGTCGTGCTGGCGGCGCGAAACGATCTCGCGGTCGACGCTTTTGCTGCGGTAAAAACGGCGGCCACGTTCGAGCGAATGATCGTCGGTCCGAAAAACACGATCGAACGCTATTGGAAACAGGTCGCGGCACGGCACGCGCCGCCACGCATCGTGCGGGAAAGCCAACCCGTGCTGGCAGTCGATCGCGACGCCCTGCACGGTAATCCGGGCGCAGTCTTAGTTCGGCGCGCACGTCGAGATGAGTGGCAATCCGTTGCCATCAATTCTGCAGCGATGATTCACGAGGAGCTGGGTTACGATCCGCGTGCGGGTTCGGCGGAATTCGACGCAAACGTGCGTGACGCAGTCGACCGTGGGACGTGGTGGGTCGGGGAGTTTGAGGGGCAGCTCTGTTTCTTTTGCAGCGAGGGCGCACACAGTGCGCGCACTCTGCAAGTGCAAGGTATCTGGACGCCGCCTCACTTACGCAAGCGCGGGCTGGGGGCCGCGGCGCTTTTCGGCATTTGCGATCGCCTGCTGGACGACCATCCGACGATCTCGCTGTACGTGAACGGCTTCAACACCGCCGGCCTGGCGCTCTATAAAGCGCTGGGCTTCCATCAGGTCGCCGAGTTTACGACACTGCTATTTTAATGCGGCGCAGTCGCCGCGTAACGGTACTGACCCGGCAGCCATTCGCAGACGCTGCCGTCTTTCATCACAAACGATTCGCAGCCGTCCACCTCGGGGTTGAAATCTTCGTTGCGCTCTTTGGTCGCGGGCCAATTGACCGCCGACTCGCTGCGCGCGGCGGCGCGAGCTTTCGTGTAAGAGAACTGCGGCGTTTTCGTGAGCGGATTGAGCGCCTGCGCGAGCCTTTGAGCGTCGGTCATCTCGCGAATTTCTGGCTTTCACAGGATATTCCCCGGAAGCGCGTTTAGAAAGAGAGTATGAAGAAATTGCTCGTTCTCTTTACACTGCTGGCATCCATTCCGGTGCTGGTTTTTGCGCAAGCACAGCCACCGCCGGGCCCCGGCGGCACACCGTGGCCGCGCCCCGATTTTGGCGCCATGCGTCAGAACATGCAGCAGTTGCAAACGCTGCACAACCAATTTCGCGCGAAGGTTCTGGGAGCGCTGACGCCCGCACACCGCACCTTGCTCGCGTCGGTCGCGGGCCAGCTCGCGATTTCCACCAGTCCGGATCGGAAGGCCGCGATACAAAAACTCGATGCAGCTTTAACCAGCGGCGAGAAGCAAGCGATTCTGAACGCCGCGCAGTCCTTCATGACGCAAGTGCGCGCCTTGTTCGAACAGTCTTCACCACGCCCCCGGCCGGGCGGCATGGAACGCGCGCGACATGCACCCGACGCCGGCGAGCTGCTGCTGATGATCGCAACCGGCGGCGGCGAAGGTCTCGGAATGGGAATGCATGGTGGCTTTATGCACGACAGAGAACAGGGTCCGCCAGGCGGCATGCGGCGCCCCTGGCCATCACCCACTCCGTAAATCTACCAAGGGAGAGAAAAAAGAGCGCTCGTGCAAATGAGCGCTCTTTTTATTTGACGAAGCCGCCTTCGTGGAATCGAACGAACTCCGGCGCGTGCTCGGCCTGTGGTCGGTGGTTGCCTTCGGCGTTACCAACGAAATCGCGGCCGGACTCTTCTTCGTCTCGACTCAGATCCAGGGGACCGCTCCCGGCGTCGGCGATTTAGTCCCGTGGCTGATGATCGTCGGCGGCCTGCTGACCTTTGCGACGGTTATCGCCTACCGCTATTTCTTTGCTTCCGGGCTGGTCGGCGCGGGCGGCGAGTACGTGATTATCTCGCGCGCCGTCAGTCCGTTCTTCGGCTTCCTGGCGACGTTTTTGTCGTGGTTCGGCGTCAGCGGATCGCTGGGGACGCTGGCGTACACGGCGCCGAAATTTCTGGCCAACGCTTGCGACGCGCTCGGCGCAACGGGCGCCGCGCAATTGCTCGGCTCAACGGCCGGGACGATTGTGACCGGACTCGTGCTGCTGTGGGGAATTTGGTACGTTCACGTGCGCGGCGTGCGGTTAGCCGGAACGCTCGCAGTCGTCGCGATGTGTTTCGTTATCGTCGTTGCCTTCGTCGTCATTGGGTACGGACTCGCGACTTCTCCGGAACATTTCGCACTCGCAATGCAAGGCCGTCTGCACGTTTCGGTGCAGCACGTGCTCGCGGCCGCGCCCGTCTCGCACGTGAACGCGGCGGTCGCTTTCGGCACCGCTTTGCCGGTGTTGTTCTTCGGCTATCTCGGACTCTCGACCGCGACGCAGACGGGCGGCGAAGCCATCGATGCGCGCCGCGCGCTTTCCAAAGGCGTCGTCATCGCGGTGTGCCTGGTCATGTTTATCTACACGATCTTCGCGTTTGCCGTCTATCATGCGGTACCGTGGCGGCTGATCGCAGGACTCTCCGCGCTGAAGTTTACGACCTACACAACTTCAACCGGTTTGCTCGGCATGGTCATGCCGGCGTGGCTTGCATCGATCATGAACGTCTTTGTTGCGCTAATCGTCATCAAGACGTTTCTGCCGCTCTACCTCGCGCAGTCCCGTTGGATCTACGCTTGGGCGCAGGACGGCTTGCTGCCGCCTCGCTTTGCGTCGACGCACGTCCGCTTTCAGACGCCGGTGCTGGCGCTCACGATTGCCGCCGTCCTGGGGTCGCTCACTCTGGCCGAATCGATCCCCATGGGTTATGTGTTCGGCGTTCAAGTGCGCGTGCTCGCCTGCATGATCGTCTTCTTTTTCTTGGGTTTGGGCATGTGGCTCTTTCCGCGCACCGCGCCGGAGCATTACGCGGAGAATCAATCGGCCATCGCGCGCAACCGTCCCATCCAACTGGCCGTCGGCGCGATCATCATGGGGTTCTCGACCTGGTTCGCGATCTCGATTTGCGTCTCGTCGCTGGACAAGCCTCTTCTGTTACAACCCGCAGTGCAGGCAGTTATCGTCGCGTTGGTGGGAGTGGCTATTTACGCGTTTCGATCCGGATCGTCGCGTCGGGCTGCAGCAACTCAAGCTCCGGAAGCGTAACGTCCGGATATTTTAGACCGCTGCCCGTGTTGATCGCCAGCACCCGTTCGTGCGGCGCGATCCAGTCGCGGCGTCGCAACTCCGCAGCAGCGGCGAGCGTCGCGGCCCCTTCGGGACAGATGAACATCCCTTCCATCTCGCCGATGCGGCGCTGCATCGCGACGATGCTTGCGTCGTCGACCGCAATGGCCGTTCCCTCACTCTCATAGAGCGCCTCGAGCACCAAAAAATCTCCGAGCGCTTTTGGGACGTTGATCCCAAAAGCCACCGTCTTTGCGCCGTTCCAAAACGTCGATTCGGTTTGACGCGCGTCGAACGCGCGCACGATCGGCGCGCAGCCTTCAGCTTGCACCGCGACAAAGCGCGGTAAG
>JBBQQR010000012.1:0-63009 GCA_038215615.1 Vulcanimicrobiales bacterium | reverse complement strand
TAACGACGAGCTGCGCCGCGGCCGCCGGACGGTTTGGGCCGTCTACGGCATTCCTCAAGCGCTCAACGCCGGCGACGCGCTGTGCGCGATAAGTTTTCTCGTGCTGACCAACAGCGTCGCGCGGCATTCGGATCAGCGCGTGGTGCGGATGGTTCGCGCGCTGCACGAGGCGCATGCGACGATGTGCGACGGGCAGTCGATGGATCTGGCCTACGAACGCGCCGGGCAAGTGGACCTGGAAGCGTACAACCGGATGATCGGCGCAAAAACCGCGGCGCTCTTCGGCGCATCCTCGCAGCTGGGTGCGTTATGCGCGCCGTGTGACGGTGAAGCGGTCCTGCGTTACCGCGAGCTCGGCCGCGCCTTTGGAATGGCGTTCCAGATTCGTGACGACGTGCTGGGGATCTGGGGAACGCTCGATGCGACCGGAAAAGTCTCCGGAAATGACATCGCGCGCCGCAAGTGGACTTTCCCGGTCGTGTGGGCGCTGGCGCAGCGGCCTTCGGCCGCACGCGGCCGCATTGCGGCAGCATACGCTCGCGGCGAAACGCTCGACACAGGTACGGTGGGTGCGGTAGTGGAGGCGCTTGACGAACTCGGCGCGCGCGATGCAGCCAATCAAGCCGCTGCCGGACATCTTGCGGTCGTGGAACGGCACCCCGTGAAGCAAGTGCGGGAGTTTCTCTTGAGTTCGCTCGAACTGGCATCGACGTGACCTCGGTAAGGCCTCGTCTCTTGCTCCTCTTGCTGGCGGCATTCGTCGTCCGGCTGTTTTTCATCGGCGATCAAGGTTTCAAAAACGATATCGAATCGTTCGAAGCGTGGGCGCTGACGCTGGCCACTCACCCGATGTCGCAGTTCTATGCGTCGACGAAATTCGTCGACTACCCGACCGGGTACTTTTACATCTTATGGGTCGTCGGCCACGTCTACTCGGTGATCTCACCGCACGGGAATTTCGACGTGCTCCGCGTGCTGGTGAAGATGCCGGCGATCCTGATGGATCTCGTCGACGCCGCGCTGCTCTATCTGCTCGTGCGGCGCTACGCTTCGGAACGCTGGGCGCTGGGAGCCGCGGCGTTTTTCGCCTTGAATCCAGCCGTGATTTTCATTTCTGCGTCTTGGGGGCAAGTTGATTCGGTCGCCGCCGGGCTGGCGTTGGGCGCGGCGTATTTACTTTTACGCTCGGCTGATTTTTCCGAGGGTTTTGCGTGGCGCATTCCCGTCGCGTGGCTGCTGCTGGCGTACTCCCTGCTGATAAAACCGCAGGCGGCGGCGCTCGTTCCGCTCTTTATCGTCTTCGCTTTCGTCTCGCCCGATTTGAGATCGCGACGTCTCGTGGCCACCGGTGTTGGTATCATTGCAGCGATCGCGTTCGCATTTCTCTTGACGGTGCCGTTCCATCCCACCGCTAACCCCGTCGCCGCATTGTCGTGGCTGTACCAGCGCTACGAAGTCGGCAAAGATGTCTACGCCGTCAATTCGGTCAACGCGTTCAATCTGTGGTCCATCGTCCATCCATTTTGGCAGCCCGACTCGCAGCTGATTGCCGTCTGGCCGCAATACCTTTGGGGTGTCGTGCTTGCGGGTATTGCGCTCGTGCTGATTTTAGTGCGGTATGCGCAGTCGCGCACGCAGGAAGCGTTCGTCGAAGCCGCCGCGCTTTCGACGCTGGCCTTCTTTATGCTCTCGACGCGCATGCACGAGCGGTATCTTTTCGATGGACTGCTGTTCACGATTGCGGCCGCGCCCGTGGCACGACGTTACGCCTGGTCGGCGGCGATCTTTTCCGTTACGCTGCTCGTCAATCTGTTTTACTCACTGACGTACCTCACGGTCGTCGTGCAAAGTATCCCGGGCGTGAACGCGCGGGACATGTGGCCGCTGTTGACGCACCCGCTCTCGGCTCTTAACGTCCTGGCATTTTTCTACTTAGGATACATCTATTTAGGGCAGACCCCACAAGAGGTGCCCGCGGCAAAGGCTGCGGCCGCCGGCGAGCCTTCACTGCGCGATGCTTTTATGGAACCCTTACGCGGGTTGAAAGCACGCGCATGGTTCGACCCGCGCGAGGGTTTGGCGCGCATGGTATGGCCGCTCGACTATGGATTGGCCGCACTGTTCGGCACCATTTCATTTATCTTGTCATACGTGAACTACTGGGCTCCTAAGGGCAAGATTTTTGATGAAATTTACTTCGCTCGCGCGGCCGAAGAGTATCTCTCGCATAAGTACATCTACGAGAACACACACCCGCCGCTAACGAAGCTTATCATCACGGTATCCACGATGCTCTTCGGCGGGGATAATGCGCACGGCTGGCGTTTTTTGGACGTCGTATTCGGCGCGTTTGCGATCGTGCTGATTTATATTTTTGCGAAAAGATTGACGCGCGCGACGTTATTTGCGTCATTCGCCGCGATCATTTTTACCGCCGACGGCATGCACTTCGTTCAGTCCCGCATCGCGACGCCCGAGGGCATCGTCGTCGTTTTCGCGCTCGGCACGCTCTACGCGTTCTACCGTTTTTGGATCGCGTCGCAGTCGACGTTACGGGCACACGAACCGGACACGTTTTCACGCGCGGGAATTTCGGCGCTTGTTGCGCTGGCCGGAGGATCTGCGCTTAGCGCCCTCGTGACTTTGCCGTTTCACCAATCGCGCGCGGCATTCGTGGTGACGGCGCTGTATCTGGCGTGCGGACTCTACCTGCTGCTGCGCCTGGCGATCGTGCCGCGCCTGCTCGGCCGGTCCGGCGAGTTCGGGTCGTATCCGGAGGGTTCGCGCCTATTGCGTCAGGGCGGTGCAGCAGTGCTAGAAACCCCGGACGGCCGCGCCGTTCGCGCAAAAACGCTGCAGATTGCGCAGGATGCTCTGAAAGCCGAGTACGAGCGCGACGGCACGGTACGCTATCAAACTCCGGATGGGTCGGCGACGTATTCGCCCGGATTGGTGACCACGAGCGAGTTTGAAACGCAAGAAGGGCGCCATGCCGGCGCGTGGTTGATCGTCTTCACTATTCTCTTGGGCGCGCTGGTCGCGAGCAAATGGTACGGCGTGATGGCGTACGGCGTTTCGTTCGTGGTCATCGCGTTCGTCTGGGCGCAGCGCTATTGGAACGTCGGCAAGCTGAAGGCTTGGGGCAACCCATATGGATTTCGTCTGGACGTTACCATAGCTGCGACGATTTTTTTGAGCATGACCGTCTACGCGCTGGTTTGGGTTCCGGATTTCATCCGGCAAATCGAGATAAAGAATCTCACGGATCTTGTCTACCGCCAGTACTCAATGTTCATGTATCACGACACGCTGAAGGCGACGCATCCGTATGCGTCGGCGTTTTGGACGTGGCCGATCGATCTGCGCCCGATCGCCTACTATTGGAACGATTCGCGCACCGGCATCGCGGCTGCCCAGTCAACGGCCTGTTGCGTGGCGGAGATCATGTCGCTTCCCAATCCGTTCATCTTGTGGCCGGGACTGGCGTGCGTGCCGATCGTCGGTTTCCTGGCGTGGCGCGAACGCAACAAAGGCTATGCGCTCCTCGTCATTGCGTATTTGTTGCAGTGGCTGCCATGGGCGCGCTCGCCGCGTATCACGTTCATCTATCATTTTTATGTTGACATTCCGATCATCGTGCTGTGCAACGTGATCGTTTTGCAGCGTATTTGGCAGCTCGGCGAGTCGAGCAACGACGGCAAGTGGCCCAGCCGCATCCTCGTCTGTAGTTACGTCGCAGCGGTGGTGGGCGCGTTCGTCTGGTTCTATCCGGTTCTGGCAGGCGTACCTATTCCGTGGGACCACTGGAGCCACCGCATGTGGCTCACCCGGTGGATCATTTAGGCATGACAGTTCCGGCCCGAAAGCCAAAGGTAAGGGCCTGATGTCCGGGCACTCCAAATGGCATAACATCAAGCTGCGCAAGGGCAAAGTTGACGCGCAGCGCGGCGCACTTTTCACGAAATTGAGCAAAGAGATCATTCTGGCCGCGAAGTCGGGCTCGCCCGATCCCGAGTCCAATTACCGGCTGAAAATGGCCGTTGAAAAAGCGCGCGAGAACAACATGCCGGCGGACAACATTAAACGCGCGATCGCGCGCGCGTCCGGCGGTGTCGGCGAAAAAGAGATCCACGAGATTCGTTACGAGGGATACGGGCCGCACGGCCTCGCCGTCGTGATCGATGCGGCCACTGACAACCGCAATCGTACGGCGGGCGAACTGCGGTTTCTGTTCAGCAAGAACAGCGGAAGTTTAGGAGAGACCGGCAGCGTCGCATGGATGTTCGATCCCGTCGGTGTGCTGGAGGTCGATCCTCAAGGGCGTTCGGAAGACGAACTCACCGAGGCGGCGTTGGTCGCTGGAGTTGTCGATCTCGAGTACGGGCAGCCGTCCGAGGTTTACACGGATCCCGTGCGCTTAGGCGAAGTGCGGTCGGCGCTTCAGAACGCCGGGGTGAAGGTTTCCGGGGCGTTTCTCGGCGTGCGCGCAAAGCAGAACTCGCCTTTGCAAGGCGCAGACTTGACGGAGGCGCTGAACTTTTTGGAAGCGCTCGAAGAACATGAAGACGCGCAGCGAGTCTTCTCCAACCTCGATGTCAGCGAGGCGGCGCTGGAGGCTCTCGCCACGTGAGCGCAGACGCTCGTCCCCCGATCGAGCGTTACATACCGCGCGATTGGGTCTTCCCGTTGGTTCTTGCCGCATTTGTCGGCGTACTCGTCTGGTTTGGACACTCCGTTCAGCAATTTTTGTTGCCCGGACCCAATACCGTAACGGTACCGTCGTTCATCGGGCTCACCGCCAACGACGCAACCGGCGCAATCGCGCGCATAAATCTTAAAGCGACGATTGCAGGGCACTCGATCAGCAATCGATTCCCCAAGGGCGTGGTGATGAGCCAACAGCCGCAGGCCGGACTGCACGTCCGCGCCGGACGGCAGATTTCGCTGATTGTGAGTGACGGCTTGAAATCTGAGTTGATGCCGGATTTACGCTATCAGTCCTACCGCGACGCGCGGCTCGATCTTTCGCAGGCGCACCTCACGCTGACAAAGACGACCTACGCGCCCAGTGACGACATCCCATCGGATCACGTGATTTCGCAAAATCCCGAGCCGTCGATGAGTATCGCTGAGGGCGCGGCCGTTTCGCTGCTGATCAGCAAAGGCGGCAATCCGACCGTGCGCGTTCCCGACATGACCGGCATGGACATCGACGGAGCCCGCGGAGCCGCCGCCGCGGCGCACGTAAAGCTCGGCCAAGTCGTGTGGACGCCGCTGGGTCCGGGTGGTCCGGCGCACGGAACCGTCGTCGAGCAAAGGCCCGCGCCCGGCTCGATGATTGGAACCTACGATACGGTTTCGCTCGACGTTAGCGCGGGGCCGCACGAATCGGGCTACATCATTCATCAGACGCACATTCTCGCGGCGGTGCCGCCATCGGAAGCCGACCAGAACAAGGCTTTGCGCGTGCGGTTTTCGGTGAGCGATGCAACGGGGCAATACGACGTGTATAACGGCTACGCGACGCCGGGCCAGAAATTCGATCTGACCGTAACGACCATCGGCACGTCCGCCGTGTATTTTTTCGTTAACGATACGCTGATGGGCGAAACGAAAGTCGGACAAGAGCCGCCCAACGCCTACGGAGCTCCGGCTCCGGCCACGAAGAATGCGCATGGCCGTTAAGATCGCGCCTTCGATTCTTTCGGCGGATTTTAGCCGGATCGCCGAACAGATCGCTGAAGTCGAACGCAACGGCGCGTCCTACGTCCATCTCGATGTCATGGACGGCCGCTTTGTTCCGAATATTACCTGGGGTCCCAAAGTGATTGCCGATCTGCGTCAACATACGGCGCTCGTTTTCGACTGCCACCTCATGATTGTCGAGCCCGAGCGGTATGTGGATCGATTCCGCGAGGCCGGAGCGGAGATCATCACGTTCCATTTGGAGGCCACCACGCAGGCGCACCGGCTCTTGGAACACATCCGATCCATCGGCGCGAAGTCCGGGATCTCCATTTCGCCCCAAACGCCGGTCGCGATGCTGGAAGACCTCGCGGGAGATTTCGATTTGGCGCTCGTGATGAGCGTGAACCCCGGTTTTGGCGGTCAGCGTTTCATTCCGCACGCGCTGGAAAAACTTCGCGAAACGAAAACGTTACGCGAGCGTTCCGGTGCGAAGTTCGACATCGAAGTAGACGGCGGGATAACGCTGGAAAATGCGCGCGGCGCCGCGGAAGCCGGCGCCGACGTCATTGTGATCGGTTCGGCCATCTTCGATACGCCGAACTGCGGCAGCGCGACGAAGCAGTTCCGCGAACTGCTCGACGGGGCCGCAACCCGCTGAGCGCGTTCGAAGACCGGCTCGTTGAAGAGATCCGCCAACTCGTCGAGCGGCCGGATGCTGGCGCGATCTTCACCGGCATCGGCGACGACGCGGCGGTTTGGCAGCCGTCGCGCTCGCACCGCAGCGTCGTAACGACCGATACGTTCGTGGAGAACGTGCATTTCAAGCGCGAGGACTCGCTCGAAAACGCGGGCCGGCGCGCGATGGGCGCGAGTCTGAGCGACATCGCCGCTATGGGCGCGCGTCCCGTCCTGGCGGTTGTTTCACTCTCGGTTCCTCCGGAGCGCGTTCGCGACGACACGCTGGCGCTGTACCGCGGCATTGCCGAATGTGCCGCCGCCAATGCATGTGCGATCGCGGGCGGCGATCTCACGCGCGCGCCGGTCATCGCGCTCGCGGTGACGGTCGTCGGTGAGGTTCGCGCATCAAACGTTGCGCTGCGCTCCGGCGCGCGGCCCGGGGACGTTATCGCGGTCACCGGAGCGCTCGGTGCTGCGCGTGCAAGCGGATTCCGGGCGGTGGCATTGCCGCGCATCTCGGAAGGCCGGTGGCTGGCATCAAGTGCATCAGTGCGCGCAATGATGGATGTGTCCGATGGACTGTCCAGCGATTTGGCGCGCTTGTGCGCGCAGTCGAAATGCGCAGCACTGATCGAACGAGTGCCGGTAGCGCCGGCCGCGCAAACTGCCGCGCGCGAAGCAGGAGAAGAACCGGAGACCTATGCGCTGGGGGCGGGCGAAGATTACGAGCTCCTTGTCGCCGTAAAAGCGCGAGCGTTCCGTTACGTGGCCGCACGTTTTCGGAAACGCTTCGGCCGCGATCTCGAGCGCGTCGGGATTATTCGTGAGGGCTCAGGAGTAGTAAGAAAAACCGATAGCGGCGAGCAAGAGGTTGCCGCTACGGGTTGGGACCACTTTTCGCCTTAGGCTTTGCGGGTGACGCGCTTCGCGCGCAGGCATGCCGCGCAGACCTTCGCGGTGCGGTTGGTGCCGCGGTCGGTTATTCTGACCGACTGAAGGTTGGGCAGCCAGCGGCGCTTGGTCTTGTTCATCGCGTGGCTGACATTGTTGCCGGCCATCGGTCCCTTGCCGCAGACTTCACAGCGTTTTGCCATAACGTTCCGCATAGTACCATGGCCTGGGGGCATTGACAATGGCCCTTGCGCAAACTCAGGATGACGGGCAGTCGAGCGAGAAGGGCATCGCCCGATGGATGTTACCGTCCTGGACGGCCGCGGCTATTCCAAATTCATTGCGGCCGGTTCCTATTTCGTGCGTAAATACCGCCAAGTCCTCAACGATTTGAACGTTTTTCCTGTGCCCGACGGCGACACCGGGACCAACATGTACCTGACGGTGCGGCAGGCGGCCCTCGAAGCGGCCAAACATCAGGACGGTCCCATCTCGAAAGTGGCCGAAGCGGCCGCCCAGGGCAGCCTGATGGGAGCCCGGGGCAATTCCGGCGTCATCATCTCCCAGATGCTCCGGGGTTTCGCGCACCACGTCCGGCACCGGGACTCAATCGACACGTTCGTTTTCGCGACGGGAATGCGCGAAGCCGTCGCGGCCGCGCGGCAAGCCTTGGTGCGCCCGGTTGAGGGAACCATCCTGAGCGTGGCCGACGCTGCCGCCGAGGCCGCCTACCGTTTAGCTTTGCACGAGAAAGATTTTTACCGGCTGTGCAACGCCGTGCTGCGTGCTGCCAACGAGGCCTTGGATCGGACGCCCGACCAGCTGCCAGTATTAAAGGAAGCCGGAGTTGTGGATGCCGGCGGCGCGGGCTTCGTCTATTTCCTTGAGGGAGCCTTACGCTTTCTGCCCGACAGCAAAGTACACGCGACTGCGTTTCCGCGGCGGCCCCTGCGGCAGACGGCATTTACGCCGCAGCAGCACGTGGGCGAGCGGAAGTTTTGCACCGAGTTCATTCTTGAAGGCGCGACATGCGCGCCGCTCGATCTGCGTGAAGCGCTGCAGCCCCGCGGCGACTCGCTGATCGTCGCCGGCGAAACTCCGACGCTGAAGGTCCACATTCACACCGACCATCCCGACCGCGTCCAAGAAGCCGCCGCAAAATACGGAACCGTTACGCGCTTGAAAGTCGACGACATGGAGCAGCAGCACAACGTTCTGATCGACGCGCCGGCGCCGCCCTATTCCGTGGTTGCCGTTGTGCCGGGATTAGGCTTCGAACGCATCGTGCGGGAGCTCGGCGTAGAAGTGCCGCTCGTGACGCACAAAAACCCCAGCGTGAGAGAGTTTCTGCTCGCGATCAATTCCTGTTTGGCGCCCGACGTGTACGTGTTCGTGAACGATAAGAACGCGGTGCTCGCGGCGCAAGAAGCGGTGAGGCTGAGCGGCCGCTCGGTTCTGATTCTGCCGACTCCCGACATCGTGGCGGGGATTGCGGGTCTCTTTGCGATGCGATCGAGTAACAGCGGCGTTCCGCCGCCCAAAGAGGTCATGGCTTCGGCCGCGCGTCCGCGAAGCGCGCAAGTCTTCTTCGCCGGGAAGGACGCAACGCTCGGTGGAACGACCGTCGCACGCGGGAAGCCGGCTGCGTCAAGCGGCGGCAGCCTGTATGCCGGGAAGTCGCTCGCGGATGCGGCCGCGTCGGCCTTGGATGCCATGGGCGCACGAGATGGAGGGTTGATCACCGTGTACTACGGGGGTGCGCAAAAAGAACGCGACGCGCAACGGTTGGCCGAACGCCTGCGGGCCGAATTTCCGTCCGCCGAGGCCGAATATTATTTCGGTGGCCAGCGCGACGTCGAGTTTTGGATCTCGCGCGATGAATAACGCGCGCCCGCGCATCGTCATCGATGCGATGGGCGGCGATCACGCTCCGGCGGAGATCGTCGCTGGTGCTTTGCTGGCAGCGCAAGGCGATTACGCCGACCTAACCCTGGCCGGCGACGAAGCCCAGATTAGGCCGCTGCTGCGCGGACCGGCGGCGTCCCGCATTGCGATCTTGCACGCGCCCAAGAACGTACCGATGGATATGCACGCATCGCAGGCGCTGCGCATTGCCGGGGAGACGTCGCTGGGCGTAGCAGTTGAAGCCGTGAAAGACGGCCGTGCCGACGCTGTCGTTTCAGCCGGCAACAGCGCGGCGTTCTTGGGAATTGCTTTGGTAAAACTCCGGCCGATCGCCGGCATCGCGCGTCCCGCCATCGCGACCGTCTGGCCCGCGCTCAATGGGCCTATGGTGCTGCTCGATTCGGGCGCAAACGTCGACTGCCGCCCCGAGTGGCTCGAGCAGTTCGGCATCATGGGATCGTCTTACGCCAAGGCGGTGCTGAAGATCGCCAATCCGCGTGTCGCGATTCTTTCGATTGGCGAAGAGCGCTCGAAAGGGAACGCGCAAGTGCTCGAAGCGGCCAAGCTGCTCGAACGTGCGCCAATCAATTTCATCGGCAACGTGGAAGGTAAAGATCTCTTTCACAACGCGGCTGACGTGGTCGTTGTCGACGGCTTCGTCGGCAACGTCGTGCTTAAAATGGGTGAAGGCCTTATCAGCGATCTCGGAAAGGTGATTCGCGAGACGATTCTGGGCGGAAATTTCGTCACGAAGATCGGCGCTGCGCTCGTTGCTCCCGCATTGCGCGGTTTGCGGCGGAAATTCGATTACGAGGAATACGGCGGCGCGCCGCTGCTGGGGCTGCGCGGAAACTGCATCGTGACGCACGGACGTGCGACGCGTAATGCCATAAGAGGCGCCATACACGTTGCCGCCGACGAAGTGCGCAATGACGTCGTCGGCAAGATCAGCGATCTTGTTACGCCCGATCTGACCGAGGTCTAACGGCTCATGGCTGTTGGGATCGTCACCGACAGCACGTCGGATATCGAGCCGCAGCTTGCGGATCACCTGGGCATTACCGTCGTTCCGCTTTTCGTCATCTGGGGCGACCGCAGCTACCGCGACTACATCGATCTGAGCCGCCGGGAGTTTTACCGGCGGCTGGCATCCGAATCCGAATTACCGAAAACATCCCAGCCCTCGCCGCAGATGTTCGAAGAGGCATTCGCGCCGCTCGCGAGCGCGGGTCAAGAGATCGTTTGCATAACGGTCAGCTCCAAACTCTCAGGCACTATAAATGCCGCGCGCGCGGCCGCCGGCCGGTTCGACGGCGCGCGCATCACGATCTTCGATTCCCTCAGCGTCGCTGGCGGTCTGGGTATGCAGGCCCGGATAGCGAATGACTTGGCCAAAGGTGGGGCTGGTGCGGACCAGATCGTGCAGGCCCTCGAAAACGAGCGGCGCGCGCAGCGGCTGTACGCTTGCATTCCCGATCTTTCGCACGTCGTGCGAACCGGACGGATTGGAAAAGCCCAGGCTGCGATCGGGACGCTGATGAAGATCGTACCGGTCATTTCACTGCATGACGGAGAGGTTGTCGCCGAAGCGCAAGTCCGGACGTTTGCACGGGCCGAAGAGGCGATGATCGACTTGGCGCTAAAAAACGTGCGTGAAATTCCGGAAGGGCGTTTCTTGGTGATGCATACGAACGCGCCCGCGCTTGCCGAAACGGTGCGCGAGCGGCTCGAGCAACGCTTCGCCGGCGCCAAGCCGAGATTGCTAGAAGTACTCGAAGCGGGCCCGGTGATCGCTACGCACGGCGGTCCCGGAGCCGTCGGAGTGTTCTCGGCGCAATGACCGGCATCTACGTACACCTGCCGTTCTGTCCGTATATTTGCCCGTACTGCGATTTCGTGAAGTGGCCGCATAAGGAAAGCGCGGCGCGGCGCTACATGGACGCGTTGCACAGCGAGATCGATGCGGCGCCGGCGGGCGATGGCGAACACACTGTGTTTCTGGGAGGCGGGACACCGAACACGTATGCGCCGGAAGCGATCGCCGCTTTGCTGGCGCGTATCGCATCCAAATTTCCGGGCGCGCGGCCGCCCGAAGTGACGATTGAAGTGAACCCGGAGCTGGTAACGGCCGGTGTTTTAGAAACGTACGCGGCTGCGGGCGTGACGCGTCTGTCCATCGGCGTGCAATCGTTTGTGCAAATGGAGATCCGGACGCTCGGGAGGCACCACGATGACGCGCAAGTGCGCGCCGCGATTGCGGCCGCTCGATCGGCCCGAATTGGCAGTGTAAGCCTCGATCTGATGTTCGCGGTTCCGGGGCAGACCAAAGAGAGTTGGCGGGCCTCGCTGGAGACGGCGATCGCGCTTGCGCCGGATCATGTTTCCGTTTACGGTTTGACGGTTGAAGAAGGAACACCGTACGCGGTTTGGCGCGATCGTGAACCGGCAGCTTTCGCCGATCAGGACTTGGAGGCCGACCTCTATGAGATGGCAATCGATACCCTGGAGAGGGCGGGCTTCGAACACTACGAGATCAGCAACTTCGCCCGTCCCGGACATCACTGCGCGCACAACGCAAACTATTGGACCAACGGCGAGTACGCCGGCTTCGGCGTCGGCGCCGCATCGTACCGGAACGGCGTGCGTTCGACGCACACGCGTGACTTGGACGCGTATGTGTCCGCCGCATCGGAGAGGCGTAAAATTCCCGACCAATCCGAACGTCTGGAAGGGGCGCAGCGCGCCGGGGAGGCCGTTATGCTGGCCCTGCGCACCGCGCAGGGGCTGTCGTTTGCAGCCTTCAAAGAACGTTACGGGTTGGAATTTTTGGAATACTACGCTTCAATCGTCGAGCCGTATCGCGCGGCGGGACTGCTCGAGGTCGATGCAGCCGGCGCGCGGCTGACCAAGCGCGGTCGATTCGTAGCCAACGACATATGCGCAACGTTCATAACGCTTCCTTAGGCCCCCACGTCGCCGCCGCGATCCTTCGCGCCGTTTTTGCGGTCGTTTTTGCCATTACCGGATTCTTATTGGGACGCGAGGCGTATGTCTATCTCGTGGCGTCTCATTTCGCAGCCGAAAGTCTGCAGCTCGCGTTCACGATCGGCGTTCCGCTCGCCGGCGCATTACTCGGACTTTTCTTGGCGCCGGCCGCGCAGACCATCTTCGAAAAAGAACTCAACGCGATCGAGCGCGCGATCGAGCGGCTGGCGCCGTACGAAATTGCCGGGGGAGCGATCGGTCTGATCGCCGGCCTCGTGATCGCTTTCCTCATCCGCAGCGTTCTCTTCGAATTCATCTCGACGACCGGACGATCCGGAAGTTACGTCGCTATTCTGCTCTACATCGTGCTGAGCGTTTTTTTCGCTTACCTGGGCGCGCGCGTAGGCTCGAGGAAAATCGTGCCGCTTTCGCTGGCGGCGTCGAACGTAGCCGCCGGCAGTGTCCCGAAGATTATCGACACCTCCATTATCGTAGACGGACGCATCGTGGAGATATTGCAGGCCGGATTTCTTGAGGGTCCGTTCATCTTGCCGCGTTTCATCTTACGCGAGCTGCAGGCGGTCGCGGATTCCGCCGACGCACTCAAGCGGACGCGCGGACGCCGCGGACTAGACGTCCTCAACCGGCTGCAAGAGCTCGGTTCACTCGAAATCAGCGAAATCGATTACGATGGCGTCCGCGAAGCGGATGCAAAGCTGGTACGCCTGACACGCGAGCTCGGCGGCAAACTCGTCACCAACGATTATAATCTTAACCGTGTCGCGCACGTCGAAGGCGTTGCGGTGCTCAATGTCAACGAGCTCGCAAATGCGGTCAAACCGGTCGTTCTTCCGGGAGAAGAACTGCACATACAGGTGATTCGCGATGGCAAAGAGTCCCATCAAGGCGTCGGATATCTCGACGACGGAACGATGATCGTGGTGGAAAACGGGCGACGGCTCATCGGTGAATCGGCCGACGTGGTGGTTTCGAGCGTCTTGCAAACAGTGGCCGGCCGCATGATCTTCGCAAAAGCGCGAAAGGACGTGCCGAACTGATGCGCCGCCCGCCGTCGTGGACCGCCATCGTCGTCGCGGCAGGCCGGGGAACGCGATTCGGCCGGCCCAAGCAATTGCTCGAGATCGCGGGAAGGCCTATGCTCGCATGGTCGATTCGCACGTTCGCCGAGATGCCCGAAGTCGATGCGGTCGTCGTCGTCACCGAAAGCGAATGGCTGACAGAGATCTCGGCGCTCGCCGCACATGCCGGCGGCACGAAGTGTTCGGCGGTCGTGCCCGGCGGCGCAACGCGGCAGGCCAGCGTCTATGAGGGACTGCGAGCGGTTCCCGACGGGTGCGACGCCGTGCTCGTCCATGACGGGGCGCGCCCCCTCATCAACGCGGAGATCGTGCGCAACGGCATGCAGATCATCGGCGACGGCTTCGCAAGTTTGCTCGCCGTGCCGGTGGTCGATACGGTGAAGATCGTGGAGCCGCATTCGCGTATCGTGAAAGAAACCTCGCCGCGCGAACGACTTTGGGCCGCGCAGACGCCGCAATTTGCGACGCTTGCGGATATGCGTTTGGCCCACGAGGCCGCGCGCCGCGATCATTTTTCCGCTACCGACGACGCGATGCTGCTGGAACGCATCGGGGTCACGGTGCAGATCGTGCCGGGCTCTCCCGACAATTTCAAAGTGACGCTGCCGGAGGACTTGGCGCGCGCCGAAGATATTCTCCGCCGCCGCTTTGCGGACGCCCGTTAATGCGCGCCGGGTTCGGTTTCGACGCGCACCGTCTGGAGCTCGGTCGAAAGTTCGTGCTGGGTGGGGTGCATATCGAAAGCGATCGCGGCGCCATCGGACACTCGGATGCCGATGTGCTGGCGCACGCGGTGAGCGACGCGATCCTGGGCGCGGCGGCGATCGGCGATCTGGGTGGACGCTTTCCGGCCTCAGATCCGCGTTGGGAAAACGCCGATTCGCTCCAGCTGCTCGCGCAATGCGCCGCAGACGTGCAGCGCGCGGGCTACTCCATCCAAAATGTGGACGCGACAATCGTGCTGGAGTCGCCGCGGCTGGCGCCGTTTGTCGAACGGATGCGAGAGAATATCGCGCGCAGTTTGGGGATTTCCACCGGGCAGGTCAGCGTGAAGGCGAAAAGCAGTGAAGGCCTGGGTTACACCGGGGACGGCACGGGCGTGGCCGCCTCCGCGGTCGCGCTGATCGAAACGCTCTAACGTGTTGGAACCACAAGCGCTCGCGGCAGCGATGCAACGCTGGGGATTTCTGGAAGACCCGGTACCCGCCGCCGCTTGGCAATGGATCGAGACTTTTCTCCAAGCCTATCCCGACAGCTCGATCGAAACCGCGCGGCCGCTCGTCGGCGCGCTGCGGTCGGAGGCATGTATCATTCCGGCGCTCGAGTTGGAGCGGTTGCGTTCTCGAGATACACTCTTTTTTGTCGACTCAGTCGGCCAATACGTGGATCAGCAGCCGGAGCTGCGCGGTTTGCCGGTGGATCGCGACCTTTCTGAAATCGCAAAAGAGTTCGGTCTTTCGCCTGAAGATGCGCTGCTGGCAACGCGCTTGGCGCTCACGGGTGAAAGAGAGGGGCCGCCGCTAAACCTGCTTTTTCCGTTGCTCGGGCATGATCGAATTTTGATCCGCATCGGTGCGGTCAATTCGCGCCTGCTGCACGGCCGCGGCTTGCAGCCGCTGGCTTTCGGCCCGGACGGAAAGCCGTTCGAGCCGATCCATGGAGAACGTCCACTGCATGGATGACGTGTTTTCCGCGATCGGATCGGATCTGCGAGCTGCTCTGGAGCGCGATCCCGCTGCGCGCGGAATGCTTGATGTCGTGCTTTCCTATCCCGGATTCCATGCAGTGGCGGCGCACCGTTTCATCCACGCGCTGCATCGCAGCGGCATCCCGCTGCTGCCGCGGTGGCTCTCCAATGTGAACCGCTTTTTCACCGGAATTGAGATTCACCCCAACGCGCACATCGGCCGCGGCTTTTTCATCGATCATGGAATGGGCGTCGTCATCGGTGAAACCGCCGAGGTCGGCGAGAACTGCACGATCTACCAGGGCGTAACGCTTGGCGGGACGAGCCTGGCGCACGGCAAACGTCACCCGACCTTGGGAAACAATGTGACGATCGGCGTGGGAGCCGCCGTGCTGGGAGCGATTACCGTCGGCGATAATGCGAAGATCGGCGGCGGTTCGGTCGTGGTGCGAGACGTGCCGCCCAACGCGACTGCAGTCGGCGTCCCCGCGCGCATTGTCATGAAGGACGGCGTTCCGGTTAGCGCGCCCGCCGAAGAAGAAGCCAATTGGACCTGGGTGATTTAGCGTGAAGCTGTACAACACGCGTACGCGGAGTCTCCAGGAGTTCAAGCCGCTGCGGCCGCCGCACGTGCGTATCTACGTCTGCGGGCTGACGCCTTCGGCTGCGGCGCATGCCGGTCACGCGCGATCGTTTCTGTTTTTCGACGTGCTCCGCCGCTATCTCGAGCATCTGCGATACGATGTAACGTTCGTGCAGAACGTCACCGACATCGACGATCGCAGTATCGAACGCGCGAAAGAGACGGGCGAGCACTGGTACGATATCGTCGGCAGCTATTACGCGTCGTTCAAAGAGTCGATGCGCAAATTGGGCGTACGTCAGCCGGACGAAGAGCCCTACGCCACGCGCTTCGTTCCGCAGATTGTGGAGATGATCGGCGAACTCGTCGACAAGGGTTATGCCTACGTTTCCAACGGCGGCGTCTACTACCGGGTTGCAAAGTTTTCGGGCTACGGAGCGCTCAGCGGGCGCAACGTCACGGATTTAGAAGCGGGCGCGCGCGTCGAGGTGGACGAGTTCAAAGACGATCCGCTCGATTTTGCGCTGTGGAAATTTGCCAAGCCGGGCGAACCGACGTGGCCGTCGCCCTGGGGAGACGGGCGGCCCGGCTGGCACATCGAGTGCTCGGCGATGTCCCGCGCCCTGCTCGATCCCGATGGCGAGGGCTTCGATATCCACGGCGGCGGCGCGGACCTGATTTTTCCGCATCACGAAAACGAGATCGCCCAAAGCGAACCGTTGATGAAGCATCCGCCGATGGCGAACTATTGGCTGCACGGCGGACTGGTGCAATTCGAAAGCCGCAAGATGAGCAAGTCGCTCGGAAACTTCGAACCGCTGGCCGATTTGCTGGAACGCTTCGATCCCCAGGCGGTGCGGCTGGCATTCTTGCAAACCGGATACAGCAAGGTGATGAATTTCACCGACGAGTCCATGACGGCGGCGACTACGGCTTTGACTCGCATCAAAGAATGCTGGCGCGAACTCGAGCGGGGGGAAGGACGCGACGGAAGTTTGATGCCAGAGATCGAGGCCGCGCTCGATGAAGATTTCAACACGTCGCAAGCGCTTTCGGAAGTCTTTGGGTACATCGCCAATCCGAAAGCCGCAAACGGCGCCGAGCTCAGCTATGCGCTGGCGATGCTAGGGATCAAGCCGGACGATTCGTGGCTAGCCGACGCCCCGCGTCAGCTGCGGGCGGGCTTTTTGGATTGCCTGCATGACGAACTGGGATCGGAAATCGCGCTCAGCCGAGAGACGCCCGAGAGTGCGATCGCGCAAGTTATTCGCCTACGGACGCGCGCCCGTGCCGAGAAAAACTGGAAGGAATCGGATCGTCTGCGCGACGTGCTGCTGCGCTGCGGCGTCGAACTGCGCGACGAGCAAGGCGGGGACACTACGTGGCAGCCCGCGTAGATCTCGACGACGCCGTCTACGGCGTGCACGCGATCGAAGAAGCGCTTGCCGCAGGCGAAAATCTTCGACGCATTCACGTGTCGGGCGAACGCCGGCGCGATCCGGCCATACGTAAGCTGCTGGATCTCGCTGCCGAGCGCGGCACGCAGATCCGTTTTGAAGATCGGCGCTTCTTCACGCAATTTCCGTACAAAGCGCATCAAGGCGTGGTGGCGGTCGGCGAGCCGTTTCCCTATGAAACACTGGAGGGCGTGCTTGCGAAACGCAACAGCCCGGCGCTGTATGTTGTGCTCGATCACATTACCGATCCACACAACGCGGGGGCGATCATCCGCACGGCCGAGTCCGCGGGCGCCGACGCGCTCGTTTTACCGGAACGGCGTTCGGCCGGCGTGAACGCCACGGTTCGAAAAGCCTCCGCCGGCGCTTCCGCGCACTTGCCGATCGCGCGCGTCAGCAATGTCGCCGAGACGCTGCGCAAGATGAAGAAGGCCGGAATCTGGATTGCGGGAGCCGATATGGGTGACTCCAGCGTCGAGTACGATAAGGCAAATCTGGGCGGCGATCTGGCGCTGGTCATCGGAGCCGAGGGCCAGGGCCTCTCGCAGGTGGCCCGCAAGGAGTGCGACTTCCGGGTTCGGATTCCGATGCTCGGGAAGGTCGCTTCCCTGAATGCTTCGGTTGCCGCGGCCGTACTGCTCTACGAGGCAGTCAGGCAGCGAAGAGGGGTCTGAACGGTCGAAGTCCTTGACGGCGCAAGGAGTACCCTTTTATACTTGGGCGAGATGTGTGGCGCTCGACGGGCTCCGGCCCGCGATTTGCCCACATCGGTTCAAAAGGGTAGAGGCACTTATGGCGATGACCCAACCCGTCTCGGAGCCGTTGGACTATCACGAGCGGGTAGACGAGGACTTGGTCGCAACAGCTAAATCGGGCGACAACCTCGCGATGGAATTCCTCCTCAACAAGTATAAGAATTTCGTCCGCATAAAAGCGAAAAGCTATTTCTTGATCGGCGCCGACCGCGAAGACATCATTCAAGAAGGAATGATTGGCTTGTATAAAGCCGTCCGCGACTTCAAAGCCGACAAGTTGTCGAGCTTCCGCGCGTTCGCCGAACTTTGTATTACGCGGCAAATCATCACCGCGATTAAGACGGCAACGCGTCAGAAGCATATCCCGCTCAATCAGTACATCTCGCTGAACAAGCCGATTTACGATGAAGACAGCGAACGCACGCTGCTCGACGTGATGGCGTCGAACAAGATGTCGGATCCCGAAGAGCTGGTGATCAACCAAGAAGTGTCGCAAGACATCAAGGAGCGGATCCAGGAAAACCTTTCGGAGCTCGAATCGCAGGTACTGCTGTCGTATCTCGAGGGCAAGAGCTATCAGGAGATGGCCCGCGACCTCGGCCGGCACGTCAAGTCGATCGACAACGCCTTGCAGCGCGTCAAGCGCAAGATTGAGAAGAACCTCTCGGAGATCGAACTGCCGTAACTTTTGCAGCGGCTACTTGCGCTGATGCAGGTAGATGTAGTTGCCTTCCGTGTCGATGCACTCCGTAGCGCCGCATGACTCGCCTTCGAACTTGCGATCGGTGATCGTACCGCCGAGTTGCTTCGCCCGTTCTGAGGCTTCGGTCATGTCGTTGACGCCGAACATGATACCGTGGCCTTCCTTCCAACCCGCGGAGGGATCTTGCGCTAAGGCAAACGTCGCGCCGTCGGGCAAGCCGTACTCCACCCAATAGTCGGATTCCATTCCGGTCTTCCAATCGAAGAGGCCTTCGTAAAAGGCGCGCGCCCGCTTCATGTCTTTGACGGTATAGAAGACGACGTCGAGTCCGCGCAGCGGAATTTTCTGTTCGTTCATCCCAGGCGCTTCACGATTTCCGCATAGAGCGCCTCTCGGTCCGCAAGTGGATCGACGATGAAGGCTTGCGCTTCTTTGCCTGCGGTCTTGGGATCGATCACTACTGTTACATGGCGGCGCGCGCAGACGTCCATGCAGCTCGTACTGACTGCTCGGATCTTTCCCCACAAGCCGTCGGCTTTGAGTCGGTCCTTGAGCCAGTCACGGAGGTGGAAGTCACCGATCTCCACGGCTTTGTCCGGGTCTTCCTCGGGAATACGCTCTTTCGCGCACCGTTCGCAAACGAGCACGAGTCCGGAATCAGACCACTTCGGTTTTATTGGCTGCATAAAGTATTTTAGCCGACGGTGGGACTCGAACCCACGACGTTCCGATTACAAATCGGAGACTCTACCAATCTGAGCTACGTCGGCAAGAGCAACGGTAACTGCCAGTGCCGTCCTTGCGGGTCCACTACAACCGGCAGTCGCGCCACCCTCGACTTCTGCTCTATAGAGCGCTGCCCTGTTCCGTGAGGATTAGCGCGACCCCCAGTCGGTATGGTCGCCCTTTTCCTCGGTTCAACCCGCGAAATGTTCTCGTCAGCGAGTGACAGTTTGGGCAAAGAATCGTCAGATTTGAGAAAAGATTGTTTTGCCAATTGCCATCGATATGCTCGACCTCGACCGGAACGCGACCCGTCACCTCGTGTCGCGGCTACATAAAAAGAGAAGACCCGCACGGAGCGGGCCTTCTTGTCTCGGGAGGAGACGTCCCGACTATTTGACGACGTGCCAGTCGTTAATGATGTACTGTTTACCGCTTGCCGTTACAGTCAGCACGCCGTCGCCGAATGCGTTGACGTTGAAGGTCGCAATGGTGGCGCCGTTCTTGGTCAGTGTCCCGGAGATGAAATGCGGGTCGGGCGGCTGGAGGCTGACGTTCGTTGTGACGTTAAGCGTGTTGCCGTTGAGCAGCGTCGCGTTCGTAATCGTGAGATTAGTGAGAACGCCGCGCAAATACGTGGCACTGATCGGGATACTGAACGAGCCTTTGAGTGTGCCGCCGGCGATGGCGAACATCGGCGTTGTGATCGGACACGCCGTGTTGCGGTTGGCGCTGTGGATGGAAAGCGAGCCAATCGCGCCGGAGAACGTTGCGCCCGTGTGGGTAGATTGCCAGGTGACCGAACCATCGCCGTTCACGGTGCGTGTCCCGTTGGGCAGCAAACCCGACCAGCCGAATGTGGTGCCGAGCGAGGCGTAGCCGGTCTCGTTGTAGCCGGCTTCGTCCGAGCAGAAGGTGGTCGTATTTCCCGAAGCCGGAGCGAGCACGAATTCACTGTCTTGATCGATGGTCTTGAGCGTTGCAAGGTCGAGTTCGCCGGTTTGTGAGCGGGCGAAGCCGTTCTTGAGAATCGGATAGCCGTACTGATCGAAGGTCGCATTGACGAAGCTGACGGCTTCGACTCCGGTCGCATAAGGGGTCGAAGAATTGAGCGCGTACATCTTGGTCGTCCGCGCGACGTTTTCCGAATTCGCTCCGGTCGACGTCCAGATGCGTACGACATCGCGTGCGAGTCCGGCGCAAGCGTTGTCGTAGAAAAACTGCGTTTCGGTCGAATTTGGATCGCCGTTCTTGTCCGGTGCGAAGAACTTCACACCGTTGCTGCACGTGCCGTTCACAGCCGGCGTCACCGCGCTCTGCGGCTGGATTGCGATTGACTGCAGCGGTGAGTTCGTCGAGTCGTTGAAATTCGCGAAGTCTTGCGTGGGCGTTCCTACGGCCTCGGTCGAGGAGATTGCGTCCTCGGTCTGGGTCTGCGAGGACTGGCTGGCGGCGCCGCCGGACGGGGTCACCGAACCGGAGCCCGATGCGCCGCCGCCGCATGCGGTCAGCGTCGAGGTAAGAAACGCCGCGAGGATGAGGAGATGTCTGGTTTTCATTGCGGAAGCTCCATGAGTAGCGGAGTGCTTGCTTCAGTTATAACTCAGGAAGTTCCCATCTTCATTAGGCGGACTTTAGCGAAGGCGGTAAATCGGATTAGAATGATACAATAGCGCTCACAGGACTCGCGGCCGGGCGCGACGTACCCTGGTGCGCCTGTATATGGGTAGGTGGCCGAGTGGTTAAAGGCAACAGACTGTAAATCTGTCCAGCTAACGCTGTACGCTGGTTCGAATCCAGCCCTGCCCACCAGATTTCGCGGGCGTTGCATAGTGGTAGTGCTTTTGCCTTCCAAGCAAACAGCGCGGGTTCGATTCCCGCCGCCCGCTCCAAGTTTCGCCATAACTTGGCAATGCCGCAGAAATCTCTCTGCGGGCATAAAGTGTTTCATGCATTCGCATTTCCGAAAGAGCGCAAAGAGCCGCTTACCGATGCGAGTCACGTACCAGGCGAAACACGAAGCGTATAGGTGATCTCTCGGAAATCATGGTTCTCGGCGCGCTCATGCGCGCCGGATATTTCGTGTCAATTCCGTTCGGCGAAAACCATCGTTACGATTTGATTGCCGGGAAAGATAATGCGCTTTACAGGGTTCAGGTGAAGACGGGCCGTTTGCGTAAAGGCGCAATCCTATTCGCTTGCTATAGCATGCAGCCGGTGAAATCGACTTATGTGCAGTCTACTGCCCGACGTTGAGCGTACATATCTAGTACCACTGGCCGACATTGCGGCTTACTCAGGCTGGCTGAGAATCGCGCCGCCGAAAAACCGTCAAGAAAAGAAAGTCCGCTGGGCGGAGCGATATCTCTTGGAGCCAGGTAGGGAGGGGCAGCGGCTGCGGAGTATCGGCCCGGTGCAGTGGAAATGCCGTCGTAGCTTAGTGGTAAAGCATTGCATTGGTAATGCAAAGAGCGTGAGTTCAATCCTCACCGACGGCTCCATTTTCCTCGGCTGAAAGGCCACGCATGCAATTTAGAGTTGAGCTCGCCGTTCCGCCGGATGCCGCGTTTGCGCCGTTGGTGCGGGCGGCCGTAGCCGACGCATGCGAACGCGCAGAACTCGATCCCGCGCGCCACGACGATCTCACGACCGCCGCCGCCGGCGGATTCCTAGCGATTGTCGAGCAGGCCATGGTCGAATCGAGCGAACCGGTCCGCGTGATCTTGCAAACGATGCCCGATCAGCTGCGGGTGCGTATCCGCGAACGCGGTTTACCGCTGGACAGCGCGGGAGCGCGGCGCGATCCGGCCTGGACGCAGATCGCCGCGAAGGTCGATGCGATGCACTGGCACGTGCACGGAGCGTCCGGAAGCGAACTCGAGCTTGTCATGAACCACGCGCCGTCCGCCCAGCGCGAAGAAGCGCCGCCCGCAAGTGACGATGTCCCACTCGCGCCACCGCAAGAATACAGCATCCGCCGTTTCGAACCGGCTGACGCGCGGGCGGTCGCGCGCGCTTTCTATTTAACGTATGGCTACCATTACGATTTCCCGGCAGTCTACGAGCCGCGGAGGTTGGCGGCGCTGAACGCTTCCGGCCGGTACATTTCAACCGTCGCGGTCGGCCAAGACGGCGAGATCGCCGGCCACTACGCGCTGTCGCGTGAACTCGATCAACCGATCGGCGACGGCTGCGGAGCGATCGTTCTGCCCGCACACCGCGGACGCGATCTGCTCAATAAACTTCGCGAAGGGATGGAGAAAGAAGCTCAGCGCGCCGGCCTGGAGGCGTATTTCTCCGAACCCGTTACCGATCACGGGCGCACCCAGCACGCGAGCGAAAGTTTCGGCGCGAAAGCGACTGCGATTACGCTGGCCTGCGCCCCGCGCAGCTTTCTGGCCAAGCACATGGAGCTTTCCGCTACCTCACAGCGGCAAAGCACGATGTTGTATTATAAGATACTGAAGACACCGGCGCCGCGCGTCCTCTATGCGCCGCAACCCCACGCGCACATCTTGGCGAAGATCTACCAAAATCTCGGCATCCTCGCCGAGTTCGCCGGACCCGAACCGGCTTCGGGAAACGGCGCGATGCGAACAACGATGAATCGCTCCGATGCCGTCGCGACGATCGACGTCACGCGAGTCGGCACCGATAGTGCCACCTCGCTTCGGCAGAACATCGAAGACCTGCGATCTCTCGCGCACTTGGGCGCCATTTACGTACGGCTGCCGCTCGAAGATCCGGCCACGCCGGGTCTCTCTACCGTTGCGGAATCTTGCGGGCTGTTTTTCTCGGGGGCGGCTCCGTGGGCGCTCGAAGGGCGCGATGCCCTCGTCCTGCAGCTTCCGCTCACGCCGATCGATCTCTCCGCGCTCACAGTCATCGGAGACTTCGGGAAAGAGCTCTTAGCTTATATCGACGTCGCTTCCAAGAAAGCGGCAACGAGCCCCTCGATACCGGCTTGATCTTCCGCGCGGAAACGCGCCAGCTCCGGGCTGTCGATATCGAAAACGCCGCGCGCCTCGCCGCCCACGAGCAGCGGTACGACCATCTCTGATTTCGATGCCGAGTCGCAATAGATATGATCCGCTTCTTGGCTGACGTCGTCCACAACGATCGTCAGCTTCTCATCGAACGCTCGGTTGCAGATACCGTGGCCCGCGGGCAGGCGCGAGCTGGCCGGTTTTCCACCGAAAGGACCGAGCACTAAGCCGTTGGGCGCCGGCAAGTAAAAACCGGCCCAGTTGATCGCCGGGACCTCGGTGTAAAAGAATGCCGCGAAATTCGCCGCATTGGCAATAAAATCGCGCTCTTCTTCGAGGAGAGCGCTGACTTGGCGCTCCAGCAACGCATAGTCTACCGCCTGCACGTGCCGCTCTTTTGGCGCCCGCGATCGAAGCCCTCGCCAAGAGACCCAGGGCAGGCCCGAAGGCGGGGGTAAGGAGCCGTAGGCGCGCGCCCGTAGCTCAATTGGATAGAGCAAGGCACTCCTAAGGCCGAGGTTGGCGGTTCAATTCCGTCCGGGCGCACGACCTCATCGCTTGCTTGCCGGACCCCCTCCCCCGGTGCTATAATCAGCCCCACAACGGACTTGCGGGTCCGTTTATTTAATGTGGCTCGTCGGTCCAGAGGCTTGTACAAGTGGCGAAAAAAGAAAATCGCGTGATGGTCGTGATGGCGTGCACGGAGTGCAAACGCCGGAACTATAACACGCAAAAGAACAAACAAAAAACGACGGAACGGCTCGAATTGAGCAAGTACTGCCGCTTTTGCCGCTGCCATAAGCCGCACAAGGAGACCAAATAGGCGGAGGGCGGTAGCTCAATTGGTAGAGTTGCGGTCTCCAAAACCGTCGGTTGCAGGTTCGAGTCCTGTCCGCCCTGCCAATTTCTAAAGATTATTTATCATGAGTAAAGTACAAACGACGACATCTAACCGGCCAAATCCACGCGAATTCGTTCGCGGAGTTTGGCTCGAGCTTCGCCGCGTCACTTGGCCGACACGCGAAGAGTGGATCTCCGCGACTGTTCTGACCGTCGTGCTCGTCGTCACCGTCGGCTTGTACACATACGGCTGCGATTGGGTCTTTGCACAAATGTTTTCACTCATTCACCCGCCGGTTACATCATGATCGAATTCTCCAGTCACGAATCGGAAGCGGAAGCGCTTTCTGAAGCATCCGGCGTGCAAGAGACGCCCGCGCAAGCGGCCGAGGCTTACGAGGACACGCAGGGTGACGGCGTGCAAAGCAACGGCGCGGTGAGCGCCGATCTCGAATCACCCGAAACGGAAGTTGCACGGTTCGAAAACGCGGAAGTTCCGGCGAGCGACGGCGTGCCCGCGACTGACGGCGAGCCCAAGTCAAAGGCCAAGGACAGCCGCAAAAACTGGTTTGTGATCCACACGTACTCGGGTTACGAGAACAAAGTGAAAGCCAACCTCGAGCGGCGCATCCATTCGATGAACATGCAAGACAAGATTTTCCGCGTGCTCGTGCCGATGGAAGACGAAGTCGAGTTCAAAGACGGCAAACGCAAGATTACGCCGAAAAAAGTCTTCCCCGGTTACGTATTGGTCGAGATGGACATGGATGATCAGTCCTGGTACGTCGTGCGCAATACCTCGGGTGTAACTGGTTTCGTTGGCAGTCCGGGCGCGGGCGAAAAACCTGTGCCGCTGCAAGACAAAGAAGTCAAGACGATTCTCAAGCAGATGGGCATCGAAACGCCCAAACTCAAGATCGACTTCAAAAAAGGCGATCGCGTCAAAGTCACGTCGGGACCGTTCTTCGACTTCACCGGGCTCATCGATGAGATCCAACCCGAGAAGGAAAAAGTGCGCGCGCTCATCTCGATCTTCGGCCGCGAAACGCCGGTCGAGCTCGAGTTCTACCAGATTGAGAAAGTCTAATGAAACCGTACGTCGGAATCGTTTCGATCAAAGTCAAAGACCAAGATCGCGCCAAGGCTTTTTTCATGGACAACTTCGGTTGGGTCTGCACGGCGGACGCGCCGATGGGCGAGAGCCGTTGGGTGAGCGTCGCTCCGGGCGGAGACGGCCAGACGAACATTCAACTCTCTAAAGAAGACGGCGCCGGCGATACCGACATCATCATCGAGTGCGGCGACGTTGTAAGAACGGCCGAAGCGCTCAAAGCCAAGGGCGTCGAGATCACGGAACAGCCCCGGACGGAACCCTGGGGCGGCTGGGCGGAGTTCAAGGATTTCGAAGGCAACGAATTCGGATTACATAGTCCCGCCAAATAGCATTTTCGGGCGCGAAGCGACCCCGGTCGCGTCCCGATAGTAGGGGGAGTCTTGAAAGGACGAAGAGATGGCAAAAAAAGTTGTGGGCAAGATCGGCCTGCAAATTCCGGCCGGAAAGGCCACCCCGGCGCCCCCGATCGGCCCGGCGCTCGGTCCATACAGCTTGAACATCATGGATTTCTGCAAGCAGTACAACGAACGTACCGCCTCGCAGTCGGGCATGATCATTCCGGTGGAAATCACCGTTTTTGAAGACCGCACGTTCACGTTTATCACGAAAACGCCGCCGGCTTCATTCCTCATAAAACAGGCCGCGAAAATCGAGTCCGGTTCGAAAGAACCCAATCGGGATAAGGTCGGCAAAATCTCGCAAGCGCAAGTCGAGCAGATCGCCAAAACAAAAATGCCCGACCTGAACGCTAACGATATCGACATGGCCAAACGGATTATCGCCGGTACCGCCCGCTCGATGGGCGTGGAGGTGGAAGGCTGATGGCTCGCACGCACGGCAAGCGTTTCCGCAACCTGGCGAAGAGCTATAATCCCGCCGAAGCGTTAGATACGGTCCAAGCCGTTTCGCTCGTCAAGAAAAACGCGAACGCAAAGTTCGACGAGACGATCGAGGCACACATCCGTTTGGGTGTCGACCCTAAGAAGAGCGAACAGAACGTGCGCGGCACGGTTTTGCTTCCGCACGGAACGGGGCGCGCCGTTCGCGTCGTCGCTTTCGCTAAGGGGGACAAGGCCAAAGAGGCCGAGTCCGCCGGTGCAGATTTCGTCGGCGAACAGGATCTGATCGACAAAATAAAAGGCGGCTTCGCCGACTTCGACGTCGCGGTGGCGACGCCGGATATGATGGGACCGGTTGGTTCGCAGCTCGGCCGCATCCTCGCGCAGAAGATGCCCAATCCGAAAGCCGGCACGGTTTCGCCGAATATCGGCGCCGCGGTGCGCGACATCAAAGCCGGTAAGGTTGAGTACCGTTTGGATAAGGCGTCGATCGTGCACACGATCGTCGGCAAAGCCAGCTTCGCCGAGAATCAGTTGGCCGAGAACGTGACGACGCTGCTCGATGCGATCATCCGCGCCAAGCCGGCTGCTTCGAAAGGGACCTATCTTCGCAGCATCACTCTGACGAGCACGATGGGCCCTGGCGTGAAAGTCGATCCGAACAAGGTTCGGACGACAACCGCCTAGCCGATCCTAGACGAGCGAGACTTTCCCCGACGCGAGATCGTAGACGGCGCCTATGATGTCGACGCCTTTGGCGGCAATGATTGGATCGGCTTTGAGCTTCGCGACGTTGGCGTGCACGTTTGCGACGGTGGCATTGTGCACCCAATCCCCGGCGCTATGTTGCGTTGCTTTGGCAGACGGAGCGATCGCCGCGGCGAGGCCTTGAATGTGTCCGGGGAACGTCGTGCCGCTGCCGACGAATTGGGTGGCGGCTTTCACCGCGCCGCAAGACGAATGTCCGAGAACCATGACAAGCGTCGACTTAAGAACCGCGACCGCATACTCGAGGGAGCCGATGCCGACCGGGTCGGCAAAATTTCCCGCGACCCGCACGACGAAAATATCGCCCGGTTCGTGATCGAAAACGGTTTCTACCGGCACCCGCGAGTCCGAACAGCCCAGTACTGCCGCAAAGGGCGCCTGCCCGTTGGCGAGCTGGGCGCGTTTTACCGTGGCCGGCAAACACGCGGGGGTCCCGGCGATAAACCGGGCGTTGCCCTTTAGGAGCGCTTTCAGGGAGTCGGAGGCAGTCATTGCGGCTTGCTCGTTCGCTGCGCGGGCGGGAGATTCCGCAGCCGTGATGGCCACCGCGGCGGCGGAGGATAGCAAGAAGGAACGCCGATTTGTCTTCATAAGCCCTTGCTTGGACTGGGCGGCCCGGGGCCCCTTGCGCCGCCTGCCCGTCCTCTGTTATGATGGCCGACGGCTCCGAAGACCGCAGCAGGGTCCGCCCTTAATACGCTGCAGAGGACGCTCTCGAAGATTCGTATCGCGTAAAAGCGGTGCTTTCCAACAGGCGCTCTCCGGACGGATGGAGCGCCGTTTTTTATTCTTTGAGGACAGATGCCGACAGCCAAAAAAGAAGCCGCGATCGCCGAACTCCAGCGCAAACTTTCGGGATCGACCAATCTCTTTCTCACGGATTACACGGGACTAACCGTCGAGCAGATCACGCGCTTGCGCGGCGAGCTGCGCAAAGACGGCAGCTCGTACGCGGTTGTGAAGAATACGCTGTTCTCGATTGCGGCGGCCGATCTCGCCAAGAAGCTCGAACAGTTTCTCGCCGGTCCGACCGGCGTGGTTTTCGCCGGCGAAGATCCGGTTGCGCCGGCCAAAGCGCTCAAAACATTTTCGGACGACGTGAAAGCGATCGGCATTAAAGCGGCTTACATCGAAGGCCGCATCGTCGACGCAAAAGAGGTCATGGTTCTCGCGTCGCTGCCTTCAAAGCAGGAACTCATCGCAAGACTGGTCGGTTCGCTCGCCTCGCCGTTGCGCGGCTTGGTAACGGTCCTGTCGGGAAATCAAAGCGGACTCGTCCGCGTGCTCAATGCTATCCGCGAACAAAAAGCCGCGGCTACGAACGCTTAAAGGAGAATCACACCTATCATGGCAGTCGCCGAAATCATCGAAACCATTGATAAGCTTACCGTCCTCGAGCTCGCCGATCTCGTGAAGCAGCTCGAAGAGAAATACGGCGTATCGGCCGCAGCTCCGGTTGCCATGATGGCCGCCGGCGGCGGTGCCGCTGCTGCCGCACCCGCAGCCGAAAAGACCGAGTTCGACGTCATTCTGACCGAGGCCGGACCCGAGAAGATCAAAGTCATCAAGGCCGTGCGCGAACTTACGAGCCTCGGGTTGACCGAAGCCAAAACTTTCGTGGAGAGCGCGCCCAAACCGGTGAAGGAAGGCGTTGCCAAAGACGAAGCCGAGGCCGTCAAGAAAAAACTCGAAGAAGCCGGCGCCAAAGTCGAAATCAAGTAGGGGCCAACGCAGGCCGAAGTAAAAGGGGAGGAGCGTTCATCGCTCCTCTCTTTTCATTCCGTAGAAAGGCTTACCGGATGAACCCCGCCGCGCACGGGCCGCCGCAACCCTCGGTTTGGAGCCAGCTTGCGATCTACGTCGTGATCGCGGGCATCGTGCTGTTCCGTTACTCGCGTCCGATGAAGATGAGCCTCGTTCGGCTGTTCATCACGCCCATGGTTTTCCTCGCGCTTACGGTCTTCAGCATCTGGGCATCCGAGCAGCTCAACCCCGCCCCGCCGCTTTGGATAGCGGTCGCCGTACTCGCCGGCGTCGTGCTGGGCGTTCCGCTGGGCATCGCCATGTCGGCGCACCGCATCGTCCGGCGCACCGAAAAACCGCACGTCATGTACGTGGAACCTTCCTGGATTACGGCGGTAATCTGGATCGGCGCATTTATTTTACGGGCCGTTATTCGGTTGCTGCTGCCTCAGGGAGTTCTCGCAACCGTTGTCGGCGACGGGCTCGTGCTGTTCGGTATTTCGGCAATTCTGGCGTCTTACTGGGTCATCTATCGCAAGTTCCGCGCACTTGATGAAGCGCCGGCGCAAGCGACGTAGGAGGAAGAATGGGACAAGTTCAAGGCCGGCCGCGTTCGTACGGCATCTGGATCGTACTGGCGGTTGTTGCCGTCATCCTGATCATGGTTGGATCCACATATAATAGCCTAGTGACGATGGACCAGTCGGTGCAGTCGCAGTGGGCTCAAGTGCAAAACCAGTATCAGCGCCGCGCCGATCTCGTTCCGAATCTCGTTGCGACCGTCAAGGGCGCCGCGAACTTCGAGAAGACCACCTACATCGCCGTAGCGCAAGCGCGCGCGAGCGTCGGCCAACTCTCGCCGCAGGCGGTCGCGAATGCCGCCAACGATCCGAAGATCATGGCCCAATTCTCGCAAGCCCAGAATAATCTGGGTTCCGCGCTCTCGCGCCTGCTGGTGACGGTCGAGAACTATCCTCAGCTGAAAGCCAACGAGAATTTCCAGACGTTGCAAACGCAACTCGAGGGGACCGAAAACCGCATATCCGTCGAGCGGCGCCGCTACAATGAACTGGCGCAGGCGTTCAACACGAAACGCAATACATTTCCGACCGTGATGATCGCCGGGATATTCGGGTCGCGCTTTAGCGACAAAGCCTACTTTCAGGCCGCGGCCGGAGCCGAGAAAGCACCGCAAGTCAACTTCCCGTGAAGCCGATAGACAGCGGACGCATTCACGCGGCCATCCGGTCCGCGGAGGCGGGAAGCAACGGACGCGTCGCCGTCCGCGTCTTGCCGCACGACACGGCCGACGCGCTTGGGGCAGCACGCGAGAGTTTACATCAAGCGGAGCTGCACAAACATCCACACCGCAATGCGGTCATCTTTCTGGTCGCGCCGAAATCGCGCAGGTTTGCCGTGTACGGTGACGACGCGATCCACAAACGCGTAGGTGAGAAGTTCTGGAGCGATGTCGTCGAGGAGATGACGCCCCACTTCAAGCAGGGTGATATGACGGGCGCGCTGGAGCACGGCATCGCCCGTGCCGGCGAGCAGCTGCGCGCGCACTTTCCGAAAGCCGGCGCCCAATGATCGCGTCGCTGGTGCTGGCGACCGCACTGACCGCCCCACCGAGGCCGGCGCAATACGTTACCGATAATGCCGGCGTCTTAAGCAGCGCGACGGTCCAAAATCTCGACGCCGAGCTGCAGCGCTACGAAAAGGCGACCGGTCATCGCATCATCGTCTGGATGGGAGAGACGACGGGCGATGTGCCCCTTGAAGACTGGACGATCAAAGCTGCCGAGACGTGGAAGATTGGACGGCCGGGAAAAGACGACGGCGCCATCCTGTTCTTGTTCATGCAAGACCGCAAGGTCCGGATTGAAGTCGGCTATGGGCTCGAGGGATCGTTAACCGATGCGGATTCCGGTCTTATCATCAACGATACCATCCGTCCGCGGATGCGCGCCGGCGATACCGATGGCGCCGTCCAAGCCGGCGTCGATCGCATGTTGCTCACGATTACGCCGTCGTTCAAGAATCAAATCGGCCACGAAGTAGCAGCCGAAGCGAGCAGCAGCTCCAAGGACGACTCGCCGACGAGCATCATCGGGTCGCTGATCATTTTCATCCTGGTGTTCGGGCTCATTATCTTTCTAGCGCGAAAACAGCGGGGTGGCGGCAACCCCGGACTTTGGTTCTTAACAGGCGCATTGAGCAGCGGCGGGTGGGGCAGCACTGGCGGCGGTGGATTCGGCGGCATGGGCGGCGGCGGATTCGGTGGAGGTTTTGGCGGCGGCGGAGCTTCCGGTGGATGGTAGAACGGGCGTTCGCGGTTACTTCGCGCGCATAAGGTTCGTCAGCAGTCCCTGCAGATCGGCCGTGTGTCGTTGGACGAGGGCGCTGTGGGCCAAGGCTGATTCCATCGGATACATCGAGCCGTATTCGACCTGTTTGTTGGAGGCCGGATAGAGCGCCTCGAGATACGCGGAGGCGTACGCAAGCCAGGCTTGCTGCATGGCTTTAGCCTTCGCAAGCGCTGCACGCTGTCCGGCGGCGGCCGACAGAATCTTTGAATAAACGGACTGCATCTGTTTGCTGCGCAGCGCTAACTCGCCGCATGCGCATTTGTCCAACGATAATTGGGTCTTTGCGCTTGCGCTGCAACTCTGAAACTGCGGTGACGTTTGTGCGAAGGCCGGTGCCGCGGTTGCCGCCGTGCAGATCAGGATGAAGGCGAGCCGCGTCCACCTCAAACTAGCAGTACTTCCAGGCGGCCGGGCACTTGCGTTTGGTAGACGAACGTACCGGCGCGATATGCGTGATGCCCGATCGAGTAGCCGACACCGAAGAGCCGGTCTGCCGGCGCGGAACGCCGCAGCCGCCCTTGTATTGGTCGTATAATCCCCCATAGCTGAGCGGCGTGCCGCACGCGATTTGCTGGTTATACTTACCGAACAATCCGGGGCTGCCTGCAAACTCGTTTTGCAGGGCCGCAATTCTGTGAGTGTCACTTGGGTGATCGGAAATGACTTCCGGCGGACTTGAGGTGTTGGACGTCTGGAAAGCTTGCATGAGCCACACCAAGCCGTAGGGCGTTAAACCGGCTTGCGCGCACGTGATTGCACCCTTATTGTCGGCGTTCTCTTCGACCTGTCGTGAGAAGTGCATCGCCTCAAGATTGGCCGCGATGTTGATGACGGCATTCGCGAGTCCGCTCGCGTTGCGGCCCAGTAGAATTTCAGCCAGTGTGCCATAAAGGCTCAAGCGTTGATCTTTTTGATAGAGGTTAAGAACGTCGTGATGGATGTCGTGCGATGTTTCGTGGCAGAGTACGCCTGCCAGCTCTTCTTTATTCTTGACGAATCGCATCATCGCCGTCGTCACGTACACGTTGCCGCCCGGCACTGCAAAAGCGTTGGGCGAAGTCTCATTGACCAAAATGAAGTGGAACGGGGTGAAATACTGGGGATCGGCGATGCGTTTGATTTTCGCCGCGATCGGATTGAGGATAGCGTAATACGGGGAGTTCGTCAGGATCTCGCCCTTTTGTTGCAACTGCCGGTACTCTTGCTGGCCGATCTGCATTTCGACTTGGTCGTCCTGCGGAGAGGCCAGCGCCGGCGCAGACCACGCGAAGACCAGCGCCGCGGCGCCTGCGATTGCCCAGAGTCGTTTCATCAAGCCCATCCTCACTTTGATAAAACGTACGTACCCGCGCGGCCGTTCGTCGCAGCGACCAACCGCTTGCCGCCTGCCGCGGCTAGTGGATGAGGAAAGCCACCAGCAGCAGCGCGACGATATTGAGGACCTTAATCATCGGGTTGATGGCCGGCCCGGCCGTGTCTTTGTACGGGTCGCCGACCGTGTCGCCCGTGACCGCGGCTTTGTGCGCGTCGGAGCCTTTGCCCCCGAAGTGCCCGTCCTCGATGTATTTCTTGGCGTTGTCCCACGCGCCGCCCCCGCTGGTCATCGCGATCGCCAGGAACAAGCCCGTCACGATCGCGCCGACCAGAACGCCGCCCATCACTTGCGCCGCGCTTATTCCGGGAAATATGTGGGCCGCTCCCAGCAGAACGATCACGACCGGCACGCCGACAGGGATGAGAGAGGGCAGAATCATTTCTTTGAGGGCGGCGCGGGTTACGATATCCACCGTTTTGGCATAATCGGGGCGGGTCGTCCCCGCCATGATGCCGGGGTTCTCGCGGAACTGCCGGCGCACGTCCTCGACAACCGATCCCGCGGCGCGGCCAACCGCTTCCATTGATAGTGACGAGAAGAAGAACGGCAGCATTCCGCCGATGAGCAAGCCTGCCAACACGTAAGGCGACTCAATGCTGAACAAACCCGCGCCGGCGACGCAGCCATGGATGGCTGCGCATTTAGCGCTGAGCTCTTGCGAGAACGATGCAAAGAGCACGATCGCCGCCAACCCCGCAGAGCCGATCGCGTAACCTTTGGTGACAGCTTTGGTCGTGTTGCCGACCGCGTCGAGCGGATCGGTCACGCCGCGTACCTCCACCGGCAGGTCGGCCATCTCGGCAATGCCGCCTGCGTTGTCGGTGATCGGTCCGAACGAATCGATCGCGACGATGATCCCGGCCATTGAAAGCATTGCCATAACGGCGATGCCGACGCCGTACAATCCCACGAGCGCATACGACGCCAGGATGCCGATAACGATGACCAGACCCGGCAACGCGGTCGCCTGCATCGAGACGGCCAGGCCGCTGATGATGTTCGTTGCATGGCCGGTGATTGAGGCGTTGGCGATTCTGCGCACCGGCGAATACTGCGTGCCAGTGTAGTATTCGGTGATCCACGTAATGAGCCCGGTCACCGCCAAGCCGATGATCGCGCAGCCCCAGATGTTCAGCGGGGCGACCTGGCGCGCCAGCGCGCCGGTGCCGATGGTGATGCCGCTTCCGAATTCGCGGTTGGTGAGAAAATAGAAGACGATGGCCGCCAGTACACCCGCGACGCCGAGCCCCGAATAGAGTGCGTTCATGATCTTTGCCCGATCGACTTTACCGATGCCGACGAAGAACGTGCCGACGATCGACGCAACGATCGAGATCGCGCCGATGACGATCGGGAACGTGGTTGCGCCGGCGACTGTGCCCAGGAGCAAATTGCCGAGCAGCATCGCGGCGACAGTCGTTACGACGTACGTTTCGAAAAGATCGGCCGCCATGCCGGCGCAGTCGCCGACGTTGTCGCCGACGTTGTCCGCGATGACGGCGGGGTTGCGCGGATCGTCTTCGGGAATGCCCGCTTCGACTTTGCCGACGAGATCGGCGCCGACATCCGCCGCTTTGGTGTAAATGCCGCCTCCCAAGCGTGCGAAGACCGAGATCAACGAACAGCCGAACGCGAGGCCGATCATGGCGCCGAGCGATTGCGGTTCGTTGCCGTGATTAACGGAGAGCAGAATCCAGTAGTAGCCTGCAACGGCGAGAATGCCTAAGCCCACGACCAGGAGTCCGGTCACGGCTCCCCCGCGGAAGGCGACCGCGAGCGCCGGACCCAATCCGCTGCGCGCCGCTTCAGCTGTGCGAACGTTTGCGCGGACGGATACCATCATTCCGATAAAGCCGGCCGCGCCCGAAAGAACGGCGCCGACTAGAAATCCAACTGCGGTCTCCCAGTGAAGGCCCCACAGAATCACGAGGAACAGGCCGACCGCGACGATGCCGATCGTCGTGTACTGCCGCCGCAGGAAGGCCATCGCGCCCTCTTCGATCGCGCCCGCTATCTCCTGCATGCGGGCGTTGCCCGGCGAACGTCCCAGAACCCAGCTTATAAGGATGATTCCGTACACAATGGCCAGGGCGCCCGCACCCAGACCCAGGTAGATGGCGACCGATGAGCTGATCCCGCTTACTGAATGCATAGGGGCCGCGAATTAGCCACTACGCCATCGCGAGCCTCCCCGCGCCCGTTGCCTCTACCGGTGATTTGTTTTACGATCCGGCGGTGGGCATAGGATTGGCATCGCGCGTAACCGGGCTTACCTGCGCAGTTCTGCTCATCGGAGCAGCATCGATTGCCGCCGCGCCGTCCGGAAGCGATCGGCGCATGCCGAGGTACGCGCACATTTTCGTGATCGTCGATGAAAACAAGAGCTACGAGCGGATCGTGGGTGGCCGGGACGCGCCGGTAATTGCTGCCTTGGCAAAACAATACGGCACCGCCACGCAATTTTCTGCCGAGACACACCCGAGCGAGCCGAACTATGTCGCAATCGTCGGCGGCTCAACCTTTGGCATTGCCGATGACGCGCCATTCTCGTCTCCCGGCCACACGATTGACGCGCCCAACCTGTCCACGCAGCTGCAATCGTCGCGCCTTACCTGGAAAGGGTATTACGAGTCCCTACCCGAGCCGGGGTCGCTTGCGATTCGGTTCGGGTTGTATGCCTCGAAGCATTCGGGCTTTCTCAACTTTCGATCTGTGCAGCAGGATCCGAAACGCAGCGATCACCTTGTGAGTTTTCTTCAGCTGGAAAACGATCTGCGAAGCGGCAACATCCCGAACTTTGCATTGATCGTTCCCAACCTTTGCAACGACATGCATGGCGCCATCGGCGGCAACCCATTCGATTGCTGGACTACGCGAGGTCTTATACGCCGGGGCGACCACGAGATAAAGACGCTGGTAGGCGAAATCATGGCCTCCGCCGCATGGTCATCATTGGCCAACGCCGCGATCGTCATTACCTTTGATGAAGGCGACGGGGGAAGCGCGGGCGGCGGCCACATTCCCACGATCGTCGTCACGAATCACGGTCCGAGGCACACAACGGATCCTACGCCCTACACCCACTACTCATTGCTGCGCACGATCGAGGATGCGTTCGGCATCCACAACTACTTAGCGCACGCAGGCGACGCGACCGTCTTTCCTATGCTCCCGCTCTTTGCGGTCCGGTAAGGCGGCCGGGGCGGCCACGCCAAACATGTGCGCGTGACGAGGCGTCGAAACGACCACAACGTGGAGCACGTCGAGTTTCTTGTGATCGGCTGTGGCCCGGCCGGCGGGATTGCCGCCCGCGAAGCTGCGCGGGCCGGCGTGGGAACGGTCGTGCTTGAGAAAGATTCGGTCGTCGGCGCAAAACGCGTCTGCGCCGCCGGGCTCCGGCCGGCATTTTGCACGACGTTCGACTTGCCGCGGGAGATCGTGCACTGCGACACACCGCGCTTAGCGCTTTTCGATCCGGCTGGAAAAGAATACGAACTGACGATCGTTCCTGGCCATACGACCACGCGTGAAGAGCTCGATGGAACTATTGGAAAGCTCGCCGCAGCTGAAGGCGCCGACGTGCGCACGTCCGCGATGTTTCGCGGAATGCAACGCGAAGGCGATCGCGTGGTGATCGAATACGCCGACGCGCGCGCAGGCGATAGGAAAACCATCGCAGCGCAGAACGTGTTTTTTGCGCAGGGCTCGACCGCAAAGTTGGAAGAGACGGAGTTTGCCTATCCGCAATGGCAGGGCGGTTTAGTAACAACGCTTCAATATCGCGTCTATTTGGACCGTCCGGCCGACGCGGTCGCTTACCGCTCACTCGAGATGCATTATTTCGCCACGCGCGACGGGCGCATGACGGTCGCGTGGATGTTTCCCAAACGCGATCATTTAGCGATCGGTCTCGGCGTAATGGGGAAAATGCCCGGCGCGCAGCTGCGCGAAGAGCTCGACCTTTTCACGGAGCGGGTGCGCGCGCGGCTCTATCCGGCGGCGGCTTTCACGACCAAACTCGAGGGTCATTTGCTGTACGGCGGCGCGCCCCGTCCGCGCGTCGCGGTTCCCGGCGCAATGGTTGGTGGAACGGCTGCGGGCCTGGTCGACGCCACCAATGGCGAGGGGATCTATGAAGCTGCTATGAGCGGCCGCATGGCGGCCGAAGCCGTCAGTTCCACGCGCGCGCAGCCGGCACGCGCTTACGAGCGCTACGGTGCCGGGTTAAACAAACGCTTCTACGGGCGGTTGCGTCACCGGGCCGAGCTCATGCGCTTTCTCGAACGCAAGCCCTCGCGCTACGCGAAGCTCTTTGATGAGCTCGTAAAATCGCCGCGCTTCATCGATGTTTTACAGCGGGAAGATCACGAGCGCTCGTTGAGCGACAAGACATTTCTCTACGGTCGAGCGCTGCGTTTCGCGGCGCGCACGGTGCATGGCTAGATTCGCGGCAGTGCGCCTGGTGCGGCTGGTACTCGTGCTGATCGCGATCACGATCGTGAGCTTCGCGTTCATGAAAGCGATTCCGGGCGATCCCGTGGCCATCCGGCTGGGCGAGCATGCGTCGCCGGTTCAGGCCGCTGCTCTGCGCGCATCGCTCGGGCTGGATAAGCCTTGGTACCTCCAGCTTGGGATTTACATGGCGCACGCTGCGCGCGGCGATCTCGGCCGGTCGCTCGTCGACAACGAGAGCGTGGCCGGGAAGCTCGCACAATACTTCCCCGCTACTGTGGAGCTTGCGCTGGGCGCGATGATCGTCGCCATCGCCTTCGGTATCCCGCTCGGGATTATCGCAGCGGTGAAATTCCGTTCGGCCGCCGATGCCTTCACGATGAGCCTCGCGCTGCTGGGTGTCTCGATTCCGGTTTTCTGGCTCGGTTGGATGCTTGTCTATCTGCTTTCGGTGGTACCATCGCATTACGGGCTCAATCTCTTTCCGATTTCGGGGCGCATCTCGCTGCAGTACACCGTCACGCCGATCACGCACCTCATCGTCCTGGATGCGCTCTTGGAAGGCAACTGGCAAGCTGCGGCCGATGCGCTTTGGCACCTGGTGCTGCCTGCGCTGACGCTCGGCACGATCCCGCTGGCGATCATCGCGAAGATCACGCGCAGCGGAATGCTCGACGTCTTGCGCAGCGACTACATCCGGACAGCGCGTGCCAAAGGCTTGAGCGAACGCACGGTTCTGCTGCACCACGCACTTCGCAACGCGCTCGTTCCCATTCTTACTATTGTGGGCTTGCAGACGGGGCTGCTGCTCGGCGGTGCCGTGCTGACCGAGCACATCTTTGCGTGGCCCGGAGTGGGTCGCTTGGCTTTTGACGCGATCGGCAACCGCGACATGCCGCTGGTCAACGGCGTTATCTTGCTGTTTGCGACCGTCTTCGTAGTTGTGAACACGGGCGTTGACTTGCTCTACGCCGCTGTAAATCCACGCATCAGGTACACGTGAAGACGGGCGGCGGCAAGCGCCGCTACCGCATCAACGGCGTCGAATACTCGCGCGAAGAGCTCATCCACAAGTATTTGCACATCGTCAAATACGTCGCGGGGAAACTCTCCGTTAGCCTGCCGCCGAACGTGGACCTGAACGATTTGATCAATGATGGCATCGTGGGTTTGATCGACGCGATCGAAAAATACGACGACTCCCGCGGTGTGAAGTTCGAAACCTATGCCATCACGCGCATCAACGGCGCGATCATCGACGCCTTGCGCGCGCTCGACTGGGTTCCGCGGGCCGTCCGGCAGCGCGCGCGCGAGATCGAACGCGCCTTTGGGCAGCTCGAAGTCACGCTCGGACGTCTGCCGACCGATGCGGAAGTGGCGGCGCATCTCTCGATGCCGATCGAGGAATACCATGCACTGCTGCAGCGCGTGCGCGGCACGTCGCTGCTGTCGCTTGAGGAACCGCTCCCGAGCGACAAGGGGTATCAAATCCCGCTCGCCGATACGCTCAAAGATGCCGGCGTCGACATCACCGCGAGCGTCGAGCAGCGCGAACTCCGCACCGCGCTCGTGCAAGCCGTCAGCGAACTGCCGCCGCAAGAACGCGTCGTCATCTCGCTCTATTATTTCGAAGGACAAGCGCTCAAAGACATCAAGGAGCGGCTCAACGTCTCCGAATCGCGTGTCTCGCAGATCCACGCACAGGCCGTCATCCATCTGCGCCAGCTTTTGCGTGAGCTCCAAAGCGATCTGGGAATCCGAGACGGCGACCCGACCCTCAAACAAAAGTACGTCCGCAAAGTGCCGCCGGGCTAATGCTTATGGGCGGAGGCGCCTTTCAATCGAACAGGAGTTCGATTCATGAGGGCGAAGCCTCAGGTCCGTGAGCTGGCTTACTAAGCTCCGGGCCTCGTTCGGCATGGCGAGGGAGGCACTGGCGGGCGTCGAGGCCTTGGGCCGGGCGCGCAAGCCCATTACTCCCGAGGTGTGGGAAGAACTCGAGGAGCTTTTGCTCTCCGCTGATTTCGGCGTCGCAACGACCACGAAGGTCCTCGGCGGCCTTAAAACGGTCGCCAAGCAAGAGCTGTGGAGCACGAGCGATCAGATCGTCGCGCGGTTTCGAAAAGACGTCGAGCGGTTTCTCACGCTTCCCGGGGCTGAGCTGGACCTCGCCGGCGCGCCGGCGGTGATGCTCATCGTCGGTGTAAATGGCAGCGGCAAGACTACGACGATCGGCAAGCTCGCAACCCGTTTGCGTTCGCAAGGGAAGACCGTGACGCTCGTGGCCGCCGACACATTCCGTGCCGCCGCGGCCGAACAGCTCGGTATTTGGGCGGAGCGTTCGGGCGCGTCGTTCGTGCGCGGCAAGGAAGGCGCCGATCCGTCCTCGGTCGTCTTCGACGGTTTGCAAGCCGCGCGATCTCGCTGCGCGGACGTCGTGATCGTCGATACCGCCGGCCGGCTTCAAACGAAAACCAATCTTATGGAAGAGCTGAAAAAAATGCGCCGGGTGATCGAGCGTGAAACGGGCGCCCCGCCCGCCGAAACTTTGCTCGTGCTCGACGGCACCACCGGTCAAAACGCCATCTCGCAGGCTAGACTTTTCCACGAGGCGTCCGCCCTGACCGGGGCCGTCGTGACCAAACTCGACTCGACCGCCAAGGGCGGCGTACTGGTGGCCATCATCGACGAGCTCGAAGTTCCCATAAAATTCGTCGGGCTCGGCGAGTCCGCGGACGACCTGCGGCCGTTTTCCCCGGGTGAGTTTATCGATGCCCTTTTCGAAGAATCGACTTTTTAAGTGCCAGGCACTTGGCATTCTGACCCGATATCGTGATAGAGAAAATAACAGAAGCTAAAGGTTAGGAGAGAGCAACATGGCAGCGCAAGACGAACGACAGACCGCCCTCAGCAACGCCCTCGCGCAGATCGAGCGCCAATTCGGCAAAGGCTCGATCATGCGGATGGGCGAGTTCAGCGAACGGATGGCTTTCGAGGTCGTTCCCTCGGGCTCGATCGCGATCGATCTGGCGCTCGGCGTCGGCGGCTTCCCGCGCGGACGTATCGCGGAAATTTACGGCCCCGAATCGAGCGGTAAGACGACCCTCGCGTTGCATGCCATCGCCGAAGCGCAAAAACTCGGTGGCACGGCAGCCTTTATAGACGTGGAACACGCGCTGGATCCAACCTACGCTGCGGCTCTCGGCGTCGATTTGGACAACCTGCTCGTTTCGCAGCCCGACACCGGTGAACAGGCGCTCGACATTGCCGAAATGCTGATACGCAGCAACGCAGTCGACGTGATCGTGCTCGACTCGGTAGCGGCGCTCGTCACCAAAGCCGAACTCGAAGGCGACATGGGCGACGCGCACGTCGGTCTGCAAGCGCGGCTCATGTCGCAGGCCCTGCGCAAACTGACCGCCTGCATATCTCGCAGCAAGGCCGTGATGATCTTCATAAATCAACTGCGTGAAAAAGTCGGCGTGATGTTCGGCAGTCCCGAAACGACTTCGGGAGGCCGGGCGCTCAAGTTTTACGCTTCGATTCGTCTGGACGTCCGCAAGCTCGAACAGATCAAGGTTGGGCAGGACGTGGTCGGCGTCCGCACGCGAGTCAAGGTCGTCAAAAACAAGGTTGCGCCTCCGTTCCGGCAGGCCGAGTTCGACATCACCTACGGCCACGGCATCAGCAAGATGGGCTCGATTCTCGATGTCGCACTCGAACGCAACATCGTGGGCAAGAGCGGCTCGTGGTACACCTACGGCGAGCAGCGGATCGGGCAAGGCCGCGAAAACGCCAAGTCCTATCTGGAAGAACACGCGGATCTTGCCGATGAAATCGCGACGAAAATTCGCGGGGAGCTCGCGGCGACGGTCTCGCGCAACGGGACGGCAACGGCGGTTTCTCCGGAGTAATCCATGCCGCTCGACAGGCTCAGGACGACAAAGGCCTACGTATGCGCTTTGCGGATGCTGGCGCACCGGCGCCTCACCGAAGCGCAGCTCTGGCAGAAGCTGGAACGCAAGACGTTTGAGACCCAAGAGATTCGCAACGCGGTCGAACGTTGCAAGTCCGACGGTTACGTCGACGACAAGCTCTTCGCTCAACTCTATGTCGAGGGAAAGCAGAAGGCGGTCGGCGACGTGCGGCTGGTCGGCGAACTCGTACGCAAGGGTATCGATCGCGCGGCGGCCTGCCACGCCGTGCAGGGGGCCTCGGCCGGTGAAGATACGCGCCTGCGTAAGGCACTCGATAAACTTTTCCGGACAAAGAGCGAGCTGAGCTACCCGTCTGCCGCGCGCGCGCTCGAACGTCTCGGGTTCCCGGCTCCGCTGGTCTACCGCCGGCTGCGCGAGCATGCGGCGGAGTTCGGCCCATTCGCCGAGGTGGCCCAAGCTTCTTAAGCTCGGGCACACGTCTTGACATGCCGGTTCTTCGCGTGCTGATCGCCGAGGACGACGCGAGCATCGCGGATTTGCTAAAATATCACCTGCAGCGCGAAGGACTCGATGTTTGCATCGCCGGCGATGGGAACGCAGCGCTGCGCATGGCACGCAATTGGGCCGACCTGCTGATTTTGGACATCGGCCTGCCGGCGATCGACGGATTCGAGGTCGCGCGTACGCTCCGCCGGGAGAGGCGCGAACTGCCCATCGTGATGCTGACCGCGCGCGCCGACGAAGTTGACCGGATCGTCGGGCTGGAATTGGGCGCCGACGATTACGTCACAAAACCGTTCAGCCCCCGCGAGGTAATCGCGCGCGTGAAAACGCTGGCGCGGCGCATCGGCAAAGCCTATCAGGACCACCCGGCGATCCTGAAATTCGGACGGCTCGAGATCGACGAGGTCGCGCGCGAGGTGCGCGTCGACGGCGCGGGCATAAGACTGAAACCGCGCGAGTTCTCGCTGCTGCTGGAATTGGCCAGCAATGCCGGCATGGCGATGTCGCGGCAAATGCTGCTGGAGAAGATCTGGGGTTTCGATTTTTTGGGCGACGAGCGTACCGTCGACGTGCATGTCCGGCGAATACGCTTAAAGCTCGAGGAACAACGCCAGCTGCCGGGCATTTTGCTGACGGTGCATGGGTTCGGCTATAAGTTTGCCTGCCGTTAACGGCGGCGTGCCGCTGCTCGTGCTGCGCGTTCCCGAGTTCGAGCACATCGCATGGCGCGAAGGAAAGCGGGCGGCCTGCCGGCTCGAGCGCCGGGCGGCCCACGCGTTTGCCGCCGCTTCACGGCGCGTTCTGCGGCGCGGCGATCATCGCATTCACGATCGCGGCCGCGACATTTTCGCCGTCTTGGTGAACGGGCCGCCGCGCGGAACGTCGCGTCCCAATCCGAGCGTCTGCCGCGCGATGCTGCAGCGAATCGCTTCGGAAATGGCAGCCGAAACCGGGCTGCCCGTCGAGAGCGGATGGACGCTGGCGCAACCTCCCTTCGACTTGGAGGCCGAGATCGAGATTGCGCTCGAAAGGGGCGCCCGCGAACGCGAACGCTACGAATTTTTTGCCGCCGTCGGACACGAGCTGCGGACGCCGCTAGCGTCGATTCGCGGCTATCTCGAAACGTTACTCGACGGCGAGATCGACGTGCCGACCTCGCAACGGTTCTTGCATACCGCGCGGCGCGAGGCGCTGCGCATGGGGCGCATGATCGAGGGCATGTTTGAATTCTCGCTGCTGGACTTAGCGGCCGGACTCTCCGCAACGCGCGGGTGCGACGTCGCCGAACAGCTCGCGCTGGCTTGCGACACGGTAGCTCCGCTAGCACGAGCCCGCGGAATGACCGTAGAGCGGGATGCGCCTGCGGGCGCAGTAGCGGCGATCGATCCCGACCCGTGCTTGCAGATGTTGATCAATCTGCTCGAAAATGCGACCAAGTACGGAGCGGAAGGCGGTACGATTGCGATCCATGTGCATGCACGGGGAGAAAAAGTTCTCGTGACCGTTGAGGATGACGGTCCCGGCATCCGTGCGCAGGAGCGCGCGGCGGTTTTCGATCTGAGCGTCCGCGGTAAGGATGCCGCATCCCGCCGCGGCGCCGGCATTGGTTTGGCGATCGTGAAGCTGATCGCCCAACGGTGCGGCGGCAGCGTCGCGGTCGCCGATTCGGCGTTGGGAGGAGCTCGCTTCGAAGTTCTCCTGCCCGCCCAGGCGGAGTTTTCCACGGAGCCGTCGTAGATGTAAGTCCGTGGCAATGACCGTCGCCCGGTTCGCTCATCGCAGCGAAGAAGAGTTCGCCCGGCTGCTGGATTTTTACGAAGTCAGTTGGATCTACGAACCATGTGCCTTTCCGATCTGCTGGGACGCGCACGGCTACGTCAGCGAATGGTTTACACCCGATTTTTTTCTGCCTGAATTCGATCTTTTTGTTGAAATGACCGTGCTGAGCCCGCGCCTGGTTACTCGCAAGAATCGCAAGATGAGACTGCTGCGCCAAGCTTATCCCGACGTGCACATCAAACTCTTCACCCGCCGCGATGTGGAACGCGTGTTCTCCAATCGGCTCGCGCGCGCTTCGTGATCGCTGAGCAGCTCTACGACGAAGCCGCCATCGAGGCACGCGTCCGCGAGCTCGGAGCTGCCATCTCCCGCGACTATGCCGGACTCAACCCCATGGTCGTCGGCGTGCTTACTGCCTCCGCGGTGTTCCTGGCCGATCTGACGCGCGCGATTGATGTCCCGTGTGAGTTCGACGTGATCGCGCTTACCCGATACCAAGACGCCGAAGGTTTGCGTTTCGTCAAAGATACCTCGGCGTCGGTCGAGGGGCGTCACGTCATTTTGGTTGAGGATACCATCGACACCGGCCTGACGCTGCAATACGTCTCACGGACGCTGCGTGCGCGGCAGCCGGCGTCGCTCGAAATATGCACGCTCCTCGATCGCCCGCACCGCCGGATTGCCGGTCTTCAGGTAAAGTATCGCGGGTTCGAGATTCCCGACGTTTTCGTGGTCGGTTACGGCCTCGATTATCAGGGTCAGTACAGGGAGTTGCCGGCACTCTACGCTCACGGCAGCTGGCCGCGGTAAGCCCGGCGTGCCTCGCCGGATTTCTACGTTTCTCGGACTGCTGATCATCGCGCTGGTTGCCGTCGCGCCGGCATCTGGCCTGGAGATTCAGTCGATCGTGCGCGCCGCCGCTCAGTACCAAAATTCAAACGTCCATTTGCAAACGATGTTCCGGGCGGCACTCTTGGATACAACGAAGCTCGCCGAGTTCGCGCCCGACGGAACGGCATACGTAAAGACCGGCGACATCCCGGCGGAGTGGCTGCGCGACGCCAGCGCGCAGGTGCGGCCCTATCTCTACTATGCGAAGACCGACCCTTCGGTCCGGGCGCTTTTGCGTGCGATCATCGCCCGTCAGGCAAAATACGTGCAGATCGATCCCTACGCGAACGCCTTCACACTTGACTATCGCGTCTGGGAAGAAAAATACGAGCTTGACTCACTAGCCTACCCCGTGACCCTGGCGTGGAGTTACTGGCATGAGACCGGCGACGGGGCCATCTTCACGCCCGACGAGCAAAAAGCACTCGATGCAACGCTGGCAACGATGCAGCGCGAACAAAATCATGCGCGCGATTCGCGCTACGCGCACCGGGAACTCCCGGGGGGCGGGGGGCGCCCCGTCGGGTACTCCGGCATGATATGGACGGGCTTTCGTCCATCCGACGACGCCTGCTACTACAATTATTTGATTCCGTCGGAGATGTTCGCGGTCGTCGCGCTCGGCGACATGGAACAGATCGAGCGCCAAGTCTACCATGACGCAGGCAAGGCGCGGGCCGCAGCCACCTTGCGCGACCAAGTCCGCCGCGGGATTGAAAAATACGGCATGATAGACGACAAGAAGTACGGGAAGATCTACGCCTTCGAAACCGATGGGTTGGGAAACTCCATCATCACCGACGATGCGAATATTCCGAGCCTGCTTTCTGCTCCGTACATCGGTTACACGTCGGCCGGCAACCGGTATTATGTGAACACCCGGGCGTTCTTACTGTCGCAAGACAACGCGTCGTATTATTCCGGAAACGTCGCGCGCGGAATCGGCAGCTATCATACGGCGGATCACTGGGTCTGGCCGCTGGCGCTGGTGATGGAAGGCCTCACGTCCGATTCCCAGACCGAGAAGCAAGACGTCCTCAATCAGCTGCTGGCCAGCGATCCCGGCGATCATTTGCTGCACGAGTCATTCGATCCGAACGATCCGAAGCGGTACACGCGCGTGGATTTCGGCTGGCCGAACGCGCTCTTCAGCGAATACGTCCTCACGTCGTTCGGCGGCGTCTCGCTGATTCCGATGGGGCAGACATCGACGTAATCGTCGGCCTGCAGTGGGGTGACGAGGGTAAGGGCCGCATCGTCGATTATTATGCGCGCGACTTCGACATCGTCGCGCGTTTTGGCGGCGGAGACAATGCCGGCCATACGATTCGCGTCGGCGATCGTAAGCTTGCGCTTCGCGTCGTGCCTTCGGCAGTGCTTCAAGAACGCTGCGATCTGTTCATCGGCGGCGGCACCGTCATCAACCTGGCCGGCTTGCTTGCCGAGTTCGTAACGCTTGCCAAGATCGGCGTCGATCTTTCGCGGATCAAGATTTCCGACCGCGCGCACGTCGTCTTGCCGCACCACGCCGATGCGGATCGCGAAGCGGAGAAGGCTCGGGGTGCGGGCGCACTCGGGACGACGGGACGCGGCATCGGGCCGGCCTACGTCGATAAAGTCGCGCGCAAGGGTGTGACGTTCGCCGCGCTCCTCGCTTCGGGCGAACTAGACAAGTCCGTTGCCGGTCATGTCGTGGACGGCGTTGAGTATCTGCATTCCGCGCTAGAGCGCGGGCAGCGAGTCCTGGCTGAAGGCGCGCAGGGCACGTTGCTGGATGTGGGATACGGCACCTACCCGTACGTAACGAGCTCGCACACTTTGGCGGGCGGCGCTTGCATCGGCCTGGGTGTCGGACCGCGTGCGATCGATCGCGTGCTGGGAGTCGTCAAGGCGTACGCGACGCGCGTCGGCGCCGGTCCTTTTCCGTCGGAACTTCCCGGCGAAGATGGCGAGCGTTTACGTGCGTCCGGCGCGGAGTTCGGCACGGTGACCGGCCGTCCGCGCCGTTGTGGATGGTTTGATGCTGTCGCTGCACGTTATGCGTCGCGTCTGAACGGTTTGACGGCGGCGGCGATCACGAAACTTGACGTGCTTTCAGGTCTAGAAAGGATTGGCATCGTGACGGCGTACGGTATTGGCGGAAAATCGGCCGCGTTTGCAGCGGCTTCCGATCCGAATCTCCACGTCGAGATCGCATACCTTCCAGGCTGGAACGCCGATATTACCGGCGTTACGCGCATTGCGAATCTTCCGGCCGAAGCGCGCGCTTATATCAAGCGCATCGAAGAGTCGCTCGCCGTTCCGGTCGAATGCGTCTCGGTTGGCCCGGAGCGGTCGCAGCTCGCAGTTTAATAGAGTTCATAACGCGCTCGAGGCACTGCTTGCGCGTCGGCGGTCTGCCGAACACCTCAAGCGCGCAGCGCTCGCTCTCGCACAGGCGCGATTTGACGAGGCCCACCGTCGCCTGACGCGGCTCGAACAGGATCTCGCACGTGCCTGCCGCGAGGTCGGAATGACCGGATCGGCACTGGCCGCGAGCATCGATGGCGCGGTCACGGCGGCACGCTCCACGGTTTTGGCCTGCCAAAACGAAATGACGGAGCTGCGCGATCAGGCTCGGGCGGCAATGCGCGAACGCGAGGCCGCCGAAACGCTTAAGGCGCGCCGGACGACGGAGTATGCTGCGCAAGAAGCCCGAAAGGAAGAGCGGGAGCTCGACGAAGCTAATCAAGCCTAGATGCCCAACCTCGTTTCTCGTAGCCGGACCATAGCATCCGATACGATCACCCCGATCGGCGCGCTTGCCGCGCTCGGTACTCCGGGAGCATCGTGTTTGCTCGAGAGCGTGGAAAGCGGCGGCCGGATCTCGCGCTACTCGTTCGTCGGCATCGATTACCTCGAAGCGCTGACCTTTGAAGATGACGGCAACATGATTGCCGGAATTCGCGCCTTCGTGAACGGCCACCGCGACCGCGTTGACGATCCGCGGCGGCAGGGCGGAGCGCTGGTGGCGTTTTCTTACGATGCCGCGCGTTCGTTTGCGCGATTGCCCGCCCGCGAGCCCGCGGATCCGCCGATGCCGGCCGCGTACGTCGCGCTCCCGGCAACCTGGCTAATCTTCGATCACTTCAGCGACGAGCTCACGATCTGGACCTGTGGCCCGCATCAAGCCGAACTCGATTCGCGCATCGGATCGTGTGTCGACCGGCTCATGGCGGCGCGACCGTCTTTACCGGGAGCCGTGCGAGGAACGCAACCCGTCGAAGCGTCGCTCGACCGCGCGCAATTCCTCAACTTGGCGCGCAGGGTGAAGGGCTACATTTTGGACGGCGAGGTCTATCAACTTCAGCTTGGGATCCGCTTTTCCGCCCACCTCGAGGGAACGGCCTTCGACGTCTACCGCGCCGTGCGTTCGCGCAATCCATCGCCCTACATGTTTTACGTTGACGCGCCGTTTGGGCAGCTCTTGGGCGCATCGCCGGAGTTCTTGGTGCGCCTCGAAGGCAGAACGGCGCGCATCCGTCCGCTGGCAGGCACGCGCCCGCGCGGCCGCGACGAGTCGCAAGATCTGATCATCGCGGGCGAGCTCCTCGCGAACGAAAAGGAGCGCGCCGAACACGTGATGCTCGTCGATCTCGGTCGCAACGATCTCGGAGCCGTTTGCGATTTCGGCTCGGTGAAAGTTTCAGAGCTGCTGCAGCTCGAGCGTTACAGCCACGTTATGCACATCGTCTCCGACGTGACGGGTACGCTGCGCTCCGGATGTGACGCGCTCGATCTTTTCGCCGCGGGTTTCCCGGCTGGGACGGTTACCGGCACGCCGAAGATTCGTGCCATGCAGTTGATCGACCAAGTGGAGCCGGTGACGCGCGGATTCTACGCGGGCAGCATCGGACGCTGGGCTTTCAGTGGCGATTTCGACTCATGCATCACGCTGCGCAGCATGCACGTGCATGATGGAGACATTCACTGGCAAGCGTCGGCTGGAATCGTGGCCGACAGCGATCCCGAAGCAGAGTATGATGAGATCCTTGGCAAGACAGAAATTGCCCGTGTCATCCTGAACCTGTCGAGGGACCCCGAGCAGCGCGCGGTACGCGCGCAAGTCGAGGGGGTCGGCGTACAATGAAAGTGCTCTTCGTCGATAATTTCGATTCGTTCACGTATAACGTCGTCCACTTGTTGGCCGAACAGGGCGCGCAGCCTGACGTCGTGCACAACGACGACCCGCGGCTAGGTCCCAAATTTTTAGAAGAGTATGATGCGCTCGTGATCGGCCCGGGCCCAGGCAATCCCGGTCAAACGCCGCAGATCGTGCAGCTCGTTCGCGACGCCGCCGCGCGGAAAATGCCGGTCTTCGGTGTCTGCCTCGGGCTGCAAGCGATCGGCGAAGCGTTTGGCGCGCGCGTGACGCGCGCACCCGAACCGATGCACGGAAAGGTCTCCGCCATCGCGCATCGTGGCGGCACTCTCTTCGAAGGGCTCGCCTCGCCGCTGCACGCCACGCGCTACCATTCGCTTTGCCTCGATCCGGCGACGCTTCCCGCCGAACTCGAAGTCTGCGCGCGTAGCTCCGACGGCGTCGTCCAAGCTATCGCGCACCGCTCGCTCCCGATCACGGCGGTGCAGTTCCACCCCGAGTCGGTCCTGAGCGAAAATGGTGCGCGGATCGTTCGTAACGCGCTCGGCCTGCAAAGCCAAAATTGACAGCGGCGACGGGCCGTGATAGACTGCCCTCCACATGATCTCGTCCGTGCGCTATTCCTATTGGTGGTACCTCGCCGCAGAAATGCCGGTAAGTTAAGCGCGCCAGCGAAGATCGTCAATCACTCTTCAAAAGCCGCCCTTACCGGGGTGGCTTTTTTGTCTTTAAGGCTGTGTCCGTGTACAAACTAGCGAGTAAAGAAGGGGCCGGCGCGACAGTCGTTCGCGTGGGAACGGCGAGCTTCGGCAACGGAAGTTTTACGATGATCGCCGGTCCGTGCGCGATCGAAAGCCGCGCTCAGATCGAACTGACGGCGAAATTTGTGGCGTCGGCCGGCGCGGCCATGGTGCGCGGCGGCGCGTACAAACCGCGCACGTCGCCGTACGCGTTTCAAGGCCTGGGAGAGGAAGGCGTCAAGTTGATCGCGGCGGCGTGCCAAGGCGCGGGCCTGCCGGCCGTCGTGGAAGCGCTGGCAGAGACGCAGCTGCTGATTCTTGATTGGTACGTCGACATGATCCAGATCGGCGCGCGCAACATGCAGAACTTCACGCTGCTGCAGGCAGCGGCACGCACCGGCAAGCCCGTTCTCTTGAAGCGCGCACCCTTCGCAACGCTCGACGAAGTGCTCTATGCGGCCGAATATATTCTGCTCGAAGGTAACCCCAACGTCGTCCTGTGCGAGCGTGGCGTGCGCGGCTTCGATCCGCAGACGCGCAACCTCTTCGATCTCGGCGGAGCGCTGCGGCTCAAAGAACTCACGCATCTGCCCGTCATCGCGGATCCGAGCCATGCGACGGGGAGGGCGAGTTTGATCGAACCGCTCGTTTTGGCTGCTGCTGCCGCCGGGCTCGACGGGGCGATCGTCGAGGTCCACCCGGAACCGCCGACCGCGCTCTCGGATGCGGCGCAGGCGCTCGACTTCGATGCGTTCGCGCAGCTGATGCGCAAGCTCGAAGCGCTGCGCGGTTCGCTCGAAGTCAAACCGAAACTGGCCGCCTGCAAATAATGGCGCGTCCGGCGTCCCGAGGGGCTCTTGCAAGAGAGGCGGGGGTGGCCGTGGGATTTGCGCTGCACTATCTCTTTGCGCTCGGCATCGTGGCGTTGCTGCTACTCGGGTTCAATGCGGCGGCGCGGGTTTTTACACGCGGCCGCGCATTGTCGGCGGAGAAAAAGACCGTCCGTATTTTGGATTCCGCGCCGCTGACGAAGCAGGCCGCACTGCACGTGGCCGGCGTGGAAGGGCGCCGTTATCTCGTAGGCACGGCAAGCAACTGCGTGGCGCTACTGGCCGAGCTGCCGGATGCGCCGCCCGGTCACTCCGCCTAGAAGTAGGTCAGGCGGGCAACTTTGTTCGTTGCGGTTTCCGTGAAATACACTTGAGCGTCCGGTCCGAGCGAAAGGAACGACGCTTGAGAACCGGCGGTTGGAATCGCAAATTCGGTGACGCCGAACGAAATGCCGGAAATTTGGCCGATCTTGTTCTGTGCGCGGTCGGTGAAGTAGAGGTTGAAGTCGGCGCCGTTAATCAAGCCAAACGCGGAGGTCGCCGGTGCAAGTGAGTGTTCGGTGACGACGCCCGCCGGCGTGATCTGTCCGAGCTTCGCAGCATTGTTCTCTGTAAAGCACAACGTCTGAGCATCGGGGCAGACGACGATTTGCGTCGGCGCGGCGCTTGCGGTCAGCGTCGGACGCGGGGTGCCGAACGTCTTGGCCGTGACGTCGAAGCGCACGATGGCCGAGGCGTTGCTCTCCGCGATCCAGATTCCGCCGTCGCTGTAACCGACGAGTCCCGCAAGTCCGGCGTTCGCCGTCGGGACGGGAAATTCGGTAATGGCACCGCTCAGATCGATGCGGCCCAGTTTGTTGGCGTTGGTTTCGCTGAACCAGAGTGCGCCGTCAGGTCCGCGTGTGATATACGTCGGCCCGGCGTTCGCAGTCGGCAGCGGATACTCGGTAGCAGCCGTCGTGCCTGTCTGGGTGCCGATCTTGTTGGCCGTATTTTCGGTGAACCAGACGCTCGTGTCGGGCATGCCGGCAATCCCAAACGGGCCGGCGTTTGCGGTGGGCACGGCTGTTTCGACAAAGACGCCGCCGGTCGTCATTTTGACGATTTTGTTGCCGGCCGTTTCTACGAAATAGATGAAGCCGTCGAAACCGAGGGTGATTCCCTGCGGCGCGCTCGCGGCTGTGGGAACGGTGAACTCCGCCGATACGTGCGGCACGACCGGGGCGGGAGTGGGCAAAGGTCCGCTGCCAATCACCGTACCGCCGGAACAGGCAGTTGAGGCCAGCAGGGCCAGGGCGGCCGGGACTAACCCGGCGCTGCGAAAGACGAAGGGACGCCGCATTTGAGTCTCCATTGATAGGGGTAACGAATCGGCGCTATTCGTCCTCTCTCCGAACGGGGCCCGCCACCCTTGCGGTGTATTAATTCCATAGTTGACAACTGGCGCCGGAGACTTTATAGTCTACTAAGGAATTAGTTTCTACTGGAGGTAGCCGTGGCTCGCAAGAAATCCCCGACTCTGACCGAGGCCGAGTTGCGCTTGATGGAAGTGCTGTGGCAAAAGCGCAGCGCCACCATTGCCGACGTAACCCAAGCGCTGCCGCCGCCGCCGATCGCATACAACACCGTGCTGACCACGATGAGGATTCTGGAGCAAAAAGGCTACGTGAGCCACGAAGAAGAGGGCCGGGCGTACGTCTATTCACCGCTGGTCGAACGCGAAGAAGCGGCGCAGTCCGCGGTCGGCTTGCTGCTCAACCGATTCTTTGGAAACAAATCCGCCGAACTGGCGCTACGTTTGATCGAGAACGAACGACCGGGTGAAGCGGAGCTTCAACGGCTCAAGACGCTCATCGAACAGTACGAGGAAGGTCCGTAGTGCACGCGCTCGCTGCTTTTGCCGAACCGGCCGCGCGGATCGCCGCCGCGACGCTTTTCAACAGTTTATGGGAAGGCGCGATTCTGGCGCTCGCGGTTTGGGCGCTCTTAAACTATCTGCCGAACATCAACGCGACGACGCGCTACGTCGCGTGGTGCATCGCGCTGATTGCGGCGCTGGTCGTTCCGGTGGTCACCGCCATTCCGCAAGTCAGCGTGCAGAGCGCGCCGGCATTTCACAACGTGACAGCGGCGCCGCAAACGACGGCGGTAACGCACTCGCCTAAAGCGGCGCTCTCCAAACTGGTGAACACTGCGAGCCAATCGGATATTGCCGCTAGTGCCTCGCAGCCTGCCGTGCTCGCGCCGAGCTTTCCAAGCCGTTTGCGTTTTGCGCTGCCCCAGGCGTTGGCGCTGGGCATCTTCGCAGTCTGGGTCGCAGCCTCGCTCTTCCTTTTAATGCGGTTAGCTTTCAATCTCTTCAAACTCGAGGCGCTCAAACGGGATGCCCTCCCGTTGTCGCTGGACTATCGCGAACAGCTCGCCCGTTGGACTCTCGCTGAGAAGGGGACGCGCGACGTGCGGCTGTGCGTCTCCGAGCATATCGAAGTTCCCGTTGCAGTCGGTCTGTTCGACTCGATGGTATTGATTCCAAGACATCTGCTCGAAACGCTCTCGGAAAAAGAGATCGATCAAATCACGCTGCACGAACTGGCGCATCTCCGTCGCGCTGACGACTGGACGAACGGCCTGCAGCGCATCATCCAAGCCATCTTTTTCTTCAATCCGGCCGTGCTTTTCATGGCGCAGCAACTCGATTTGGAACGCGAAGTCGCGTGCGACGATTGGGTGCTGCATCAAACCGGTGACGTGCGTCCGTATGCAACCTGTCTTACGCACATGGCCGAAGTGACGGCGTGGCCCCATCGCGCGCTCGCAGCTCCGGGCGTGTTTCTTACGCGCCGCGGACTCTCGGTGCGTGTGGAGAGACTGCTTCGGGCCGGCCGCAACGTGCGCACGAGCGTTTCATTCGGGCCGGCCGGCGCGGTCGCCGCGGCCCTGATCGTCATGTTCTTCGTCGCGCAAAACGTCGCGCCGTCATTCGCATTCACGCTGGCGGCCGGCGCGCACTCCGCTCACGTCACGCGCTTGGTTGCGGCCGCTTCGCAGACGGCGGCCCGTGCAGCCGTACCCGTCAAAGCGGCAAGCGCGGCCAAGACGACTGTCGTCTACCGCGACAAATATCTGCCTGCGCCGCAAGCCTTTCCGTCGGCGATCGTCGCCGTCGCGACTCCAGGCCCTCGCTCTTCGACCGTGTCGAAGAAACACACCACGACGACGATCTTCAAGCGCACGACGGTACACAACGGTATGGTCGACGTGCAGGTTCCGGCCGTCAACGTTAACGTTCCCGAAGTCAACGTGCACATGCCCGCGACGGACGTTCACGTGCCGGCCATCGACGTGCACGTACCCGCAGTGAACGTCAATATTCCGGCTATGCGCTACAAGGTGCCGTACGGATACCGTGCGTCCCTCAAGCGCGCCGCCGATCTCAACGGGTCTTGCACCGGCTGCGACTTCAGCCGCGTGCAGTGGGCCGGACGCAACCTCTCGCGCGTATCGCTGACCGGCTCGGATTTCTCCGGCGCGGATCTGCACGGCGCGAATTTCTCGTTTTCCAATCTGAGCGGCGTAGATTTCTCGGGAGCGAATCTGCGTGATGTCAACTTCGCAAACGCAAACCTGCAGGGCTGCGACATGCGCCGCGCCGATTTGACCGGCGCGAACTTTGCGGGCGCGCACATCAACGGCTGCGACATCGAGATTGCCAAACTGACGCCCTCGCAGGCGCGCGCGATCTTGGCCGACTGCCAAGGCTGCGATTTCCGGGGCGCAAACCTGCGCGGACAGGATCTCCGCGGTATCGCCGTGTCGGGTGACGATCTCAGCTCGGCGGATCTCCGGGGCGCCGATATGCGCAACTCTTCGTTCAACGGCATCGACTTCAAAAATGCCAAGTTCGACGGCGCGCATCTCGACGGCGCTTCTTTTAACGGCTGCGATTTCACTGGAGTCGATCTTCGGAACGTGGACTTGAGCCACACCCGAATCACGGGCAGCAGAATCAACATCATGCGGTAGCTAGACCCGAACCGGAACCTCTCGAACGCCTGGGCGCGCAGGCTTAGTTCCTTGCGGACCTTTGGAGAGATGTATGAAAACTCACCTTCTAACCCTCATCGCAGCCACCGTCATTGCGATCGCCCTGATTGCCGGCAGCTCGAGCGCAGCTCGAGCGCAGCTGGGTCTTCCGCACTCTTGCGTGGGATGTGACTTGCGCGGCGACGATCTGCACGGACGCGACCTGCGCGACGTTTCCTGGGTGGGCGTCGATTTGAGCGGCGCAAATCTGCGCGACGCCAACTTCTCGGGCGCGAAGTTGGCGGGCGTGAGTTTTCGCGGAGCGGACTTGCGCGGTGCGGATCTTCGCGACGCCAAGTTGGCGGGCTGCGACCTGCGCAATGCTAAACTCGACGGCGCACGGTTGGGCGGAGTCAAACTGGCCGGCGTTAATCTTTCGAGCAGTTTTTTGAACGGTTTGCCCGATAGTCAGATTCACGCGCTCCTTTCGAATTGCGCCGGCTGCAATCTGCGCAATGTGGATTTGCACGGCAAGAATTTGCAAGGCATTCACACTGCCGGCAGCAACTTTTCGGATTCGAACCTGAGCGGCGCGAGCTTGCGCGGGGCCTCGCTGCTGGCGGACAACCTTTCACGCGTCAATCTTCAAAACGCGGATTTAAGCGGAGCCGCGCTCTGTGGGCACGAGACCAATTGGAACGACGGAAACTATACTATCGGCACGCGGGTCTTTTGCACGGACCTGCGCGGCGCGGATTTACGCGGAGCGGATCTGCGGGGAGTGTTGCTCTGCGATCCGGGCGACCGATCGGACTATGACAACAAGCGTACCTGCAGCCCGCTTGATGCGGCAACGCTGCGCGACGTCGCGCACGCTAATCTTACCGGTGCGAAAGGACCTTGATATGAAAGTGTTGCTCGCTGCGGCCATCCTGGCCGCGTTTGCAACGGGAACGGCTGCCGCGATCGAACCGGTTCCCGCGCAGGACATGCTTACGGTTCCCGTGATTGCTTCGGCTCCCGCCATGGACGGTACGCTGAGCGATCCGCTGTGGCAAAAAGCCGCCACGGCGACCCTTGGCTACGATATGAATTTCCACCAGCCCGCGAAACAGCCGACGAACGCGTACCTGCTGACGGACGGCAAGTTTCTCTACGTCGCATTCGAAGTGAAAACAACGGCGCCGATTAGCGCGCAAGAACACACCAACGGCGTCGGCATGGATACCGACGATGAAGTGCAAGTCGATCTTTGGCCGGGTGGGGACCAAGGTTTCATGTACAAGTTCACCTCAACCCCGATCGGCACGCACTATCAGTTTTCGACGGAAAACAACTCCTACGAACCAAATTGGGTGTCCGCCGGAAAAATAAGCGCGGGCGGCTACACGGTGACGATGAAGATTCCGCTCGCGGGAATGCGCGGCGCGGGCAAGGTTTGGCTGGTGCAATTCATTCGGCTGTCCCCGGCAACTCGCGAAAACTTGGTCTGGCGCGGAGCCGCCAGCGACACCAACTTCAACGACGTGACCTTTGCGGGCCGGCTGGCGGGAATTCCGACCGTCGGAAGCACGCGTCCCAAGAGCCGCATCGCGGTCTACGGCCTGGGATCGCTGGCCTCACGCTCGATTGGCGGCAGCACGTCGCGGGCCGGCGCCGATCTCTCGATTCCGCTCGATTCCAGCACGACGTTCGTCGCGACCCTGCATCCGGATTACTCGAACGTGGAAAAAGATCAGCAGAGCATTTCGCCGACCGCGTTCAGGCGGTTTTTCAGCGAAGTCCGACCGTTCTTCACGCAGGGAGCGAACTTCTACAACCCGTTCTCGTGCACCGGATGCCCCGGAATCCAAGAGCTCTACACGCCGGCCATTCCGACGCCGCGCGATGGCTATGCGATCGAGGGCAAAGAAGGACGTTTCAATTTTGCCGGCTTCGACGCCGTTGGCGTCGGTCGTAACGACAGCGCCCAATCGTTCTATTACAAAACTCCGAACCGCCGGGTGCAGATCGCGACTCAGCGGGTAGCCGTCAACATGCCAGGGTTCCGCGATGTTACCGTCACCGATGGCATCACCTACAACAATCATTCGGATCTGTTCGCCTATTACAATTGGGGAGAAGACCGCGGAACCGCCGTACTCAATGACAACGACAACAAGCGCTCCGACTTTGGAATCGGGTATACGCCGCCGAACTTTTTCGCGGGTTTCAGCATGCGAAAAATCGGCACGTACTACAACCCATTTGACGGCATCGTCTCGCATCCGGGAATCGCGGGCTATAACGTCAATCTGTGGAAGCAGTGGAACTATTCAGGCAAAAGCGCGTTCAAGTGGATCCAGATCTACGGCTCGATCGACCGCTACCACGGCACGACCGGCGCACTCAACCAGACCGACAACAACCTTGGCTTCGATCTCCTGACGAAAAACTTCATCGAACTTTGGGCCAACACGGGGTCGTCCTACCTGCTGCTCGGCAACGGCGTCTTCGCGCCGATCACGATCAACTCGCGCGGCTTCGGATGGCGCAGCACGACCGCCTATCCCACCTACATTGAATACGACACCGGCAGATTTGGCCCCGGCCGCATCATATCGTGGGGACGCAGCATCGTCATCCGCGTGGGAAACCGGGCGTCCGTCACGCTCCAAGCCAACGATACGGCGCAACATCTCGACAACGGAAAAACGTACCGACAGTGGCTTGAGCGCCTGAGCTACTCGTACCAAAGCGGTTCGAACGAATCGTTCGCGGTCGGCGTCCGCCGGATCATCGGCTTCTCTCCGGTGCTCGACCTCGGTCAGACGCCGTCGTTTTCGAGCGGCTGGAATCTTTCGTTTGCCTATCACAAACTGCTGGAGCACAACGAGATCTATCTCGTATACGGCGATGCCAGCAAATTCTCGACCTCACCGCAGCTGATCTTCAAAGTTGTGCACTATTTCGGCGCCGATAAGGGAACGTAAGCCGCTCGCGGCGTAAAAAGGGGCATGTGGATCACGCTCGCGATGGCGGTCTCGCTCGCCACTCCGGCGCCGGCTGCCACGCCCCTCAAGACGATTGAGCACTTGCACGTTTCGCCGCTCTGCACGGGCTTGCGGCAAAACATTGGGCCGGCGATCGGCAAAGTGTTGCAAAACGACCACACGATCGCGCAAAGCCGCCCGCTGCTGCGTGGATATGTGAAGGCGACAGCGACCGGCAGTATCTCAAAAGATCTTCAGGTGTCGCGCGTCGAGCGCCTGATAACGCCGCTCGTGCAGAACACGGCTGCGATCGAGAAACTGCTCAACGATCCGTTCGTCTTTCCGAAGCGCGCAATATCGGACGCGGACCGGCAACTGCTCGAAATACGCGCAAACTTGCTACAGGTTGTGGCGGCGCAGAAACGCGCGCTCGACGTGATCAGCGGTTTCGTGGATACCGAGCAATTGGGTCAGATGCAAGCCGCCGGAAGCGAGGCGCTGAAACTTACGCAGACGCGCGAAATCCCCAAAGCGCAGGGCGGGAATGGTCCGCAGAGCGCGCAATCGGCGGGCGCCGCACCAACGCCGCCGCCATCTGAGATTCTCAATGCCGGCGTTCGCAATACTCCCCAGCAAGCGGCGGATCCGGCGCTGCAGGACACGGGATTTGTCGTCGGACATAACCCGCTCGACGTTTTCGATCAAGCGATCGGGCAGTATCAGCAGATGCTGCAGTCGAGCGAAGGCCGCGCAGCGGATCTCGTCGTGAAAGCGTTACCGCTCTGCGGAGGACACGTCCCCGGCACCTAAACCGCCGCCGCCCGGCGTTTGCACTTCCAGCGTTTCTTCCGGTTCAAACTCAAAAGTCGTTTTTGCCCGGAGTGTTTCCGCCGTTCCATCCGCGTGCACCAGCGTGTGCCGTCCGAGCGTTCCGGCGCTTCCTCCGCCGGCGCCGCTTGGCTGCACCGCGTGCCGCTCGGAAAGCAGCGAAACGCGCGCGCGTCCCTCGGTCAGCCGCAAGGCGCGAACGAGGCCGTTGCCTCCCCTATATGTGCCGCCGCCGCCCGTTCCTTCGACAATTTCATAGCGCGTAACGCGCAGCGGATAGTCGCGTTCGATCGCTTCGATGGGCGTGTTTAGCGTATTGGTCATATGGCATTGAATGGCGTCCAGTCCGTCCATCCCGGGACGCGCACCCATGCCGCAGCCGTTCGTTTCGTAGAAAGCCCACGGCGTGCCGTCGGCCCGAGTTCCGCCGATCATGACGTTGGTCATCGTGCCGCCGCTTTGCGCGGGCACGCGATCGGGCGCGGCTTGCGCGAGCGCGCCGAGCACGACGTCCGCGTTGCGCGTACTCGTTTCGACGTTGCCCCCGCCGACCGCCGCTGGGCGAACGGGATTGAGCAGAGTGCCTTCCGGAACGTCGACGAAGACCGGCCGGAAGCAGCCTTCGTTCATGGGAATCGACGGGTCGGTAACGGCGCGCAAAGCGTAATAGACGCCCGAAAGAGTTACGCCGTACACCGCGTTCATGGGAAACGGCAGCTGCGGCGCCGTGCCCGTATAATCGAAGTGCGCGCTTCCACCGTTCAGCGTGAGCCGCAGCGCAATCCGAATTGTGGGGCGGCCGTCGCGATCTTCCAGGACGTCTTCGCTTTCGAACGTGCCTTCGCGCATCCGGGCCAACGCGGCGCGCATGCGCGTTTCGCTTTGGTCGAGAATCGTGTCGATCGCCGCGCGCAGCGTCTGCGTGCCGTACCGTTCGCAGAGTTCTTGAAAACGGCGCTCGCCCGTATAATTGCCCGCGGTTTGCGCGCGCAGATCGCCGCTGCGCGCGTCAGGCGTCCGCGAGTTCGCGCGAAACAACGCTATCGTCGCAGGCACGTTCCGGTCTCTTGCGACCAGCCGCATCGGCGGCACGACGAGTCCTTCGGCAAAGAGGTCGGGCGCATCGGCCGACATCGATCCCGGAACCATTCCGCCGACGTCGGTATGATGGGCCTTGTTGGCCGCATAGCCGGCGAGCTTCCCGCGGAAGAAGATCGGACGGATCACCGTGACGTCGTTCAGGTGCGTGCCGGAAATATACGGATCGTTGACGACCCACATCTCGCCTTCTGCGCACGCACCTTCTTCGCGGACGATAACTTCCAGAGTACGCCGCAAGCCCCACGGAAGCGAACCGAGGTGAACCGGAATATGCTCGGCCTGCGCAATCAGCCGGGCATCGCAGTCGAAAAGCGCGCACGAATGATCGAGCCGTTCTTTGATATTGGGAGAATAAGCGCTATTGCGCACGGCAATGCCCATCTCTTCACTCGCGTAAATCAGGGAGTTCTTGATCACTTCGACGCTGATCGGATCGAGCTTCGCAGTCATACGCGCTCCAGAACGATCGCGCAATCCGCGACGCGCGCCTTCCAGCTTGGCGCCACATACGTACAGCTGTCGGCTTCCTCGATGAGCGCCGGGCCGGTCAGATCGCTTCCTTCAGGCAGACTCGCGCGAACGTGTACGGCGGCGGGCGCGTATCCTTGGTCGAGCCAGACGTTCCGCGTGGCCGCGGCCGCGCCGTTGGCGGCCGGCCGCTGTGCGCGCGGCAGTGCGGCAAGCTCCGCCGTGGCCGTCAAACGCGCGCTCACAAGTTCGACGGGCTCCTCTTGGACGCAGTATCCGTAACGGCGGCGGTGTTCATCGTGAAACGCTTGCGCGGCGCGCTCCGTGCCTTCCACCTCGAGCTCGAAGCTTTGGCCCTGATACCGCGCGTCAAACGTGCGGCGCATCGAAAACGCTCCATTGGCCGCGCCCTGTGCGCGCAGCGCGGAACGCGCCTGCGTCTCCAGGTCGTCGAAGAGACTCGCGAGTTGCTCCTTGGTCAAATCGGCAGTGCGCAGTACGGATCGCACAAACGACGTTTGCAGTGGCGCCGCTAACAAGCCGTGCGCCGAGAAGACTCCGGGGCCGCCCGGAATCACGATTCTTCCGATGCCGAGTTCCGCCCCGAGCGCACATGCGTGAAGCGGACCGTTTCCACCAAAGGCCACCAGCGAAAAATCACGCGGGTCGAGTCCGCGCTCGGTGGTGACGATGTGCAGCACGCGCGCCATCTGCGAATCGATGATGCGCACGATACCGGCGGCGGTTTCCGCAATGGAGAGACCGATGCGGCGCGAAAGCTCGCCGATTGCGGAGTGCGAACGCTGCGCATCGATCGGAAATGTTCCGCCCGCCAGTGCCGCCTGGTTTAAGCGCCCGAGGACGACGTTGGCATCGGTAACGGTCGCGCGTTCGCTTTTTCCATAGCATGCCGGCCCCGGATCGGCACCGGCCGAAAGCGGACCGACGCGCAGTGCGCCGGCCTCGTCGATGTACGCGATCGTTCCGCCGCCCGCGCTGATCTCGGCCAAATCGACGAACGGAAAGCGGACGGGGTAGCCGCTGCCCTTGACGCCGCGTCCGCTGTGGGTCGAGCCGGCGGCTTCAAATTCGGACGCGATCTGCACGGAGCCGCCGGTAATGGTTCCGGCTTTGGCGCTCGTGCCGCCCATGTCAAACGAGATCGCGCGATCAATTCCCATTGCGCGCGCGAGATCCGCGGCGGCGATCGCGCCGCTCGCGGGTCCGCTTTCGATGATCGCTGCGGGCGTAGCGGCGATGCGGTGCGCGTCGGCGAGTCCGCCGTTGCTTTGCATGACGTAAAGCGGTGCGTTAATCTGGAGATCTTTTAGAGCCGCGGCCAGGCGCTCGATGTAGCCGCGGACGATCGGCGTCAGCGCCGCATTAACGACGGCCGTCGAAAAGCGTTCGTACTCGCGGTACTCGGGATCGATCTCGCAAGACAGCGTGACGGGAATCTCAGGGAATGCGCGCGCCAGCGCCGCTCCGAGTTCGCGTTCGTGATCGCCGTTGATGTACGAATGCAAGAAACCCACGGCAATCGATGCGGGATTGCGCGCGCGCACGGCCGCGACCGCGCGCTCGATCTCCTTCTGGTCGAGTGCAACGAGCACGTCGCCGCGATAATCAACGCGTTCGCGCACGGTGATCCGGTCTTCACGCGCGACCAGTGGCCTCGGGCGCGTTACGAAGAGGTTGTAGACTTCACTGCGGTTTTGCCGCCCGATTTCGATGACGTCCCGGAATCCCTGCGTCGTGAGAAAGACGACGCGCGGCAGTTCGAGATGGATCTGTCCCAGGAGCGCGTTGGTTGCGATCGTCGTCGAGTGCGCGATGTGTTCGAAGTGCGGCGGCGTCGGAAATAGCGCGATGATGGACCGGATTGCGGCGATGACACCCAGCTCTGGCGCCTGCGGCGTGGACGCGACCTTCAAAGCGATTTTTTCGCCGGAGACACTATCGACAGCGGCGACATCCGTAAAGGTGCCGCCGACGTCGATACCCACGCGTAAGATGGCTGTTGCCATCGGGCTTACTTACGGCGTGTTAGAATGCCACCTTCGTGTTGCGAGCGCGAACGACGACCGCTGCGGTCCACGTTTTTGCTCACGTTGACCGCGATTTTCGGGCTCTCTCGCCCGGTCCGACGACTTGGCCGAAAGAGGGCCGGATGGCCTGTTGACATCGAACATATGTTCGATTAGGATCAGAGCCCATGGTCTCTGCCGCGGTTGCCGACACGTTCGCGAGCCTAAAAGCCGGCTTGGAGGCGCACGCCGCGGGGCGCATCGTAGAGTCTGCGGGGGACCCGGTCTCGAGCGGCTTTGCAGAACTGGATCGCGCGCTGGCCGGCGGCTTCATCCGCGGAAGCATCGCGACCCTCGAGGGGGGTACCGGTTCCGGCCGGACCGCAATAGTAGCCGCGGCGCTGGCGAGTGCGACCCGTTGCGGTTTGGCAGCTGCGATTCACGACGGCACGCTCTATCCTCCCGATTTGGAACGCGCGGGGGTCGTTCTCGACCGGCTGCTGCTCGTCTGTGCAAACTCTCCGCTGGCGTCCGCTCGCTGTGCCGATATCTTGCTGCGCTCGCGTGCTTTCTCGCTGGTGACGCTCCCGGCCGTACACGTGCGCGGCACCGTCTGGTCCCGGCTCGGCGCACTTGCGAAAAAATCCGACGCGCTGCTGTTGACGTTAGGACAAGCGAGCACGGAGTTGGGATATTTCGCGTCGACGCGCGTGCGGTGCGCGATCGATCGCATCTTTTGGACCGAAGGCAGCGGCGTGTTGCGCGAACTGGCCGGCTACGAAGTCTGCACGCAGGTCTTCAAGCATCGCCGCAGCGCTCTCGGCGCGGTCGTGCACTTGCGGATCGCCTGATGCTGTTATGCGTACACGTTCCCGCGTTCCGGCTGGCGGTGGCCCGCCGAGGCATCGAGAGTTTTGACGACGTCGTCATTCTGGCCGACAAAGCCGATCGCGGGCGCGTGCTCGAGGTTGACGATCGCGCGCACGCGCTGGGCGCGCGTCGCGGACAGACGGTTTTGCAAGCCTGCGCGGCGGCCGGCGGAGCGCGCGTGCTCGTTCATGACGCTCGGTACGCGCATACCGTGTGGGAAGACATGCTCGATGAGCTCGACGCGCTTTCGCCGCTGGTGGACGATACAGGCGAAGGCACGGCATATGTGGAGATGCGTGGTTGCGACGGCACGGCGGGCGACTGGATTGCGCACGCGCATGCACTCTTGGAGCGTTTCGATCTGCCGGTGCGCGCCGCAGCCGGCCCCAACAAGTTCGCGGCCCGCGCGGCAACCTACGTGCGCGACGGCTGCGTCTGCAGCGCGGACGAAGCAGCTGCGTTGCTCGCGCCTCTACCGCTGGAAGTGCTCGACGTGGAACCGGCCATCGTCGAACGGCTGCACTTGCTCGGCATTGCGACGCTGGGCGAACTGGCGCGCTTGCCGCACGGTCCGTTCGTCCGCCGTTTCGGCGCGCGGGCGGCACGGTGGCACGAATGCGCGCGCGGGACCGATCCGGCGCCGTTTCGTCCGCGTCCCTACGCGCTGCAGATCGAAGCTGCCGCGTTCGGCGAGGGCAGCGTGGCACAAGAAGAGCAAGTCTATTTCGCGCTGCGCGTTTTGGCCGAGCGCATCTGCAGCGATTTGAGCCGCGCGGGAAAAGCCGCGGCATTTTTGCGCACGACGTTCGAATGCGAAAACGGCGATCTGCGCGAATTGGACGCCGGCTTCGCGCAGCCGACCGCCGATCCGCGCGTCGTGCTCGATATTTTGCGGGCCAAAATCGAAGGCCTAATTTTTGACGCGCCGGTGACGGGGCTGCGGCTGCAAGCGCTGCGCCTGGAAGAGTGCGGCGCCTTCACCACGCTTTTTTCAGGAACGCAGCCCGATCCGCAAACGCTCGCGATCGCGTTCGAACGCTTGCAGGCGGTTGGAGATATCCAGGCGCAACAGGCGCACGTGCGCCCGGCCCATCTTTTGGAATCGCGTGTTACTTACGGCGCGCCGGTCTTGAGTCAGTGTCATGGTGAGCGGGCGCCGGTAAGCCGCACCTATGCTCCCCAGCTGCGCATGCTGCCCGTTCGCGAAGTGGCGGTGAGGCTGCGCGGCAATACGCCGGCCAGTGTGGACGCGCGGC
>JBBQQR010000011.1:0-73598 GCA_038215615.1 Vulcanimicrobiales bacterium | reverse complement strand
ACCGCGGGCGGCGAGCTGGTCGTTGGTGTAGCCCTCCAGGAGGCGCGAAAGGATGGCGTCGGCTTTCGCGTAGGTGATGCCGAGATCGCCTTCATCGGTTTGATTGGCCTCCAAGTCGGCGCTCGGAGCTTTGTCGATAAGCGGCCTGGGCACGCCGAGATATTCGGCGAGCTTCCAGACTTGCGATTTGTAGAGGTCGCCGATCGGATTGACGGGCGGCGAGTCATCGGCGTGCCATGTGAAGTAGCCCAGCAGACGTTCGGTCTTGTTTCCGGTTCCCACCGGGAGCGCTCCGAGTTTTGCCGACTGATCGAAGAGTACGAGCATGCGCACGCGCGCCAGAACGTTTCCGCGGCGCCGGGCATCGGCGTCGGGTTCGAGCTGCAGATAACCGTCGGCGGCCGCACTAATGTCGATCGTGGACTCGTTGATCCCGAGCGCTTCGCTGACCAGCCGGGCGTCGCTTAAGCTTGACGGGCTCGAATGTTTGTAAGGCATGCGAACGCCGTACACGTTTTTTGCTCCGAGTGCGCGTGCGCAGAGGAAGGTGGTCACCGCGGAATCGACACCTCCGGAGAGTCCGACGACGGCGCGCTCGATGCTGCGCCCGGCGATAAGTTCGTCGCGCAGAAACGCTTCGAGCCACTGCGTGGTCAGCTCCGGGTTTATCGACGGCGCTTGCGTAAACCCGTCGCGTTGAGGCTCGATGACCGGTAATTTCATCGCCGCGGCAGCTCTTCGTCTGCCAGCAAGTCCGGCAGCACGGCGTGCAAGTCGCCAAGAAGCGGCAGCGTCGCCCGCGCGAGATCGATCTCGCGCAAGTCGATCGCGGCGCGAATAATGTGTGCGCCCAGCGGCGGAGCCTCGACGATCGTGTGACCGTGCGGATCGACGATCCGTGACGATCCCGTCATGCCTTTGCCACCTTCGAAACCGGCCAGCCCAGCGTAAAGCAGATAGACACCGTGCTCGGCTGCGATCGCCTCAAGAATTCCGCGCCAGCGCGTGATGCTGGTCAGCTCGCCGCCGTCCTCGATTCCGCGGCCCGGCGCCGCGCTCGGCACGATCAATATGCGGGCACCCTTGACGGCCGCCAGCGTCGGCACGATGGCGTGCCAGCAATCCTCGCAAATGAGCATTGCCACGCGGCCGAAACGGGTTTCGAACGTTTCCAGGTGCCGCCCGCGCGAGAGAAAGCGTTCTTCGTCAAAGACGCCGTACGTCGGCAGGAACAGCTTGCGGTGAACGTGCTTGACGACTGCCTTTCCGCCGGAGATTTCCAGATAGAGCGCCGAATTATAGTACGTGCCTTCGCAGTTTTCATAAAATCCGCAAACGAGGTCCACATTTTTGTCGGGATTGGTTTCGAGCCACGCCGCAGCGAGGTCTCCGGCGAATGCGTCGGAAGTCAGCGCAAGTTCGTAGACGGCGCCTTCCAGAAAATACCCGGTGAGCGCCGCCTCCGGCAATACGATCAGATCGACGGGATCGGCGGCCGCTTGCGAAAACACGTCGCGCAAATCGTGCAGATTTTCGCGGTATTTCCCTTTACGCGGCTTGTTTTGCACGATCGCAACGTTCACGACGTCCACTACAGTGCGACCTCGGGATCGAGTTGGCCCGGGCCGGCCATCTTCAACTTGGCAGCGCACTCCTCAGCGGGATACGTCCAAATTTCGGCCAGCGTCGGATGGAGGTGTGGAATGGACATGAACTGCGCGACCGTCGCTTCGTAACGCATTGCAACGATCAGTTCGTGAATCAGATCCGAGCCGTGCGGACCAAGAATGGCGGCGCCGAGAATTTTTCCGTCTTGCGCGCCCGCCAGGATTTTCACGAAACCCTTGGTCTTTCCAATGCATTGCGCCTTGCCGTGCTCGGCAAAATCGTAGGTCCCCTTGACGTAGGCAGTACCTTTGACTTGCAGTGCGCGCTCCGTGCTGCCGACGACGGCAACTTGTGGGTCGCTAAATACGGTGTGCGCGGCCGTGATCGTGTAATCGGCTTTTTCGGGCGTCACGCCCGCCTTGCGCAGCGCGTTTCGGGCCGCGATCTCACCTTCGTAAATCGCCACGTGAACGAGCATATGTTTTCCCGCGACGTCGCCGATAGCGTAAAAGTCCGGGTTGCACGTTTGCATCGTCTCGTCGGTCTCGATTCCGGTGATGTTATGGCAGGGAACGCCGGCTGCATTGAGGTTGAGCCCTTCAAAATTCGGAACCCGGCCCAGGCAATACAAGAGCTCGTCCGCTTCGATTTCCCCTTCGACGCCCTTATGAACGACGTGCGCGAGCTTCGTTCCGCCGCGCGTGCTCGCCCGTACGATCTGCGTATCGGTATGCACGTCGATGCCCTCGGCGCGAAAATACTCCGTCAACCCCTCACCTATATCGTGATCCTCGCCCGAGAGCAGGTGCGGGCTGCGCAAAACGATCGACGTCTTCACGCCCATGCGCGAAAAGAATTGTCCCAGCTCACACGCGACGTATCCGCCGCCTAAAACGACCAGCGAGCGCGGCAGGTCTTTCAATTCCAACGCGGCATCGCTGTCTATGAACCCGGTTTCGGGAAGCCCCGGCACGGCGGCGGGTGCGACGACGCTGCCCGTTGCGATGATGAATTTATCCGCTTCAAGTACCGTTCCGGCTGCCTCGACTTCACACGAAGAGATGAAACGCGCCGGGCCTTCGTAGAGCGGAAACTGCCGCAGCCCGTCGATGCGGTAGTCGGCGAAACCGCGAATCAGTTCGGCCTTGCGCCGCATGATCTGCGGAAAATCAAATGTTATGTCGCCGGCGTGTATGCCGAGTTCCACAGCTTCGCGCATATCGGTGATCGCATCGCTCGACGCCAGCAGCGTCTTGCTAGGCATGCAGCCGCGGAGGATGCAGAGGCCGCCAAGCGGGCCGTGATCGATGAGCGCTACGGACGCTCCCAGATCGCGTGCCGTGCGCGCCGCCGCAAATCCGCCAGAACCCGCCCCGACCACAACGAGATCGAACCGCTCGCGCGTTTTCAAGCGTTGTGCTGCGGACGCGCTCCCAAACGGTGCACGGATTCGATGAACCGCAGCGTGCCTCCCGAGTGCATCACGATCGAATGCGTGCGCGCATTGTTGCCGAAGAACCGTACGCCGCGCGCCAGATCGCCGTCGGTAATGCCCGTTGCGCAAAATACCAAGTGCTCGCCTTTGACCAGATCGTTCATTGTCAGGACCGCCGAGAGATCCGCAATGCCCATCTCGTGCGCACGCCTGGCTTCATCGTCGTTGCGCGGCTCCAATCTGCCCATGAACATACCGCCCAGACACTTCAGCGCCGCCGCCGCGAGCACGCCTTCGGGCGCGCCGCCCGTTCCCATTGCAACGTGTATGCCGGTACCCGGGACCGCCGTCGCGATGCAAGCGTCCACGTCGCCGTCGGAGATCAACTTGATCCGGGCGCCCGCTTCACGAACTTGCGCAACGAGGTCGGCATGACGCGGACGATCGAGAATAACGACCGTCACATCGCTGACGGGTTTTTCCATTGCGTTAGCGACGGCTTCGATATTGTCGCGGACGGGCGCATCGAGATGCACGAACGGCGCGGCCTTCGGTCCGACCGCGAGTTTTTTCATATATGTGTCGGGCGCGTTGAGCAAACATCCGCGTTCGGCGATAGCCATCACGGCGATCGAGTTGGGAAGTCCGTTGGCTACGAGATTTGTGCCTTCGACCGGATCGACGGCGATGTCGACTTCAAATCCGCCGCGGCCCAGCTCCTCACCGATGTACAGCATCGGCGCCTCATCGCGTTCGCCCTCGCCGATCACGATGCGCCCGGAAATCTCCATTTCGCCGAGCGCCTCGCGCATACGCTCGACTGCGGCGCCATCGGCTTTGTCGCGTTCGCCGCGCCCCATCCAACGCGACGCTGCCAGCGCGGCGCTCTCCGTCACTTTTACGAAATCCAGCGTATTAACGGGGCTTGTGGACGTACGCGCAATCATTGTTGCCATACTCTTTGAGGCTACAAGGGAAGCGGGGCGATTCCTTTAGAAGTTGCATCGTATCCGTGCATTTGGACGAATCGCAACGCACTTTTCCAATCCGTTCTAACGCGCTGCAAGGGTTGCTCGCGGCCGGATGGCTGCCGCTTGCCGCGGTTGCTGCCGCCGGCCTGACGCTGGGATTTTTTCTTTGGTACGGTTTCGTTGTGCCCAAACAAGACCCCACGCTCACGGCGGCGGGGCTACCGCTCTTGCTTGTGATCGCGTTGGTAGCCGTGGTTTGGGCGTGGCAAGCGTACGGCGACTATTTCGCGTCCCGAACCGGCATCAAATTTCAGCGTTCGCTACAGTACGACGCGATCTCGTGGTCGGTGTTCGTGCTGCTCTGGCTTTCGTTCGTGATGCCGTTGTGGCTGACACACGGCGGGGTGCGCCTCTTCGTGTATTGCGCGGCGCTGTTCTGCATCGGAAAGCTCGCCGTCGCCGCGCGGTTCAACGAAACCGTACGCGACGTCTCGATCGATTTCGTGGTCTCGCGGTTTGCGATCATCGTCATCGCGGAGCTGGCTGCGGTCATCATCGGCCAACGCGCCGGCACCCACGTGCAGGAGTCGCGCACGCTGCTGCTGGCGGTTTGGGGCCGGTGGGACGCGGTCCACTATCTGGATATTGCAACCAACGGCTACCACGGAACCGACATGGCCTTCTTTCCGCTCTTACCGCTGCTGATCGGAATTCTCGGCAAGGTCATCGGAAATCACTTAATAGCGGGCCTGGTAATCTCCAACGCCGCGCTCTTCTTTGCGTTGCTCTTCCTTTATAAGCTGGTCGAGCATGAGTTCGACCGGACGGTAGCCCGGCGCGCGATTTTTTACATCTCGATCTTTCCCACTGCGGTCTTCTTCTCGGCGGTCTATACCGAGTCGCTATTCCTGATGCTAACTGTAGCGTCGTTTTATTACATGCGGGAACGGCGTTGGTGGCTCGCCGGAGCCATCGGACTGCTGGCTTCGCTCACGCGCATCGAGGGCGTGTTGCTCGCGGTTCCGTTTGCGATCGAATGGTGGAGCGCATACCGTGAAAACGCGGTCGCCGGCGTGAAGAATCTCTTGCCGATCGCTTTGATCCCGCTCGGGCTCGTGCTCTTCATGGTCTATCTGTGGGTACTCAACGGCGATCCGCTCTACTTTTCGCACGTGCAGTCGCACTGGAACCGCCAGCTCGCGGCTCCATGGACCTCGATCGGCAACTCGTTCCATAAAATTGCCATGGCCGTAGGACCGCAAACTGTCGCCCAGCAGATCCTCGAGATCGTCTTCACCGCGCTGATGATTGGCGTGCTCGCCGGCGGTTGGCGCAAACTCAAAGCGTCGTACGTGGCGTATATGGGCCTCTCGATTCTCATGCCGCTCTGCACCTCAAGCCTCATGAGCATGCCGCGTTTCGCGCTGGTGCTTTTTCCGATGTTCGTGATCTTGGCGTTGTGGGGCGGACGTTCGCGAATCAATAACGCGATCGTCGCCCTTTCGCTTCCCCTTTTGGGTCTGTTCACGGTTCTGTTTGCCGACTGGTACTGGGTTGCATAGCGTTACGCAGCGCCGCGGCGTACGTCAATTCGTCAAATTTGGTATCGTCGGCGCCTCGGGTTTCCTGGTGAACCTGCTCGTCTTCACCGGGCTTCAGCGCCTCATACCGCATCACGAACAGCCGGAGCAATACTATGCTATCTACTCCGTGGCGTTCCTGAGCGGCGGCGTTTCGAATTACTATTTCAACCGTGTCTGGACATTTCGCTCGACCGGGCATGCGTTTCGCGAGGGAAGCAAGTTCCTGACGGTCTCGGCGGCTGCGCTAACCGTCGGTCTGATTGTTTCGGCGCTCATCTCACCGTTTTTGGGGCACGGCCACAAGACGTGGTTCATCGCTACGCTGGCCGGCATAGTAGTGAACTTCTTTCTCAATAAATATTGGACGTTCAAACACGTAGCCTGACCGGCGACCAGAGGCGGCGCGCGCTTTGGACGCTCGGCGTACTGGTGGCCGTCGCCCTCGGCTTTATCTTACGGCTTAAGGGAGTCCACAATCCGCTGCTCGATCATCCCGGCTGGAGGCAAGGCGACGAGGCGTCCATCGCGCGCAACTTTTCCGCACTGCGGTATAACATTTTCTACCCGCAAACGAGCTACAACGGACCGCCGCCCAACTACGTAGAGCTCGAACTGCAGATCGTGCCGTTTCTCGCGGCGACGTTTTACAAAATCTTCAGCGTACATGAAATCGCGGGACGCGTCGTCACGATACTCTTCAGCCTCGGAACGGTAGCGGTGCTCGCCCTCTTCGGGCGGTGGCTTTTCGCCAGCGCGGCCGCGGGAATATTGGCCGCGCTTTTCTACGCGATCATGCCAGGGAGCGTCTATTATGGACGCACGTTCACTCCGGATACGGCGATGGTCTTCTTCATGACCGCGGCACTTTACGCCACGGCACGCTTACTGATCGACCGGGAACGCTGGCGCGCTCGCGATGTGCTGACGTGCGCCGCTTTGCTGGCGCTGGCGCTGTTGGCGAAACCAGTTGCGGCCGTCGCGATCGTTCCCATCCTGGTGCTGATCGGCGAACGCGCGTACTCGGGACGAACGTTCCGGCCGCTTTCGGCTTTCGCTGTGCTTGCTGCGCCGCTTCTCATTCTGTGGCTCTACGACCGCGTCGTCGGGTCGCACGCCGAGTGGCATTGGGCGAGCGGAATTCTCGCGCTCCACGTGCTGCCGTCGCTGCGAGCATCGCTGCAGAGCGCCGGCGCATTTGGCGCCAAGGTCGCACAGTTCCGCGTCATGCTCGGGGTACTGGCCTACGGCATGATTGGGCCGGCGATTTCGGCGGCCGCGGTTCTCGGACTCTTTTTTACGCCCCCGACGATTCGCTCGCGCTCGCTCGTGTGGGTTTGGCTGGCCGCTGGTCTGGCATACATATTCGTCGTGGTGACGGTCGAGCGCGTGGATTACTATACGTTTCCGCTTCTGCCGCTGGCAGCGCTAGCCGCGGCCGGTTTCATGCAGCGCCTTATAGCGGCAGCAGAAAGCAGCGCGCTTGCCGCCGTGGCGAAGTACGCCTGCGCGGCGCTGGCAGTCGGCGCTTTCGCCGCCACGATCTTTCAAAATCGCGAGATCGTCAAGCCGTACTACCACTATTCAAAAAGCGTCTACCGGAACGCGATCGCCCTGGACCGTGCTCTACCGCCGGCAGCGCTCGTTGTCATGGGGCACTACGACCCATCGGTGCTCTACTACATCGCACGGTACGGATGGGAAGAGGATCCGTACCTCTGGACGCCGTTCGACGAGCAGAGCGCGATCCGCAAAGGCGCGCGTTATTTCATCGCCATTGAGCGCAACCGGTTCTACCGCAACGTCGAGCTGTGCGCCTGGATGCAGCGTTTTCCGCTGGTGCGCACTGCCGCCACATGGCCTGTCTATGAAACGGACCCCGGACTCGTGAAGCCGGGGGCCGAGAGGCAATGGCGTGCATTCCGTAACGCCGAGAAGCGTGGGCGCGCGCGCGATTGGCTCGCGGCGCGCGGCCTTTGTTCGAACGTTTAAGGTGATGAAAAGACGTCGTCGAACGCTGCGATCGCGCCGTTGAATCCGGCCGAAGTCGCATGCAGCCGCAGTTGGATCTGCGCGCCGCGCGCGTAGCCTGAAAACAAGTACTCTTTTTCAACCGGATGCAAGCCCGAACAAGCCCCTGATGTGAGCTGCAGCGGCGGCGCTGCGAACGTATCCAAAATCCGTTCGGTTCCGATGCCGGTGCCGACGGGATAGACGACGCCGACCTGCACCGTCACCGGATCGATGGCGCCCCACGCCCGCAGTCTGACGCGCGTGGGCGTGCCGCGATAACGAAACGTTTGCGCCAGATACGCGCCGGCGCCGCCCGGCACGTTAAGAGTGGCGTATGGATTTCCCGCGGCCGAGGGCGGAAGACACACGTCCGCGGCCTCGATCCGGAATTGCGGATAGTCGCTCGGGCCGCCGCGCGTAGTTGCAACGTACGCCCAGCACACAACACCGAACGTGAAATCCCCATTGGTTATGCCGGCGGTGTTGCACGCCGGCGGTAGGTCGGTGACATACGCTCTTCGGGGCGAACGAAAAAGCGACCACCTCTCCGATGCGCTTGAGTAATGCAACGTATAGCGGGCCCGCGAGTCGCCGGGCGCTTCGAGATCGGCTCGTTTTCCAGCATATTCGTAGAGCAGACCGCGCGTTGAAATCCCGTCGGGACCGCTGTCGTCATAGTCGATCCAGTCGAAGCTTTTAGGGATCGTTATGATCGAGCCATCGGAGACGCTTTTGAGAAGTCCGTGGGCAAGCGCGCCTTCGAACGCGGCGCGCGCCTCGCGCGCCGGTTCTTGCGCGCGAACGAGCTGCACGTTCGACGCGTACGCGCCGGCACCGAGCACCCCCAGGAATAACGCAAGTGCGACCCGGGCTCCGCTTCCAAAGCGGCCGCGAACCGCGGCCGTGGCCGCCGACGCCAGGAGCAGCGCGACGCCGAACGTCTGCAGGAACACCGGAAGATATCCGATTCCCGGTCGCAGCTCGTGCTGATACTTGACGAGTAGCGCCACCGGCACGGCCGGCAGGACCGCCGAAAACACGCCCGTCCAAAGCGGCAGCGGCTCAAGACCCGAGCGCGCCATTGCGCGCAGCGCGAACCAACCGGCAATCGCAAACCCAACGAAAGCGGCCATCGCGAAGATGGGAAACAACCGAGGCGGATCCGCCAGCCAGTACGCAAACGGCAACGCCGCGATGATTTGATAGAAGGCCGTTTTCAAGATCATGACGGGGTCTGCATGTACGGCGTAGAGAGCATCCGGTGGAAGTTTCGCCCGGCCATTGAGGAGCAGTTCAAAAACCGCGAGTGCCACGGCGATAGCCACAAACGGAGCCGAAATACGGAATGCCGCGCGCCAACTGCCGGTTAGCGGACGCGCGAGCAGCGGATAAAGCCCACACAAAAGGTAGGCATCTTCATAGGTAAGCGCGGCCAGGGCATACAGCGCGACGGAAACGACGGTCTTCGAGCGGCCGCCTCCAACGAGCTTTGCGCGAAAAACGATGAACGAGCCGAACATCGCGACCGCAACCAGTTGCGGCATGCCGTTGTAGGCGATCAGGGCATCCTGATAACCGTGAATACACAAGAGCGCCGCCGCGCATAATGCGGCCAGCGCTGCAAACGCCGGAGTGGTGTACGCTTGCACACAGCGCCGGAACATTTCGAGTGCGGCAAGTGTCGCCGCCGCCAAAAACACCTTGTAAGCGATGAGATTTGTGAAGAGATCGAAGACGACGTATTTCTCGACTATCAGTCCCGGATAGAATCGCCCGTTTCCAAAAAACCACACCTGGAATGAATGCGCCATCGCCTGCCACAGCGTGACGCGGTCGGCGCCGAGGATGCCGGGGAGTGTCGAATAAAATGCATCGTCGGCCATCCATCCGCTGCCGGTGACAGGCCCTATCACAAACAAGGCGAGCGCGAGAACTGCGAGCGGGAGCCACCGCATAGAACGCAACACAGCCGACACCGGCCTTACGGTAACGGTAGCAGCGAACCCGAGACGGCCGTCGCCGCCGCCTTCTCGGTAGCCGGCACGCCCGACTCCACCAGCTGGCGGTAAATAATGAGGCGATTGGTATTGCGGGCGATCTGTCTCTGCAACTCGTACGAATCTTCGATCGCGCGCGTTAAATCTTGCGTATCGTAGGTGTACGCGAACCGGTGCAGGCTATGCACAACCAGTTTGTTCTGTGCGCGTAAAACGTCGAATGCCGCCTGAATTTCCGCCGCCGCCGCGCGATAGGTAGGGTAGTTCGATAAGACGATCGCTCGCTTCAGTCGCGCGTCATCGATCTGCGAGCGCAGCGCCTGCAGCCGGACGTTTGTGGGATCGTATTTTTGAGCCGCGCTCATGGTTGCCAGCGCGTCGTCATAGTTTCCCGTGCGGAAATCTGCGTCGGCGATACTTCCGGCCGCATTAGAGAACCCCGCCCGGGCGCGGGCATCGGTCGGGCTGACGTGCAGCGCGAGCCGGTAAGCCGTCGCGGCTTCGTGCAGACTTCCGCGCGCCAGTGCCGTGTCGCCTTGGTGCACGCGCGTGTCGACGAGCCACCGTTCGACGGGTCCGGCGCAGCCCGTCAGACAGATCGCGAGAGCCACGGCGCAGAATGCGGGCCGGAGCGGAATGTTACTCATAGGCAGTGCAGCTATCGTCCGTGGTTAACCAGATGCGCGACCGCCGCGATAATCCATGCCGCCGGAAAGAGCAAAAGCTGCGAAAGTACCCAGCCGGCAATAGCCGTAAGCGCGAGGTAGAATACCATCGCTTTGACTTCTGATTCAGGACGCTCACCCTTGACGGCCTCGTCGACGATGATCGAAGACGTCGGGTCGACGAAAAACGTAAAAGCAACCGTGCCGATGCCGTTGATGATTCCCGAGATGCCGATGGCCGTCCGCGCTACGTTCACATCGAGCACGCTGGCATAATAGGCAGCGACGACGCCGATCGCGTAAACTGCCGTTACCACGACGTTGAAGATCAGCAGGCGCGCCGGGATGTTGCGCGTGGAAAAGCTGAAAATCTCGGAGTAACGCGGCACGCGCATCTGCCGCAGCACTACCAGCATCACGCTGGGATAGAAAAGCCGCGCCAACGAATGCGGTAACGATTTCGTGCGTTCGAACGATCGGACGCCGCGGACATACATAAACGTGAACATCGGAAGCAAGAGCGATCCGACGACGGTGCCCACCATGCCGGCAATAATGATCACGCGAAGCTGCAACTCGAAAACGTGCTGAATTTCCCAGATGCGCGGCCAGGCAAACGGCGCACCGGCCCGAGCTTGGCCGAGCAGCGCGCGGACGGCGTTTCCGGCGCGATCTGAAAGCGGGCCCAGCATCAGCGTATAGACCAGCGTAGCCAAGCGGCTCGCGGTCATGAACAAGTTGAAGAGTGAAATCGAAGTCGCGATTCGCCCCGTTCGGACTCCGGCCAGGCGCGCGGCATAGGCTCCCATCGTCATTGCCTGAACGGCGACGTTGACCAGGAGCGCGATGACGAGCTGCCAGGACCAAAACGGTATCAGCGCCGGTACGGCGTGATTAGGCAGCGCTGCGATTCCACTCGACGGACGCTTCGTCGACGGGGCCGAGCACGCACAAGCCAAGGTTCTCTTCGCGCAGCAGATCTTGCGCCAGTTCTTGGATCTCGGCAGCGGTAACTTCTTCGACCTTCGCCACGATCTCGTCGATCGGGAGATCGCGTCCCAGTGAGAACTCGCTGCGGCCCAGGCGGATCATCCGGCCGGACGTGCTCTCGAGCGAAAGCGAGAGGCTTCCTTTAATATGTTCTTTTGCCAGCCGCAGCTCGGCGTCGCCGACCGCGGTTTGTTTGATCTGCGCGAACTGGTCGCCGATGACCGAAACGCATTCGCCGACGGTTTGCGGCGACGTGCCGGCATATACGGCGAACAGGCCGGCTCCGCGATAGGCGGCTTGGAAAGAATAGACCGTGTAGACGAGCCCGCGCTTTTCGCGAATCTCTTGAAACAAGCGGCTCGACATGCCCCCGCCCAGTATCGTATCGAGCACCGAGAGCACGTAGCGGCGTTCGTCTCGCACCGAAAGGCCCGTCGTGCCCAGCACGACATACGCTTGTTCGCTATCCTTAGGACGGAATAGCGACGCCGGCGTGGGCGGCGGGTTTTCCGGGACCGGCAACGCGCACGTTCCCTGAAACGGCGCCAGCGCGCGTTCGAGCATATCCACCAGCGCGTCATGGTCGACGTTGCCGGCGGCGGCTACGACCACAGAGTTTGGTGCATAGTGCCGTTTCATGTGTTGCCGCAATTCGTCTTGGGTGAGTTTCGTCACCGTCTCTGCAAAACCGATGGTCGGCGAACCGAGATTGCTGTCGCGCCACATCGTCTGAATGAAAAGATCGTGGATCAGTTCGTCCGGAGAATCGTCGTACATCTTGATCTCTTCGAGCACGACTTTTTGCTCTTTGGCGAGCTCCGACGGATCGAAGAGCGAGTGCAGGAACATATCGGAGAGCACGTCGATCGCGAGCGGAAGGTGCACATCCATGACCTTGGCATAGTAACAGGTCGCTTCTTTATCGGTGAAGGCGTTGAGATTTCCGCCGACGCCATCCATCTCTTCGGCGATTTCCCGTGCAGTGCGGCGCTGCGTTCCCTTGAACAGCATGTGCTCGACCAAATGTGAAACACCGCGCAGCTGGGGCTGCTCGACCGCCGAGCCGACGTCGGCCCAGATGCCGATTGAGGCCGAACGAAAGCCGGGCATCGATTCGCTGATGACCCGGACGCCGTTGGTGAGGAGGCTTTTACGGTACACTAGAGCCTCCTGACTTTAAAGTTGTACGGGCCCACTCCTGGTCCCAATAGACGCCGCGACTCGCGCGCATCCGCCTGACCAACGCTGCCGCGCGTTCTCCGCGGCGAACGCTCACCGTGAAGACGGCGCGCGAACTGGGCTGTGCGAGGTCGCCCGCCACCACGACATCCTTACCCACCCGCAACGGTACGCTCGCCCAAACGTCCACCTCGTCGACCGGGGCGGCCGCAAAGCTCTCGAGCACCAGCGAGGCGATCTCGCCTACAAATTGATCGCGCGTGAGCGAATGGTGAAAATGCTCGCCCGAAACGCGCAGGCCGGCGACGTCGTGGCCGGCGAAGCCGTTTGCATAGACGTTGAGCACCTGCGCGGGCCACTCTGTGTGAAACAGCGCGCGGCCTATCCCGACGGCCAAATCTTTGCGGTTGCCCGAAGCGCGCGCATTCGCATCGAGCCGGTCCACGCCGGGCGACGCCGCCGGAAAGAGCTGCGCTAGCAGAACGAGCGCGCTAATAACTCTGAGCAAAATATGCGTTGACCACTGCGGGCTCGCCGCAGGCGACGCACCGCGCGCCGGGCTGTTGTAAGTCGCGCATCACGCGCGTGGTCGCGGAGGTTTGATTTTTGACCTCGGTTTCGCATTGGGGCCGGTTGCACCACGGTATATCGATCATCCCAGCGCGGTTTTTGCATTGCTCGAAAAACAACGCGCGATCCTCCGGTGCGAACGTGTGGCCTTCCAGAAACGTTTTTGCTTGCGCGAAAAGCGATTCTTGAATCGAGATCAATTGCTCGCGTAAGGTCACGCTCAATGCGCCGAACGCCACCGCCATCCGAGAGCCCTCTTCGCCTTTCTGTTTGTCGCGCCGCACGAGCGAGACGGATCCCGCCTCCAAATCACGCGGACCGATCTCGATTCTCACCGGCACGCCGCGCATCTCCCAATCGCTGTACTTAAATCCGGGAGAGCGGTCGCGCTCGTCCACGCGCACGCGGAAGCCGGCTGCGCGCAGCGTCTTTCCCAGTTCGCGCGCTTTCTCCAAAGGGGCGCGCTCCTCGCCCTTGACGATGGGCACGATCACCGCTTCGAGTGGCGCTAGTTTGGGAGGAATCCGCAGTCCGCGGTCATCGCCGTGCACCATGATCACTGCCCCAAGCATACGCCACGAAATACCCCACGAAGTTGTGTAGACGTGCTTGACCTGTTGATCGGCGTCGGAAAACGTGATGTCGTATGCGCGCGCAAAATTTTGCCCGAGGTCGTGCGACGTGCCTGACTGCAGCGCCTTGCCGTCCGGCATGAGCGCCTCAATCGAAAATGTTTCCACCGCTCCGGGGAAACGCTCGCTCGCGCTCTTGCGTCCGGCATAGACCGGAATTGCGGCGACGTTTTCGGCGAAATCGCGATAGACTTCGAGCATTTGCTCGGTTTCGGCGCGCGCTTCTTCCGCCGTGGCGTGCGCGGTGTGTCCCTCTTGCCAGAGAAACTCCATCGTGCGCAAAAACGGACGGGTCGCTTTTTCCCAACGCACGACGTTGCACCACTGATTGATTAGTACGGGCAAATCGCGGTGGGATTGAATCCATTTGGCGTACATGACGCCGATGATAACTTCGGAAGTCGGACGGATCGCCAAACGCTCCTCGAGCTTCTCTTGACCGCCTTGCGTCACCCAGGCGACTTCCGGCGCGAACCCTTCGACGTGCTCGGCTTCGCGAACCAGTAAACTTTCGGGAATCAGAAGTGGAAAATACGCGTTTTCATGCCCTGTTTCTTTAAAACGATTGTCCAGCTCGCGCTGCAGATTCTCCCACATCCCGAAACCGTACGGACGCAGTACCACGCAGCCGCGCACGGGCGCATAGGAAACGAGCTCAGCCTTCAGACAAGCCGCGGTATACCACGCGGATAGATCCACGCCTTTGGGCGGGATCTCTTTGACGAGCGGCTCTTGCGCGGGAAGTTCGGCCATCAGAGCGTGAGCACCGCCGCCGATGCGGGCGGCACGTCGAGCGCCGCGGGATCGGCGTTCTGCCAATCCACGACGTTGACTTGAGTGGTGTCCATGCTCAAGGCGGTCAGGCGGCGCACGCGCGGATTGCGCGCGGGCCGACCCGCGTTCACGTTGACGGTCACGGCCACATTCGAGTCGCGGTTGATCAGCGTCACGACGCGCGTTCCGTCATCGCGCTCGATTGCGAACGTCGTGAAATTATTATTCGTCGTTTGCAGCTGACGAGTGACGAACCGGGCGCCCACCGATTCTTTGAGCAGCAGCAGCGCCTGATAGAGCGGCCCGCGCTGGCCGTCGGCATCGTCGTGGAAATTGGCGCCATCGGCACCGCTCGCGGCGAGTTCCAATCCAAAGTCGAGCGCCCAAAGCGCATTGGACATGTTGTTCGCGCTCGAGACGATTTGTTCGATACGATAGGGTAGATCGACCAGAGCCGTAGACTTCGGAAGATCGCGCACGCCGATTCGCAACGCCGCCTCACCGCCGGTGTGGCGGTACTGTTGGGTAATCATGACCAGTTGCGGGCGCTCGTCCTGACCAAAACGCGCCGCCCAATCCGGGTGCCCCGCGGTCGCCGGCCCCGCATACATCGCGGCCGGATCGTTCGCGCTGATCGAAGAGACGCGGGTTCGAAATGCGGCGAGGAAAGAGCCGTAGTCTTTGAAGCGCAGATCGGGAGCGCTCCCGATCTCGAATGTCAGCAGACGTTCGCCCAAAGCTTGGCTGGCTTTAGCGGCTTGATCCGCCACGGCGAACACAGGAGCGCTCAAACTTAAACCCAGTATCGCGCGCCAGCCCACCGCGTCCAAAAACTGTGCAAGATATGCAAGGTCTGCCGGAGCGTACGTCGCCGTGTCGACATTCGGTCCGCCGAATTGCAAGATGCCGCGGTTGCCCAAGCCGCGCACGTAGTCGATCAGGGGGCGGTTCGAACCGTTGAAAAACGCGCCGCCCGGTATCAGCGACGCTTCAAAACTCAAACCCATGAACTCGGCCAGCATGCGCCGGCCCGAGACCGACGCGTCGAGTGAGATATTAGCAGGGACGAAGCCCGCTTGCTGCCCGTAAGCCATCCCACCCAAGGAGGCCGTCGCCGAAACCGCTGCGCAAGCTGCGAGAAACTCGCGGCGTTCTATCCTTTTGCTCATAGTGCCATTACGTTCGCCATCGGCAGCCGGTTCCGTTCCCCCGAAAGGCCTGAGGCGCGCGAGCGTTGCAAGAACCAGCATGTCAAAGCGCACGCGGATCTACACCCGGGCCGGCGATACGGGCAGTACCGGACTCGTCGGGGGCTCGCGCGTCTCGAAGAATAACGGGCGCATCGAAACGTACGGTACGCTCGACGAACTTTCAAGCGCCATCGGGATCGCACGCGCACACCTAGCTGCAAGCGCAAACGCGTCGCGACTTGACGCGTGGCTCGCTTGGACGCAGAACCTGCTCTTCGACCTCGGCGCGGAACTCGCAACGCCGGCCGGCAAAGAGTGGAGCGGAATGGCGCTGGCGGGCGACGATCAGGTCAGGGCGTTGGAGCGAGCGATCGATGAAGCTGATACCGATCTCGAGCCGCTCGGCGCGTTCATACTTCCGGGCGGCAGCCCGGCCGGGGCTGCTCTGCATTTTGCCCGAACCGTGTGCCGCCGAGCGGAGCGCCTGCTCGTCACGCTGCGCGAAGGGGAGCCGGAGATTTCGGAAGCGACCCTTCGAGTCTTGAACCGTCTTTCCGATGCGCTCTTTGTTTGGGCGCGCTGGATCAACGCCCGCTCCGGTTTTCCGGAAGCGCAATGGAACGCTGCCTCGCAACCACCGGAGGACTCTCGATGAGCTCATTCGTTTCACGCCTGTTCCAAACGACCAATGCTGACCGGTTGCGCGAGCTGGGAGGACGAAAGATCCTGCGACGGGCGCTGACGGCTAGGGATCTCATCGCTATTGGTCTGGGAACGATGATCGGCGGCGGTATCTTCACAACCGTCGGAACTGCCGTGCGAGGGGCCGGCCCGGCCGTTATTATTTCGTATTTGCTCGCGGGCGCGACATCGTTCTTTGCGGCGCTCTGTTATGCAGAGCTCGGCGCCATGGTTCCTGTCGCCGGAAGCGCCTACACGTACGCCTATGCGACGATGGGTAAACTCTTTGCCTGGATTATCGGGTTCGCCCTGATTTTCGAATACGGCATCAGTGCGGCCCCCGTAGCGCAGCAATTTTCCGCCGCCATTCAAGACATTCTAAAGAGTCTTGGTATGGTGCTGCCGGGCTGGGCGCAACAATCGAACTTTATCATGCATGGCGCCTGGTGGCAGTTTTGGCAATGGGACTTACTGCACTCCCAATACGATGTGGTGAGCGCATTCTTTATTTTGCTCTTGAGCGTTTTGCTCTCCATCGGTATCCGCGAAACGGCAACGACGAACAACATCTTCGTCGTCCTAAAAATTGGAGCGCTCCTGGTCTTTATCGTTGCGGGAATCTTTCTCGTACATGCGTTCAATTTTCACAACTTTAATCCGAAGGGCTGGGGCGCGCTGCACGCTTTCGGCGGCGTCGCCGAATCATCTCAGCCGTACGGTATCATCGCGATCTCGGCGTGGGTATTCTTTGCCTATATCGGATTCGATGCCGCGACGACCACCGCCGAGGAGTGCAAAAATCCGCAGCGCGACGTGCCCCTAGGCGTTATCGGCGCACTGGCGATCGGGACGGTATTATATTGCGCCACGGCTTTGGTCTTAGTTGGATCCGGGCCTTGGCAGAACGTACCGATTAAGAATCCGCTAGTCCACGCCCTTGCGCCGCTGCATATTCCGCTCCTGAGCTGGATAATCACGCTCGGTGTGCTTGCAGGAACGACGAGCGTCGCGCTAGCATCGCTCCTCGGTCAGTCCCGGATTTTTTACGTCATGGCTCGCGACAAAATGTTGCCGCCCGTGATCGCTAAAGTGCATCCGCGCTTCAAGACTCCAATCGTCACGACGCTCGGCACCGGCTTCGCGGTCGCCCTCCTAGCGTTGATAGTGCCGCTCGTCAATCTTCTGAACTTGGTAAATATCGGAACGCTGATCGCGTTCTCCGTCGTTTGCGCGGGCGTGCTGTATTTGCGTAAACGAAATCCCGATATGCCGCGCAGTTTTCGCGTACCGTTTTCCCCGTGGTTCCCGCTGGCGGGCATTGTCAGCTCGCTGTTCCTCGCGATATTTGGCTTGTCGAGGACAACGTGGGTCTGGTTTGGCGGCGCATTGATCGTCGGCCTGTTCTTCTTCTTTGCCTATGGCTTCCGCAATTCCGATCCCGAGAACGTCGTGCCGGTCGTCGAGCCTGAGGGTTTACAGGAGGTTTAAGGCGCGGCGGCCGCTCCCGGTGTGTCGACGTCGACTCGCGACGTCGCTTTGTCGAATCTTACGCGCACGCCGAAGGCTTTTTGAACGGTACGCAAGCCGATCATCGCGCGCCCGCGCACGCGAAAGGGCGCGTGCCGCATCGTCATCGGCATACCGTTGAGCGTGGCGTGCACGTCACCGATGCGCAGATGGAGCGACTGGTCGCCGCGCGTCATGAATATCTCGCCGGACTTGGCATCGTAACGTGTTTCGGCGCCGAGCGCGTCGCTCAATGGACGCAGGGGCACATACACCGTCTCTGCGTCGGTTCGCACCGGCGCGACGTCGGTAAGCATCGGCTGGCCGTCGACGCGGACTTCCACGGGCTTGGCAACCGAAATTGCCAGCGAAACGGCGATCGCGATCGCCGCGGTAATCGCTACGGCAGCGAGGCCCGGCGGTTTATACCGCATGCTCCGGGTACTTTTCGCGGATCACTTTTTCGATTTCCGCGCGTAATGCATTGAGGAGCTGATCCTCGGGGAACGTTCCGACCAACTCGCCGGCGCGATAAATTGCGCCTTTGCCCTTTCCGCCGGCTACGCCGACGTCCGCCATCTTCGATTCGCCCGGACCGTTAACGACACAGCCCATGACGGCGACTTTCACCGGCGCGGTATACTCTTTGGCGATCTTCTCGACACTCTCACCAAGTTCCAAGACGCTGATCTCGGCTCGCCCGCACGACGGGCATGCGGTAATCTCAAAACCTTTTTCGCGCAGACCCAACGCTTTGAGCAAGCTCCAGCATGCGGGCACTTCTTCGAGCGGATCGGCTGCCAGCGAGATGCGAATCGTATCGCCGATGCCTTCGAATAACAGAATTCCCAAGCCGACGGAAGATTTGATCGTACCGTCGCGGAGCAGCCCGGCCTCAGTAATGCCCAAATGCAGTGCGTACGGCGTGTCGCGCTCGCGCAGGCGTTTGTCCATCAAGCGATAAGCGGCGACCGTCGACATCACATCGTGGGCCTTCAGCGAGATAACGATCTCCGTGTGCTGCAGGTCTTCGAGAATTTGAACGTGCCGCATCGCGGACTCGACCATCGCTTCGGGCGTATGCCCGAGCGTTTTCTCGAGGTCGGGCGCGAGTGAGCCCATGTTGACGCCGATGCGGATCGGAATTCCGCGGGCTTTGGCCGCCTCGACAACTTCTTTGGTCTTGTTGTAATCGCGGATGTTGCCCGGATTGAGGCGCAGCTTGGCAACGCCGGCTTCGATTGCGGCCAGCGCCATGCGGTGATCGAAATGAATGTCCGCGACAATCGGCACCGGCGAACGTTGCACGATCGTGGGCATGGCGGCCGCATCGGGCGCATCCTTGACGGTCACGCGCACAACCTCGGCGCCTTCCATCGCTAAGCCGTAGATCTGAGCGAGCGTCGCGTCGGCGTCACCGGTATCGGTGGTCGTCATCGTCTGCACGACAATCGGATAGTCGCCGCCGATCCAAACGGATTTGGCGTCGTCCTTCCCGGTTTTGTTTTGCAAAAACACCGGTTTGCTTTTGCGGCGGAGCCTAATCAAAAGGGGCCTTTTCCTTGGTATATCTGCACGACGTTATAAAAGTTGATGACGAGCATAAGCGCAATCAGCACGGCGAAGCCCGTGATGTGCACGATGGCTTCTTTCTCCGGATCGACGGGTTTTCCGCGTATCAGCTCCGCGACGATGAAAGCGGCCCTTCCGCCGTCCAACGCCGGGAGCGGCAGCAGATTGAAAAGCCCGAGCGCAAACGAGATGAGCGCGGCAAAAAAGAAGTACGGGCCCCAGCCGAAGTCCTGAATGGACATCGCCGCCCGGCCCATGCCCACCGCTCCACTCAGCTGCGGAAAATATTGCCGTGGATGGCTGACTAGCAGCGCGAGACTTCCAAACGTTTGCCGTCCGATGAGAACGAAGCTTTCGAGCGCCGACTGCGTGGCCTGGCCCAATCCGACGCGTTCGAAAACCGCAACCGGCGAAAACCCCAGACATCCTTGATTTTCTTGCGGAGCCGGACAACGGATAGGCGTCACCGCTACCGTGCGCTGTTCGCCATTGTGATCGAACGTCACACGCAGATGTTTACCAAGCGATCCGTGAATCGTTTTGATGAGCGTATCGCCGCCTAAGACCGCAACACCATTGACGGCCACGATGCGATCGCCTGCGCGCATACCAACCTTCTGAGCGGGATAGTTCGGTGTGAGCGGGCCGATGCGAGGTTGAACCTTATCGCTTTGCACACCGAAAGCGATGGCGCCGACAAAGAGAATCGCCAAGCATAAGATAAAGTTCGCGATCGGTCCGGCCGCGATGATCGCCAGCCGCGTCCAAGGTTTCTTGGCCTGAAAGTTGTCTTCATCGTAGACCGGCGCTTCCTGACGGAAATCGCGCTGCTGTTCGGCTTCGGACGTCTTGTTGTCCTCGCCATGCATTGCGCAGTAGCCTCCGAGCGGTAATGCTCGAAAGGAATATGCCGTCCCGCTGCGCTTGCTGGTCCACCCGGCGAGCTTCGGGCCGAAGCCGACCGAAAACTCCAGTACGCGTACCTTGCTCAACCGGGCCAGGATGAAGTGACCGTACTCATGCAGCACGACGAGAACCGAAAGTACGAACAAGAACAGCGCAATTTTCGCAACGCTCGTGAGAGTAATCGCCGCCAGTATCACCACTCGATTTACACCTTTACGCGGCGCGCCGCGTTGACTGCCGTACGCGCGTCGTCGCGAGCTTGCGCGTCGGCTTGCCGCAGCGTCGCGAGATTCACCTCGCGAACCGTTGCGGACGAGAGAGCCTCGCCGATAATTTCCGGGATGAGCCCGAAGCCGATCTCACCATCTACAAACGCACGCACGGCGATTTCGTTTGCGGCTGAAAGAACGGCCGGCATCGTGCCTCCGGCAGCCAGCGCTTCGAACGCCAGGGCCACGCAAGGAAACCGGTCCGGGTCGGGCCGCTCAAAATCGTAACGCAACGCCGAGGCCTCCGGATGGGCGCCAATGGCTTGCAGCGGATCGTTTGCCCCGCTGCCGGTCAGCCTGTCCGGAAATGACAGCGCATACCCAATGGGGAGTCGCATGTCGGGAGCGGCGGCCTGAACCTTCACGTTGCCGTCGCTGAAGATCACTATGCCATGCGCGATCGATTGGGGATGCACCAGTATGCCGATGCGCTCGCCGGGAAAACCGAAGAGCCGGCTTGCTTCAATGACCTCGAGCCCCTTGTTCATCATGCTCGCGGAGTCGACCGTATTCTTCACGCCCATCTGCCACGTCGGGTGGGCCAGCGCTGCACCGAGCGACGCATTTCGGATCTCGTCCTTCGTTTTTCGCCAGAACGGGCCGCCGGAAGCCGTCAAAACGATCGAGTGCACTCGATCGCGGCTTTCACCAATGAGACACTGGAAAATTGCGGAGTGTTCGGAATCGACCGGCACGATCTGAGATCCTGATTTTGCCGCCGCGGCCATCAGCAGGTCGCCGGCCGCCACGATCAACTCTTTGTTGGCAACCGCGACGTCGATACCACGCTCGGCGGCAGCAAAAACTGCCTCGAAAGAAACGAACCCATCGGTAGCGGCCAGCAGCACATCGGGCTTCGACTCGATGGCCACGCGGAGTAGCCCGGCCGTTCCGTCTTGCGCCGACGCCGCGATTTTTACGCCGAACCGCTCGGTCTGTTCGCGTAGTTTATCGATCTGTTTTCCCGCGGCCAGCCCACAGACGACAAAACGATCGGGATAGAGCGCAATGACGTCGAGCGCCTGCGTTCCAATAGATCCGGTACTTCCCAGAATTGCGACGCGCTTAGGCAAAGTGAAGCAGCCCAATGACGTGCAGCGTCCCGTAAAACGCCATGCCGCCGAACAGATACGAATCGAACCGGTCCAGCACGCCGCCGTGACCCTGAATCACGGTTCCGGTATCCTTTACTCCCGCGTCCCGCTTGAGCGCCGACTCGACCAAGTCCCCCGCTTGCGCGGCGATGCAGGTCGCGGCACCCAGTGCCGCGCCCTGCCACCATAGCATTCCCAAATACGGACTTGTTCCCAGGAGCGCGCCGGCCGCCGTGACAAGCACGAGCGCGCCGATGGAGCCCTCGACGGTTTTTTTCGGAGATATTTTGGTGAGCGGCGTGCGGCCGGCCAGCGAGCCGACGATCATCGCTAGAATGTCGGTCAACGCGATCAGGACGATGACGAAGAGCGTCCAATCTAAACCCATGCGCGGCACTTGGCGGACAAAAATGAAGTACGTCAGCAGCTTGCCAATGTAGAGAACCGCGAGCAGCGTGTAAGCGGTGCGGGCGAAGTAGCCCTTCTGCTCGCCATACATGCCCAGCCAGAAAGCAACCAGCACCACCGACGCAAGCAACGCGCCTTCCCAATGCGGCAGCAGCTTGAAAACGCTCAGTAAAATGTATGCCAGTACGCCTGGAACTGCGACTTGATACTCGAGCGGCTGGCCCTTTATTTCACAGAGCCGCGCGAGTTCGTAGACGCTCATCGCACCGACCGCCAAGACAACGCTGTAGAAGGCTGCCGGCACGAACACCGACCCGAGGCCGGCAACGGCGAGGGCGATTCCGACCAGTACGCGGCGGGTCGTTACCGGATTTGCCGGCGCCGCAGCCGCCGGCCGGACGGCGTTCACGTTCCGCCGAAACGGCGTTGCCGCTTCTGAAACTCAAGTAGCGTCCGTACGAACTCATCCCTTCCGAAGTCGGGCCAGTAGACTTCGCTCATCACCAGTTCGGTGTAGGCGACTTGGTAGAGCAAAAAATTGGAGAGACGGTGCTCGCCGCCGGGGCGGATCAGCATGTCGGGATCCGGCTGATCGGCCGTATATAAATACGAAGAAATCTTTGCTTCGTCGATCTCATCCGGGCGCAGCTTCCCGCCCGCCACGTCGCCCGCGATCTGCGCGACGGCGCGCTGCAGCTCTGCCCGTGCGCTGTAGTTAACGGCCAGGTTCAGCAGCAGCCCGGTATTGGAAGCGGTGCGTTCCATCAGACGGTCGAGCGCGTCGCGCGATGCCGGAGGAAGCGCACGGTACGCTCCGATCACGTTCACCTTCACGTTGTTGCGGCTCAGCTCGACGAGTTCGTGTTGCGCAAAATAGACGCACAAGTCCAGAAGCAGCGAAATCTCCGTCGAGTCGCGGCGCCAGTTTTCCGTGGAGAATCCGTAGACGGTTAGTATGGGAATCCCAAAATCACTGCAGGCGCGCGTCACTTCACGCAGCGCAAGCATCCCGCGGCGGTGTCCTTCGATCGCGGGCATGCCGCGATGTTTCGCCCAGCGCCGGTTTCCGTCCATGATGATCGCGATGTGCTTGGGAAGCTTCGCCAGATCGAGCTCGTCTTGGGCCGCCGGGAGAACGCGTGCCATCAGCTGATCCGCTCGTAGGATTCGTAGCCGCAGGTCAGTTCCAGGCGTGCTTCGTCACCGGCTGTATCGTGCGCGCGAACGCGCAAAACGCGCAGCGCACCTTTACCCGCGAATGAGCCAACGGGCGCCAGAACCGAAAACGCGCCGACGCGCCCGCGCAGATGGCGGCGCGCTTGCACCTCGGGCATCAGGATCAGCTCGTCAAGCAGAAGCTATACCTCCATGATTTCTTTTTCTTTGGCAGTCACCAACTGATCGATCTCTTTGATAAAGCGGTCGGTCATTTTTTGCAATTGGTCCTGCTTGCGCTTGTTGTCGTCTTCGGTAATGTCGTGGTCTTTGAGTTGCGTGCGCAAATCGTCATGCACCCTATGGCGAACATTGCGAACCGCGATTTTGCCGTCCTCGCCCTTTTTCTTGACGATTTTCACGAGGTCTTTCCGGCGCTCCTCATTCAGCGACGGAATGGCAAGGCGAACCGAACCGCCGTCAACGTTGGGGCTTAGCCCGAGATCGCTCTTCTCGATCGCTTTGCGGATGTCGCCGACCGTGTTGCGATCGAAGGCGACGATCGTCAGCGACCGCGGATCCGGCGCACTCACGGTCGCGACCTGTTTGAGCGGAACCAACGTGCCGTAGGCCTCGACCTGGATGCGGTCGAGGAGCGCGGGCGTGGCGCGGCCCGTGCGAATCGCGGCGAATTCGCTGCGCGTCGCGTCGACGCACTTGTTCATTTTGCCTTCGGCTTCCTTAAAGCTGTCGGCCATTATGCACCCGCCGTTCCGGCTAGAGTTGGCCCGGGTTTGCCGACGATTGTGCCAATCGACTCACCCAGAATGACGCGGCGGATGTTACCGGGCACCGCCATGTCGAAAACGATGATCGGAATGTCATTGTCCATGCACAGCGTTAGCGCCGTGTTATCCATCACTTCGAGGCCGCGCTGCAGCACCTCGAGATACGGCAGCCTATCGAACCGCGTCGCCGTCGGATCTTTTTTCGGATCTGCGCTATAGACGCCATCCACGCGCGTCGCTTTGAGAAGCGCCTCGGCGTTGACTTCGACTGCGCGCAACGCCGCAGTCGTGTCCGTCGTGAAATACGGGTTGCCGGTGCCGCCGGCGAAAATGACAACGCGGCCTTTTTCCAAATGCCGGATCGCGCGCCGCCGGATATACGGTTCGGCGATCTGGTGCATCGAAATGGCCGTCTGGACGCGCGAGGGCGTCCCCATGCGTTCGAGTGAGTCTTGTAGCGCAAGCGCGTTAATAACCGTTGCGAGCATGCCCATGTAATCGGCGGTCGCGCGATCCATTCCGGCTTCTTCATGAATCTTTCCGCGCCAGATGTTTCCGCCCCCGACGACGATCGCGACCGAAACGCCGTCGCGACTCACGTCGGCGATTTGCTTGGCCATAGCATCAGTCGTCGCGACGTCGACGCCGGACTCTTTGCCCGCAAAAGCCTCGCCCGAAATCTTGAGCAGGACGCGGCGGAATCTCGGCTGTACGGCGCTCACGGTCTAACCGTCCCCGAGCGCGTATTTCACGAACCGCCGCACTTTGATTTTTTCCCCAAGCACGCCGACGGTGCGGTTGATCAAATCGCCTACGCTTATCGTGTCGTCCCTGACGAACGGCTGATCGAGCAGGCAGTGCTCTTCGAACCACTTGTTCAGCTTGCCCTCGACAATCTTCTGGGCGATCTCGGCCGGTTTACCAGCCGGAACCGAGCCGGCCATCTCAGAACGGACCCCTTCGACGACCTCAGGTGGTACGCTTTCGCGGTCGATGTAGAGCGGCGACATGGCCGCGACGTGCATGGCGATATCGCGAGTCAGCTCGTTGAACTTCGGATTGCGGGCAACGAAATCGGTCTCGGTATTCACCTCGACCAGAACACCGATTTTTCCGCCGGCATGAATGTAACTGGAGATAAGCCCTTCATTGGCGGCACGCTCAGCTTTTTTCTGTGCCTGCGCGGCGCCGCGCGCCAGCAAGACCTCGGTGGCTTTTTCGAAATCCCCGGCAGCTTCTTCCAGCGCCCGCTTACAATCCATCATCGGGGCGTCGGTCGACTCGCGCAGTTTTTTAATTTCATCTGCTTTGGGTTGATAAGCCACGCTCAAACTGTCGCCCCCGCTTCGGCATCGGCCAGCGTTGCCACCGGCTCTTCATAGGCGGTGTAGTCGACGCTCACTTCTCCGTCTTCCGCTACCTCAAGCGAGCTCTCCGTTTCCGTCTTGCCCTCTATAATCGCGTCGGCAATTTTTGAGACCATGAGCTTGACCGCGCGGATTGCGTCGTCGTTGCCGGGAATCGGATAATCGATCTCGTCGGGATCGCAGTTCGTGTCGATCACGGCGATGATTGGGATCTTCAGTTTACGCGCCTCGAGAACCGCAATGCGCTCTTTTTTCGGATCGACGATGAAAATCGCGTCCGGAAGCCGGTGCATATCCTTGATGCCGCCCAGAAACCGCTCGAGCTTCGACATCTCGTCCTGCAGTTTCGCGACTTCTTTTTTGGGAAGGCGCTCGAAGTCGCCCTGTTGCTTCATACCTTCGAGTTCGCGCAATCGTGAGATGCGTTTTTGTATGGTGGCAAAATTCGTGAGCGTTCCGCCCAGCCACCGCTGGTTGATGTAATACGTTCCGGCGCGTTCGGCCTCTTCGCGGACCACGTCTTGCGCCTGCTTCTTGGTTCCGACAAACAGCACGACTTTTCCGTCGCGCGACATCTGCTTGACGGCTTCGTAGGTTTGCCGGAGCTTCTGAACGGTGAGCGAGAGGTTGATGATGTATATGCCGTTGCGCTCTTGAAAGATGTACGGCTTCATCTTGGGATTCCAGCGCCGCGTCTGATGGCCGAAGTGAACTCCGGCTTCGAGCAGCGCCCGCATCGAAATGACGGACAAGGGAAAGAGACCTTTCTGACCTCGGACCCGCGGCCATCCTGGCGCCGGTCGCTGTGAGGCCATCGCACCCGGCCTCCATGCCGGGTGAAGTGCGCTGTGCGGACACAGCCGCGCGATTATAGCACGGGTATCGCGCCGATGGGAATAAATACTCCCGATGACTGCAGAGTACCGCCCGCCCATGGAGCCTCCCGGCCAGCCGAGCGTCCCGCCCCCGAACCAGCCCGAGCAGCTCCCACCGCCTGCGCAGCCGTTCCCGAGCTGGGGACCGTCGGACCCGCCAGCGGTTCCGGACCAGCCCGAGCCGGGGGTCCCCAACCAGCCCCCCGATGAAGAACCCGCTGCCTAGCCCTTCTGTTTGAGCTTCTCGCTGACTTCGGCGCGGTGCACCGTGACGTCGCGCGGCGCCTCGATGCCGAGCTTGACCTGGTCCCGCTCAATCGACACCACGACGATGCGAACATCGTCGCCGATCACGATCGACTGGTTAGGTTTACGCGTGAGTACGAGCATGACGCCCTCCCTGGCTCATAACCGGGCAAAACCGTATCTGTAGTCGCGAAGTTTCGGCCAGATCGCGGCAAGCGCCCGGTGAATCCCGCGGCAAATGTAGATGCGCACGGCATTTTCGTACGGCATCCCGTAAGGGTTGTGTAAGACTGCAGCGAGCCTCACTGAATCGAAGCGCAAGCGGTCGTTACGCGAGTCTCCCTGCACTATAATCATCACGTTCCCCGTAAATCCGCGCGGTCCCCATAACCAGTAGTTGTTGTTGCCGCTCAGAGCCGGCGGCAAACCATAGCGCTCCCCGTACACGTCCAACGCGGCTGCCTCACCGGCGTTGCTCGCGAAAATCGCGGCTTGCGCTCGCTCGCCGGCTGGTAAGGTTTTATAGACCGCTCCGACGGCGGCCGCCAGTTCGGGCCAACCGGTCATATCGGCGTAATATTCGATCGGCACGTTATTGCCAGCGCTGCGATCGACGTGAAAATGCAAATGAAACAGAGTCCCGAGCGAACGTTGGTATGCGACGAACGCGTTGAGCGGCAGCACGGGCAGCACGAAGGGCGTCGAGGGAATCGCGAAAGCGACGATCGCGGCCACGGATAAGATACGCCAAAACTTATGCCCCGCTGTCCATTGCTCGATCGGCACGGCGCCCGCCGCGATCAAATACGGATAGACCGGCCCCGGATAGTAATTTTTCGCATCCAACGCCCACATCGCAGCGATGAGTGCCAGGTATGCGATTCCCAGAAACCGCGTGCCGCGCCGCCACAACAGCCATACCAAGCCTGTCAGCCAGATAACCGAGAGCAACGGGCTCATAATCAGAATCTGCTGCAGCGGAAAAGGCGGATCTTTGAGCACGAATTTTCCGTAATCGTTTTCCAGCAACTGCAGCATCGGATAACCGTTGTGCGCCTGCCACAGGAAATTCGGCAGCACCAGAGCGGCCGTCAGGAGCGCGCCCGCGGGAAACCACCGAGTCTTGAGCGCGCGCCGCGCCGGCGTCAGGAGCATTCCGGCGAGCAATGCCGCGATAAAAAAGGCGACCGTGTATTTGCTCCAGGCCGCAACGGCCGTCAAGGCGCCGGCGGCGAGCCACCAGCGCGGATCGGCACCGCGCGCCAGCCGCAGCGTGCAGAGCGCGATCGGCGGCCACGTGCAGAGCTCGATCATATCCGGTGAGAGCCGCAATCCCAGCGCCATCATTTCCGGCGCGACGATCATTCCCAAGCCCGCTACGCTCTGCGCGAACGCCCCGCCCTCGAACTCCGCCGTCAGCACGCACGCCGCATACGTGGCGATGGCTGCGCAAACGGCCGGGATCACACGCAGCGCAAAGAGCGACAATCCGAAAGATTGAGAGAGAGCTGCCAGCAGCGGCGTCAGGGGCGGCTGGTCGACATATCCCCACGCCGGGTGGCGGCCGCAGACGATGAAGTACAGCTCGTCGCGAAAAAAACCGTAATGAGCGTTCCCGGCCAAGTGAACCGCGAGCGCCGCGAGCGCCCAAATGACTCCCGTCCGGGAAAACTTCAAGCGAACTGGGTGGCGTGCAGATGAGCGTAGGCGCCGCCGCGCGCCAACAGCGATTCGTGCGACCCCATTTCGATGACGCGGCCGGCCTCGATATAAAGGATGGTATTCGCGCGGCGGATCGTTGAGAGGCGGTGTGCGATGATGAGGGTCGTCCGACCGGCCAGCAACCGGTCGAGGGCACTTTCGATCAGCGCCTCGGAATGGCTGTCGAGCGCGCTGGTCGCTTCATCTAATATAAGGATCCGCGGATCGCGCAGAATGGCTCGCGCTATCGAAACGCGCTGGCGCTGCCCGCCCGAGAGCCGCGTTCCGCGCTCGCCGACCTCGGTAGCGTACCCGTCAGGGAAACCGCTCGCAAATTCATCCACGTTCGCTTCCCGCGCGGCCGCGAGCACCTCCTCGTCGGTCGCGTCGAGACGGCCGTAGCGGATGTTGTCGGCGATGCTGCCGCGGAAAAGCTGCGCCTCTTGCGGCACGATGGCGATCGCGTCGCGCAAGTCGTGCAGCCGCACGTCCGCGAGATCGATTCCGTCGAGCGTAATACGACCCGCCTGCGGTTCGTAGAAACGTGGGACGAGGTTCACGATCGTCGTCTTACCGGCTCCCGAAGGCCCGACCAGCGCGATGATTTCGCCCTTCTCAATAGTCGCGTTAAACTTTTGCAGCACCGGCGCGCCCGGTTCGTAGGCAAAATCGACGTTGTCGAACTGGATTCGTCCGCGCACTTCCGGTAACGGAACCGCGCCCGGCTTATCGGCGCGTTCGACGGGCAAGTCCAGCAACTCGTACACGCGCCCGGAGCCGACAACTGCTTTACTAATTTCGCCCGTAAATGCGGCAAAGCGATTCATGGGGTTGACCAAGTTTACGAGCAGCATCCAATAAACGAAGAGATCCCCGACGTTGAGCCGCCCCAAGACAACTTCCCGGATCGAAAGCCAGATGATGATCGCAGCGGCGGTCGAGATGAATGCCGAAATCACGACCGGCTGCGTCTGAATGAACTGCGTCAACTTCATGTACGTTTCGAAATACTCGGCGTTGCGCCGCGAAAAACGCCCAGTTTCATAGTTCTCCCGGGCGAACGCCTTGATCACGCGTTGACTGCCAAGCACCTCGGTCAAATTGGCCGATAGGTCAGCTATGCGTTCCTGAGAACGCGTCGTTGCTTGTGAAATGAGGCGTTGAAAACGCGAAACCGCCAGCGAGACGAGCGGTGCGATGACGATCAGCGAACACGTCAGCAGCCAGTCCAAATAGAGCATGTACGCAAAGGACGACAAGAACGTGACCGACGTGGTGATCAATTGCGGCAACGAAATCGTGACCGCGTCGGTCATCATTTGCATGTCCGTGCTGAAGCGTGAAATCAGTTCGCCGGGACGCCACTTGTCAAATTCGCCCCGCGGCAAGTGCAGCAACCGGGAAAACAAACGGACGCGCAAGCTTGCAATGAGCGACTGCCCACTGGAGGCGAGCAGATAGCTCGACCCATAATTCGTCAATGCGGCCACGATTAAGGAAGCCCAGACGATCGCCAGCACGAGATAAAGCTCGTTCATGTTGGGCGGGCGCGCTATGACCACGTCCTTGAGCAGACGGCCCAGCCCTAGCGCCGGAACCAATGCCAGCAGCCCGCCAATCGTGCCCAGGACGATTGCGGTGACGATACTGGGAAGGCGGGGCCGAGCGTCCGATGCTAGGCGCGCGAGCGTGCGTTGGCGCGTCATTCGCGGTTGCCTTGCGGCCCCGGCGGGGCGAAACCTCTAGTCACCATGAGGAGTAGATGAAAACGAAAGAACTTGTCTGAGGGCCAAAAAATGGACTGTTATTTTCACGCAAACGTTCCGTCAATCGCGCGTTGCTCGGACTGCAGTAAGGCCGTGTGCGCCACGTGCCGCGATCAAGCCGGCACGTGCCCGAGTTGCCGCCTGGCCGCCAAAATCGACTCGGCAAATGCGCAGCACAAGTCCGTCGCCGGACAGGTTCCGCCGCACTCCCAACAGTGGTGGAAGGCGGCGCAGCAGCAGCCCGCACCGCAAGCTCGCGCCACCGTCGCCGAGCCGTCGGATCCGGGTGAGTCGCGCGCGCTTGTCGCCATGGGATACCCGTTGTGGCCGCTGGCGCTCATATCGCTTTTCGATCGGAAACAGTCGCGCCGGCTGCGCAAGCACGCCTATCAGGCGTTGGGTTTCAATGTAGGAATGGCCGGGTTGTGGGGCGTCCTCACGCTCATGGCGGGAATCCCGATTCTGGGAATCAGCGCCGCGATCGTCCTCGCTTTTATCATTCCGATCTTTGTCGTCATGAGCGTCTTCTACGGGATTAAGGCATGGCACGGCGACGACGTGCGCGTCCCCGTGATCACCGACTGGATCGACGACCGCCTGCCGGCGTAACGAACTCCTGATAGCGCGCGAGGAAATCGCGCGCCGCGCGGTCGTGATCGACCACGGGCCGCGGATAGCGCTCGGCCCCACCCAGCGGCAGTTCGATCTGCGCCGAGCCTTGCTGCGTCTGGGTCAATCCACCGGCAGGTCCGTGGGCCAGCTCCGCGATCCACTTGCGCGCGTACGATCCGCCGGGATCGAAGCGCCGCGCCTGTTTGTAAGGATTGTATATTCGCGGATACGCCGCTAGATCGGCGCCGACTCCCGCGATCCACTGCCAGTTTCCACGTGAAAGCGCCGGATCGTCTTCGATTAAATAGCGGTCCCACTCGGCCATGCCCACGCGCCAGTCAACTCCGAGATCGAAACACAGGAACGAGGCGGCAATGGCGCGCACCCGCGGATGCATCCATCCCGTCGCGCGTAACTGGCGCATGCCGGCGTCCACGAGCGGAAAACCGGTGCGGCCATTGCGCCACGCCTCCAAATGCGGATGGGATTGCGAAAACGGAAAGTCGCGCATCTTCTCTTGGAGAGCTCCGTCGCTCGTCTGCGGATTGTACCAAGAGAGTTGCAGGAAAAAATCGCGCATCGCCAACGCCCGGGTGAAGAGCCGTAAAGATGCACGCTCCTCGGAAAGCAAGAACGGATCGTCCATCCGGAGTCGCGTCTCGCGCACGATCGAGCGCGCGGCGATCGTTCCAAACGTCAGGTCCGCGCTCAGGTGCGACGTGAGATCATCCGCCGGGACGTTTATGGCAAATGAATATTGCAGCGCCGGCCCGCGCAAGAACGCTTCGAGCTTCTCTCGCGCGCGCGGCGCGCCCACGTCGGGCAGCGAATTACTGGACCCAAAATCAGCGGGTTGCGGAAGCGGTTCGCTTGGCACGCCGGCGGGCACGAACGAAAGGAATAACGGCGCCTCGAACGAGCCTGGTTCGAGTTCGCGCCAAATATCGTAATAAGGAACGAATGCCTTATAGCCATCGCCCGCGGAACTGCGCGCCGCGGTGCTTTCTTCCGGAGTAATTGCAGGCGCATCGTGAACCACAATCGCGCGCATGCCGCGTTTTTCAATCAGCGTCTGCAGCTCCGCATCGGCGGCAATCCCGGCACGGTCGTAATTTGCGCTCCACGCGACCGTTGCCGCTTCGTGCTCTGCCGCCAGACGCATCAGCTCGACGGCCTCGCCGCGCCGCACGACGAGCGCAGAACCGCGTTCGCGAAGTGCCGCATCCAAAGCCGCGGCTGCTCCACAGAAATAGGCCGCGCGCCGCGGCGAGGATCGTAAGCGTTCTTCGAGCTTATGGTCCACGAGCAGCACGGGCAAAATGTCGCCGTGTGCCGATGCCGCGCTCAGCCCCGCATGATCGTCTAAACGAAGATCGCGCGCGAAGCGGTACATGGCAACCGGCATCAGAGTGTTTCTACGTAGGCTGAAACGTCGCGCACGTCGGCGCCGCTCATGCGAGCCGGAAAAAGCTTAGGCATCGGCGGTTCGGGATCGAGCACGATATCGCGAACTTGGGCAAACGTGCGCTTTAGGTGTTCGTTGCGCAGCTGCGGTCCGATTTGGCCCCCCGTTCCGTCGCGTCCGTGACACGCGGAGCACTGCGCGAGATAGATCGATCGGCCGCGCCCGGCATTGACCGGCGCTTCGGTCTGCGCGCCGGTTGCGCGCGTTTTCGAGTTGCCGCCGCACGCGGCCAGCGCAAACGGCGTGATAAGGGCGAGCGCGAGCGACGCAAAGCGAAACCGCATGGCACGCGTTTTGCTATGGGCCGCGGTTCTCCCGGGTCTAGTGAATGGGTCTGGGGAGCCCTTCGCTCTGGTTGGAGCTCACACGAAACGTGAACGCATCGCGGTAGAGGCCGGGCACGGCTCGACCGTCCAGTGTCTTTGGCGAGTAACGCGCCTTCATCGCGGCTTTGCAGACGGCTTCGTCCAGAAAACGGTAGCCCGCGGGTTTGGTGATGACGCACTTCGTGGGCGTTCCGTGCTCGTCGATCAGCACTTCAAAAGCCGTGGTACCCTCTGCGCCTTCAGCATAGGCAATCATCGGCGGCTGCGGATTGATCGCCGTTTCGCCGCCGAGCGGAGCGGCTTCGTTGGTTAAGGAGCGGCCGGCCGACCGAAGCTGCAGCATCTCCGCGCTGCTGACGCGCTGCGGCGACGTTTCGCTGAGCGACGTCGTCGTCATCCGCGCGACGGTGCGCCACACCGGATCGCGCCAGACGGGAACGCCGGCGGGACCTTTGCTGTGCGGCGCAGTTTGCGGATAGACCGTCACGGCGGCAATCTCGGGCGTCTTTACGAACGGCTGTGCCGCAGCCGAGCGAGCTTCCGAAGGTGTGACCGGGGCGCGCGCCATCTGCACGACGTTGTGATAGACCATGAGCCGGCGCTGCTGCGTCTGCGCTGCGGCCGGAGCCGGGCCGTGAACGGTCGTTCCGGCAGCCGGAATGTAGGAGACGGCTGAGGCCGGCGCGGGCCGCACGGGCACTGCGAAATAGTGGAGCGTTGCCGCGGCCAATCCGAACGTCATCGCAAACGCGGCCGCGAAGCGAACCACGGGCGAGAGTCCCCTCGATCGCCTGCGCAGCACGCTGCCGAGTTGCGGGTCCCACACCTCGCCGTCGCGCGCTTGGCCGACGAGCGCATTTGTGCGTGCGAGCTCGTGTTCGCCGCCCAACTCGGTCAAACACAGCGCACAGCTCGCGATATGCTCGCGGTATGCGCGGCGATCCGCGTCGGTGGCCTCCCCGAGCGCGATCGCGCCCGCCAGAGATTCGATCTCCTTGTGCAGCTGCTTCTCCCTCAAACAGGTTCCATCATTACAGCGCGCATCGTCCGCAGCGCGCGGCAAACGCGCTGGCGGATCGCATCCGCGCTGGTCCCGAGAATCGCCGCAGCTTCCTGCGACGAATACCCGGCATAGCTCGTCAACATGATCGCGGCGGCTTGTTCCGCCGGCAGACGGCGCATCGCCGTTTGCAGATCGATCGATGCGGAGCTGCGTTCGTCGATACGCAGTGAACGCACGTCGTGTTCCCGATCGAGGGACACAAAACGCAGAATCTTTTTTCTGCGCAGGAACGAGATGGCCGTATTCGTCGCGGTCTTGTAGAGCCAGCCCGCGGTTAACGGACGTTCGGGCTCACGCTGGAGGGTGCGATAGGCGCTGAAGAACACGTCTTGTGTGATATCCAGCGCGACGTCGGCATCTCCGACCATCCGGCGTACGTAGCGCGCGAGCTTCGTCTGGTGCTCGCGAACGAGCGCATCCACTCGGCTCTGCGCGGCCGACATTCCGGTGACGAGGTAGACCTGCTCCATGCCTCAGGGCCCCCTTTTGCTGCTAACGTCCCGATTCGCCCGGATGTGACCGGCTTCTTTTGGCCTTCGGGCCTAGCCGCCGATTTCGGAAAAGGCCCGCATGCGCGAGGACGTCTCACCCAAGCGCAGATGATGGCGCTCGGGTTTGATGAGCATGGCCGAACGCAAAATGCTCGCCAGGCCTTGCGTGGATTCCCCGCCGCGCAAAGGCGTCCGGAGGTCAACGTCCTGATCGCCAAAGAGACAGAGTCGCAGATGGCCGTCCGCCGTCAGGCGCACCCGGTTGCAACGCTCGCAGTAATCGTGCGACAGCGGGCTGATGACGCCGACCGCTCCCGGCGCTCCGTCGAAAGCAAAATACCGGGCCGGTCCGTTCCCGCCGGGCCCGATCGAAGGATGCAGATTACCAATTGCTCCCACGCGCTCGAGAATCTCGTCCGAGCTCATGTACGCGTCGCGTTGCAGCCCCACGTTCTCGTGAACGGGCATCACTTCGATGAAGCGCACAAAGACCGGCTGCCGCCGCGTCCACTCTGCGAACTCGGCGATTTCATCGTCATTCTGTCCGCGCATGACGACGACGTTGATCTTCACCGGTTGCATGCCCGCCTCGATGGCCGCGTCAATACCGGCGAGCACTCGATCCAAACCTGGACGGCGCGCGATAGCTTCGAAGCGATCGGCGCGCAGCGTATCGAGCGAAACGTTGACGCGGCTTAAGCCGGCCGCTTGTAATTCGGCGATCTGGTCGGCCAACAATAGCGCGTTGGTTGAAAGCGAGATGTCTTCGATTCCGTCAATATCATGAATTGCCGAAACCAATCGATGGAGATCGCGGCGAATTAGCGGCTCACCGCCCGAGAGGCGCACGCTGCGTACGCCTACCGAGGCGGCTGTCTCCACGAGTTTCGCGATCTCTTCATACGTGAGAATCTCGCCTTTGGGCAGCCAATCCAGACCGCGCTCGGGCATGCAGTACACGCAGCGCAAATTGCACTTGTCGGTCACGGAAATGCGCAGATAGGTAATCGGCCGGTTGAATTGATCGGCCAGAGGCGCGCGAGTCAGATCGATGGTCGTCAGGGCCACAACTTCTGATTCAGCGCGGCGGCTCGGGACCCTCGGCTCGGGCAATCTTGCAGGGCCGTAGTGGATAGCCTGCGCGGAAATGTCTGCTTTTTCGAGCCGGCCACGGATGGCCGCTTCAAAACTTTGTTCTCTCGAAAAAGCAGTCAAGCGGCAAAATTACATGGACGTAATTTTGCAGCGTTTTCCGAGGCAGGCTATCCACTGCGGCCTGTAACTAGCTGCGAAAGATCGAGTCCGGAATGGCAACGTTCACCTTGAAGTTGCTGAACGTCGACGACAGATCGGCGTTGTAGTTCGGGTTCTCGAAATGGCCGGTCTCCCGAGTCACTAGGCGATACGCGCCGACCTTGCCGTAGGTCTGGTTGAGCGTCGCGTAGCTGCCGTCGGTATAATTCCAGCGCAGCTGGGCGAGCTCGCCGGACTTGTCGCCCACTTTGGCATCGATGTGATCGATGCGGCCGCCCGAACGGGGCACCAGCTTGAAGGTCGTGTACATCCCGTCATCCCGTTCCATCGAGATCTCGTAGACGTCGTGCCAGCGGGCGGGACTTTCGACGTGCGGGTAGACGTTGCTGAATTGCTTGGCGATGAACGGCAGCCCGCTCGTGAAGACAACCTTGTCTTTGCTCGGCTCTTTGTGATAGTACATGCCGCCCAGATTGGCGCTCAGGTAGGGGAACGAATGCATCACAACGTCCGCGTTCACGCCGGCCGTAAAGCTACGCAAGCCGACGTTGGCAGAGATCAGCCGGGCGAGAACGTTATCCGAATTCGTCGATGCTTGTCCGGCTGGGCTAACCATCAGCAAAAGGGCGGCCGCCGCAACGGCGCCGCTGAAAAATGTTTGTGTGCGCATGCAGGTTCTAACGCCGCCCGGCTGCGTACGGTTCCAGCGCCGCATGGATCTCGTCACGCACACCGCGGTCAGGCTCGATCGGCAGACGCCGGTTTAAAGCCGCAATCGCTTGGGCCGAACCGATCCGACCGAGCGCCCACGCGCTGTGCCCGCGCACGAGCGGATGCGGATCGCCTTGCAATGCTCGGGCCAGCGGCGGCACTGCAGCGCGATCGAGCGAGTTACCCAGCGCTACGGCTGCGTTGCGGCGCAGAACGGCGCCGCCGCGCCATCCCATCGCGGTGCGCGCATACTTCCGTTTAAAACCGCTGCTGCGCAACTGTAACAGCTCGACGAGCTCGGGCGTCGAGGTCTCTTTCGAACGCCCCTCGCCCTGAGAGCCGGGTCGAAGAGACAGGTTCATGATGACAAGGTTGGGTGGGCAGGCCAGCTGGCAGAGATCGCAGCCCCACACCCACGTGCCGACGAGGGGACGCATCGCGCGCGGAATTGCGTCGGTCCGTTGCGTAAGGTCGGCGATACAGCGCGTCGCGTCGATCGTGTAATCGCCGCGCAGCGCGCCGGTCGGACACGCCTGGATGCAGCGCGTGCACGACCCGCACGTCTTGCGCAGCGGCTCGTCCGGCGGCAGTTCGAGCTTCGTGACGATCTCGCCCAAAAAGACGAACGAGCCGGAGAGCGGCGATATCAGGTTCGTGTGTTTCCCGATCCATCCTAGGCCTGCGCGGGCGGCGAACGCACGCTCCGCGATGGGCTTTGTATCGCACGCGATAGCGGTCACGTTCGCGCCGGCCGCAGCGTCGATGTCGCCGGCGACTTCGAGCAGAAGTTGTTTTATCTGCGCGTGATAGTCAACGGAACCAACGTAATTCGATACGCGTCCCTGCATCGGCAGCGGCTCCGCCGAGTCCGTCCCATAAGGAACAGCGATGCAGATCACGCTGCGCGCGCCTTCAAGAATGCGCTCCGGGTCGGCGGCCTTGGCCGCGTACGCTGCATCGTAGGGCCACGTCGCGAGATCGCCGCGCGCGAACGATTCACTCAAATCCCGCTGCACGTCACCGGTTTTGCCCGTTGAGGTCACGCGTACGTCGCTCGCGCCAAGCCGCATTGCTTTCTCGCGCGCGAGCCGCTTGATTGCAGCGGCGTCAAACGGTTGCAAGTGGGCCTTCCACGACGGGGAACACACCGTCGATCTGCGCGAGGTCTTCTTCATCTATATCCCAGCCGGTTGCGCCGGAGTTTTCCTCGACATGCGCTACGTTCGACGCTTTGGGTATCGCAAAAACGTCCGGATCGCGGGTCAGAAAGTTGAGCACGACTTGACGCGGCGTCTTGGCGTGCTTTTCGGCAATTCGCTGCAGGACGGCCTCGCCGCGCGAGCCCTTGCGTAACACGCGGCCGCGCCCGAACGGCGTATAGCCGATGACGGCGATGTGGTGTGCGCGGCAGTACGGGAGAAGCCGCGCTTCAGGCCCGCGCTCCACCGGGCTGTAATAGATCTGGTTGGCCGCGATTTTCACCTTGCGCAACTGGGCTTGGGCATCGCGCAGCTCTTCGACGTCGAAGTTGCTGACTCCGATGTGCCGTGCCATGCCTTTGGCGGCCAGTTCCTCGAGGCCGCGCATCGTCTCGGCAATGGGATGCGATCCGGGCCAGTGCAGGAGATACAAGTCCACGTAATCCGTTCGCAGGCGCCGCAGCGTAGACTCGCACGCCGCGATCGTTCCTTTATAAGACGCGTTCTCGGGCAGCACTTTGCTCGTAACGAAGAGCGATTCACGCGATACGCGCTCCACGGCCTCACCGACGATTTCCTCAGCGGCGCCGGCACCATACATCTCCGCCGTATCGATGTGCGTCATTCCGAGTTCGATACCGCGCCGGAGTGCGCGAATCGCCTCCGCGCGGCGATGCCCGTTTTCGGGAATATCCCACGTGCCTTGCCCGATGGCTGGGACCGCAACGCCGGCCGGCCCAAATGGTTTGCTGATCACGAAGGAGGCTTCTCTCTATGGCGCAGATTTCATATCTGCTTTTCGATGTCTTCGCCGAACGGCCGTTCCAAGGAAATCAGCTAGCTGTCGTTCCGCAGCATCTCGACGATGCCACGATGCAAATGCTGGCCAACGAACTTAACGTGGCCGAGACCGTATTTTTGCGGCGGTCGAACGATGAGGGCCGCCCCGCCGAGCTGCGTATCTTTACGCCGCGGCACGAGATGCCGTTCGCCGGTCATCCGACCGTCGGCGCGACTTTCGCGATTGCCGAAGTGCTCAAGTGGGTCTCGCCGGAGACAACGAGGTTCGCGCTTGGCGAACGCGTCGGCGATGTAGCCGTTCGGCTCGAGCGCAAAAACGGCAAACTCTTTGCGTGGTTGCGCACGCCTCCGGTGACGTTCGAACAAACGCTCGACCGGGCGCGAGCCGCCGCTTCGTTGGGCCTGGGGGAAAGGGACCTGCACGAAACGCTGCCGCCGCAAATTGCCGGCGCCGGAAATCCGTTTCTTTTCATAGCGCTTCGCGATCGCGATGCCGTCGATCGCGCCTGGTACGCCGTCGGTGGTTTTGAGGAGACGATCGAATCGCACGTCTCGGGAGTCTTCGTCTTTTGCTTGACGGAGAAAGGCACGTATGCGCGTATGTTTGCGCCCATGAGCGGCATCGCCGAAGATCCCGCCACGGGAAGTGCGACGGGACCGGTTTTCGCCTACCTCGCGAAGTACGGCGCGCTCGAACCGGCGCGATCGTCATTCGTCAGCGAGCAGGGCGTCAAACTCGGGCGGCGCAGCGTGCTGCACGTTCACATCGAGAATGACGGCGCCGCACTCACCTTTGATGTTGGCGGTGAAACGATCTTCGTCGGTGAGGGCAGCTTCCGGCTTTAGAAGAACTCGAAGTCGGGATGCTGCCCCGCGTAGGCCAGGAGGCCATCGCGCAGATGCGTGACGCGCCGGAAGCCGGAATCCCGCAAGAAGCGCGCCGCCCAGGCGGATTTTTGTCCGATACGGCACGCGACAATGTAAGATTTCGCGGAGTCGAGTTCGTGAAGGCGTTCGGGTAAATCCGACGCCGGCACATGCAGCGCTCCGTCCAAAACACCTAGTGCCACTTCGTGCGGTTCACGCACGTCGAGCAGCACCGACTCGCGCATCGCATCATCGAGCTGCGATGCATCGATTTCTTCAAGATCGCTCATCCGAATCTCGCTGGGTTCGGCGATGACGTCGGCGATCGTCGCGCTCTGACCGCATAACGCGCAACCGGCTTCGCGTTCAAAGGTAACCTCGCGCGTGCGCGACCCGAGCGCATCGATGAGCAGCAGCCTTCCCAAGAGCGGTTCACCGATACCGAGCACGATCTTCAGGGCTTCGTTGGCTTGAAACGCTCCCGTGATTCCGGCGAGCACGCCGAGCACGCCGCCCTCGGCGCAGGTGGGCACGCTTCCGGCCGGCGGAGCCGCCGAAAATAAACAACGATAACACGGTCCGTGATCGCGCCAGAAGACGCTGACCTGCCCGTCGAAGCGAAAGATGGACGCGTACACGTCCGGTTTATTTTCCAGCCAGCATGCATCGTTTACGGTATAGCGCGTTTCGAACCGATCGGTGCAGTCCAGTACGACATCGTAAAGACGGATAAGATCGCGCGCGTTCGACGAATCTAGCCGCACGGGGATCGCGTCGGCAGCGGTGAGCGGATTCAGCTCCATAACGCGCCGCGCCGCTACCTGAGCTTTTTGCGCTCCGATGTCGCTCGTAGCGAAGAGCGTTTGGCGCTGCAAATTGCTTTCGTCGACGACGTCGTCGTCCATTATCCCGATACGCCCGACACCCGCCGCAGCCAAGTATTGCAAGGCCGGCGATCCTAGCCCACCCGCGCCCACGCAGAGAACCCGGGACGCCGCTAGCCGTTCTTGTCCCGAAACGCCGACTTCAGGGATCAGCAAGTGGCGGCTGTACCGCCGCAAACCTTGAACTATCGCGGGTGCGAGAGATTTAGCCATGCGAGCACTTCGCCGCGCGCATTTTCAGCCGCATATGTGTGGTCGCTGGAAATCGTAACGAAGGTCTTCGGTTCGGACGCACGGTCGAATAACTCTTCGACGCTCGCGCGGCTGACCATCGCATCGCGATCGGCACAAACGTAGAGCTGCGGTCTGCCCGCCAGCTGCGGCAGCGCGCGATCGAACAGCTCGTCCACACCCCGCACCAAGTCGGGCAGGGCCAAACCCTCGACGTAAGCCGAACGAAAATCGGAGACGCCCTTCTCGCGCAGAGCTTCGATCGCCGACGGCCTTCCGTAGCCGGTCGCGATCGCAATAGTTCCCGTAATGCTTGGATCGCGGGCCGCGGTAAACAGTGCCGTCATCGCACCCATGCTGTGACCCATAGTGTAGAGCGCGCCTGAATGAAACTCGCGAACGAACCCCGCAACGCCGCCCATCGCAATGGGCAGATCCTCAACACTCTGCAGACGTCCGCCGCTCGCGCCGAGTTTGTGTCCCTGGAAGTCCATACTGACGACGCCATAGCCGTGACTCGCCAGGAAGGAACAGAGGAAATCGAGGTTGTGCTTCGAGCTCGAGTATCCGTGCCCGGCGACGATCCACACGCCGCGCGGCCGTCGCGGCTCGTAGCGCAGAGCGGCAATGTTCGCACCGGCGGCTGCGATGCGCAGCAATTCTAGCTTCACTTACGCTTGCGCGTCCGGATTGCTCCGCCACTCGCTGTCGCCCTGCGCGTAATGCTCCTTCTTCCAAATGGGTGCGCGGCGTTTCAATTCGTCGATGGTGAACAAGCACGCGTCGAACGCGACCCCGCGGTGGGGCGCTCCGACGGCGACCGCCACCGAAACTTCTCCAACGTGGAGATCGCCTATGCGATGCGCGACGGCGATCTCGCACGGTCCGAAGCGGCGTCGGGCTTCTTGCGCGATCGCTTCGAACTCGGCGGCCGCCATCGACTCGTGCGCTTCGTACGACAAACCCGTGACAGGACGATCATCATCCGACGTCTCCCTGACCACCCCGGAAAAGGTGATGATTGCACCGCACGCGTCCGTCCGGACCGATTTCGCGATCGCGCTGACGTCGATGGGACCGCGCACGATCGCGAACATCAGCCGCCTCCGGCCGGCGGAAGTAAGGCGACCTCGTCGCCGTCTTGCAGCGCCTCTTCGCGCCGCGCCACGCGTCCGTTAAGGGCGATGCGAGTCGATTGCGCAAGTTGTCGTAACCCCTCGCACGTCTTTGCCAAATCGTCCCACAGGGCGCCTACCGTCGCCCCCCCGGGGAGCTCCACCTCACGGGGCGGCCCAAGCAGTTCGCGCACGCGCGCAAACGGCAGCACGCGTACCTTCACGCGATGCGCGATCGTTCTTGCGGGCTCGGTTTGAGCGCGAATTTTTCGATTGCTTGAGCGACTCCATCTTCTTCGTTGCTGCCGGTGACGTGCTTCAGCGCTTCGCGCACTTCGGGTAACGCGTTAGCCATAACGACCCCCACTCCGGCCCAGCGCAGCATGGGTACGTCATTTCGTGAGTCGCCGATTGCCAGCACGCGTTCGGGCGGAACTTGGAAGTCCGCGCAGAGCCGCGCGAGCGCGCGCTGCTTGGTGGCGTCACGGCTGGTCACCGCGCATTCGACGAAATCCAGCCACGTCTCATATTTGAAGTGCAGGGGCAGATCGCGAAACTCTTCTTCCATCGCTGCGACAGACTCACGGCCGAGGAAGCGAATGAAAGTTGGCGCGGTGTGCATCACGTCGGCGAACGTCCTGACCTGACGCCATGCCGGACCGCGCATGTCGTCCATATGCAGTTTCGATCCTTCGAGCCGGTAGAAAAATTCTTCGGCGTAGATCGCCACCGACAGACCTTGGCGCTCTGAAAACTCGATCATCGGTTTGGCGTATTGCAGCGGAACCGGAATGTGCCCAAGCGTGCGGTTCGCGCCGAAATCTTTGGTCAAGGCGCCGTGAGCGCAGATGACGGGCAGGTTGAGCCCGAGCTCGCGGCTCACGCGAATCGGCATATCGACGCCGCGCCCGGTTACGAGCACGATCCTTATGCCCGCGGCCAGCGCACTTTCGATCGCGCGCCGGTTGCGCGGCGAAACGCGCTCTTGCGAATCCAAGAGCGTGCCGTCCAAATCGAGCGCGATCAAATCGAACCGCATCGGCTCCATTCTATACCCTTCGTCAAACGGCGCCTCCGGCGCCAATGCAACCTTCAGTCTTGCCGCTACGTTGATCGACAAGGATGAACAACATCTACGGCCGCCCGCTTCTGGCTCTGGCCCTTGCTCTTTCCGCCACCGGCGCGGCTTGGGCGCAAGGCAGCCGTTGCACGCGAGAGACGCTGCCGGTCAAAGGCGTGCCGCTGACGGTGAGCTACTGCGTATCCGCCGAGATGTCCGCGACCGCCGGCCACGATCTGCCCGTGCAAGTCACCGAGAATTACAGCACCTCGCGCGGCTCGTTTTCACTGCAGAGCACGCTCCAGTTCATCGCTGGCGAGAGTGTTTCGCGCGTCATTGAGGACGTCGCCCTCGCGCGGCTCGGCCTGGAAGGTACCCTCCACCTGACGCTCGTCTACCGTGGCGGGGTCGTGCGGGTCGAGAGCGCCTTGCTCACCCCCGGCGCCATCACCATAAAATAGGCTCGCCCGTCCCTGCAACCGAAGCGGGGAATGAGGGTATTTTAGTGTGGTGATGCGGCGGCTCTACATAGCGTTCGGCATGTCCAAGATCCCCGACGGCTGTCGAGGCTCATAAACGATGGCCTGCACGGCGTATTCCCCCGACCTCACGGCTCGCGACCAAGCGCATTTCCTGTATGACGCGATCCCGTCCGGACTCTTCAAGGTCGAAACAGCGGACGAACGGATCCCGTGGCGCATCAGCCCCGAGCCGTTCGCCTTGTCGCCGCGGGCCCTTGCGCGGATCGAGACGATCGGCGCCAACCTCCTTCTTTTTTATCGCGCGCTCAACGCGCTCTACAACCGCAGCGTGCGTGGAACCGCTCCGGCGTTCATCGCCGAGTACCTCGACCAAGGAAAGCCCGAGCACATCGTCCGGCTGTCGCGGCAAAATCGTTTCCGGCAAGATTTGCCCGGCATCATTCGCCCCGACTTGATCCTGACCGACGACGGCTTCATCGCGAGCGAACTCGACAGCGTTCCGGGCGGCATGGGTTTCCTGGGAGCAATGTCCGAGGCGTATTGCAAGCTGGGCATGGAAAGCATCGGCGGCGCCGACGGCATCGTGCGCTCGTACGGCGCGATGCTTTCCGCCGCAACCGGAAAAGACCAGCCGGTGGTCGCCATCGTACTTTCCGACGAATCGGGCGATTATCGGCCGGAGATGACGTGGATGGCGCAGGCGCTGACGCGCGTCGCGAACGTGAAAGCGTTCATGTGCCGGCCCCAAGATATTTATTTCACCGAAGAAGCGCTGTTCGTACGTCTGCCCGACGGGCGCGAGGAAAAGCTCGATGCGCTCTACCGCAACTTCGAGCTCTTCGATTTACTCAACGTTCCCAAGCAAGAGCTCATGCTGTATTCTGCGCGCCACAACCGCGTGACGATGACGCCGCCTCCCAAAGCGCAGCTCGAAGAAAAACTCGCGTTTGCGCTCTTCCATCATCCGCAGTTGGCGAAACTTTGGAAGGCCGAGTTCGGGGTCGCCGTTTACGATCACCTCAAACAGCTTTTTCCTGAAACGTGGGTCATCGATCCACGCCCGCTTCCGCCGCAGGCGGTGATCGCCGGACTCGAAGCCAACGGCGCGCCCGTTTCCGACTGGATGCAACTTGCCGAACTGACGAAATCGGAACGCGATTACGTTATCAAGCCATCCGGATTCTCGGAGCTCGCGTGGGGCTCGCGCGGCGTGCGCGTCGCCAACGACCTCACCAAAGAAGAATGGGTGGCAACGCTTCAGGAAGCCGTGCGCGAATACGAGACGACGCCACGCATCCTCCAGCGCTTTTATAAGGGAAAGCGCGTCCGGCAAACGTATCTCGACCGCGCCGCCGACGAAATCCGCACGTTTGAAGGCCGCGTACGGCTCTGCCCTTACTTCTTCATCGTCGGCGACGAGACACGCTTGGGCGGGATCCTCGCAACCGTGGCCCCCGCCGACAAGCGACTCATCCACGGCATGAGCGACGCCGTTATGGCGCCATCGATATTAAAAGAAGACGGCGCCTAACGGCGCCGTCCATTTTGTTTACTCCGCTCATTCCTCTACTTTAAAATGATGACCGCCGGCTTTCCCGTCGGCCAGCCGCCTGTCGTGTCGAGCGGATTCCAGAGCATCCACAGCTTGCCGTAGGTTTCGAGCAGCGAGGCGACCACTTTCTTTTGCAGTGCGACCGGCATACCCGGCAGCGTTGCGCTCACGTTCGGAATTTCCGTGCGGTGGTAATGCCACAACGCCTGCTCGGATTTTGAAAACGCTTTGTAGACAGCCGCCGGAACGATCGTTTCGATCTCGATCAGACGCGCACTGGCAGCATCTGAGTCATAGATCTGACACTCGAGCAAACCGCCGGCTACCGCTTTGCACCAATGGTGAGCTACCTGGGTGGGATGGCCCGATCCCAAATGTTTGAGCGCATCGATATGCAGCGTCCAGCCCGCCGACGGCACCGCCGGCGCGGACGCCGCCGCGGGCTTCAAGACGAGCTTGGAGCCCAAGAGCCCGAGGCTAAACGCAAAAAGGGCTACAAAAACAAGCGCGAGTTTCTTCATGAGCTACCTCCGATGCGCTAGTACGTGCGCAGATTGCGCGCCCGCTCCTGCCAGGAACGGCCGAAAATCGCGTGCAAGCGATGGTCATGTCACGTACGCCCGGCACGTATGTCGGTGGAGGCCGCGTATTGACGCGCACCGCCGGCGGTTTAAAGATGTACGTCGCCGCCAACGACGTGTGCATTTCCCCGCACATCATCCTCGACGGCGTGTGGGAAGAGTGGACGGAAGCGACACTGCGCCGCGTCCTCAAGCGCGGGATGCGCGTGCTTGAAGTAGGCGCGAACGTCGGCTATTTTACGCTTCTGATGGCGCACTTGACGGGACCGTCCGGTTCGGTTTATGCGTTCGAATGCGACCCCGAACTCGCGCAGATCGCCGAAGATAACGTTGAGATCAACGGCTTTGGCGCGCGCGTTACCGTCGATCGCCGCGCCGTCGGCGAAAGTCCGGGTTCGGCACAATTCCGCCGCGCGCAGCGACACAGGGGCGGAGGAACGCTCGTCGCCGATCTCCAGCAGATTCCGCAACTTCGCGAAACCGAACGCGAAGCGCTCACCGTAGTGGTCACCACCGTCGATGCCCTGCTCGATCAGCTCGGACGGACGTTCGATTTCGTGAAAATCGATGCGGAAGGCGCCGAGACCTGGATACTCAACGGCGGCACCAAACTTTTTGGAGATAGATCGCAGCCGCTCATGCTGATGATCGAGTTTTGCCCATCGTTTCTGCGCGAAGCGGGTTACGATCCCGCCGGGGAGCTGCGGCGCTTTGCGGAGTGGGGATTCAGCGTGCAGCGTTTGGACTCGCGCCGCAGGCGCCCTGTGGCATGCAATTCGGAGGCGCTGCTCACCCAATCCTATTCGGAGCTGCTCCTAACGCGCGCGTAGCCGCGAGTAGGTGGCGTCTTGTTGCGGCACGACCAACTCGTCGACGATGAGCGTCGCCGGATCGTACCAAAGCGTAAACTCGACCGGGTCGCTCACGGAGAGCGGCAAATCAGCGGCCGGCACATCCTTGGGCCGATCCGCTTTGAGCGCGGCGTCGAGCGCGATTGCACCGCCGTGCCCGAACATGGGCGAGACCGCCGTAAAAGACTGCGTGCTCCAGGCGCGCAACTGCGCCGGCAAGATGAAGAATCCGGCAAACATCGTGCCGTCGAGCACTGCGAAGTTTTTGGTGTTTGGCCCAAGCGTGAAGGCCATGTTGCCGTTATCCGCGCTCTCGTTCGCCGTCTTTCCCTTGAAGGTAAGCGACGCGTGGACCGTTCGGCCCGGCGGACTGTACACGGCAGTGTAACCCGCGGGCGCCAGCTTTTCGTCCAGATCCAACGTAGAAGTGCCGGCAAAATCGGCTCCGCCGTAACTGGCTGAAGCCGCTTCGGTGAGTTGGACACCGCCGGCCGTGTGCGTTAATTGAATCGTCGTTTTTCCGGCCGATGCGCCGCCGACGGAAACCGTGTACGTGTATGCACCATCGGCCGGCGTCGCGGGAGCCGCTGCGGCTGCAAGAACAAAAACCAGTGCCAGCATCAATTTTTCTCCATTCGATACGCCGCGATAGCATCGGCGAACGCGTCGATTTCTTCAGCGGTATTATAGCCGTGCGGCGCAACACGAATCCCTGTAGGGCGATACGTCGTCACGAAGCCTTCCTTTTGCAGATGCTTCCCCAGTGCCACCGGATCAGTATCCGGAAACGAAAAGGTCACTATGCCCGAGGACTCCGTTGCGCTTCGAACGCTCGCAACGTGCGCGCCCGCGCGATGCAGTCTCTCGACGAGCCGGTCCGTCAGCCCGAGAACGTGCGCCGAGACGCGCGAAGTTCCAGCCGCCTCGATAACCGCCACGGATTCGGCCAGCGAGAGCGCGCCGATGAAGTTCGGCGTGCCGCCTTCAAAGCGCGTGACGTCCTCAACGTAGGGCTGCCCGTAGTCCAGAAAGTCCCACATGTCGGCAGTCGAACGCCAGCCCGGCGAAGCGGTCCCAATGCGGTCGAGCAGCTCCGCGCGCAGATACAAAAAACTCACGCCTTGCAAAGCGAGCAGCCATTTCGCGCCACCGGCATAGAGCGCGTCAATTCCGCACGCTTGCACGTCCAGCGGAAATGCGCCCAAGCCCTGGATCGCGTCGACGCAAAAGAGCGCGCCCACGCCGTGCGCGACTTCGGCCAGGCCGGCGAGGTCGTGCCGATATCCATCCTGGAATGACACCCACGAAACCGTGACGATCTTCGTGCGTGAAGTGATGTGCGCGCGCAAAACGTCGGGCGTCATCCGGCCCTTGAGCGTTTCGACAAAGCGTATGTTCACGCCGCGCTTACGCAGCGGCAGCCACGGCTGGACGTTTGCGGGAAACTCATCGTCGGGCAGAATGAGCTCGTCGCCTTCTTCCCAAGGATAACCTCCGCTTAGCGCATTGGCGCCGTCCCCGGTGTTGCGCAAAATCGCGATCTCCCCCGGGCGTGCGCCGATAAACGCCCCGATGCGCGCGCGGTATGCCGGCATATTCCGTTCGTAAGGAAAGACGCCGAGCACGCCCGCCTCCGCGTGCGAGTCAATAAACTCTTGGAGCGCCTGCCGCGTGGGTTGGGGAAGAACGCCGACTGCGGCGTGATTGAAATATTTGGAGGAACGGGTTACGGCGAAGAGCTCGCGCGGAAGCGGGGGCGTCAAGCGTCGCCGATCATTTCCTTTGTATGCCAAGCGATGTTGTTCGCGCGATCGCCGACGCGTTCGAGCTCTGCGAGCACGAACAAAATGCGCGCTCCCGCAGGTACCATTTCCGGATCGGCCTGCATCTCTTGTTCCAGCGCGCGCACGCTGCGCTTATACTGCCGGTCGACTTCGTCGTCCTCGTCGATAACGCGCGAGGCCAGTTCCGCGTCGCGCTCGGTGTACGCGCGCATCGCGCCCACAAGTGTCGCGATCGCCAGCTCGGCAATACGATCGATCTCCACGCGGACCGGACGCAGCGTTACCTCGGCAAGTTTTATGGCGTGCTTGGCAATGTCTACGCCGTAATCACCGATCCGTTCGAGATCGGTAGCGATTTCCAGCATCGCCGCGATTTCGCGAAGCTCGCCCGCAACGGGCTGCTGACGCCAGATCAGTTCGATGCACGAGGCTTCGATCTTGCGGCGTAGATCGTCGATGGCGTCGTCTCCGGCGATGACGCGCGCCGCTGCGGAACTGTCGCGTTTCTCCAATGCTTCGACTGCGATGCGTATGGCATCGCCGGCCAAAGCGCCGAGCCGGACGACGTCGAGGCGAGTTGATTCGAGCGCCTCGTGATATGCGGTACGCATCTGTACAGTATAACCGCAAGGTTCCAAGCACGCAATTAGACAATTTTTCAGGCCGTGAACCCTCCAACCGCCGAACCGGTCGCAATCGAACGAGACGGCGCGATCGCCGTTCTGACGCTTAACCGGCCGCAAGTCCTCAACGCGCTGAACGCAGAGCTGCTTGCGAAACTCTCGAGCTCGCTCAAAACGCTGGACGGCGACGCAAGCGTCCGCGTGCTCATCATCACCGGGTCGGGCAGCAAAGCATTCGCCGCAGGCGCCGACATTGCCGAGCTCAATGCGCTGCGCAGTCCTTTTCAGGGCGCGACAAAAGCGCGCAGCGGACAAGCCGTTACGCTGCAAATCGAACGCATGAAGAAACCGGTCATCATGGCCGTCAATGGGTTCGCACTCGGCGGCGGCTGCGAGCTCGCTATGGCAGGCGACATCCTGATCGCAAGCGAGAACGCAAAATTCGGTCAACCCGAAGTGAACCTGGGGTTAATGCCGGGGTACGGCGGGTCACAACGCACCACGCGGCTCGTTGGAAAAGGCATGGCCATGTACATGTGCCTAACCGGCGAGACGATCGACGCGCAGGAAGCGCTGCGCATCGGACTCGTGCAAAAGGTTGTACCGCAAGCCCAATTGCTCGAGGAAGCCAAGCGCATCGCCAACGTCATCGCGACCAAAGCTCCGCTGGCGATCGAAGGAACGAAACGCGCCATCAACGCGGGCGCGCATTTATCGATCGCCGATGCCCTCGAGCTGGAATCGGTCGAGTTCGGTACGCTCGTCGGTACTAAAGACTTTAAGGAAGGCACCAGTGCGTTTCTTGAAAAGCGCAAACCGGACTGGAGCGGCAATTAAGGTACGGATCCTTCTCTGGGTGGCGCTGATTGCGGCGGCGTCCGGTTTCGCGCGCGCCGACGATTTTGGGCCACGCGGCGACGTTCGCGAGTTGCATTTTGCTGCTCAGCGGCTTCTCGCCCATACCGCGCGGCGGTATAAGGTCGATCCGGCCGCGGTTCGCATCTCCGATGTCGTCGCGGTCAAGGACGCGGCGCTTCTGTCATGGGACATCGGAACCAGTCATGGCGTGATGGGCCTAATTCGTCAGTACGACCGCTGGTGGGATGCAATGGACATCTATTTGGTCGGAAGCTGCTGGGATGCCGCGACGACTGCGTACCCTCTTTCCGGAACCGTGAGGCAGTGGGACAGCGACCCTACGCCCGCTTCCCTGTTGAGCTACGGTCTGCCGGCCGAGCTGGTCTCGGCCGCCGCTGCGCACAACGGCGACGTCCGCAGCCATCTCTCGGCCGCCGCCCCCATCCGCGTGGGGCCTAATGTTCTTGTACGGCCTCGATGCTTCACGGCGTACTATCACTTCCAAGCCATTCAGCAGCTTGAAGCGGCGGGTGCATCTTTGGATAGTTTTCGCTCCGACACGTCGGGTTACGAAATTGCCGTCCGGTACGCGGAGAACAATGCGCGTAATGCCTTCTTCCATATTCCGTACGCGCGGCCGCCGACGCAAGCAGAGATCATCCCCTACCGCACGACGCTGCGATTTATCTCAACGTCGGTTCTGTATTTCGATCTGACGATTGACGGCGACAAACCCGTGACGTTCGCGCCGGGCACAACCATCGACATTTGGTTTCCATTCGTGCTTGACGATACGCTGAATTACGATTTGACCATCGGGTTTGCCCGAGAACCGATTGGACCGGTCTACGCCAAACCGTTCGACAACGTGTTGCACTACAAATTGCCCGGCTTCACGGTAACACCCGGCCAGACACTGATGGCCGAAATCGACGGAAATTGGCCTTAGAGTAGCGCCAGCGTCTTGGCCGCGTGGGCCATGTTCAGCTGGATCGCGGGATTGAGTCCCTCCCACGTCGCGCGAATGCGGCCGTGCGCATCGATCACGACCATCGTTGGAAACCCCTGCAACTGAAAGAAGCCGCGCGAAAGCGCCGGCGGATCGATAACGACGTTGGTCAGTGAGTATTGCCGCGCAAAAGCCACAGCCAGCTCGCGCGGCTCGCCGACGTCCACCGGAATGACCCGCACTTGCGGATGCGTGCGAGCGAACGACTCGACCAGCGGCAGCGAAATGCGGCACGGCGTGCACCACGAGGCATAGAATTCCAGAAAGACGACGTGACCGCGCAACCTCTCTAGAGCGAACGGCGCGCCGGAGAGCGCTTGGAAATGCACCGCGGGTGCCGGATAAGCGGCGCTCTCGGGCAGCGAGCGCGGCGCAAGCAGCAAGCGGTAAGCGATAAATGCCACCAACGCGATGGCCAGTACATCGAAAATCAGCCGCACACTTGCAAAGCGCCGCAAGAGATTCATTCAGAGCTGAAAACCGCGGCGATACCTTGACCGCCCCCGATGCATGCGGAGGCTACTGCATATCCGCCGCCGCCAAGCCGCAAGTGGTGCAACGCGGTGTATGCCAGCCGTGCTCCGGACGCACCGAGCGGATGCCCGAGCGCGATCGCGCCGCCGTGCGGATTGAGCCGCTCATCGGTGAACTGGGCGTCGTAACTCATCTCTTTCAGGCACGCGAGCACTTGCGGCGCGAATGCCTCGTTGATTTCGATCACCGCGACATCGTTACGCTTGATGCCGGCGCCGGCCAAGGCTTTAGGAATAGCGACGGCCGGTCCGATTCCCATGATGTCCGGATCGACGCCGACCACGCTGAAACCAACGAGCCTGCCGATCCAACTCAGCCCGGCCGCCTTCGCTTGCCGCGCAGTCGTGAGTACGACGGCCGCAGCTCCGTCGGTAATGCCGCTCGCGTTTCCGGGAGTCACGACGCCGTCTTTGCGAAATCGCGGCGGTAACTTGGCAAGTTTCTCCATAGAAAGGCCGGCGCGCGGACCTTCGTCCTTTTCTACAGAGAGCGGCTGCCCTTTGGCGCCCCGCGTTTGCACAGCCACGATTTCTTCGCCGAAATATCCGTCGCTCTGTGCGCCGAGCGAGCGCCCTTGCGAACGCAGCGCGAATTCATCGCAGGCTTCACGAGCGATGGCGTAACGTTCGGCGAGATTTTCGGCGGTTATCGCCATCGGCAAGCCGTTGTACGAATCGGTGAGCGCCTCCCATAAGGTATCTTCAAATTTCGCGCCCGCGCCCAGCGGGAAGCCTTTGCGCGCGCCGCGCACAACGTGCGGCGCCTGACTCATCGATTCGGTGCCCCCGGCAAGCGCATAAGTGCTCTGCCCGAGCCTCAAGGAATTCGCCGCAGTGAGAATTGCCTGCAGGCCGCTGCCGCACAAGCGGTTGAGGGTGAGCGCCGGCACGCCGATCGGAATGCCGGCGCGTAAGGCGGCATGCCGGGCAAGGTAGATCGCGTCCGCACTCGTTTGCATGACGTTGCCGAACACAACGTCGTCGATGCGATCTTTCGGAATTCCGCTGCGCGCGATCGCCCCTTCCGCCGCCGCGACCGCAAGGTCGGTCGCGGTGAGCTCGGCTAACGCGCCGCCGAAGTTGCCGAAAGGCGTCCTTGCGCCGGCCAGAACCACGACATCGTTTTCAGTCACCGTGCCAGCCTACAACGGTGGGGAACCGGCGCCCTTGCAGGCGACCGCCGTAAAACCCCCAAATCAGAGGCCCGATGCCAATGAATAGGCCCGCGACGATTACGATGGACGCCCGCGCTTTGCAGCCCGCAACCCGCACCGAACAGATTCTCGAGGCGTTCGACAAGCTCGCCCTCAACGCGATCCTTGAGCTCAACGAGGAAACCGATCCGCGCGCGCTGCGTAACGAACTCGCGCAGCTGCGGCCGGGAAAATTTTCGTGGGACGCGCGCAACCTCGGCTCGAACCGCTGGACGATTCGGGTGGAGCGCATCGACGAAAACGCCGAACCCGAAGCGCTGCTGCAGCACGTCGCGCCTTTTGGAAGTGCCAAAGCCGCAACGCTGCGCGATTTGGCCCGGCAAATGACCGAGCGAACGTACCGCGCGGGCGAGACGATTTTTGACGAAGGCGAAGTCTGGCCATATCTGGGCATCGTGAAATCCGGCAAAGTGATCCTGACGCTGCTCTCGCCTGACGGAAAAACGCATACTCTCGGCGAGCGGCTGACGCACGATACGCTCAACGACAGCGGCACGTTCGACCAAGGCGGAGCGACGACGCGCACCGAGGCACTCACCGATGCCACAATTTTTACTATAGCGAGCGAAGCCGTCTTGCACGCCTGCCGCAATGATGCCGAGCTGGCTCTTGGTTTTCTATCGGAAGCCTCGCAGGCGCGTCGCCGTTCGATCGATACGATCGCCGATTTGGCGTTCGCCCACGTCTTGCAGCGAGTTGCCAAGTTCCTGCTCGGTTATGCGCGAGCTTCGGTCGGAATGACGCGCGGACTTCCCGGCGTCGAAAATCTTTCCCAGGCTCAGATTGCGGCGGCGGCCGGCACCGTACGCGACATGGCCGCACGCGCACTGTTGCGGCTTAAGAACGCGGGCGCGGTCGAACTCGATCGCGGGCGCGTGAAAGCGATCGATCGCGCGAAGTTGGAAGCCTTCGCCCAAAACGTCCAGGCGCCGCCGGTCTAGGAGCCCTTACTGCGGAATCGTCGCGGACGCAACCGCTTTCAAGGCCTGGCCAAACGAGGCGACCGGCACGACGTGGATCCCCGGCGTGTCCTTGATTTCCGCGTAATTTTCCGCCGGGACGAGGAAGAGCGTGGCGTCGGCGGCGCGCGCCGCGGCGATTTTTTGCGCGGCGCCTTCGATTGGACCGACAGTTCCGTCGTACGCAATCGTGCCGGTTCCCGCAATGCGCAGTGCCGCGGGCAGCGGGTCGCGCTTGAGTGAACGGTAAATTTCGAGCGCAAACATGAGGCCGCCCGAACTTCCGGCGACGTGCGGCAGATGGTAACGGACCGCAACCGGCAGACGCGGCGGGTCGACGATCGTGGTCAAATAGGTGCCGAGCACGGTGCGGCCGCGATAAGCGCCCGTCTTCACGCGCACAGTGTGCGCCGAACCGTGACGCAACACGCCGACGGTGACGATCGTCCCGGCAGCGATCCCACGCATCACTTCGGCGAGGCGCGCTCCGGTCTCGACGGAGGTTCCATTGATCGAGGTGACGACGTCGAGCGCCCGCAGGACGTGCACTGCATCCGACTTGGCCGAAAAAGACAGAATCATCACGCGGCTTCTCGGCGCTGGCACGCGGTATCCGGCGGCACGCTCGGCAACCGCCGCTGCGATCGTTTGGCTCTCGCTCATGGCGTCGCGTTCGACGTCGTCGTATTGCGCCGGCGTAAAGCCGCGGGGCAGCACATCGTCGGTCCGGACCACGCGCACTCCCGGGGTGAAGGCGCTCAACAATTCAAGCGGCGTCACGCGCGTCGCAAAGCGTACGTCGGTCAAGTACAGATGCGCTTGCGGAGTAAGCCCCGATAATGAAACCACGTCGCCCAAATCGAGCGCATGTCCCGGTAGAATCAGCGAGTAAGGCGTCGGCGCAAAGGCGCAGATGAGCGCCAGCACCGCGAACGCCGCGTATATTGCAACGCGGTTGCGCGCGACCCTCACCCGCATGGAAATCCTATTGAACGACTTCCACCGATTCGAGTTGGGTCGTCTCGTCGGCGGCCTGAGCGTCGAACGCTGCCCGTTTGCTCTTGGCTGCAGCGTCAGCCATCGGCTGCGCGGGCTCAGCCTGCGCGCGCGGCGCGAGCGCCTCACGCCCCTTGCGGATCGAACCGAGGGCGCCGGCCAATCTGTTCTCAAGCGACCCCAGTGTCTGCAGCGCGTACTGGTCGGCGCCTTCGCGCACCTTACGGGCGCGTTCTTCCGCTTCTTTGAGGATGACATCGGCGGTCGTCCGCGCACGCTGCACGATCTCGTGGTCGTCGAGCAATTCTTCATGTTTGCTCGCGGCTTCGGTAACGATCGTTTGCGCTTTTTCTTGCGCCGCGCGTAGCATCCGATCTTGATCCTTCGCGATTATTTTCGCGCGCCCCATCTCTTCAGGGAGCGAAGAACGGACCTTTTCGACGAACTCCATCAGCCGTTCTTCGCTGAGGATACGATAGCCGGCGGGTAGCCACGTTCCGTCGTGCACGAAAGTTTCCAGTTTGTCCAAGACGCGATAGACCGACATTAATTTCCTCCGTTATGTTGTGCGCAAGGTCGCGCGTTTGGCCGCCATGAGCCGCATCACCGGATCCGGCACGAGCGCGGCAACGTCGCCGCCGAGAAAGAAGACTTCTTTTACGATGCTGGAGCTGACGAACGAGTAGCGTTGATCCGACATCAGGAACATCGTGTCCACATCGGAAAGCGCCCGGTTCATAAGCGCGGTCGACATCTCGCTTTCAAAGTCCGAAACGACCCGCAAACCCTTGATAATGACCGCCGCGTGCTGCTCGCGCACGTAATCGGCCAGCAGACCGCGAAAGTGCTCGACGCGCACGTTAGGCAGGTTCTTGACGCAGTCCCGGATCATCGCCTCGCGCTCTTCGAGCGTGAACATGGGTTCCCGCTTTTGCGGGTTGACGACAACCGCGACGATCAGTTCCCCAAAACAGCCGGCCGCGCGCTCGATGACGTCGAGATGCCCGTTGGTCGGCGGATCGAACGATCCCGGATAGACGGCTCTGGGCGCGCGAAACGCTCGACCGTCGTTCATGCTACCGGCTCGAAGAAAGCCAGGGCGACATCGCCGTACACTTCTTCCCGGACGCTGCGGTACCCCGGTATCTCGGGAAGAATCATTCGCGCGCTATGCTCGTAAATGACGAACGCGTCGGACGCGAGCAACTTGCGTTCGATCAGAAGTTTGAACATCTGCATCGGAATCTCGCCGGCGTACGGCGGATCGGCGTAGACCAGATCGAAAGCGGGCTCGAGGCGATATAGCGCGCGGTCGACCGGCGCCCCTACGACCGTCACGACGCCCTCAACGCCCATCTCGCGTGCGGCTTCCTCAATCGTTTCGGCCGTTTCACGGTGGCCTTCGACGCACACCACCGAGGCGGCGCCGCGCGACGCTGCTTCAAACCCGATCGCGCCGGTGCCGGCGAACAGGTCGAGAAAACGCGAACCTTCGATTCGCGTCTGCAAAATCGAAAACAGCGACTCTTTTACGCGGCCCGGCGTCGGCCTGACGTTGACTCCTTTGGGCGAGCCGAGTCTGCGGCTGCCCAAGTTTCCGCCGGTGATTTTCGGCACGCTCGCGTCTTTCTACAGCAGCGCAAGCAGTTCCGCGAGCCTGTGGATAACTGCGCTCGGATTGGGCAGTTCGGGCGCGTACGGCACGCTCTCGGCATCGAGCCAGATTCCGCGCATCCCCGCGCTCATTGCGGCGGCAACATCGACGCGCGGGTTGTCTCCTACATAGGCTACATCGCGCGGATCGGCTTTGAGCGCAAACGCTAACGCGGCGAATGCCGCCGGCTGTGGCTTCTGCGCGCCCACTGCATCGCTCACCAAAACCGGGCCGGTAAAATCCAGCAGGCGCGCCTTCTCTTGCTGCAGCGGTGACCAGCCGTTGCTCAAAATAGCGCACGCGATTCCGCGCTGCTGCAATTCGCCGAGCACCGCGCGCGCATCCGGAACAGCGACGAAAAATTCTGGCACGCTGTCGAGTGCCATCTGTTTGTAGCGATCGACATACGCTACTGCTTTCCTCGCTCCGCGCTCGGCGGCAAATTGTTCCACCGCTTGGTCGATTGAGAAAGATCCGGCACGCTGACGTTCGAGGACCTCGTCGATCCGCGCGCTCTCCTGGGCCAGCGTGCCCAGGCACGTTCCGCCGTCGGCGCAAATCGCATCGAGCAGCCGGAGGAACGCGACACGCTCCAACTTGTTATCGATCCCTAGCGTGTGATCGATATCAAACCCCAACGCGGTAAAGCGCACTGGGAAGGGCGGCGTGTTTATTTCGGGCTGGGGCCCGTGACTATGCGCACGAAGTCGCCCGGCCGTATCCATCTTCGCATGGCTGCCGAGATTTGCGCGGGGGTAACTCCGAGTTCGCGCCGCGCGTCGATCAGGTTTTGATTCAGCGGTAAACCGAACGATGCATACCGGTGCAAGATTGCGCCCACGCCTTCGTAGCTCCCCAGCGCGATCGGAATATCGCCCATCAGCTGCGCTTTCGCGCGGAGCAAACGATCGGTGGCCACGGGCTGCGCCTGCATGCGCCTCAGATCCGCGACGGCCAGCTGTTGCGCGGGCACGATTTTGTCGGGATCGGATCCGTAACTGATACCAAAGGTCGACCGCGTCTTCCCCGTGCTCAGCGCGCTCGATACAGAATACACGTATCCTCGCACTTCACGCAAATCGTGGTAAAGGAGCGACGAGTAAAAGCCGCCGCTCAGAATCGTGTTGGCGACTTGCAGCGCGGGCCAATCCGCGCCGGTACGCATCAGGGCCGTCGTCTCCGTCAGCTCTACTGTGGATTGGACGCGCCCGGTGGCCGGCACGTTTGCGGCGCTCGGTTTATTTGGGGGAACCGCCGGCGGTTCGGTCTGCGGTTTCGGTCCGCTCGCGCTCCACCCTCCGAAATACTTTGTTATCACTTGCTGCGCGCGCGCCGGCGTAACGTCGCCCACGACTACGATGGTCGTCAGGTCCGGACGGAAAGCGCTGGCATAATACTGCTTGACGTCATCGAGCGTCACGCCGGTCATCGACGCGACCGACGCGAATCGCTGCGCCGGGTCGTCAAGCGGATATAATGCTTTCGCCGTTGCGACTGCCGCCATATGATCCGGCGACGTCGCTTCTCCGGTGAGTCCGCCGATTTCTTGGCCTTTGACAATTGCGAAATATTGCGGCACGAATCGAGGGTGCAACTGGTTGTCCGCCAGCAGCTGCGCCGCGCGTTCGAAGTTCGGACTCAAGGCTTCGATGCTGAACGACGCCCCGCCGGACTCGTTGGCCGCGATCGCATCGAGCGCTTGTTGGTAAGCCAGCCGGTCTACAGAACTCGTGCCGTAGTTGAACAAATCTCCCGTCAGCGAGCCAACGCCTTCTTTGCCTGGCGGTGCTTGCACTTGCTCGTCATTTTCGATCTCGCCCGTCACCGTGACCGTGTGCGTCGAGTGTTCGGGCTGCACGATGATGCGCAAACCGTTAGGTAAAACGCTTTGCACGGGATTCAGTGTTTGAGCGGGAACGCGCAAGTGCGCTAAAACGCTGCGCGCCCATGTGGGAAGCGCTTCATGTTTACTCGGCGGGATGGAATTGTTTTCTTTCGCCATCGAACCGCCCGCCGCGCTGACTTTACCTAGGTTCTTTGGAACAGCATATGCGGCGACCACTTGGTCGGCTCCAAAATCGGCGCGCAGCACGCGGTTCACATCGGCGACCGTCACTCGTTTATACGCAGCGATCGTGTCTTGCGGCGAGTTCAGCCCTTGCACGGCGACGGCGTCACTCCACTCAGTTGCCAAACCTTCGATTGACGTAGCGTTGTATTCCAGCTGCGCGATCTCGCGTTGAATCGAGGCATGCACCAAATCTGCCGGCACGCCCCACTTCCGGTAGTTTTCGATCACGCTGCGAAGCAGCTTGTCGGCATCCTCGGGCTTGCTCGTGACGGGCACTACGATGTAGGCCAAGCCCACCGAAAGATGCGCAAACGGCGCCTCCAGCACGAACCCGGTCCCCAGCGCTTTGCCCGCCGCGGTTAAGCCGAAGAGATCGCCGCGCTGACTGCTCAGCACGTCGGACAGAATGTTGGCTGCGGCAAAATCTTTGCTGGCAAATCCGGGAAGCCGGTAGCCGAGCAGCACCGCGGTAAACGGCTGATCGGAAAAGTCGTGATAGAGATGTGTCTTCAGCGGCTGCGGTTTCACGGTTTGCCGTGCCGGCAGCTTGCCGGCCGGCCAGTCACCGAAAAGCTGCTTGACGCGCGCGATGGTCGCGGGGCCGTCAACATCGCCGACGATCACATAGACTGCATTATTGGGATGATACCATTTTTGATAATAGGCTTGAAGCTGCGGCGCGTTGATCGTGTGCGCGAAATCGAAAACCGTCCCCAGCCCGTTGTTCGCATAGGGCGTTCCAGCGAGAAGCTTGTTCTGCATCTTCGTTTGCAGCCGGTAAAATGCGTTGCTGTTGTCCGACGTGACCTCTTGCGTGATCGCTTTGCGTTCGTCGTTCCACTGCTGTTGAGACAAAAGTGCGCCGGTGGCACGAGAGCGTTCGAGACGCAAGGCTATGTCCAAATATTGAGCCGGAACGCTGAAAAAATATTGGGTGATAGCACTCTGCGTATCGGCATTGAAAGCTCCACCGGTAATGTCCACGGTATCCATGAACTGCGATGACGAAAGCGTTTTGCTTCCGCGGAACATCATGTGTTCCAGAGCGTGCGCCAGACCGGCAATCGTCTGATCGTTGGACCCGGCACGATAATTCAGCATCGTCGTCACGACGGGAGCCAGCCGATCCGTGACGACCACGACCTTCAAACCGTTGGAAAGCGTCGCTCGAGTGACGTTCAGCGATGCAGCGCGGCCCGGCATAAAACAGGCAAGCGCGGCGGCCGCGCAAACGATGGCCATGAAAGAGGGGCGGAAGCTTTTCATGCCCGGCGGATTCAAGAACTGAGCAGCATGGCCCTAGCGCTCGGTTCGCCTTCAACCAGCGAGCGCAATCCGGCGTGGCCGGCCGCGCGCAGCTGCGGATCTTCCGCGACGATGCTTTCGGCCGCTGCCTTGGCGTCGCGGTAGACGGCGATATCCCGTACCAAATCTGCGACCCGAAAACTCGCCAGCCCGGATTGCGCCGTCCCCGCGAACTCGCCCGGCCCGCGCAGCCGGAGATCTTCTTCGGCGATCGCGAATCCGTCGTTGGAGCCCGCCAGGATGTGCAAGCGTTCCAGCTCCTCTGCTTCGTCGGACGCGATCAGCAGGCAATAGGACTGAGCCGCGCCGCGTCCGACCCGTCCGCGCAGCTGATGAAGCTGCGAGAGTCCGTAGCGCTGCGCATCCAGTACTACCATAACGCTCGCATTTGGAACGTCGACGCCGACTTCTACCACGGTTGTCGCCACGAGCACCTGCACCTCGTTACGGGCAAACCGCTGCATGGCATCTTCCTTTTCGCGCGGGGGCATGCGGCCGTGCAACAGACCGAGCTTTAGATCGGGAAAGATGCTTTTCTGCAGCCGTTCGGATTCGGCAACGACGCTGGTCAGTTCAAGTTCGGATTCGTCGATCACCGGCGCAACGATGTACGCCTGCCTGCCCAGCGCGACGTTCTTGCGCACGAACTCGTAGGCCCGTTCCAAGCGGCTGCGGCGCAGGACGTACGTTTCGATGGGCGATCGCCCCGGCGGCAGCTCGTCGATGACGGAGACGTCCAAGTCCGCGTAGATCGACTGTGCGAGCGTGCGGGGAATAGGCGTCGCGGTCATGTGCAGCGTGTGCGGCGCGCTTCCTTTAGATCGTAAGCGCGCGCGCTGTTCGACGCCAAACCGGTGCTGTTCGTCGATGATCGCGAGCCCCAGCCGCGCGAAGTCGACGCCTTCGGTGAGCAGGGCGTGCGTTCCGACGGCTACCGCTGCTTCGCCGGAGCCAAGCCGTGCAACCGCGGTCGCGCGTGCCTTCGCCCCCTGACTGCCAAAGACGGCTTCGACGGCGATTCCGAACGGCAAGAGAAGCGGAGACAATTTGGCGGCATGCTGCGCGGCCAAGATCTCGGTGGGCGCCATCAGTGCGGATTGCACGCCGCTGCGCGCTGCCAGGAGAATCGCCGCCGCCGCAACGAGCGTTTTGCCGCTGCCTACATCGCCTTGCAGCATACGGTTCATCGCGGTGTCGCGCGCCATGTCTTCCCAAAGCTCTCCGATGACGCGCCGCTGTGCTGCCGTCAGGGAAAACGGCAGCTCGCGCTGGAGTTCGTCGAGCAGCTCCGGAGATGCGTGCAACGCGTGCGCGTTGCGCTCGGCCGACCGCGTCTGCCGTTTCATCTGCGCCGCCAGCGCGAGCGCCAGAAACTCCGTAAAAATAAAACGCTCGCGCGCGCTGGCCGCTTCTTCGGGAGAGCCCGGGGCATGCATGCCGCGGTATGCTTCGCACAGCTCCGGAAAATGGCGCGTTCGAAGAATCGTTTTGGGAAGCGGATCGTTACCGGCCAGCTCGAGCAGCTTCGGCAAGTTGCGCGCCACGACTTGGCGGATTTTGCGCGAGGTCAAGTTTTTTCCGGCGGGATAAACCGGCACGAGCTCTCCGCGATACGTTTCGCCTTCCGCCAAAACTCTGTGGATCGCGACGTTCATGGCCGGCCCCGTCAGCGTACGCTGCGTCCGCCCGCGAACGAACAGGCGCATGCCCTTGCGCAGCGCACCCATCAAGTAGCTTCGCCCGAACCACTTCGCTACGAACGTGCCTGTCTCGTCGGCGAGTTCGGCTTCCACGATCGCCAACCGGCGCGCGCGCCGTTCGCGCACCCAAACGATCGTTCCGGTCGCGTTTTCTTCCAGGCTGTCATCGTGTGCTTGCGCGAGCCGGACGGCCGGCGTCACTTCCCGCAAGTCGTCGTATCGAAACGGAAAATCGTTGAGCAGATCGAGCGGCGTATGAATCCCGAGCTCGGCAAACTTGCCGGCCGAGGCTTTCCCGACGCCGCTGAGCTCCGCGATCTTCATCGCGCGAGCAGTTGCGTAAGAGCGTACACCGTTTCGATATGCGGCACGGGAACGCCGTATCGGCGCGCGATTTCGATGGCTGCTCCGCAAATCGGCTCGAGCTCCAGCGGTTTTCCCGCCTCGAGATCTTGCAGGGTCGACGTCTTGACGTCGGCGATGTGCATCGCCATATCCAAGCGCTTTTCGGCCGTCATGTCAATCTCGACTCCCGCAGCTCGGGCCACCGCGAGCCCTTCTTCAACAATCGCGCGCAGCACCGCACGCGTCGGCGGATCGTCCAGCATCGCCCGGACCGTAGCGCCCGTCAGCGCGCTCACTGGGTTGAGCGCCAAATTGCCGAGCAACTTGCGCCACACCAGCCGGCGGATGTCGCGCTCGACCGGCGCGTGCAATCCGGCGTCCTCGAAACTTTTCGCAAGACGCACGATCCGCGGTGTCTCCGAACCGTCGAGCTCGCCGATTGGATAGAGCATGTTGCCGCTCTGCTTCACGTGACCGGGAGCAGGTAGCATGCCGGACGTATGCACGACGCCGCCAATGACCTGTTGGTAAGGGATCGCTGCGCGGATGCGTCCACCGGGATCGACGCTTTCGAGCGCGCGGTCTTGCGAATACCAAAAGGGCAAGCCGTTTTGGAGCGTCACGAACGATGCGCCGGAGCGGACGGCTTGATCGAATTGCGGCAAGACGCCGCCCCATTGGTGAGACTTGAACGTCAGCAGGACGTATTGCGGATCTTCGAACTCGCGCAGGTCGGCAGCCGCCCGAACGCGCGCTTCAAAGTTACCGAGGACGCTTTCAACCTGGAGTCCATTTTTGCGGATCGCCGCTAGGTGCGCCCCGCGGGCGACGACCCCGACCTCGACTCCCGAGCGCGCCAGCGCGCCGGCGATGAATCCGCCGATCGCGCCCGCGCCAAATACGACGATCATGAAAGATTAGGCGACGGGCAGATTCGAACTGCCGAGTGGAGCTTTTGCAGAGCTCTGCCTTACCACTTGGCTACGTCGCCGCCAAACAGCGGGTGGCGGGAATCGAACCCGCGCGTCGACCTTGGGAAGGTCACAGGCTACCATTACATCACACCCGCTCGCGGTTGGGCGTCGGCCACGGTTCTTCCCACCTCCGGTCCCGTCCTACAATACGGCGACGGAGTGCGAGGTTGCAACGGAGAACGCAGACCGCGTGACGTGGGTATATGCGCTGCCGATTTGGGTGTTGGCTCCGCTCGTCGTTATCGCCGCCAGCATTGTGGCGACCGTCGGCCTTCATGCGGTCCGCCTGGCCATCAAGCGCAAGCAGCTTGTCTCGCATAACGATGTCGCCGGCGCCATCTTCGGAATTATCGGGACCGTGTTGGCCGTGGGACTCTCGTTTATGTTCATCAACGTTTGGACGCAGTACGTGCTCGCGTCGGACACAGTCCAGCGCGAGGCCAGCGCTATCGCGGACCTCCATCACCTGGCCGGCGCTTTCCCGCAGCCGACCCGAGCGAAAATCCAAGACGGCGTGGATCGGTACATCGAGATCGTCATCCATCAAGAGTGGCCGCTGATGCGCACCGGCGGTCATAGCCAAGCAGCTCACGACGCCGCATATTCGGTGCTCGACACGATTACGGGCTTGAAGCCTACCTCTTCGGAAGAAATCATGGTGCAGTCGCATGCACTCGATGCGGCCAACGCTTTCCTGGACGACCGGCGCGAACGCCTCCATGCAAACGATGACGGCATTCCGTCGATCCTCTGGGGAGCACTGGTCTTCGTGGCCTGCACGGTAATCGTTTTTTCCTATTATTTTCGCGTAGAGAATCCATTCGAACAGCATGTAATGGTTGCAGCACTTGCGTCGGTTATCGTCATCGTGATGCTGTTGATCGCCGAATTCGATTACCCATTTCGCGGTGATGTTGCCGTTTCGCCGGCCGCCTTCCAGCACGCCTGGAACTCCATCCATCACTTGCAAGGCGGCTACTGATGATGACATGGGTCTATGCTTTGCCCGCGTGGATCTTGATGCCGCTAGCGGTTATTCTAGCCTGCTCGATCACGGGAATCGCCCTTTACTTGACCCGAGACCGCTTGACCCGCAACGATCTCATCACGCACAACGACGTCGCCTCGGCGATCTTGCAAATGCTCGGGACGGTACTCGCGGTCATGATGTCGTTCATGGTTGCGGGCGTCTGGCAACAGTACGATGCCGCCGGCCAGAACGCGCAAACCGAAGCCAGTGCACTTTCCGATCTCTACCATCTCGTCGACGCGCTGCCGCAACCTGCGCGCGGCCAGATTCAAAGCGGAGTCAGGAGCTATATCGGTCTCCTGCTCAACGAGGAATGGCCGCTTTTGGTGCACGGAGGCGAGAGTTGGCGCGCACACCAAACGGCTTACCGAATCCAAGACTTGGTGACACATTTCAGACCCTCCGGCGAACAAGCGTCGCTCGTGCAGTCACAGGCCATAACGTATGCATCACAGTTCTTGGACGCGCGCCGGCAACGCATGCGCGACAACGCGACCGGCATCCCGAACGTTCTTTGGGCAACCATGCTCGCAGTGGGAGCCGTGACGATTTTTTTCTCGTTTTATTTTAAGGTGCAGCAGCCGATCGCGCAGCACATCATGGTTGCCGCGCTAACCGCGGTGATTACCCTCATCTTCGTGCTGATCGCGGAACTCGATTATCCGTTCCGGGGCGACATTGCGATTCACCCGGATGCCTACGCGCGAGTGTACGACGCGCTGCATCACATTGGTTTTTCCCGCTAACTGCCCAGGAGATTGACCGCGCGCCCTGCGACGATGGCGATCGTCACCAGTGATGTTAACGCTTCGGCCATCATCAGCGTTTTTCCAAGGGGCGTCAGCGGAAACGTGTCGGTCGGGCTGAATGCGGTGGCGTTCGTGAACGCCAAAAATAGATAGTCTAGAAAACGCGGGCGCCAGTTTGATTTGGCGCGCAGTTCGGGAGAGAGCAGGCTCTGCGAAAACATGAAGTCACCAAGCTGCGGGTTCTGCACGAAGTCCACCGCACACCGGGCCGACGGGCCGCCGCCGTCGACCTCCCAAAACCAGAGAGCGTAAACCAAGATATTCGTCAGCCAGATCTGTACGGCAGCGAGCAAGAGCTCCTGACCCGTGAATACTCGGTGGTGGTGCGCCGAGAGCTGCTGCACCAGGAAAAGCACGATTGTCGCAACGTTAAAGACGCCGAGAATAGCGATGTGCGCCACCGAGGCTGCGCGCTGCCACTCCGCTTCGCGGCGGCGGTGCGGCGAAAGGATTAGCAGGGGAACCAGGATGCCCAGCACGAGCAGCGGCAACAGCCAGAGCGGCCCCACGATAATGCGGGGCGGCAGCGTAACGTAGAGCAGCAGAATAGCGACGACGGCAAGAGCGGCGTGCCAGCGGGGCTCTTCCTTAAATGCAGCGATCAAGAAACTGCATTTCTAAGGGAACCGCCCGATTGCATCCCGGCGCGCCCGCCTAAGGTTACAACCTTCATGGCTACGGACTTCAGAGACGGCAAGACCTTTCCGCGGCGCGGGCGCGAACCGATGGGCGATGCGCTCTGGCTGGCGCGCCTTTTTGACAAGGCGCGGGCCGCAGCAGCGGGCACGATTTTCGATTATATCTATCCTTGCCCGATGGACAAAGGGGTCATGGAGCGCTGGGGAATAAGCCCCGACGAGTTCGACGAAGCGATCGCATCTCACACAACCGATCAAGCAATAGGGGAATGGCTCGTGAAGCGCGCGACTTCCGAGCGCATCGGTGATGCCAACCGCTGGCTGCTCGTCGAAAAGAAAGCCAACCTCGATCGGCAAGACTCCGAGGAAGGCGCTTGAGATCTATGGAGGATAGCAATGGGCGAATGGATCGAGTACTCGCGCCCTGACGGGAAGACAACGCCCGCGTACTACGTTGCCCCCGCAAAAGAGAACGCGCCCGGAATCGTGCTGATCGAAGAATGGTGGGGCGTTACCCCGGACATGATGGCGATCGCCGACCGCTACGCGCAACTCGGCTACCGCGTGCTTCTTCCCGATCACTTTCGCGGTCGCACGGCCGCAACCGGCGACGAGGCCAACCACTTAATGCAAGGGTTGGATTTCTCCGACGCGGCAACCCAAGACGTTTGCGGCGCGATCGCATATTTAAAGGAAGCCGGCACGAAAGTCGGCGTGACGGGTTACTGCATGGGTGGAGCGCTCGCGCTGCTCACCGCAATGCACGCGAAAGAAGCCGACGCCGCCGTTGTTTTCTACGGTTTTCCGCCGCCGGAGGCAGGTGACCCGGCGACTATCGCAATTCCCATTCAATGCCACTTTGCCAAGCACGACGACTTCTTTTCGCCGGCCGGCGTCGAGAAGATTGAGGAACGGCTCAAAGCAGGCAAAGTCCCTTACGAACTTTTTTGGTACGACGCCAAACACGCCTTTGCAAACCCGAATCCGGTGGGAAGCGCCGGACTCGGCCACCATGACGCGGCAGCCGCGCGTGTAGCTTGGGAGCGGACCGTGCGCTTTTGGAAAAACACGCTCTCGTAACAACCGGAGGAAACCCCAATGCCCAAATTTATTATCGAACGGGAAATCCCGAACGCCGGGAAACTCTCCGCCGACGAGCTGCAGCAGATCTCCGCAAAGAGCTGCAGCGTGTTGCGCGATATGGGCCCTTCCATTCAATGGGTGGAAAGCTATGTCACCGGCAACAGGATATTCTGCATCTACAATGCGCCAAGCGAAAAGGAAATTCGCGAACACGCCGAGCGCGGCGGGTTCCCGGCAAACGCCATCCATCAAGTCACGGGCCGCATCGACCCGACCACTTCCGAAGCCTCGCGAGCTCCCGCGTAAAAAGCAAGAGACCACCTGCTCGCCAATTTATTCCGGGTCGCGGTGCGAGCGAGCAACCGCCCGGATAAGTGGGAACAATTGGGAACGGAATACGTTCAAAGTTTAGAAAGAGGTACTGTACATGCGCGTTATATCACCCTTGGCCGCCCTGGTGCTGGCCGTCCTCATGAGCGGAGTGGCCCTGGCACTTTCGCCGGGAACCAATCTTAGCGGCACGATAAACCAGACGATCGACACCGGACACGCCTACGTCGGTGAGATGGTGTCAATCTCGAACGTAAGCGCCCCGGGCGCCAACATCTACAATGCAACGATGTACGGCACCGTCTCGAAAGTCGTCAGTGCGGCACAAGGCCGTCCGGCGCAACTTCGCATTACGCTCAACCGGCTACGGCTCTCGAACGGCACGACCTATCAGGTCGTCGGCGTCGTGACCGGCTGGAACGCCGTGACGAAAAACAACACGGTTAAAGAAGTCGTCGGCGCGGTCGGCGGTATGGTCGTCGGCAACATCCTCGGCAAATGGATATTCCACGGCGCCAGTGGCGGCGGACTCGTCGGCGCGGCCGGCGGATACTTGGCTGCCAAAAACAACAAAGCCAACATGGTAGTGAGCGCGGGATCGCGAGTGCAAATGCAACTCGTCTCGGCTCGCCGCCAACCCGGCACCTAATCTCTACAGCTCCATACCGGAAGCGCCTCGCGAAAGCGGGGCGCTTTTTTATTGCCGCGAGTGCTTAAGCGTGAATCACGCCCAGCGGACGCTCGCGGTGCAGAATGAGCCAATCCGCGTGCTCGGTGAGCGCTTCGTGTCCGGACCTCGGCGCGGGTGGTTCTTACGCACACGAAATCCGCTTTAGCGACATGGGCCTCGTCAGTGCAACGCTAATAGAGTGTTCCGATCGAACCCGAGCGCTGACGGAACAGGGAGCACGCTCCGCGCGTTGAATCGAGGTCGGTCGCGCCGAGATAGCTCAGCTGGTAGAGCATGCGCCTGAAAAGTGCAGGGTGGTCGGTTCGACTCCGACTCTCGGCAAACTATCTGCCGCTGAAAAGAAATTTTCAGCGGCTTTTTTCTCGCGCGGATTTTAAGTGCCATACAGCTGGCACTCGTACACGACATACTAACATTATGCCAAGCCCACTTGAGCCAAACTGTCGCAAGTGCGGAACAATCAAGGAAAGACTAAGCAGCGGTATCCTACGCTACGCAACATGTCGCCGCAAACGCGGAAGAGAATATTATCACCGGAGCCAGCGATATCGCAAGAAGATGCGCGAGCAGTACTATCAGCGGACGTATGGCGTTTCGTTCAAGGAACTGGATGTCATATTGGCGGAGCAGGAAGGGCGTTGCGTCATCTGTCGCACGTACCGGAAAGATTGCCCGGCGCCCAAGGCTTCCCGGTACGAAACGGTCTACGTGCAGCATCTCTATGTAGATCACGATCACGTAACGGGAAATGTGCGTGGTCTTTTATGTAACACATGTAACGCTGCAATTGCTTTCCTAAAAAATAGTCTCGCCTTCATTGATGCGGCAAGAGTATATCTGCAGAAATCCAAATCCTGAGAATGGGGGCAGGCGATTCCATCTCGTCAGAGCATTTCCCCATAATGGATGTTGTGTCGCCTGTGGACGCTTTTGCAGCGCTCGATGTTCGAGCCGGGACCGTTGTGTCCGCTGAGCCTTTTCCGGAAGCTCGGAAACCGGCGTATAAGCTCGTGATAGACTTCGGAGACGCGATCGGCACGAAGTATTCAAGCGCGCAGCTCACTGTGCACTACGCCGCCGACGAACTCATCGGCAAGCAAATCGTCGCGGTCGTAAATTTTCCGCCCAAACGCATCGCCGGCTTTCCGAGTGAGGTTCTCGTGCTGGGCGTGCCCGACGAAAATGGCGATACCGTATTGCTCACGCCGGACTCCGCCGTACAAAACGGCGTCCGCGTCTATTAGTTTCTAGTTGCTGAACTCGACCTTGAAGAGATACGAACCCGGAACGGGCTGGCAGTCGCGCATTTCCGGCGCATAGGTGCTTTCGCGAGCCGCTTGCATGGCTGCCTGATCGAGTTCAAGCGAACCCGTGGAGGCGTAGACCGAGACGCCGGTCACGCGGCCGGCTGCATCGAGATCGACCTTGATCATCGCCGTAGCGATGGTGTCGGTGGCAAATCCGCTCGCCGTTCGATCCGGCGAAACCGCGGAGATCGTCTTTGCTTCAACATTCGGATAGCTGCAAGCGGGACCCGGCGCGTCCGTCGGCCCGACAGGTTGACCGATCACGCCGCCGTATCCATTTGTTCCGGGGTTGCCCGGCGCATTTGGCTGGCCGGTAGGATACGACGGCGTGACCGCCACGCGGCCATTGTGATTGCGCGAATCATGGGGCCGCGCAACCGGCAGGCTGACGATTGGAATGTGTGGATGCGAAACTGGAGTGCGCACACGCTGCGGCGGCTTAGGCGGCTCTGGCGTCGGGCGAATCCAAATATGCGTGATAACCGGTATCACGTGATACGAAACGGCGTCTGCGGGTGGGCGTACGAACGGCGCCAGTACCAGGTGGAAGAGCAGCGACAGCGCCAGGGCTATCCCCAGCATACGGCTGTTTTTCTGTACGCCCATATGGTTAAAACACGCGTACGGCTCGGTTTGTGACCGGCTGCCAAATCGCTACGGGGCGGAGAGGCGGCAGATTCCCCTACTTCAAACCGAGCTTCTGGCCCGCGTCGAGCATCCTCAGCGATTCTGCGATGCGTTTTTGCCGTGTTTCAAGGCGTTTGGCCGAATGGATCCACAAAATATACTCGCGACGATGCCGCTCAGGAAGCTGCTGAAACGAGCTCCACGCACTGGGATTCTTGCGGAGCGCGTTTTGTATGTAGGCCGGCAATCTCAGGGGAATTTTCGGAGGCGGCGCATGGCGCTTAATTGTCGGCGGCGCAGCTTTCCCGGCGGCGGCGAGCTCGCCCGCGGCTTTCAATTCTTTATATCTTTTGCGGTTGCTATCCGACCACGCGCTTGTGCTTTTTCGTGGGGTAAACTTGCGCAGATAACGGTCCTGATCGAAGCTTTTTATCAGACTGTCGATCCATCCGAAACACAACGCTTCCCGAACGGAATCCTCATAAGAAACTGCCTTAAGGCCGGTGGGCGCCTTATAGTACACGAGCCATACGCCCGGACTGGAAGCGTGGTGCTTCTGGAGCCACGCACGCCATTGCCGGCGGCTGCGTACGTCGAGCTTGATGAGGTCGCTGGCCACTTCTTGGTGGCGTGCTTCGTTCTTGGCGGTTAGCCGCCTTCGTATGCACGCTTGAGCGCGTCGATGTCGAGCTTATCCATCTGCAGCATCGCCTTCATCGCGTGTCGAGCTCCCTCCGGATCTGAGCCGCCGATATATTCGGCCAGTCCCGCGGGAACGATGTTCCAAGAGAAACCGTACTTATCGCTCAGCCAACCGCACTGCACTTTCTTGCCGCCTTCGGAGAGCTTCTCCCAAAGAATATCGACCTCGGCCAGCGTTTCGCAATTGACATAACAACGCGATCGATCCCGGCGCGGGCCCGGGCGACCCGTTTTCCGTTTGGCCGCCGTTTAGGGCCATGAACTCTTGCCCTTCGATCTCATACTCGACGACCATCGCGCTCCCCGCGGGTCCCGGCCCAGCTTCGCCGTAGCGGCTGATGTCGGTTACGCGCGAGTTCTTAAAAATCGAGACGTAAAAATTGGCAGCTTCCTCGGCATTGCCGTCAAACCACAAGAGAGGAACGATCTTTTGCATCAATATGCCTCCCGAGCATTTGTTCCCAACCGCGACTGCGTGACAGTTCGTACTGGGTTCGTTCTGCGTATGCGAAAAGGCCCCGACATGACGTCGGGGCCTCTAAATCTGGCGACGCTGATGGGGCTCGAACCCACGACCTTCGCCGTGACAGGGCGACGCTCTAACCAACTGAGCTACAGCGCCATCGCCAGATGATGGTGGGCACGGTTGGGATTGAACCAACGACCCCCCGCGTGTGAAGCGGATGCTCTCCCACTGAGCTACGCGCCCATGCGTTTATCGAACCGGCATATCGTATCCTAGTCGCGCCGCCGCTGTCTACCGAGCGCTTGCGGGTATAGGGCACAGGATGGACCTGCTGACCCTCGGCCACGGAACGCTCGCGCAAGCCGCGCTAGCCTGCCTGCCCGTTCCGCTGCTCGCCGGCGTACGCGCCCTCTTGCGCTACGATGGCGAAGCCGCATGAACGCTATCGAAAGCGCGAAGGCCGCGCGCCTGCGTTATGTCAGCGACGAGATGCCGGGCATTCGCCGGGAAAAACGCGGCGCGCATTTCGCGTATTATGCGCCGGATGGATCGAAAATCGATGACGAAAAGGAACTGACTCGCATAAGAGCGTTGGCTGTTCCGCCCGCGTACGCCGACGTGTGGATCTGTCCCATCGCAAATGGCCATATTCAGGCGACGGCGCGCGATGCTCGCGGGCGCAAGCAATACCGCTATCATAAGCGTTGGCGCGAAACGCGTGATGAGAATAAATACGAGCGCATGATCGCGTTCGCGCAGAGTTTGCCGAAGGTTCGTAAACGGATTGAAGCGGATCTTGCGCTGCCTGGGCTTCCGCGCGAGAAAGTGCTGGCGACGATCGTGCAGTTGTTGGAAACCACCGCGATTCGCGTGGGAAATGATGAATACGCCAAAGGGAATAATTCCTTCGGGCTGACGACGCTGCGAAACAAACATGCGAAAATCGAAGGTTCGACCGTACGCTTTTCATTCCGCGGAAAGAGCGGTGTGCGACACGCGCTGGATCTGCGCGATCGCCGCTTGGCGAAGATTGTCCGGCAGTGTCAGGATCTCCCGGGCCAGCAGTTGTTCGAATATCTCGAGGATGACGGAACGCCGCGCGCCATCGATTCCAGCGACGTGAACGAATACATCCGCGACATATCCGGCGAAGAGTTTAGCGCGAAAGACTTCCGCACATGGGTCGGCACGGTGACGTGCGCCAACTTGCTCGCGCAAGAGGTTGCGCAGGAGACTCAAAGCGATCGAAAGCAGCGAGTAGCCTCCGTCATAAAAGACGTCGCGAAACGGCTCGGAAATACCCCCGCGATTTGTCGCAAGTGTTACGTGCATCCCGCGATCGTCGACGCGTTCCTGGAACAGGGGCGACTTGCGCTGGCGCGCGCGCCACGCCGCGAAGGTTTGGATTCCGAAGAATCATTCGTGCTTGCCTTACTCCAGGAGCGTTCGAATGAAAGCGATTCGGAGCGAACACTGCGCGGTTTGCAACAAACCTTGAGGAAGCGCAAGAAGCAAGCAGCGTAATCCTAACCAGGCGAGCGTTCGGCTTGTGAGCCGACCTCGCACCTGGGAACGTTGTCGGGGAGTACTCATGGGAGCTACAGCTAGGAGACAACGAATGACTAAAGTTATCAACCGCGCGCTAGCGGCAGCTTTCGCAGTTGCCCTGATCTTCGGGTCAGGCACGTTTGCGCTCGCGGATCGCGACGGCCACGGCAAAGGCCATGGCCAGAATAAAGCCCACGCCGGCGCTCAAGTCGAGGCTTCTCGCGGCAACGAGAATGACAACGACAACGACGGTGGCAAAAACAACCACGGCTCGAACGGCCGAGGCAACAGCGCGACGGCGCACAGCTGCGTCAACCCGGCCGGCAACCAGCGCGGCTGGTGCAAGAGCCACATGGGCGGCGCATTCATCACGGGAACCGTAGCGTCGATTAATGGCGGCACGGCGCTGGTCACGCTTTCGAACGGACAGCAAGTCACGGTCAATACGGAAGGCCGCAACCTCACGGTGGGCCAGCAGATCACGCTGCGCGGAACGTTTGGTGCCAATGGCGTCTTTATTCCGTCGAACGGCAACTACAACAACTATGGCGGCCCGTATTCGGGCGCAACGGTGCGCGGGCTGATCGTCTCGGTCAGCGGCAACTCGATTCAAATCGCGCGAGGCCTGAGCCTGGTTACGATTAACGATTCGACGGCCGCATCGCGCGGTGCGATCAGCGGCACACTTATTCCCGGACGCACTATTACTGCGTACGGCAACTGGAGCGGCAGCACGTTCATCGCTACCAGCATCCAATAGTCTACTTCTTTACCTCGTTCGCGCGGTAAAGATGGAAATGAGGCGAGCCCCAGAAATATCTGGGGCTCGTTTTCTTTAAACAGATGCGAGGGCGGTTAGCTCAGTGGGAGAGCACTTCCCTGACACGGAAGGGGTCATTGGTTCAATCCCAATACCGCCCACCATTTTCAATACTACACCGGACAGTTGCCCAACACCGGTTTGCCCGCCATCCGATTCGAAATCCACGCGCTGACATGATCGTAGCTTAACGGCATCACGGTGTCGTGCGCGCCCCTGGGCACCGCGTCGAGTTCGGGGTGGGCGCCATTGCCGCATAAGCTCAAGCGCAGCGAAGCCGAGCCATCGTACGAAACGAGAGCGTCGCTCGTTCCTTGTTCAATAAGCACGGGAACCTGCACGTGCACACGCGAGGGCTCGTTAGCAATGAAGTCTTGCATCAACAGACTCGATGCGACATTGGGCTGAAAGAAATCGGCGGCTGGAATGCTCCAGGCCGGCGACCTCATCAAGGTTCCCGCGCAATCGGTTTGCAGCGACGGCAACAATGCCATCCCCTTCGGAGACAAAACGGTTTTTAAGTCTACGCGCGGCTCCTGCGAAGCGATTCCCTCGATCATCATCGCAAGAAGCGGCAGAAGTGTCGATGGATATTTGCTGACCGACATCTCGCCGAAAAAATCGGGAATGTCTGTGCCCGGCGCGTACGCCACCGCACCCAATAGGTGCAGATCGGGCGCCCAGCTGTTCGCCGTCGCCGCCGCGAAAAGCACGACACTCCCGCCCTCTGAATGTCCCATCGCGAACCAGCGATCGCTTAAAGCGGGGTTGAGATGCCGAGCCGCGCGAACGATGTCGGTTACGTCGTGTGCTCCGGAAACACCGGCGAAATAGGGGTGCACGCCCGGCGTCCCTTCGCCCTCGTAATCGGTTTGCACGACGGCGAATCCGCCCGAAACGAAGCGATCCAAAAACCGCTGCTCGATGTTTGGTTGCGAGAAATTTGAAGGTGCGCACTGCGGCGCGTTGCCCGTCGTACCGTGCGCCCAGCTGATCACCGGCCAGCCTCCGGGCGGCGGCGATCCCTTGGGAATAGCAATCGTCCCTGAAACCGCAACATCGCGGCCGCTTGCGGAAACCGTGTGGTACAGCACGAGCGTGTTCGACGCGGCGCTTTTCAAGAGCGCGCCGCCGGTAAACGGCCGCGACCAAATGACTCTGCCCGGTGCACCGCTTGGCAGAGGCGATGGAACGTCATAAAGATCCGAACGACTCGCGGCCAAAAGAAAAACGGCGGTCAGCGCTCCCGCGATCAACGCTCAGAATCCCCACATAAATGCCACTACGAACGCACTCCGTCGGCGGGCCAAAATCCATATATCGCGCGCCCCGGTTCGAGATCCCAAAAGCGCGTGAGATTATCACCAACGCCGTACACCACCGCGAAAGGAACGTCCCGCGAAAGAATCGCGCGCACCAGCCGCGTGAAGTCGCGCTTCGACATCCACGTAGCGGCATACCGGGGATGCGCATCTTCGGGTTTGAGATGTGGTAAGAACGACGGAACGCCGAGCGAAGGAGCAGTCGGCGAGTCTGCTTCGAGAATCGACCCGATGCGAACGCAAGCCACGCGCAACCCAAACGCATCGCTGTAATATCGGCCGAGCGCTTCACCGAAAACTTTGGCTACTCCATACAAACTATCGGGGCGAAACGGATCGTCCGCGCGCACGACCAGGCCCGCACCCGCATCATACAACGCGCGTCCGCGCTCCATCTCGTGCATGCCCACCGCGTGATTCGAGCTCGCGAAGATCACGTGCTTCACGCCCGCTTGCCGTGCCGCCTCAAAAGCGTTGTATGTTCCCGCAATGTTGACGTCCCTGATCTCTTCCCACGACGCAAGGACATCCGCGTAGCCGGCCAAGTGCACGACGGCTTCGCATCCGGAAAACGCTTTCGTCAGTGCCTCCAAATCCCGCACGTCAACAATCGCCGGAACGTCTTTCAGGTCGATCGCCACAATTTCGTGATCTGCGGCGAGGTCTTTGCAGAGCGCGCGGCCGATGACGCCGGCCGCACCGGTGACCGCAATTTAC
>JBBQQR010000010.1:0-73628 GCA_038215615.1 Vulcanimicrobiales bacterium | reverse complement strand
ACGATCGCGCTGCCGTCGGTCGCCAGAATATAGGTGCGGTCGATTTGGGCCAGCACGCGCAGCCCGCTCTGCGCGCCGGTCTCCGACGGATCGTCGGCGGGCACGCGCTCGAAAAGTGTCTGTAAGTGCGCGAGGCTGGCGTCGATGCTCTCGGGCGCCGCCGACACGGTAACCGAATCCCCGAAGCGCCGCGCCGCATGGTTGCGCAAGGTGACCGCTATCGCGCGTTTCACCGTGTCGGCCACTTGGTGACCGAAGCGTAACCGCACGTCACTTTTGGTCGGATGAATATTTGGGTCGACGTGATCGGGTGGAAGCTGCAAGAAGAGCACCCCGTACGGCTGCCGTCCGGTCATCGCGAAGGTCGCATAGCCGGCGCTCCATGCGCCGGCCAACAGCGTACTGCGAAGCAGCCGTCCGTTCACGAATAGAATTTGCATACGCCGGTCAGCGCGATCGTTGCCGGGCGTGCTGATGAAGCCGGAAAGCGATCCATGCATGCTGCGCGCTGCTTCACCGTCGATCGGAATCAGCGATTGAGCGGCCGCCTTTCCGAATACCATCGCTAACCGCGCCGTCTCGTCATCGACCGCGGGCATGACCCACACTTCCTTGCCGTCGTGACGCAGCGCGAACGTGACGCGCGGATAACCCAGTGAAAAGGTCGAGAGCCAGGACGAGATGCGCGCCAGCTCGGCCGCCGGCGACTTCAAATACTCGCGGCGCACGGGAACGTTGCCGAAAAGTTCGCGCGCGCGCACGATGGTTCCAACGGGCGCCGCCGCCTTCTCTATGCTGCTAACCCTTTCCGCATGGGCGGTGACGCGCGCACCGACATCGCTTCCGATTCCGCGCGAAAGAATCTCCAGACGCGACACGGCTGCGATGCTCGCTAGGCCTTCACCGCGAAATCCGAGCGTCGAAATCGATTCGAGATCCGTGGCGCGCGAGAGTTTGCTGGTCGCATGCCTTCGTACCGCCATCTCAAGATCCGACGGTTCGATGCCGCCCCCGTCGTCGGCGACCTCGATCGCTGCAATGCCGCCTTCTTCCAGCGTCACCGTTACGCGCGTCGCCCCCGCATCTACTGAGTTTTCAACGAGTTCTTTCACAACCGAAAGCGGACGTTCGATAATCTCGCCGGCGGCAATCTGCCCGACGGTCTGCGGATCGAGAACGTGGATCATCTTACGAATCGAGGAATGTCATCTGCCGTTCGGCGGGGACGATCTTCGGTAAGGGGCGGCGCAACGGAACTTGCTCCTCGACGTCGGCCTTTCCGGAAAGCGCGTCGGCGATCTCTTGCGCGCGCTCGACGACGGCGTCGGGCAAGCCGGCCATACGGCCCACTTCGATGCCGAACGACCGCGACGTACTTCCCGCCAGGACGCGATGCGAAAAGACTGGACCGCCGTCGGCGCCGGTTTTCTCAACGGCCGTTACATGATAGTTCGCAACCAGTTTCCAGTGTTCGGCCAGCGCGACGAGTTCGTGAAAATGGGTCGCGAAGAGAACGAGCGGCGCCTGATCTTCCAGACCGAGCAAAAATTCGCAGATCGCTTGCGCGATGGACAATCCGTCGATCGTGCCGGTGCCGCGCCCGACTTCGTCGATCAGGAGCAAACTGCTGCGCGTGCAGCGGCGCAGAATGTTTGCGGCTTCCGACATCTCGATGTAGAACGTCGATTGCCCCGACGCCAGGTCGTCGCCCGCGCCGATACGCGTGAAGATGCGGTCCACGATACCCAGGCGCGCTGACTTCGCCGGCACGAACGAACCGATCTGCGCCATGATGGTCAGCAGCGCCGCCTGTCGCAGGTACGTCGATTTTCCGCCCATGTTCGGCCCGGTCAGCAAAACGAAGCGGTGCTCGCCTTCACGCAAATGCAAATCGTTGGGGATGAAATTCGCGTGCAGGATCGCTTCCATCACCGGATGTCTACCGTCTTTGAATTCGACGATGCTCTCTTGCACAAACTTCGGCCGCACGTAACCGCGCTCCGCCGCGCACTGCGCCAGCGAGGCAAGCGCGTCTACTTCGGCCAGCGTCTCGCCGGCCGCCAGCAATTCTTCGATGCGCGCCGCGATCCGGTCGACCAGTTCGCCGAAGAGTTGCTCTTCGAGCCGCAGTTGCCGCGACTGCGCGGTTGAAATGGCGATCTCAAGTTCTTTGAGCTCAGGCGTCGTGTAGCGCTCGCCCGTGGTCAGCGTTTGCTTGCGAACGTAATCGGCCGGTACGCTGGCCGCATGCGCTTTGCCCACCTCGATGGCGTATCCGAACGTGCTGACATACTTGATCTTCAGTGTTTTTATGCCCGTGCGCTCGCGCTCGCGTTCTTCAAGTTCGGAAAGTTTCGCGCGCGCGTCGGTCCGCAGGCTCACGCACTCGGCGAGTTCGGCGCTTGCCGCAGCGCGTATCACGCCCCCGTCCACCAGCTGCGCGGGCGGCTCGTCAACAAGCGTCATATTGAGATCGGCCAGCATCTCCTCGAAGTCGCCCATGCGCTCCGCATACGACTTCAGTGCCGGCGGGGTGACCTGTCGCAACGGGCGCAAAGTCTCCAGCGTGCGGCGCAGCGACGCTAAATCGCGTGGCAGCGCGCGCTTGAAACGCACCTTCTGCGAGATGCGCTCGAGATCGAAGCATCCGCGCAGCAATTCTTGCATAGCCTCCCGCCGGACGTGCTCGGCGACCAAGGCCGCCACCGCATCTTGCCGCTTCCCGATCGCTTCCGTGTCAACCAGAGGAGCCAGGATCCAGCGCGCCAGGAGCCGGGAACCCATCGATGTCGCGCACTTGTCGAGAGTCGCCTGGAGTGTGGCCTTCGGATTTGCGCCGAGCGCCTTCACGAGTTCGAGATTTTTTCGCGTATTCGGATCGAGCGCCAAGAACGTGCGGTAACGATAGAAATCGGGCGGCCGCAACGTGCTCGCTTCCGCCGATTGCGTCGAGCTCGTAGGTGCAACGCCCGACCGCCGCACGAAGCCGGCAACAGCGTCGAGCGCGCGGTGCATCGCAAGCGCTTCGTCGACCGAAAAACCCTCAATCGATCGGCGGTCGCGCGTTTCGACAGAGCAAAGTGCGGGCGCGGCGACGCGTACTCCCGAGCTTTCCAGAGTCAGCGAAAGATTCGCGCGCAGGCCCGGCGGAACGTCCGCCACGATTTCCGCCGGACCGATGCGCCCAATCTCGGCCAGCAGTTCCTCGAACGCCGCTTCTCCTGAAAGCGCCGTGGCCGCGCAAAGACCCGTCGAAACGTCCGCGTAAGCTAGTCCATAGGTGTCGTCGACCGCGGTAATGGCAGCCAGATAATTGTTTTGTTTGCCGTCGAGCAGTTGATCTTCGATCAGCGTGCCGGGCGTCACGATGCGAACGACGTCGCGGCGCACGAGTTTGTTCGGCTGCGCAACTTCGAGTTGTTCGGCAAGCGCGACGATGTAGCGCTGCTGTACGAGGCGAGCCAAATATTGTGAAAGCGCGTGATAGGGAACGCCCGCCATCGCGATGCGCTGACCGCTGCCGGCTTCTTTTGACGTCAGCGCGATCGAAAGTGCGGGCGCAATCCGTTCTGCGTCCTCACCATAGGCTTCATAAAAATCACCGACCCGCGAAAGCAAAATCGCTTCGGGATGACGAGCTTTCATCCCAAAGTACTGCTCGAGCATCGGTGAATACCGCTCGCTCACGCTCCGCGCATTTCGTGAGGCGGGCTGTGGATAACTTGCGACTACGCTGTGAGCAAGTTTATTAACGGTGTTTTGACGACCGATCCGCGATCGGCGAAGCTCCGCGCCCGCCTGACGACCGTGCCGTCGCAGCCCCACTTGTGGGCCGAATCGATGCGAACGTCGAGCCACGGCTCGCTCGCGTAAAGGCGCTCGTCGTAGTCGGGCGGCTGAGCAACGATGACGGTCACGTTGTCGAGCGTCTTGGCGGCGAGCTTCGAGCGGTCTTTTTTCGAGACGCCCTGCACGAGCGCGCGGACTTCCAGGCCGGCCTTCCCATCATGGAACGCACGGGCGACGGCGTTCTGTGCGTCGGCCAGCCGCGCGTGGCGCTCGCCGGCCACGGCCGGTTCGACTTGCTCCCAATGCGCCGCCGGCGTGCCGCGGCGTTTAGAGTAGATGTACATATAGGCGTTGGCAAACATGCCGCTGCGCACGCAGTCCAGCGTCGCCTGAAAATCCCGTTCGGTCTCGCCGGGAAAGCCCACGATGAAATCCGTCGTAATCGCCGCGCCCGGAAAGAGCTCGCGAATCCAGGCCGCTTTTTCCGTGTACTGCGAAAATGTATACTTGCGGTTCATACGGCGCAGCATCGGATCGCTCGCCGACTGCAGCGGCAAATGGATGCGTGGATTGATCTGCGGAATCTGCGAGAGCTGGCGCAGCATTTCGCGGGTGAAATCTTTGGGATGCGGCGAGATGAACGTTAACCGTTCCAATCCCGGAATCTGCGCGACGCGCGCACAGAGCCACCCAAAGTCTCCGCCTTGGGCGGGATCGCGGTAAGCGTTGACCGTTTGTCCGACGAGCATGATCTCGCGCGCACCTTCGACGACGCGCTGCTGTGCCTCGCTCAAGATTTCGGCCATGGGGCGGTGATCGAAACGGCCGCGCACATGCGGCACGATGCAGAACGTACAATAATACGAGCAGCCGCGCTGTACCGTCACGAATCCGCGCAGCGGAGAAAATGCGCCTGCGACGCAATCGGGCGAGCCGCCGATCGGCATACGTAGCGCGCGCTCTTCGCTGAATTCCGTTTCAACAAACTCGTCGCGCCAGCGCGCGATCGTATCCCCGAGCTGCGCCAGCTCCGAAGTGCCGAACACTGCATCGACGTGCGGGGCGATCCGGCGCATGCGATCGCGATCTTGTTCGGCCAAGCAGCCCGTGACGATCAGCCTGCGCGCGGGGTGCGCAGTTTTAAGCGACTTGAAGTGACCCATGCGTCCGTATGCGCGCCGTTCGGCGTTATCGCGAACGGTGCACGTATTGAGAATAACGATATTGGCGTCTTCTGCCCGATCGGCCATGGCATAGCCGGCCGACGCGGCGCGGTCCGCTATATACTGCGAATCGGCCTCGTTCATTTGGCAGCCGTGTGTTTCAATATAAATGCTCGCCACGGGCATCGCCTGTTCGGCAGCGTGCGCGGGAATACCCCGAGTGCGGCGGAACCCCCCGGACGGTGCAAACTGACGAACGCGAAGGCGCCATGCTTCATCCCGCCACGGTCGCCATTGTCGGGCGGCCGAACGTCGGCAAGAGCGCGCTCTTCAACCGGCTGATCGGGCAGCGCATGGCGATCGTCGAAGATACGCCGGGCGTAACGCGCGACCGTTTGTACGGCCTGTGCGAATGGCGCGGCCGCACGTTCAGTTTGGTCGACACGGCCGGCATCGATCCGACCGCTGAAAAAGATCCCGACGACGCAATCGCGGCAACCCAAAAACAAGCCGAAGCGGCGGCGCAGGAAGCCGACGTCATTCTCTTCGTGGTCGATGCCGCCACGGGGCGTAATCCGGTCGACGACGACGTCGCGAAAATTTTGCGCAAGACGCGGCGCCCCGTCATTCTTGCCGCCAATAAAGCCGAGTCACCGAGCGCGCTCGCGGCAATGTACGCCGAGTTCGCCGCGTTCGGATTCGGCGAGCCTCTCGCGGTATCGGCAATTCACGGCGAGGGGACCGGCGACTTATTGGATCGCGTGGTCGAAAAATTGCCGCCGGACGCTTCTGCGGAAGACAACTCGGGCGAGCTGGCGATCGCGATCGTCGGGCGGCCGAACGTCGGCAAGAGCTCGCTGCTGAACGCCCTGATTGGATCCGAACGTTCGGTCGTTTCTGATGTTCCCGGCACGACGCGCGACGCCATCGATTCGATCCTCACGTATCAGGATCGCCGGCTGCGGCTGATCGATACGGCGGGCCTGCGCAGTAAACCCAAAGCGCACGGAGCGATAGAATATTACGCGGCCCTGCGTTCTCTCGGCGCGATCGCCCGCTGCGACATCGCCATTCTGCTCTTCGATACGATGCACGGCATTCTCGCCCAAGAACGCCGCTTGGCCGGATTGATACTCGAAGAACGCAAAGGCCTCATCCTGGTGGGCAACAAGTGGGACCTCGCGCGCGAGCAAGGTGAGTATAGCCAGAACGAGTTGACAACCGTGATCCACGAACAGCTGCCTTTCGCCCGATTTGCGCCCGTTGCGTTTCTCTCGGCGAAGACGCAGCGGCGCCTGCAAAGCCTGATGCCGGTCGTCACGCACGTCGCGGAAAATTTGGACAGGCACGTGGCAACGGCGAAGCTGAACGCGGTCGTGCGCGACGCTGCGCTCGCGCATCCGCCTCCCGCCCCTGGTGGCAAACCGGTAAAAATTCTCTACGCTTCCCAACCGGGTGTGCATCCGCCGCTTTTCGTTTTTCACGTCAACGACCCGAAACTGGTGCAGACATCTTACCGGCGCTTCCTTGAAAACACCATCCGGAAAAATTTTGATTTCGAAGGCGTGCCGCTCACGCTGCAGTTCCGCGAACGCACCCGTGAGGTTCGGGAATGACCGTCGCTCTAATCGCCGTCGCCTCTTTCTTGATCGGCTCGATTCCTTTCGGCTACCTTATCGGCGTGGTGTTTTTCAAAACCGATATCCGGAAATCGGGCAGCGGAAACATCGGCGCGATGAACGCGCTGCGCACGCTCGGCAAGGCCGGCGCGGTTGCGGTGCTCCTGCTCGATGCGCTGAAAGGATTTCTCCCGACGCATCTTCTTTTTCACCGCGATATCGTGCCGCCTTCGGTCGCCGCGATCGTGGCGGCTTGCGCCGTCCTGGGCCATTGCTTCTCCCCGTGGATGGGCTGGAAGGGCGGCAAAGGCGTGGCGACGTCGTTCGGCGCGATCTTCGCATTGTGTTGGCCTGCCGGGCTCGTCGCAATCGGCGGATGGGCTGTGGGCGCGCTCGCGTCGCGCTACTCGTCGGTCGGCTCCATGGCCGGAAGCGTGCTGGCCGCCGCAGCCCTCTGGTATTTTACGCGCGACCCGTGGCTGACGGGTTACGGAATTTTTGCGGCCGCCTTCATTGTATACACGCACCGCGAAAATATTGCCCGGCTGCTTGCCGGACGCGAAAACGCCATCGAGCTTTAGCAAGGGCTCGGCAAACCGCGCTGCGTAAGGCACCCTCATGATCTCTTCCAACGACTTGCGCAACGGCATCACGATCGTTATTGAAGGCCAGCTCTGGACCGTCATCGAGTTTCAGCACGTCAAGCCCGGCAAGGGCTCCGCCTTCGTGCGCACGCGGATGAAGAACGTCAAGACCGGCTCGACCGTCGAGCGCACTTTTCGCGCGGGCGAAAAGCTCGAGCGCGCCACGGTGGACAACCGTGAGATGCAAATGCTCTACAACGACTCCGAAGGCTACCACTTCATGGACAAGGAGACGTTCGAAAACGTCACGCTCCAGCGCGACCTGATCGGCGGCCCCGCCGATTTCCTCAAAGACGGCATGATGGTCGAAGTCCAGTTTCACGACGGCAACCCGATCGGCTGCGATCTGCCCGCGCACGTCGAGCTGCGTATCGAAACGACCGATCCCGGATTCAAAGGTGACACCGCGCAGGGCACGACCAAGCCTGCAACGCTCGAAACCGGCGCGGTCGTCAACGTGCCCCTGTTCGTTAATTCCGGCGACATCATTCGCATCGACACGCGCGACCGGCGTTATATTGGTCGGGCGTAGCCGACTCTGCGGTGATTTGGCTCTGGCTCTTCCTTATAGGATTCGTCGCAAGCGCTTTCGGGTCGATGGTGGGGCTGAGCGGCGGATTCATCATGGCGCCGGTGCTGCGGCTCTTTTTCGGTTTCTCGCCGGCGGCCGCCGCGGGCACGTCGCTGGCGCTCGTGCTCGCCAACGGCGCGAGCAGTTCGACATCGTATCTGCTGCAGCGCCGCGTACACGTGCGCACCGGCTGGATGGTGGCCGTAGGCGGAATACCGGGAAGCATTCTGGGAGCAATCGCAGTGAAACACGCATCGCCACCCGTCTTCGACTGGCTGTTCGCGGCGTTCTTGATTTTCGTTTCCGCAGATATCGTCGCGAACCGGCGAACACGATTGGAAGCGGCGGCCGTTACAATAAAGACCAGGCCGGCAGCAGCTCTTGCGATGGGTTTTGTCGTCGGTTTCGTTTCCAGTCTCTTCGGAGTCGGGGGCGGCGTGATTCTGGTTCCTTCGCTCCTCTATTTCACCGCGTTGCCGGCGCATGCGATTAGCGCCACCTCGCAGTTTGCGATACTGCTGACATCGCCGGTCGGTTTTATCACGCATGCTATCCAGCACGACATTGCTTGGACGTATGCTCTTACGCTGGCCGCCGCGGGTTTGTTGGGCGGCCCGGTTGGCGCGCGGCTCTCGGCGCGCTTAAAATCACGGCCTCTGATGCTGTGCGTTGCGGCAGCGTTGACGCTTGCGGCCATCGCCATGGTCTTTCGCCACATCACCGGGTAGGGAGCCCGCTCCCCGCCGGGAAGTAGAGAGCTACCGATGCAACCGATCGGATCTGTTTCGGGCCGTCCGGGTTCGGTCAGCGATCTCGAGCGGCTCTTCGAAATCACGCGCGACGTTTTAGAGGCGCCTACTTTAGACGCCGCGCTTACGTCGTTGGCCCGCGGCGTGCAAGATTTATTCGGCTGGCGATTCGTTTCGATGGTTGCCGCCGAAGAACCCAACGGGGATTTGAAGCGCCGCGTTATGCTCGGGTATCCGGAAGAAATCGTGAAGGAGCGCCTGCACGAAAACGTCGATCGCGAAGCGTTTTCCGCCATGCTCGGCAACGCGGTGCGTTTTTTTGATGACTGCTATTTCTTCCCGGCCGAACGCGACGCGGAATGGGAGCGATCGATCTATACCGGGTTCAACCCGAACGAAACCAAGCGACAGTATCCCAATCAATGGCAAGAACGCGATGCACTGGTTCTGACGCTGCACGATCGCGACGGCGTCATGATCGGATACATGTCACCCGACGGTCCGCTCAACGGCGAGATTCCCGCGGTGCAGACGCTCCGCGCGATGCAAGTCTTCGTCAATCTTATGGGGTTAGCGCTGGTCAACGCGCGTTCGCAGAGCCGGCTGCAGTACGAAGCGACCCACGATTCGCTGACGGCGTTACCCAATCGCACGGTTTTTTCGCTGCAACTCGCGCGCAAACTCGAGGCTGTGCATCGCGGCGAAGGCGAGCCGCAGAGCGTTCTCTATCTCGATCTCGATGAATTCAAGGCGATTAACGACACGCTCGGGCACCTTGCCGGCGACGACGTGCTCAAAGAGACTGCACAGCGTCTGCGGATGATCGTTGACGAACGATCGCTCGTCGCTCGCATGGCGGGCGACAAGTTCGCCGTTCTGATCCCGGGAACGTCACGGCCCGCCGTTCAGAGCGTGCTGGATACGATCCACGAAACACTGCGCCGGCCGTATCCGATGGCCGGACGTACGCTCGCAATGACCGCCAGCATCGGCATCGTGTCGGTCGATCAGGGCTACACGTCAATCGCCGAAGTCTTGCGGGACGCGGAAACGGCGATGTACCGCGCGAAAAGCCAGGGCCGCGATCGCAACGCGATCTTCACGCCGACGATGCACGAAGAGGCGCTTCAGCGCCTCTCGTTACGTCTCGATCTGCGGGCGGCGATCGAAGAGCGGCAGCTGGTCGTCATGTATCAGCCAATCGTCATGCTGGATACGCAGCGCGTCGAATGCGTCGAAGCGCTACTGCGGTGGAATCATCCCAAACAGGGCTACCTCGCGCCGGCGGCATTTCTGCCGCTCGCCGAAGAGATGGGGCTGATGGAACCGGTTGGCCGTTTCGTGCTCGACACCGCTTGCCGAGATCTCGCGCGCTGGCACCAGGCCGGCTATTCGAATCTTGGGCTGAACGTCAATCTCTCCGTGCAAGAAGTCTTGCAGCCGAATCTTCCGGACTTCTTGCGGAAGCTTATCCGCACGTATTGCGTCGACCCGAAGATGCTCTCGCTGGAGATTACGGAGACGTCGCTTCTGCAAAGCGAACACCGCGCGGCCGGAATTTTGGAAACGCTCAAAGCCGCGGGGGTCGATCTGTGCATCGACGATTTCGGCACGGGCTATTCGTCGCTGCAGTACATCACGTCGCTCCCGATCGACTCGTTCAAGATCGATCAAAGTTTCATCGCCGCCCTCGACGATCCGAAGGGCGAACAAATCGTGCGGCTATTGGTGGGATTGGGCGAAGCTTGCGGTTTGCGCGTCACTGCCGAAGGCATCGAAACGAAAGCGCAGGCAGAAACGCTGCTCTCGCTTGGATGCAAATCGGGACAGGGCATCTATTTTCACGCCCCGGTCCCCGCGCAAGACATTTCCGCGCTGCTTCGATAAAAAGCCGCGCCACCGTCGAGTACGGCACCGTCTTCTGCTGCCCGGGGCACGCCGCGACTGACTCCCGGAGCGTCGAGCGAACCTAAGGTAGCGCCCCGGCGACAATGCGAGCGGCCAGCGCCGCGCAACGCGGTGCAACACGAGCAAGAAATGGAATGTCGAACCACGCGTCGGGCCGGAAAATAACCAAGGCCGGATTTCCCCACGCCGCCGAAAACTCGTGTACCGGCGTATCAAGGATCACACGCACGCATGCGATGCGCGGCGCCTGCAGTAGTCCGGACTCCATGTCGGCGCCGGCGTAACCTTGTCGCGCCCAGCGCATCCGCTCCGGACCGCGCACGATCCGCGCGGCCGTTAGCAGCGGGGCTTCGACCGGCTCGCATCCGGCGGCGCGCGCCGCGCGCACGAGCGATGCGGTGAGTTCCGGATCGCACGTCAGCGTGGTTCCGTCGGGGCGGCGCACCTCGCTTGGAATTAATACCGTACCGGTCGGTAAATCATCGCGCAAACCGCCGGCTAACCCGCAGCTAATCACAGTCGAACCCGGATCTCCCCGCAAGCCGCGCAGCGCGATTCCCGACTGAATGACCCGCGCGCGATTTCCGATGGCGGCCTTGGCCGCGCGCGCCTCGAGGCCGGTCGCCGCAACGACTGTGATACGATCAGCAGTAGCCATGCGCGCGATACCAGTTCACCGCGCGCTCGAGCGCGCCCGCAACGGAGCCTGGATGAAAGTCCAATTCGCGCCGGGCTTTAGCGCTATCGGCAAACATCAGCTCACGCGAAAGCTTTACGCCTTCCACCGGCACGAACGGCCGGGTGCCGGTCACACGCGCGCGCGCTTCATCCACGTGCGCGATTGCGAGCGCGAGCCAAGCCGGCGCGCGCCACGCGGGCATTTTTCGCGCCGTCGCCGCCGCGAGCAACGTCCACACCTCGTCCAGTGTAAGATTGTCGCCACCTAAAATGTAACGCTCTCCGGTTCTCCCGCGTTGGAGCGCAGTCACGTGCGCGCGCGCCACGTCCTCGACCGGAACCAAATTCATTCCGCCGCCGCGCGGCGGTTTCGCGAAGATCTTTCCTTTTGCGAACTCCAGAACCAGCTGGCCCGTGGGGGTCGGCTTGGCGTCGCCCGGACCGACCGGGGCCGTCGGCAACAGCGCAACCACCGGAACGCGCGCGGCAAACGCAACACGTTCTTGCTCTACCTTCGAATGATGATAGCCCCAACCGCCGCCCGGAGCGTAATCGTCTTCGGTGCGGGGCTCTCCGTCGCGCGCGGGCCCAAGGGTTGCCGAACTGGATGTGAGAACCGCGCGCTGCACGCCGGCGACACGCGCCGCTTCGAATAAGCCCTCGGTTCCGCGGACGTTGACATCGTGCAGAGTGCGCCGGGCGCCTGGAGCGAACGAGTACAGCGCGGCACAGTGCACGAGATACCGGCAGCCCTCCAAAGCGCGCGCGAAGTCGCCGGCGCGACGAAGATCACCTTGGACGATCTCTAAGCCGCCATTCGTATTCAGCTTCCCGCGCGCTAATGCACGCACGCTGTAACCCGCACTCAGGAGTTCGCGTAAAATGTGAGAGCCGACGAATCCGCTCGCACCGGTTAGGAAAACGCGGTCAGTGCGCAAGTGCCGCGCGGATGCTCTCCTTGACCGAGCCGGTGGTCCGTACCACGGCGGTCGGTTCGTACCCGCAGTGCGCCATGCAGTTCGCGCACTTCGGATTTTTTCCGCGCCCGTAGAGCGACCAATCCGTCTCTTCGATCAACTCTTTGTACGTTTGCGCGTACGGCGCATCCGACATCAGATAGCACGGCCGCTGCCATCCCAGGATCGAGTACGACGGAATCCCCCACGGCGTGCATTCCATGTCGAACTTGCCTTCGAGAAAATCCAAATACAACGGGCTATGGTTGAGGCGCCACTTTTTCCGTTTACCGCCCGCGAAGGCTTCTCTGAAGATCGCGCGCGTACGATCCACTCCGAGAAAATGCTCTTGGTCGGGCGCCTTTTCGTAGGCATAACCCGGGGAAATCTGCATCGCGTCCACCTTGAGCTCGTCGTTGAGGTAATCGAGCACGCCGCGGATCGCCGTCGCGTCATCCGGGTCGAAAAATGTCGTGTTGGTGCCGACACGGAAGCCCTTTTGCTGCGCAACTTTGATCGCCGCGACAGCTTTGTCGAAGGTTCCGTCACGGCAGACGACTTCATCGTGCCGTTCGCGCATGCCGTCCAGGTGGATCATCCACGTAAAGTACGGCGAAGGCGTGAATTGATCGATTTTCTTCTCGAGCAGCAGCGCATTCGTGCAGACGATAACGACTTTCTTGCGGCGCACGAGCTCGTCAACCAGTTGCGGGAGGTGCTCGTACACCAGCGGTTCGCCTCCGGCGATCGAAATCACCGGAGCGCCGCACTCTTCAATCGCGGTCAAACATTGCTCGACGCTCAGGCGTTTGCGCAACGTCTCGGCGGGATGCTGGATCTTTCCGCAACCCGCGCACGCGAGATTGCACTGATACAGCGGCTCCAACTCCATCACGAGCGCGTACTTCTCTACGCCGGCCATCTTCTTGCCGAGGACGTATTTGGCGATAGCGACTTTCTGTGCGAATGGCGTGCTCATGAAACGGTTATGTGCTGGGTTTCGGGCGATATTCCCCCCTCGTTGCGCTCAGGACGGTCCATCGCCAACGCCATGGCCGGAAAGAGATGGCGGTACATGTGATAGTTCAGATAAAAGTCGCGCGGAAATCCGGTACCGGTGAAATGAGGCTCGTCCCAGGTTCCGTCGGAACGCTGGCGTTCGCGGAGGAAGCGCAGGCCCCGCTGCGCGCCCGGATGTTCGCGCAAGCCGGCCCACTGCAGCGTCATGATGGCCCAAGCCGTCTGCGAAGGCGTGCTCGTGCCGACGCCGGCAAACGACTCATCCCCGTACGAATGACAGCTTTCGCCCCAGCCGCCGTCGCTGTTTTGCATGGCGATCGTCCACCGGGCTGCACGCTCGACCATGTCGCGGCCCGCGCGCAGTTGCGCGAGCGCCGACACGACGCACCACGTTCCGTAGATATGGTTGACGCCCCAGCGGCCGAACCAATGTCCGCCCGCTTTCTGCGTTTCACGCACGTATTTCAGCCCGGCCGCCACATACGGATCGCGTTCGCCGCGCCCGAGCATCGCGAGCATCTCCAGTACGTGTGCCGTGACATCTTCGGTCGGCGGATCGATCATGGCACCGAAATCGGAAAACGGCATGCGGTAGAGAATTTCGCTCGTGTTGTCGCGATCGAATGCAGCCCATGCCCCGTTGCTGGATCGCATCGCCAGCGTCCACCGCACGGCGCGCTCAATCGAAGCGCTCACCGCAGCGCCCTTTCCGCCTTCGAGCAACGAGCAGACGATCACGGCCGTATCGTCGATGTCGGGATAGACGTCGTTATCGAATTCAAACGCCCAGCCGCCGCACGGTTCGCCTTTGCAGCGTACTTGCCAATCGCCGGGCGCATCGGGCGGTATCTGCTCGGAAAGCATCCAGTCGACGGCGCGCCGCATCGCCGGATGGTCCGCGCGCAGTCCGGCTTGATAGAGCGCGCGGATCGCCCACGCGGTATCCCACACGGGCGACATGCACGCCTGAAAACGCCATCCCGTTTCATCATCGCATGCAAAGCGCTCCATGCCGTGCAAGCCTTTGCGCATCACCGAATGGTCGAGACCGTAACCTTCAAGGTCCAGCGCGATTAATGAATAGACCCACGGCGGCTGAATTCCGCCCCAGCTTCCGTCGGCTTCCTGACGCTGCACGACCCAGTCGATCATCTTGGCGCATGCCGCATTGCGGCCCGGCTTGTAAGGAAGGCGCTCGTACAGCTTCAACAGCTGGTCGACCCACCACAGCGAGCCGGAACCCGGAACGCGATGCATGAGCGCCTGCGTCCCCGTATTGACGATCTCGCTCACCGCGACGCCGAGCTCGCGGCGCGGGCGGCGCGCGATGACCACGCACAGCGGCCCGACCGTTCCGCGCGCCCAGCACGAAAAGTCGTAGAGATTGAACGGCATCGACGACGGGAAGTAGATAATCTCCGGCGGCATGGTCGGTATTCCGTCCCACGGATATTTACCGAAGAGCGCCATCCAAATTTTCGTGAAGACGCGAGCTTGCGTCAATCCGCCCAGAGTGCGGATCACTCCAAGCGCGCGTCGCATTTCGCCGCGGCCGGCATCGAGGCCGAGCACTTTGAGCGCGACGTAGGCTTCGATCGTCGTGCTGAGATCGGCGGGACCTTCATAGTAGAGCGCCCACGATCCGTCTTCGCGCTGATGGTGCAGAATATGGCGGATCGCACCATCGCGAATCGCATCGATGGGAACGCCCAGGAAACGCAGCAACAATACGTGCTCCGCGGTCATCGTCACGTTTGTTTCGAGTTCGCCGGTCCACCAGCCGGCGGGAGCTTGACGCTCCAGCAGCCAGTTGACCGACGCGGTTAAGGCCCTGTCGTCCATGCTTTTTGTTCGAGCAGAACGCGCGCGGCCTCGCGGCCGCTGCGCACCGCCGACTCCATAGTATCGGGCCAGCCCGTGGCCGTCCACGATCCCGCTATCGTTACACGCGGATCGAGGGTGCGCGCCGCGGGTCGCACGGTGCCCGGCCGCGCGTGGTACGTTCCTTCAGGGTTGCGCGTGGCCGCGCCGCGCACGAGTCGCGCGCCGCGCAGCTCGGGCAGCGCCGCCGACACTTCGTGCCACATCGCGCCGACGACTTCATCGGTCGGAGTCGACACGAGCGCGCCGGCCGCGCTCAAACTGCAGCAGAGATAGCCGTCGCCTTTTTGAAAGATCCATTGCACGGGCGAATCGAGCAGCGCGCAAAAGTCGAAATCTAGCCGGCCGCAGTCATGCCACAGATGCACGTCCATGATCGCGCTCGCTTCGTACTTATCAAGGTCCGTGACGCCGAAACGCGGCTCTTCTCCGAGAAGGCGGTGCAGCGCGCGCGGCGGCAGCGCAAGAACCACCGCGTCAAAAATGTCGTCCTGCGCGTCTGCAGTTCGTATCCGCACGCCGCCGTCATACGTCTCCAGCTCCAAAACGGCCGTCGCCCGGCGCACCGAAGCGAGGTCGCGCGCGGCCGCTTCCATGATGTGCGCGAGCGGCACTTTCGTATATCCGAATCGCGCGGCACCGCGCTCGCCCAGGAACGCCGTCCTGATCACAAACGCCGCTTCCGCGGCGCTCATGGCCTCCAGCGGCGCGTTTAGCGCCGGCACCATAAACGGATCCCAGAACGCGCGAACCGTTTGGGCACTTTGGCCGTGCAGCCGCAGCCACTCCGCAAAGCTTCCTTGCGGAGCGCTCTCACGTGAGAGCGCCAACAGCGCGCGCGCCAGTTGCAATTTTCCGCGAATACCCAGATGGCGGTATGCAGCCATGGATGCGATCAGATGCCAAGGAGCCGGCAGATTTGCAGCTCTGAGCTCGCTGCGAACGCCGTGCGAATACACGGTGACGTCGAATCGATCTTGGATATAGAGCGCGTCGGCCATACCTGCGCGCTCGACGAAGCCGGTGAATTCCGTACAACATGCCAGGTAGACGTGCTGACCGTTGTCGACCGTGTACCCGTCGATCTCGAATGACGTGGCGCGCCCGCCCAACAAGCGGCTTCGTTCGAAGAGGTGCACTTCGCATCCGGCGCGCGTTAAATCGAGCGCTGCGGCCAGTCCGGCGAGACCGCCGCCCGCAACCCCTACCCGGGGCGCAGCCACGAGGCGACCATGACGCGCAGTTTCTCTCCGTTCGAGAGCGCCGCGCGTTCGCGCAGCGGCAGCTGCGGATCGCGTTCGATCTTTTCCAAGATGCGCTCGTAGATGCCGGCCATCGTCTGCACGCAGGCTGCAGGGCGGCGCGGAATGTATCCGAGCACCTGATAACCGCTCTCAAAAAACGCGCGCGTCCGCTGCGTCTCGAACGCGACGAGCTGCTCCCAGCCCTCGCCCGGATTGCCGTCGAGCAAACCCTCCTCAGAGATGCCGAACCGCGCCAAATCTTCTTGCGGAAGATAAACACGGCCCATTGCGGCATCCTCGCGCACGTCGCGCATGATGTTGGTCAATTGCAGGGCCAAACCGAGATCGTCGGCGCGATCCAGCGCCTTCGGGTCGTCGAAACCGAAGATGCGCACGCACATCCGTCCGACGATCGAAGCGACGAGCGCGCAGTACTCACGAAGATCGGTCCACGTCGCGTAGCGCGTCTTCGTGCAATCCATCTCGACGCCGTCGACGAGCGCGAGCAGTTCCGCTTCGGGAATGTTGTACCGTTCAACCGCGCGCGAAAGCACGTGCATGACCGGATCGCCCTCAGGCGAATGTTCGGTGCTCCTGATCCGATCGCGCTGCGCCGACAACTTCGCCGGAATCAACTCCGGGCGCGGCGCGCTATCGACTTCGTCGTCGACTTGGCGTGCGAAATCGTACAGTGCGTAGATCGCTATCCGCTGCTCGTGCGGCAGCGAAATGAATCCCCAGTAAAAATTCTTCGCCTCGCGGCGCGCCATCTCACGGCAGAAACGTTCGGCTTCTTGGTCGACCCAGAGCGGGCTCAGCATCCCCTTTTCCCGTTGCCGTGGGCCAAAGCAAAAGCCGCCCGTATCAATAGCGCCACTTTCATGCCCTTCGAGACCGACGGCCGCGTTACATCCGTGCGAAAACCGCTCTGCTCGATACGATCGCAGATGGCCAGTCCGCCCAAACGGTACAGCGAAAGCTGCAGCCGCAGCGCCCCGCGCGTCATGTGCTCGAGCGTTTCGCCCGACGCGAGCAGCGAACGGGCACGCTCGACCAGCGCCTGAATTGCGCCGTGGATGCCGCGGGTCTCGATCTCTTCGCGCAAGAGATAGGACCGGCCGATTTCCGCATCGCGACTGACATCTTGCGCGTGATTGGCCAGCTGCAGGCCAATGCAAACGTCATCGGAGAGCTTGCGCGCGTCCGCTCCGTCAATCCCGAAGATCTTCAGCACGACCCGCCCCACCGGCGCGGCCGAAAGCATGCAGTACCCTTGCAGCTCCGGCCACGTCGCGTACGACGTGACCGTTTGGTCTTGTACGTTGGCGGCGATGAGGTCGAGGAAGGGCTGAGCGTCCAAACCGTGCTCGCGCACCGTTTCGCGCAACGCGATTAACACCGGATGAACGGGCTGCATTCCGGCGAACATCTCTTCCGTTTCGACACGCCAGCTCCGCAAGTGTGCGAGTGCCGCTTCGCGCGACAGACTCTCGTCGCCGAAGTCGTCGGTCGTCCGGCAGAATGCGTAAAATCGCATGAGGTCGGCTCGCAGTGAACCCGGCACGAGCCGTGACGCGACCGAAAAATTCTCATAATGGCGGGTCGCCAACTCACGGCAGTGCGCGTCGGCTTGAATCATGAGCGCTGCGCCCTTACGAGACGTTTGGTTTCGCGCAGGTCCGCTATGGTGCGCTCGCCCAATGCGAACATGGCGATGCGCAAGACTTCGCGCAACTCGCGCGCCAATTCGTTCGCACTTTCGGCTCCGGCCGCGGCCGCGCGTAAAAACGGGCCGGCTATGCCGACCGCGTCGGCGCCCAGCGCGAGCGCTTTGACCGCATCGATGCCGTTGCGAATGCCGCCGCTTGCGATCAGCACACCGTCGGGTTCGGCCGCGCGAGCCTCGCGCAAACAGTCGGCGGTGGGAATTCCCCACTGCGCAAACGATCCGGCGACGCGCGCACGCCACGGCTCCCCGATGCGGTACTTCTCCACTTCGCTCCACGACGTTCCGCCCGCGCCGGCAAGATCGACCGCCGAGACGCCGGCGTCGAAAAGGTCGCGTACGGTATCGGCTGCGATCCCCCAGCCAACCTCTTTCACGATGACCGGCGCGTTCAGCCGCTTGCAAACCGTTTCGATTTTCTCAAGCAATCCGCGGAAGTTCGTATCGCCGTCGGGCTGCACGGCTTCTTGGATCGCATTGAGATGCAGTACCAGTGCATCCGCCTGAAGCATGTCGAGTAGTCTGCGGCAATCGTCGACGCCGTAGCCTTTGTTCAATTGAACCGCGCCCAGATTCGCGAGCAGCAAAACGTCGGGCGCCTCCGCGCGCACGGCGAACGTATCGAGCAGCCCTGGCTCTTCGAGCAGCGCTCGCGCCGATCCCAGGCCCATCGCAAAACGGTATTCTTGCGCAACCGCAGCCAGCGTCTGATTGATTTGCCGCGCCTCTTCCGTGCCGCCCGTCATGCATGAAATGAGAAACGGCGCGGAGACTTTGCGGCCGAAAAGATCCGCGGATGTATCCACTTCGGCAAGATCGATTTCGGGAAGCGCGCGGTTAACGAAGCGATACTCGTCAAAGCCGTTGCAGGGGCCTTTGCCCGCAACGTCATGCTCGAGATTTATGCGCACGTGATCCGCTTTGCGCGCAACCGTACTCCCGGCCACCGTCTCCGCCATCGTTTCAGCCTTCCTTCGATGGTCGCGAGAGTTCCTTGGTGAATGAAGCGGCGGTGCGCCGGCTGATTGTGACCGCGGACGATTTCGGATTGGCCATTCCCGTGAATGAAGCCGTCGAACAGGCGCACGTGCGCGGGATCCTCTCGACGGCCAGCCTGATGGTTGCGGCCCCGCAGACCGCCGACGCGGTTGCGCGCGCTCGCCGCCTGCCCAACTTGCGCGTCGGCTTACATGTCGTGCTCGTCAATGGGCGGCCGGCGCTCCCGCCGTCGCGCGTTCCCGGCCTCGTTGGCACGAATGGACGTTTTTCCAGCGATCTCTTGGCGACGGGTGTGCGGTATTTTTTTAAACCCGGGATCCGGACACAGCTCGAGGCGGAGATCCGCGAGCAATTCCGTCTCTTTGCCCAGACCGGGCTCGCGCTCGATCATGCAAACGCGCAGAATCACATGCACGTGCATCCCACGATTCTTTCGCTTCTGATGAAAGTGGGGCACGAGTTCGGATTGAGGGCGATCCGCGTTCCTTACGAGCCGTTCGGGCCGGCCTGGCGCGCGACGCGCACGCATTTGCGCGCGCGTTTCATGCAAAGCGCTTCGCTGGCGCCCTGGATGGCGCTGATGAAACGGCGCGTACGCGCCGCGGGCTTTGACGCCAACGACTATGTGTTCGGCATGATAGACACCGGCCACATGAATGCGGCACTCGTGGAGCAATACATTGCGGCGCTCCCGCCGGGAGTTTCTGAGATCTATTCGCATCCCGCGACCGCTCGATTCGATTCCGCAGATCCGCCGGATGCCGACTACGCCGGCGAATTCGCAGCGCTTACGGATCCGCACGTGCTGGAGCGGTTGCGCGGCTCAGATGTAGAGCCGGTGACATTTTCGGAGTTGGCACGTCGTGACATGTAAACTGCGCAACGTCGCGGCGCTGGCCGGATACGCGCTAACGGCGGCGGGCCTGGCATACACCGCGGCTGAGGTCGTCGGGATGCGCCGCTTTCGCAACCGCGCCGCGCGACCCGTGCAATCGCAGCCGCCCGTAACGATCATGAAACCGCTGCACGGCGACGAACCGCAGTTGTATGAAAACTTGCGCTCTTTCTGCACGCAGTCATACCCGCGTTATCAAGTGGTCTTCGGCTCGCGCGACGAGCGCGATCCGGCCCTCGACGTCGCGCGCCGGCTGGTGCGTGAGTTTCCCGACGTCGACCTTTGCGTCGTCGCGGCCGGCCCCGCGCCGCACTCGGCTAACCCAAAAGTCGAAAACCTGCAAGGTATGATCGGCCAAGCCAAACACGATCTGCTCGTCGTTGTCGACAGCGACATTCAGGTCGGCGCAGACTACCTGAGCGCCGTCGCGGGGGCGTTCGCCGATTCCAAGGTGGGCGCGGCAACCTGCTTATATGCCGGCGTTCCCTCCGGCGGCACGGTCACCGAGCTCGGCGCCGCGGTCGTGAACGAGCATTTCATGCCGTCGGTACTGGTAGCGCTGATGATCGAGCCGCTTGAATATTGTTTCGGCGCCACGATGGCCGTGCGCCGCGACGTCCTCGATGACATCGGTGGCCTGGCTGCGCTGGGCCAACATCTGGCCGACGATTTCATGCTCGGTCAGCTCGTTACCAAGGCGGGCTTCAGGGTTGCACTCTGCCCGTACATCGCTCGAATGACGGTTGCCGACGCTGATTTCAAAACGCTTTGGCTGCATCACCTCCGCTGGCAGCGGACGGTCCTCGCCGCACGGCCGCGCGGCTTTGCGGGCTCGCTTGTCACCTACGTCTTGCCGCTGGCCGCGATCTCGACACTGCTTACGCGGACCCCGATCGCCGGAGCGATGTTGGCAGCCGCCGTCACGGTGCGGGTCATGGTCCAACGAGAGTCAAGAAAAACATTTGCGCCCGAAACCAGATTGTCGCCTTGGCTCATTCCCGCCGCAGATGCGTTCGTGTTTGCGACCTGGCTGGGGGCCTTCTTCGCCAAGGAGATTGCCTGGCGCGACCGGCGCTTCAACATCGAACCGGGAGGCAAGCTGTCGGACGCACGCGACGCGCGACGCTTGCATGATCGTTCTGATTAGCAATAACTAGATTACTTCGGTTTCGTCATCTCGTGCGGCACGACGTATTTATCGAAATCCTCCGCGCTCACATGCCCTAAACCTACCGCCGCTTCTTTGAGCGTCGTCTTGTGATGGTGCGCGTGCTTGGCTATCTCGGCGGCTTTATCGTAGCCGATTCTTGGCGCCAGCGCGGTAACGGTCATGAGCGACTCCTGGAGATACTTCGCGATCGTGTCCTCGTTCGCGGTCAAGCCCTCCACGGCGTGTTCGCGGAACATCGTGCACGTATCGCGCAGCAGCGTGCATGAGTGCAAGAAATTGTAGATCATCACCGGGTTGAACACGTTGAGTTCGAAGTTGCCCTGCGAGGCGCCGAAGCTGATCGCGAGATCGTTGCCGTAGACTTGGACGACGACCATGGTCATCGCCTCGGATTGCGTCGGATTGACCTTTCCCGGCATGATCGAAGAGCCTGGTTCGTTCTCGGGAAGCGTCAGCTCGCCGATCCCGGCGCGCGGTCCCGACGCCAGCCAGCGGATATCGTTGGCGATCTTCATTAAAGCTGCACCCAGCGTCTTGAGCGCTCCCGAGGCGAAGACGAAGTCGTCGTGCGATGCCAGGGCGGTGAACTTGTTCGGATGCGAGCGGAACGGTAAGCTCGTGAGTTCCGCGATCCTCTTGGCAACGCGTTCGCCAAACTCGGGGTGCGCATTGAGACCCGTGCCGACAGCCGTACCTCCAATCGCTAGATCGAATAGCGGATCGAGCGCAGCTTTGCACGCCGCCATCGCGCGATCGAGCTGTGTCACGTAGCCGGAGAATTCTTGGCCAAGCGTTATCGGCGTCGCATCTTGCAGATGCGTACGCCCCACTTTGACAATCCCCATCCATTCTTTGGATTTAGCGTCGAGCGCATCGCGCAGTTTTTTAACGGCAGGCAGCATACCGGACATGGCTTGCGCAGCAGCCATGTGCATGGCGGTCGGAAACGTGTCGTTGGAAGATTGCGACATGTTGACGTCGTCGTTGGGATGAACGGGTTTCTTGCTGCCCATCTCGCCGCCGGCGATCTCAATCGCCCGGTTGGAGATCACTTCGTTGACGTTCATGTTGGTCTGCGTGCCGGATCCGGTTTGCCAAACGCGCAGCGGGAAATGCCCCTCGAGCTTGCCGGCGATAACCTCGTCGGCCGCTTCCACGATCAGTTTGGCCTTTTCGTCCGCCAATTTGCCGAGGTCGCGGTTAACCATCGCGGCAGCCTTTTTCAGCGTCGCCATCGCCCGGATAACCTGGCGCGGCATAACGTCGCGCGGCGATTCGCCGTCGCCGATATCGAAATGGACGAGCGAGCGGGCGGACTGGGCGCCGTAATATTTGTCGCTGGGAACCGCGATTTGGCCCATGGAGTCGGACTCGGTGCGTGTCTTCACGCCCCTATCTTCTCGCTTGAGGCTAGGGTTCTGCCTCTATAAAGGTCGGAGCGCGATACTAGGGGCGAGGGACGAACCGCCCAACGAGCGGCAAAATGATGGACACCATCACCAGACCCATAAGCCAGAGAAACTTGCGGTCCATGCTCGCCTGCGGCGAATCTATTCGGGTAAGCAGCATATCGCAAGTAGCATCGAGTCTTTGCTCGATGGAAATCAAGCGCAGATCGATACCGTTAAGACAGTCCCGGATCTGCTCGTAGGCGCCTTCCAGGCGGGCCATGCGTATTTCCATGGGTTGTGCCGTCACGTCTTTCCTCATACTTACTCTATCACGCGCTCAGCGGCTTGTCGCTAGGGTCTAAGGCTGCGACTTAAACGCCGCACGCGGAACGGTCATGCCCAGCTCGCGTGTCTCTGTGACTTCGAGCAGCGTAAGCGGAAAACGCGGATCGTATCCTTGCTTGCTGCAGCGGCCGCAGCTCATGGCCGCGCGAGGTAAGCGGCGCCGGAGGATTTCGAGCGCACACTGTTCGCAGCGCAGTATGTAACGCTTGGCCGACTCGTTGAACGGTTTCATGTTGCCAAGATCGTGATAGATCGAGGTCAGCCCGCACTCGGCCATCTTCTTTCGAAACTCCGCGCCGTGTCCGGTATCGCCCGTGCGGTCGTAGAGCCAGGCGTGGATCATTTCGTGCAGCAGAGTTTCGCGCAGCGCTTCGGGGTGCTCGCGAAAATGTTTGACCGAAAGTTCGATCAGCACCGGTCTGGTGCTGTACGTAATGCGTCCGGCGGAGTTCGAAAAGCGCGAGTTATAGCGAATGCGGCAAACGGGCGTTTCGCCGTTGAAATAATAATTGTTTAATTCGGCAAAGAGCAGCTGGAGCTCGGTTTCCGTCGGCACGAAGAGTTTGTTCGCCGTTCGTCCAACCGTTTCTTGGTGATTGCCGCTCCCAAGCGCGGACTGCCGCCGCGCATCTATCTTCCCATCGTCGTCGTTATCGCGGTGCTTTTCTTAGGAGCCATCGGATGGCTGCTCAAGCAGGGCTTTGCTACCGGCGGCTCCGTTTTCGGCACCGGAACGGGAGTCGCCGCGCAGGCTCCGGCACCGAATGAGACTGCCGGACCGCCCTCCGTGAACGTCCAGGGTGGCCCGCCCGCGACGGTGCGCGTCCAACTGCAAGAATTGCGCGCCCGTATCGCGCGTTCGCCCAAAGACGACGTTGCGCTCACGCAATTGGGCGATCTCTATCTCGCGGTTGAAAAATATAGCGACGCGATTCCCTACTACGTTCGCGCGCTCGCGGCGAATCCGCAGAACGTCGCCGCGCGCGAGGGTCTCAGCGAGGCGCGCGCCGGGCTGAAAGAAACGCAGTAAATGCGAATCTACATCTCGTGCGACATGGAAGGCACGGCCGCCGTCTGTAGTTGGATGCAATGCGATCCGTCCAATACGCACGAGTACCCGATCTACCGCCGCTACATGTCGCGGGAAGTGCGCGCCGCAATCGACGGCGCGCGTAAAGGCGGCGCGTCGGAGATCGTTGTGAACGACTCGCATTGGGATATGCGCAACGTGCTCTGGGACGAAATGCCCGCCGGCGTGCGCGTTATTTCCGGCGGCCGTAAACCACTCTCGATGACGCAAGGCCTCGGAGCGGGCTTCGCCGGCGCCATGTTCACGGGCTACCATGCCAAAGTAGGCGACCGCGACGGCGTTCTGGCGCACACGTATACCGGAGAAACGATCTATAACGTGCGCGTTAACGGTGTCGAATGCAGCGAAGCACTCCTGAACGCCGCGATGGCCGGCTACCACGGCATTCCGCTGTTGCTCGTCACCGGGGACCGCGTCGTCGTCGAACACGTAACGGGGCACATGCCGTGGGTGACCGGCACGATCGTCAAGGAAGGCATCGGCCATTACGCCGCCGACTCGATGACACCCCAAGCCGCATGCGCCGCGATCCGCGATGCAGCCGCGCAGGCGGTAAAAGACGCATCCAAGGCCAAGCCGTTCACGTTCGAAGCGCCATTGACGCTGGAAATCGACACGGCGCGCGCGGAGCAAGCCGATTTCATCGAACTGATGCCGGGCTATCAGCGCATAAACGGGCGCACGGTCCGGTTCGAAGCCGATAATTATCCCGACATCTTCCGCGCCTTTACCGCGGCCTTCCGGCTCGGCGGCGCCGCGAACGTGCTCGCATGAAAATCTATATTTCCGCGGACATGGAGGGCACGGCCGGCGTCTGCTCGTGGGATCAGGTCGATGCGCGAAATTACACGCCCGATTATTTTATCTACCAAAAGGTTATGACCGCCGAAGTATGCGCCGCAATCGAAGGGGCGCGCAAAGGCGGCGCGCTCGATTTCACGATCAACGATTCGCACGGGCCCATGCGAAATCTCCTGCTCGATGAGTTGCCGGAGAATGCCCGCGTCATTTTCGGCAACCGGAAGCCGTTTTCGATGAACGAAGGCTTGAACGCTGAATTCGACGGCGTTTTCTTCACCGGCTACCATGGTGCGGCCGGCGAACCAAACGCGACGCTTTGCCACACCTACACGCCGTCGGTCGTGTACGACGTGCGCCTCAACGGTATGCGCTGCAGCGAAGCTACGCTGAACGCGGCGCTTGCCGGACATTGCGGGGTTCCGGTCCTCCTCATAACGGGGGATCGCGCGACGATCGAAACGGCAAAGGCGCAAATGCCTTGGATTACAGGCGTTATTGTTAAAGAGAGCATCGGAAACTACGCCGTCGACTCGCTCTCGCCCGTAGCCGCGCAAGACGCCATCCGCGAGGGCGCCGCTAAAGCGATGCGCTCGATAAAAAATGCACGTCCCTTCGTGGTCGAGCCGCCGATCGTGCTCGAAATCGATCTTGCGCGAGTAGAGCAAGCCGATTGGGTCGCACTGATTCCGCAGTTCGAACGAACGGCGCCGCGCACCGTGCGCTTCACGAGCGACGATTATCCGACGGTGTTTAAAGCCTTTGTAGCCGCGTTTCGAATGGGCGCCGTCGCCGATGCAAAAGCCTAAGATTTAATCGTGGGAACCCAGCCGCGCCGGGAAAACGAGGTCGTTTTCGCTCGCAAAAGCACGCGCACGCGAAAGAATCTCTTCATCGAAACCGAGCACTTCGATACCCAAGATGCTCCCGCTCGAGTCAACGTCAGCGGCGACCGACCCTTCCTCCCAAACCTCGACTGTTTCGGCGACCTCGCCTTTCACGTACGTGATGTAAGCAGCGCCGGCTTCGTCGTCAATCCGGACATCGATCGGATGCGTCATCACATTCCCCTATTTACGCCAGTCTGCGATAGCCGCATGCGGGTCCTTGCCCGTAACAGGTTTTTGTACCATTACGCCCTTCAATCACCACGGATGGCCAAGCGGCGACCACCGCAGCATCCGATTCAGGGATGCGACGCCGGCGCATCTGTTCGATCGCGTACTTGCTGAACTGCACGCATCGCTATCACGACGAATTCGCATTTTGACAAGGGCTTAGCGCGTAGCGGTCCTCGGCGCTCCTATCGCGGCCGCGATCTCGACGACGTCAGCTTCATCCAGCGACAGCTTCCCCATTGCCCGCTCGTACGTCTCGATGGTCTCTTCGCTCTTGCTGCTCGCCGCACGTTCTTCGCGCAAACGTTTGATTTCGTCGGTCACGCGCTGCGCGAGCTCGTCGGAAGGTTCGACGTCTCGTGCGGTGAGCTCCGCCGCATGTTTGCGCAGCGTATCCTTGACGAGCGCTACGCCCGAATGTTTGCCGAAGATCCAAGAAATCTCGCCGCCGACCAATCCGGCCGGAACGGCCTCGTACATGCGCCGGTCGATCAGCATCGCTTGTGTGTGGATACCCGATTCGTGCGCGAAGACTTTCGAACCGACGATCGGCTCGTGCGGCTGCATCGGGACGCCGCTCATGCGTTCCATGAAACGCGCGAGGGCGCGCAGTTTATCGTATTTGAACCCGGGAATTTCGATGCCGTACAAGACGTTGAGGGCCGTCACGAACTCGTGCAGCTTTACATTGCCCGCGCGCTCGCCGTACCCGTTGGCGGTCACAGACACGACCTTGAAACCGCACGATACCGCCGTGATTGCGTTGATCGTGCCCAAACCGTAGTCGTTGTGAAAGTGACAGACCATCGGCAAGCCCGGCGGCATCGCATCCACGATGCGCGAGCAGTACCAGCGCGCCGCCTCCGGGGTTAAACAGCCGACGGTATCCGGCCATGCCGGACGGTCCCCGCCGGCTTCCAAGCTGCGCTTGAAATAGCGAATGAAATAATCGACGTCGCCTCGGCTGCCGTCCTCCGCGCCGAATTCGATGCTCGTCACACCGCGGCTGCGCGCGTACCGGATCGCATCGCATTGCAACTTGATGTTCGCTTCGCGGTAAAACTCAAGCGGCAGTTCGAGCCACTCGCGTTCGTCGCGGCCCTCCAACTTCAACAGCGTCTTGCCGATCTTATACTTCAGATGCAAGTCGCTTCCGCTCGTAAAGATGAAGAAGGTTACCTCCGAGGGTGAGATGCCCACCTCTTCCAACGTTTTCGCCGTAACGTCGATGTCTTTGGGGTTGCTGCGGCACATGACGACAATTTCCACGTTGCCCAGCTCGCCGCGGCGCTTCGATTCCATCACCAGCTGAAGCGTCTTCCGATCGCCGGCCGACGCGGCGGGGAAGCCGACGCTCATGACATGCACGCCGATCTCCGCCAACTGCTTGGCGATGTCGCGTTTCTGCTCGGGCGTATAACAGACGCCCGGCATCTGCTCGCCGTCGCGCAGCGTTTCGTCGTAAATACGAATTTCGGCCGGATCGGGGAACTTCAGATCTTTCGTGAATTCGCGCGGGTCGCGGATGAGCTGCCCGATCGGCTCTTTCAATTCCACGTTTTACGGATTCTCGTCGCGCGGGAGAAGCCCCGCGTCCGCTGCCGCGCTGGACTGCGCGCGCCGCGTGTAGACACGAAGTTCGGAGATGTCGCGCGGGAAGAGCAGTTCGAGCGTCCAGTCGAATGCGACGCGCAGCTTGCGATCCAACCCCGGCAGACGGGCCAAGTAGTACGTCCGCCAGAGGAACCACGCAAGAAAACCGGTCAGCACCCGGTCGCCGGGCAGCTGCGCGACCGCTTTGCGCGCACCCAGCGAAGCCATCATGCCGAGCGACGTGTACTGGAATGGCCGCGTCGCTTCTCCCCGCATCGCCGCAACCACATTCTGGGCGAGCAGCGGGGCTTCGCGGATCGCATGCTGCGCGGTGGGGGGATAAAACTTGCCCGTTCCATCCGGTACCGCAGCGCAGTCGCCGCACGCCCAAATACCGGTAAAACCCGGAACGCTCATGTCGGCATTTACGAGAATCGCGCCATTTTTCGCGCGAGGTAGCGCCTCGGCGCCGGCGAGCACGCGCGGTTTTATGCCGGCGCTCCACACGATTGTGCGCGTTTCGATCCGCCGGCCGCTTATCAATTCGATCCCTTCGTCGTCGGCGCGGCGCACGCCGTCGCCCGTTACGACCTCGACGCCGCGTTTGCGCAGAAATTTCTCGGCATACGATCCCATGCGCGCCGGAAGCCCGGGCAGCAGCGTCGCACCGCCTTCGATCAAGACGATGCGCACGTCGCCCGCCCGCACGTGCGGATAAAAGCGCTCGACGTTGCGAAAGAGCTCGGCCATCTCGCCCGTCGTCTCGACGCCCGTGAAACCGCCGCCGACGACCACCAGCGTCAGTAACTTCTTACGTTCGACCTCGCCGGCGTCGTCGGCAAGTTCGAGCAGCCAAATGAAGCGGTTCCGTAAGATGGCGGCATCTTCCAACGTCTTGAGCGCGAAGACGCGCTCCGCGATGCCCGGCAACCCGAAGGTTGAAGTCGAGGCGCCGGTCGTTATCACGAGTTGATCGTAACCAATCCGTTCCGTCACGCCGGTCAACGTATGCGCGTAAGACACTTCGCGTTTCGAAACATCGACGCCCGTGACGTCGGCCAAAACGAAATGCGTGCGCCGCAGTTGCGCTCGAATCGGCGTCACGATGTCGCGCGTGCCGAGCGCGCCCGAGCTCACTTCGGGCAGCATCGGCGTAAAGAGCGAGAAATTCTCCCGGCTGATCAGCGTTAATTCGGCATGCTCGGGCCGCAAGATGCGCTCTAGCCGCTGGGCCGCGCCGATCGCCGCAAAACCGCCACCCAAAATAACGATGCGGATCACGCCGTTCTCTTCCGCTAAGAACCGGCGTTGTCATCGTAGAAGGAGCCTCCGTGGACGACGAAGGGAAAAAGCCGCCGAAAAATCCGTGGGCCTCGGGATTTAGCGCGGAGCGGCCGGAAAACCGCGCGTACGACGTGGATTACGTTCCGCCCGACGCCAAGAAAGAGCGCGCCAAGAAAACCGCCGAGGGCATCGGCGCCGCCGGCCTCGGCATCGGCGCTATCCTGCTGAAATTCAAATCGCTGCTGCTGGTCCTGTTTAATTTCAAAGCGCTGTTTTTGATTTTGAAGTTCGGCGGATCGATGTTCCTCTCGATCTGGCTCTACGGGATTTTCTGGGGTTGGAAGTTCGCGCTGGTCTTCGTGCTGATGATTCTCGCGCACGAGCTGGGGCACTACTTCACGATCCGAAATTATGGATTGCCCGCGCGCTTGCCGATGTTCATTCCCTTCATCGGTGCCTACACCGTGGGCGGTGTTCCCGAATCGCTCGAACACGACGCTTATATCGCGCTCGCCGGGCCGCTCACAGGTTTAGGCGTAGCAGTCGTGTGTTACGTGTTTGCTTTGGAAACCCATCAACCGTTTTGGTTTATGGCCGCCTACGTCGGAGCGTTCCTCAATCTTTTTAACATGATTCCGGTTATGCCGTTCGACGGCGGACGTATCGCGGGCGCGCTCTCTCCGGTGCTTTGGGTGGTCGGGTTCGTGGTCTTCCTGGGCCTCGCGCTCACCCTTCATATTTCTCTCTTCTTCGTCATCCTGTTTGCCGCACTCGCTCTGCCGAGCGCAATCGCGGGCTGGCGCGGCCATAAAGATCCGCGTTTCGCGACGATGACGACGGCGGGCAGAATTCGCGTCGGAGCGTGGTATCTCGCTACACTGTTTGCGCTTTTCTATCTCATGACGGTCACACACGGCGCGGGAATGCCATCGACCCACGCATAACGCGCTGCGCCGCACTGGTAATTGCGGGGCTGGCGGTGATCGGGGCGCTCACGATTGCGCGCCCGCATCGCGCAGCCGGGCCGTCGTTGCGCGATTTCGAAGCATACTATTCCGCGGGTGCGGCGTGGACGCGCGGCGGCGATCCATACGGCACGGGAATCTGGGAAACCGAACGAACCCTCCCCGGCGTCACAACCAAACAATACGAGTTTCTGCCGTTCGTCGGACCGCCGGCGACGTTGCCGTTCTGGTCCGCATTTGCCCGCCTTCCTTACGCCACGGCTGCAAACGTATGGCGCGCGGTCCTCGCGCTCTCGATTTTCGCGCTGCTGTGGATCGCATTACCTCTGGGTGGAATGCGGCGGTCTGCCTTCAATGTGACGGCGCTCGCGCTTACCGCGATTGGGTTCGGAGCGTTAACCAACGCTCTGGCGCTCGGACAAATAGCGCTGCCCGTCGCGGCTGCCGTGGCTATCGCCTATGCTGCCACCCACTTCGGCGGGAAAGTACTGGCGGCAACGGCCGCCTTCGCTCAGCCGAACCTGGCATTGACGCTCGCAGGAGAAATGCGCCGGAAGAAAGCGGCGCTCGCGCTAGTCGCGGCCGTCGCGCTGTTCGGACTGTTATGCGCGGGTGTCAGCGCGAACGGCATCTTCGCGTACGCTCTGGTGCTGCTCGCACATGGAACAGCCGAACAATTCTCGGCGATACAACTCACGCCCGCAGCCGTCGCGTACGGCTTCGGCGCCTCGGCCGGTACGGCGATTGCAATCGGAGGCTTCACCGCCATTGCAGCGACGCTGTTTTGGCTGCGCGCAATGGTAAAATGTGATGACCGTTTCACGCTGTTCGTCATCACGTGTTCGATCGTGCCGTTCGGCTCCGCTTTTTTTCACCAGCATGATTTAGTCATCATGTTCGTACCGGCCGTTGCACTAATTTTGCGCGTGCCGCCTTTTGCGCTTCCGCTCGTTATGGCCGGCGCGCTGCTCTGCGCGGTAAACTGGGTCGGGCTCGCGCAAAGCCCGCAAGCAACGATTCAAACGTTCTTGCTGACAATCGCATTTGCGCTGGCGCTGCTCGCGCTGCGCGGCGACTTCGGTTTCCGCGCGCTGGCCGCTCCGGCTATCGCGTGCCTGCTTATCATTGCCGCCGGCTTCATTGCGCGTGGCAACGTCATGCCCGTGTGGCCCGACGCAATGGGACCGCTGCAGGCTTCCGGGCTGGGCGCTGCAGCAGTCTGGCACGCGGAGCAAATTGCAACGGGTCTCTTCGCACGCAACGCCTTCTGGTCGCTGCTGCGCTGCGCATCGCTTGCGGGCTGCGCGCTGCTCGCCTACGCGGCGTGGATCAGTTCGAAATTTCCTGCGGATTCCAGAACATCAGCTGCGGTCCAGGGTTGATGCCTGAAAAATCGTCGTTGAACGTTACGTGATCGGTCCGCTGGCTCAGAACGATGAACGGAACGTCACGCGCCATAAGCTCTTGCATCAAAATGTAATCGGCACGCCTGCGGCCCGGCTCGTAGTGAAGCAGCGCGTCTTGTAATGCGCGGTCGACGTCGCGGTTGCAATAGGCCATGTAGTTTTGTCCGAGCGGCGAGATGCGCGAGCATGCAACGAGATTTGTGAGATCCGGATCGGGCGCGACCGTCCATGCGAACGAAGCAAGATCGTAATGCCTTGTGGCAGCGACTCCGCCCGCAGCATACGACGCGAAAAGACGGTTGGTCGGGTATCGCGTGTAATCGAGACCCACGCCGACCGCTTTAAACCACTGCTGAATGAGAAGCACGCGCGCGTCGAGCCCCGGGTTCCCGGTGTTTCCGGCAAAGTCAAAGTTCAGCGTCGCGCCGTTCTTGTGACGCAGTCCATCCGATCCGAGTCTCCAGCCGTCGCGATCCAATTGCGAGGCGGCCGCTTTTAGATCGAACGAATAGCAGGGCGCATTCGAATCGTAGGCCCAACTCATGTGCGAAATCGGCGTGCACGCCAGGTAGCCGGCTTGGTGATCGACCTTCTGCCACAACAGATGCACGTCAATCGCTCGCGCGAGCGCTTGGCGAACTTGCGGATCCGCCAGCATGGGGTTCTTCAGGTTGAAGTCGATGTGCCCGTAGGTCGTGACGTCGTGCGCGATGGTTCGGGTCGCGGCCGTCCGGGCGACGGATTGATACTGGGAGTTGGGCACGCGTATGTAGGCGTCGATCGCGTGCGACTGCAGCGCGACGAAGACCGAGTTCGCATCCGGAATAATTTTGAAGATGACGCGCTTGAGTTTCGGTGCACCGCCCCACCACTTTGGAAACGCTTCCATCACCACGTCGTTTCCGCGAGCCCACCGCACATACCGGAACGGCCCCAGGCCGACGGGCAGCGAGTTATACGGATTGCGGTTGATATCTACGCCCTCGAGTAGGTGCTTGGGAAGAATGGCCGGATTGCCGACCGGCGTGAAGTAATGGTTAATAAACGCCGCGTACGGTTTTTTCAAACGGAAAATCGCCGTGTAGGCGTCCGGCGTATCGACGCGCGTAATCAGATCCCAGCCTTCGCGCGTCAGTACGTTCGTGTGGGGATCGAGGATCGTCTTGACCGTAAACGCGACATCGGCCGAGGTGAACGGTTTTCCGTCGTGCCACAGCACGCCGTGACGCAGATTAAACGTCAACGACTTTCCATCGGAAGAAATCAACCCGTTGGCTTTGGTGGGAACCTTCAAACAGAGCGACGGTATCGTGTTGCCCTTGTCGTCGAACAAAAAGAAATAGCCCATCGTAAAAGACGATAGGTCGTTGACGAGCGTCTCCGTGGAAAGCAGCGGATTGAGGTTGTCGATATCTTCGCCGTCCGCCCAGCGGAACGTGCCGGGGATGGTCCAGGCGTGCCGCTGGTGCCCGCTCGCGTTTTTGCCGGCCGTATTTCCGCCGCATGATGCGAGCGCGGCGCCCAAAACGAGCGCCGCGCAAACCCGGACCGCGTTCACGCTAAATGTCGACGTTCATGAAGTTATCGAACGGTGCGACCGCGTTGGGCTGGAAGTTGTGCAGGTCTTTGTTGACGACGAAGATGTCTTCGCGGCCGGTTAAAACCACGGTCGGAACGTCTGCTGCGAGGGCTTCCTGGACGTTAGCGTCGTCTTTATTTCGATCCGCTTGCTCGTAGTGCCCGTAGAGTGACAGCATGGCCTGATTGGCCTTTTTATTGCACCAGCGGAGATCGTTTTGACCGTTAGGCGGAATCGAACCACACCCGTAAATGCTTGAAAAGTCGCCAAGCGGATCGAGACCCCATGCGAAAAAGATCACGTCCCACTTGCCTCCGTAGACGATACCGCCATTCTGTATCGGAGCGAAGAGCAATTCCGCCGGATAGACTTTTAGTGACAGCGAAACGCCGATCTCTTTCCACCAACTGCGGATCAATTCGATCTGCAGATTTGTATCGGGCGTTCCCGACGAGCTCACGACTTGCAGCGCCAGTTTCGTCCCGTTCTTGGCGCGAATACCGTCAGAGCCGCGCGTCCAGCCGCCCTTGTCGAGAACCGCGTTTGCCTGCGCAATGTCGAAGGGCGTCAGTTGGATGGACGGATCCCAGTACGGCGCCGTGTGCGAGGCGGGTTCTTCCTGCAGATACCCGATGTTGTGAGCGACCTTGTGGTACAGCGTCTGACGGTCGATCGCGAACCGGAGCGCTTGCCTGACCACGGGATCGCTCAGCCCCGGCCTCGACGTATTGAAATCAAGGTGGTTGAAATAATAAGCGGGCAGCCTAACGATTGTGTAACCGGCCGCGCCTTTCGCACGCGCGAAATAATTTCCGGGCACCGGATACCACATGTCGATACTCTTGGCTTGGATCTGCGTCAACGCGGTGTTACGGTCCGGAATGATCACGAACTCGATCTTTTGTAATTTCGGCATTCCGCGGAAGTACAGCGGATTGGCAACCATGACGACGCGAGATGCGCGGTCCCAACGCTGATATTTGAAGGGGCCGATGCCGACCGGCAGCGAGTTGTACGGAGCCGTGTTGATATTGGGAAGACCACCAAGAATATGCTTGGGAAGCACGCACGGGTTGGCGCCGGCGCTCGAGAAAAACGTTTCGACAAACGGCGAGTAAGGTTTACTTAGGTGGTAGACGACTGTGTACTTATCGGGTTCGTCGACCTTGACTATCCGATCCCAGCCCAGGCGGCCGACTTCGTTGTTTGCCTTGTTCAGCACGGCTTGGGTTGAGAAAACGACATCGTCCGCATTGAACGGCACGCCGTCGGACCATTTCACGCCTTTGCGCAGGTGATACGTGATCGTCAATCCGTTCTTGCTAACGCCCCCGTTCTCTGGCGTCGGCACTTCCGTTGCGAGTTCCGGAACCGCATTGTTGTTGACGTCCCATTTAACGAGCCACGCCATCGTCAGCGACGAAAGCAGCCCGACCTCGGTCTGCTGCGCCAGATGAGGATTGAGCGATGAGATGTCCGAGGCAGTCGTGTAACGCAGAACGTGCGGGACCGTAAACGTGTTGATTCGGCCCGTCACCGGTCCGCTCACCGTTTGCGCGACCCCGTTACTTGGAAACGACGTCGCCGTTCCGCTGCCGGTCGTCTCCGTCTTGCTGCATCCGGCGAGAACAAAGACCGCGGCAATCGTGGCTGCGAGAATGCGTTTCATCCAGGCTCCTCTCTCATCGTGTCGGGATCGAGTCCGTGCTTTTTGCAGAACTCGCGGTACGCAAGCGGCGATATCTCGGACGGCTTGATTTCGCTTCGTCCTCCCCAGAAGACGTTGGTATACCCGAAGTCGATGCCGGCCTCCCGCAGGTGGGCATCGATGGCCGCCTTGTGAGCAAGCACGACGTCCTTGTCCAAGCCATGCGCAACCGCCATGACGTTGACATCGTGAAACTCCCGGCCACCTTCGCGCCAATAGGCGTGCGTGACGATGTGATGCCGCCCCACTTCGCGGCCCGCGTCGAGTTCGCACCCCTTTGGGACGGTCCAATGAAAAAGCGCGTTATAACGCGTCACGCGTTCGTCACCGGCCGTTTTCTTCACGTGTTCCAGGAAAGTTGAGAACCTTCCGATGACGCCGCGCGCGTTCAAGGCGCGACCGGCTTCGTAAAACTCTTCCAAATCCAAGCCCGCTTCCGACGCCCGGGCGCGCCAGAGATCGCGGACGATTTCCTCGGATGCAAATTCCCGCTTTATTGCCGTCAGCACGTGCCATTCGCGATCGCTCAGCTCGACGATCGTTGTATCGATCGGTTCGGCCGGAACTCCCGCGCGGCTGCCGATCTCGATGCCGCGCCGGCGCACATGTCCGACGCCCAGCGCAAAAAGTTTCTTCGCGGGCATCAGCCGGAAGTGATCGGCTCCGACTTCTTGCTGCAAGAACTCAGCATGCTTTCGCAGCGAATACCCTTGTGGAACTTTGAGCGTGGTCCACAAACGATACGACGCCCCCGGAGTCGCCGGATCTGCCGTGCGGATGACGACGTGTCCGGAGAACGGATCGTTCACAAACATGTAGTCGAAAGCCGCGTCGAGCTTTTCCGGAGCGACACGCCAAGCCACGAGTGCCCCTCGCGCCAGACTCGTCGCGAGCAGCGTCTGCCGCACGCGCCGGATCGTTCCAGCGCGCAACATGGCGCCAACGCGCTCGATTACCGTTTCGACGGGAACGCCACTGCGCGCGGCTACCTCACCAAAGGGATCTTCCTGAAAACCGGTGAGCCGATCTTCGGAGATAGCGAGAACCTGGGCATTGACCGGATCGCTAACCGCTGCGGGGATCGTTTGGGGCATTCGCCCGAGCTACAAGGTCGAAGCGCCCAAGTCATTCTCGCCCAGCGCGAACAGATACGTCTGTTCGGCCTGGCGCAACGCGTAGACGGCGTTGAGTTCGTCGGTTTCGGCCTGCGTCAGCCCGACCTGCGCATTTAACAGAAGCGGCAACGTGGTCACGCCGGCGCGGTACTGCGCCTGTGTGGCGCGCAAGATTTCGCTTGCTTTTGAAAGCTCCGCCTGCGCCTGACCGACCGCGGCTTCTGCCGAGATGAGTCCCACGAGCGCTTGACGCACGTTCAGCTCGACGGTGAGCTTGCTTTCGTCCAGCTGGCTGTTGGCGATGTCGGCCTGTGTTTGGGCCTGAGCGATTTGGACGCGCGTCACGCCTTGATCGAAGACAGGAATGCTCAGCGTGACGCCCGCGCTTCCGCCGGTGCGAAAATCCGTTCCGGTAGCAGTCGTCGAGTTCGTTCCGTACGCAGCATTGCCGGTCAGCGTCGGCAACAGGCCCGCACGCTGCGCGCGCAGATTATATGCCGCCGCCTGCACGGTGTATTGTGCAGCCAAATAATCGGGCCGCTCCAGGAATGCGCGCGCGACCGCTTGATCGTAATCGCCCTTTTGTTGCATCAGGAGCGAAGCGGCCGGATTTGCGGGCGTATCGTTGACCGGCAGGACCAGCGCGCTGGCGTCCAGACCGAGCTGATTCGCGAACGCGGCCAAAGCGGAAAGCTGGTTGCCTTGCGCGCGCACGAGTGCGACGCGCGCCTGAGCTGTCGGAAGCTGCGCCGTAGCAAGATCGACGCGTGACGCGGTTCCCGCCCGCACTTGCGCCGTCACGAGATTTTCTTGCACTTGGTTTTGGCGCACGACTTGCACGGCGAGAGTTGTCGTGGATTCCGCTTGCAGTGCGTTATAGTACGCCTGCGCAACGTTGAACGCGAGCGTCTGCAGCGAACGCTGATAGGTCCCCGCGCCGGCCAATTGCCCGGATTGCGCTTGGCGTATTTCGCTGATGACTTTTCCGCCGTCCAAAATAAACTGTTTAAGCGTCGCGTTGAGACCTTCGCTCGTGAATCCGCCGCCCACCGCTCCCGAATTGCCGCCGCGCGCTCCGAACGATCGCGTGACGCTAGCGGTGCCGGCCAGATTCGGGTAGAGTCCGGTGCGCGCCAGATCAACGGAGAGCTGTGTCAAACGGTAATCGGATCGCGCGATCGCAAGGATCGGCGAACGCGCGGCCGCGATGGCAATCGACTGCGCGAGCGTAACCGAAACCGGAACGCCCGGCTGGGCCCGTTGCACGGCTGCGCCCGGAGCGGGCGTGCCGTACGCGGGATACGGTAACGCCTGCGATGTGGCCGCGGGAATGGGCGTCGGCGTCGCCAGAACGACGGCCGCTAAAATAACCGCGTGCATCGGCTACTGCGTCCGCTTGCGGTGAGTCTGTCCGCCTGCCGGCGGCTTTGCGCCTCCGGCGGCGCCCGGCTGCGGACCGGCCGCACCCGTCGAACCGTACGCCACCAAGCTGCCGTCTTGCAGCGCGTCGGGACGCGTCGTAACGACCGTCGTTCCCGCCGTAACCAGCGGACTGCGCACTTCACTCAGCGTGTCGGTTTGTAAGCCGACTTGCACGGGCACTTCTTTTGCTTTCTTGTCGGCGCCCACCACAAACACCGCAGTTCCACGATCCGATTGCGCCACCGCTTGGCGCGGCACGACGATCGCATTGTTGTGACGCGCCTGCTGCACGGTCACGCTGACGAGCATTCCGCCGCGCAGTGCGTTACCCGGATTCACTTGGCGGATACGAGCCTGATATGACAGCGTGCCTTGTGTCGGCACGGCGTTGACCGCATTGACGCGCGCGGTAAAGCGCGGGCCGCCCGCACCGGTCGTGAACGTTACCGGCGTGCCTGCATGGACGTACGGTAAATCTTCATCGGGAACGTTGACGTTAATCCACACCGTATCGATCTTGCTCACGCGCAGTGCCGGAGTTCCCGGACTCGCCATCGCGCCCGGATCGAGCATGCGAGCCGTGACGACGCCGTCGAACGGCGCGTAAAGCGCGGTCTGGCCAATCATCGTTTGCAGCGTGTTGGCTTGCGCCTGCGCCGATTGCACCGCCGCGCGATCGGCCGCGGCGTTGGAACTCGACACGCCGGTCGATTGCCGGTTCGCGACGGCCGACTGATATTGCGTCTGCGCGGAAATATAGGATGAACGCGCCTGCACGAGTTGCGACTGCGAAACGTAACCCTGCTTAAAGAGCTGCTGATCTTGGTTGTAGGTCAACTGCGCGTTGTCGAGCGCGGCTTTTGCCGAACGCGCTGCGTCCGATGTCTGCGACGAAACGATCGGCACGTTCATCGCTGAAGATTGCGCGCGCGCCGACGCTTGCGAGATCAGCGCTTCGTCTTGCGCGAGCTGTGCGCGCAGCGTGGAATCATCGATCCGCGCTAGCAGCTCGCCGGCGCTTACCCGATCGCCCTGATTCACGTAGACCGCCGAAACGGGCCCGGATTGCTGGAACGAGAGCGTCGAGTCTTCCAACGGCGAGACTTGACCGTCCAAAGTGATGTAGGTCGCAATCGTACGGCGCTGCGCTTGCGAGACGTCGACGTCCAAAGCGGTCGGTCCGCGTTTCTGCTGACCGCCGCCGCCGCATGCGGCCAGCGTGAAGGCCATAGCGAATATCGTGAGGCTTTTTGCTTTCATTCTTCTTTTATACGGAGATCGTAGTGGTTTGATTCAAAGAGTACGTATCGCACCTTAAAACCGTCTGCCCTTCCTCCCGTTGCCGGGACCGGGGAGCCGGAGGCTTTGCGTGGTACAACATCCTAGCCATGGGCGCCAAACTCGAGATCGGCCGCACGTACAGCAGGCAGAGCCGTGTCGAAGAGTGGATGACCGCAGAAAAGGCCGGCAATAAGGGCGTCGACGCCCTTTCGACCCCAACCATGGTTCAGCTGGTCGAAGACGCCGCCATGGCCTGCCTGGCTCCCACGCTGGGAGAGAACCAGGTAAGCCTGGCCACCCATATTGACCTCGAGCACAAGTCCCCCGTCCCGGTCGGGTTCATCTTAAGGACCGAGGTGGAGGTGGTGCTGGTCGACGGCCCCCGGGTCAGTTTTTCGGTCCGGGTCTTCGACGAACAGGAGGCTGTGGCCGAGGGAACCCACGAGCGGTACGTCATGGATCGAACAAAATTTCGCTCAAAGCTTGAAGAGAAGCTCACTTAACGCTACCTTTATAAACAAAGGGACCGGGCCCCGGGCGGGGTCGGCGTTAAAGGTAGCCGACCAGCAAGCCCGTACTCGCTTATACTGAAGGGGGGGCAACCCGGCCCCCTGAAACGATTAGCTTTGCTTGCACTTGGGTAACCCTGCGACGAAACCCACGCTTGGTTCGCGGCAGGAGGTACGGATAAAACCGCGCCAGCCCAGGCAAACCGAGCTCCTCATTCTAGCTAGGAGGAAATCTTGAAACGACTGAGCACCGGAGTCCTCGCCGCGTTGTTAACGGCCGGCTTGGGACTTAGCGCGGTGGCAGCTCCGTCGCAGCCTGGATCGCATGGAAACTTAGGAACAAACGTGGTCGCACAGGCTAGCCCGGCTCCGCCGCCGATGAACTTCGGTTCCCCGCCGTCCGGCCAAATTCCGATTCTCTATAACGATCATCACGTCTACGCAAAACCGGACGAGCTCAAACAGGGCCGCGTACTGGCAGCGCTCGTGCGTGGTGGTACCATTCTCATTCCGTTACGTTCGATGTTCGAGCAAATGGGTGCAACGGTCGCGTACGACCCTGCGTCCAAGACGGTCGACGTCACCAAGCCCGGCTCGGACGTAAAAGTGACCGTCGGCAAACCCGAGGTCGTGATCAACGGCGAAACGCGTCCCCTGGACGTACCGCCCGAGATCTACCAAGGGCATGTCGTCGTTCCGGTCCGTGTCATCTCTGAGGGCATGGGCGCGTACGTCCAATGGGTTCCGGACAAACGTCTTGTTGTAGTCCGCTACCTACCGCCGACGCCGCCTCCGCCGCCCGCAACAATGGCTCCGTCACCCGTGCCGGTGGTAACGCCGTCACCCGTGCCGCCGCCGTACATGGACCACTTCATCGCCGGCGACTACATCATTTCGCCGAAGGTGTACAACGAGTTCAGCCCGGGCAACACCGGTACGAACACGCAAGGTGGTTTCTCATATCGCATTCATGGCGCGTGGGAGTTCAATCTCATCAACCTGCCCTGGATGATCGAAGGCGACTACCGGCAATTCAACTATCCACACAATCAAGGCGTCAATACGACGCCTGCGAATGCCGGCCAGATCTGTAACAGCACGGCCGGGCGCGCAGCCCCGGGAGACACCGGATGCGTGACCGCGATCGGCGGAAACTTCATGACCTTCGTTCCAGCGTTTATCGCGCGCGAATACACGGGCGATGCACGCATCGGGCTCAAGGTTCTGGATCCGCGTATCTACATCGGCGTAGGTTACCTATGGAAATCCAGTAACTACGGATATCCCAAACTTGGTAACTTTGGCGTCGGCGTAGAGAAACTGCCTGACCTCGACCAAGGCTTCACGTGGTACGGAAGCTTTTACTACTATCCTAACGTGCAAGGGAACGGCACTGGGTGCCTCGCGCTTGGGTGCGCTTCACCCGGACCTTACACGCTTGCGTACAACGTCTATCGCTGGGATATCGGCGGAGCGTTTACGTTCGGCCCCAACGTTCCAGTGTTTATCGAGTTCGGCTTCCTCGGAAGCAACGGGCGGAATAAGCAGAATGCACCGGCAGATTACAGCTACACGGGTGCATACGGTGGGTTAGGTCTGAAGTTCTAATCTCGTAAGAGACTTAGATAAGAAAGAGCCCCGGCGAAAGCCGGGGCTCTTTTGTTAGCCTTGGCAACCGGTAGGCGGGAGCAAGGCCGCGAAACCGCTCGCAAAATGACGTCCATGTAATTTTGCGGCTTCGCCGCATTTTCGCAAAACAAGTTTTGAAGCTGCCATCCATGGCAGGGCGAAAATGTCAGAGATTCCGCGGCCTTGCTCCCGCCTACCGGTTTCTGAAGACTAACGCCTTCGCTTCACTAACGGCGTACGCGTTGGAGACGGCGATGGCGTTAACGACGGATGTGCCGATGGCAATGGCGTCGGTGTCAGCAATCCCGTCGGCAATGGGCTCGGTAGCGCGGTCGGCGCTGCGCTCGGACTGATTGTCGGTACCGGCGTTGGCGACGGCGTCGGCGGAGTCGGCGTGTAACACGGAACCGGGAGCACTTCTACTATCGGCTGTCCGGGAGCCGGACTTGCAGTCGGCGTGGGAACCGGGGAAGGCGTAGGGCTTGGTGTCGGCGGCGGGCGGCGGGCACCGGGCGAGAGCGTCGGCTCGGGCGACGGGCACGGCTGCGGCTCCATGAAGTAATGCTCGGTGAATCCGACGAGATCTTTTTTGATGAGCTTTCCGTAGTAGCTCGAAGGAAAGCGCTGTTCGATAATGTGCAAATACTGCCACGCCTTGGTCTGGCCGGGCTGCGTCCAGACTTTGCGGTACATCGCGTAAGCCAGAAAATAGGAACGGGCGAGCTGAGGATCCTTCGGATAATGGTTGGCCCAGCCACGCAACGCGTCTTCCGCGAAATCGACCTGTGAAATAATGTGTGAATCGGTCGTGTAGGCGCCGGCGCGGATGGATTCGTCGCGGAACGTGTTGTTGATCCCGAGGTAGCTCAGTTTGAGCCGTCCGAAATATTCGTCACCCGGGGCGGAGACTTTCATCATGTCGAGCTGGTGCTGCCTGAATTTCGAAACCGCCGGTTGCTTAGGCCCTTTGGGGGCCGGTTTCGCCGGCGGTTTCGAGGTCGGCGCCGCTGCTACGGAACCCAGAACGCAAGCTGCCGCGGCGGCAGCTAAAAGAGATATGGCGGTAGAGCGGCTCTTCATCACCCGCGTCCAGTTCGCTTACTTCAGAGCGCTTCCCACCTCAGTTTGCGCGACAGTACAGAATGCCGAGCCGTGATAGCGGCTGACCAGCCAGTGCAGCGCGTTCACGGCTTTTTCGCGGCCGCCGGCGGTATGGATCTTCGCGTACACGTGCGTCAGCTGATAGACGCTGCGTGCAAGCCACGGGTCGGCCGGGTACTTGGCTTCCCAGTCGCGGATCGCGTTTTCAACGAAGAGCGCGGTTCCCAGGGAACTGGCGCCGGCGTCGGGCGAGTAGGTCAAGCGTTGGTCAAGGTCGCGCAGTTCGTTTCGGATTCCGAGAATGCTCATTTTCAAACGGCCGAAGTACTCATCGGCCGGCGCGACGCGCGACGTGAACCTGGCCATCGCTACATGCGTCGCCGAAAATGCCGGCTGCGGCGTGGTAAACGCCAACAGAGATAAAGCTGTTAGGATAAACAGAAAGCGATGTAAGCGCATAGCGCCGCTCCTTTTCTCCCCACACAAGGCTTCGGCCGCGGTTTGCCCGGCTTTTAGTCGCTTACGTTCCTCTCCAAGCAAACAGGAAGGGTAGCCACGGCTGCAAACACCCTTGCAGCACCATGAACCGCCGCCACGTGAAGGTCTGCGCGATCCAACTCTTAGCTCACGATCGTGCTTCGCTGGCGCGGGCGTGGCCGGAAATCGCAGGGCGAATTCGCGCTTCGGCGGAGTCGGGCGCGCAGCTGGTCGTGCTGCCGGAGGGAACGCTGCCGGCGTACGTGCTCGGGCGCCGGCCGTTCGAACAAGCCGAAATCGCAGCCGCTCTCACCGAGTGCGGCAACCTGGCGCGCGAACTCCAGATCGTACTCGTTATGGGCGCGGCCCGCGCGCACGAAGGCCGCGTTTACAACAGCGCGATCGTATTCGATACGGGCGGAGAGATTGCCGGGAGCGCCGACAAGCACTTCCTCTGGCACTTCGACCGGCAGTGGTTCGCGCCGGCCGAAGAGCTGAAGCCGCTTAGCACGTCGCTCGGTACCTTGGGTGTCCTGATTTGCGCCGACGGCCGGATTCCGACGATTGCCCGAGCGCTCGTCGATCGCGGAGCCGAGATATTGGTAATGCCTACCGCCTGGGTGACCAGCGGCCGCGATCCTGGCAATTTGGAGAACATCCAAGCCGATCTGCTGGCGCGCGTGCGCGCGCGCGAGAACGGTGTGCCGTTCGTAGCCGCGAACAAGTGCGGCGTCGAGCTGGAGTGCGTCGCGTACTGCGGCAAGAGCCAGATCGTTTCCGCCGATGGTGCGATTGCCGGCCTGGCGTCCGAAACGAATCCCGAGATCGTTTCGGCCGAAATCGAAGTTGGCGCCATGCAGCCGCGGCGAGCGAGCGACCTGCGTGCGGCTTCGAGCGCGGCACGAATCGAGCGCTCCACGCGGCTCGCGGTTTCGATGGACGAATCGTATGCGGGCGATAGCGACCTGCTGAATATTTTGGAAGCCGACGCGATCCTCACTCCGGCCACGGCCGCCGAGCGAGTCGCCTGCGTCTCAGACGAGACCGTCTTCGATCCGGGCGGGCTTGCAGCATACAGGCTGGCCGGCGTAGACTTGGCCGCGTGGATTACACACAGCGACGACGGCTGGCAAATACGCTTTGCGCGAGCAAGAGCGATAGAATTGCGCATGTACGTCGTTGTGTTCGATCGGAGCGGACGGGCGTACGCCGTCGATCCCGACGGTCAGATCGTTTGCGGCACGTTTGATAATTACAAGGTCGCAAGTTTCACTTTCGACCCCGCGCGCACGCGGCAAACGCTTGTCGCCCCCGGCACCGACATCCTCGCCGGACTCGAACGCGCGCATGCTCACGCGCGTTAGCGCGCTCGCCTTTCTCTTTCTGCTGGGGACGGTGCCGCACCGCGCGCCGCCAAGCCTTGGCACGTTTCGTCTACACGTGCCCGCGGGATCGTATTTCGCCGGCAGCCGCGTGCACGTTTCCGCCGAAGGCGCCAGCGGCGCGTACACGCTTTCGATTTTGGGGCCGGGAAAGATCGAACGCGATACGTTCGTCGCGCCGCAAGTGACCCGCCCCATGTGGACGACGATTGTCGGTGCTTCCTCGGGCGCTGTTGCCTATGCCGCAATCCGTACGGTTCCGCCGCCTACTTCAGCGCACGTGATCGCGGTCGCAACCTACCGCGGAGGGATCGCACTTCACGACGAGCGCACCTTCGCGCCGCTCGGAAACTTCGCGATCGCCGGAGCGCCGGCTGACGTTGCCTTCCTTCCGGATGGTTCGATCGTGACGGCGGATACCGACGGAGATACGCTCACGCGCATCGGCCGCAATCCATGGCGAATCACAAACATTTCCGGAGTCAACGTTGGCAACGAAGTCGCCGTCGACCCCGCCGGCAACGTTTTCGTGAGCGACCGCGACGTCCAAGGGCAGGGCGCGCTGACGCGCATAACGCCCGACGGGTCAGTGACCCGCGTCATAACGGGCGTCACCGCCGAGGGCATCGTACTGGATTCATCCCGGCATATCGCTTATGTCAGCAACGTCAACGACAATTCGATCGCCGCCGTAGATACGCAAGCCATGCGTGTGTTGCAGCACATTCCCGCGCCCGAGCGGCCATTTGGCGTCGCCCTCGATGAGCGCGGCCGCCGGCTCTTCGTCGTCTCGAACGTGAGCCCGTCGATGACGCCCGGCGGCGGGTTCGTCGCCGCCATCGCATTAAATGAAGCTTCGCCGCATGTCGTCACGCGGAGCCTTCATTTGAAATTTCCGCTCGGCGCGGCGTTCGATCCGCAATCAAAACGCGTCTTCGTTACCGACGAAGCCGACAGCGTCGTGTACGTACTGAATGCAGCGACGCTGCGCCCCGTACGCGCTCCGCTGCAAACGTGCAGCACGCCGTGGCGCCCGCGCGTTTCCGGCGGGCGCCTATACGTTCCGTGCGCGCGCGAAGATCGGGTCGATGTGTTTTCGCTCGCCACGCTGAAGCGCGTGCCCGGCGCACCTTTTCCGACGAGCGGCTATCCCCTGAGCGTCGCAACGTGGCACTGATCGCTGCAATCGCGCTAGCCGCGCTGCTACCGCACGCGCCTCGCCCCGCCGCGCCTTTCCCGCACATCTTCACGGATGCGGCAACGATCACCGAGGTTGCGCCCGGCGTCGCTTACGGCGATTATGAAATGCTGACGGCCGATGGTCCGCTCGCCGTGCACGTCGTCGCTATCGATCTCACCGAACCGACGGTTCGCGTCGGAGCGATGCTCGCGCAAGACCACCTGGTCTCGCAAGGCGAGCCGGTTTCGTCGATGGCTCGGCGCAGCGGCGCAGTCGCAGGCGTCAACGGCGATTATTTCGACATCAACCAAACCAACGCGCCGCTGAACATTCTCGTGCAGAACGGCCGCCTGGAACGCATGCCTTCGCAGCGTTGGGCGATTGCCGTGGATACCAAGAAAATTCCACGTTTCGCAGAATTTTCGATCGCCGCCGCGGCCCAAATCGGAACGGCAAACGTTCCGCTTCGCACCATCAACGAATGGCCTCCCGGCCGCGTCGTGCTGATAACCCCCGAGTTCGGCGTTCTGCAGCCCGCACCCAATGTCACGGAGCTGCAATTGCAGCCCGTCAGCGGCGATCCGCCGTTCGCGACCTACCGCGTGACGGGAATCGCGGATAACTCCGCCACGCAGCCGGCTGGTTATTACTTGGCAATCGGCCCCATCGCCTACGGCACGTTTCCGCTTCCCAACCCCGGCGATGCGATCTCGATAACGTCAAACGCTGACGCGACGCTCGCGGGCGTGCAAACCGCCATCGGCGGCGGCCCGCTGCTGGTGAAGAGCGGACGCTGGTATGCCGATCCGGATGGTCCGGCGGGCGGTGAATTCGCAACGCACGTGCCCGCGTCGGGAGTTGCGACCACCGACGACGGACGTTTGCTCTTCTTCCAAATCGATGGCCGCCAGCCCGATCTCTCCATCGGCGTACTGCAAACGCAACTTGCCGCGCTGATGATCGCGTTTGGCGCCGGCACGGGAATGGAATTCGACGGCGGCGGCAGCTCGACGATCGTCGCTCGCCTGCCGGGAAACCAAAATGCCGGCGTTGTGAACTCACCCTCGGACGGTACCGAGCGCAGCGTCGCCGACGGCTTGTTCGTCTACAGCGACGCACCCGCCGGTCCGCCGTCGCGCGTCGTGGCGTGGCCGCAAGCCGTTCGCGCATTCCCCGGCGCGAGGGTCGCGATCCGCTTCGCAACCGTTGACCGCGCCGACCATCCTGCTTCCGATGCGAGTGCGACTCGCGTCACCGTCGAGCCGGGAAGTTTAGGGAGTTTCGCCGGCGGCCAATTCATCGCCGGAAACCGGACCGGCGCCGGCGTCTTGCAAGTGCGCCGCGGAGACATTCATCTGGACGTGCCCGTCGCCGTCACGACAGCGGTTGCGCGCACACGCATCGCTCCGCGCGATCCGGTGTTGACGGCCGGCGGAAGGGTGCGCCTTTCGATCGCCGCCTTCGATCGCGAAGGTTTCGCGATCGCGTTGCCGGCTGTATTGCCTTGGCGCGCGCAAAACGGGACGGTCGACAGCTCCGGAAGTTTCCGTGCGGGAAAAACCGACGCGACGGTAACCTTACAGCTCGGACGTTACGTCGCGGCGCAGCGCATCATGGTCGGCGAGCATGAAGAATCGCTCTCACTTGCATCGGCGGTTTTCGCAAGCGCGCCGCGCGGCGGCCCGGGGCAGCTCGTTCCCGATCCGGATCCAACGTGCAAAGATTGCCTGATACTGAGTTACGATTTCACCGCAACCGAACGCGCCGCGTACGCAAATACTTCGATCCCCATGCCGCAGCGAGTGCTCGGGATCAGCGCGGAGATTAACGGTGACGGAAACGGAGAACCGCTGCGCATCGCCGTGAACAACGCAATCAACGAGCGCTTTATGTACACGATCGCACATATCGACTGGCAGGGATGGCGGCGCGTGCAATTCCGGTTTCCGGCCGCATTGACTCAGCCGCTTACACTCAAAGCGATCTACGCGATCAATCGCACGGGTTCGGAGAATCCTGTAACGGCCGCGGGCTCCGTCGGCATTCGCAGCGTGCGGCTGACGGTGGCAGGCGGCGCCGGACATCCTCCCAAATAGCGCGAACGCATGAGCTTTGACGATCTGGCCGCGCGCGCGCTCGATACCGCCTCCAAGCGGGGCGCCGAGTACGCGGACCTGCGGTTCGAGGTCGTTCGCGCCGAACGGATCGAAACGCGAAACGGTATCGTGGCGACCCTATCGGACGCCACCAGCCGCGGATACGGCATGCGCGCGCTCGTCGGCGGGGCCTGGGGCTTCGCAGCCTCCTCCGATCTCACGACCGCCGGCATTGACGCCACGGCCGCACGCGCGGTCGAAATCGCAAAAGCCGGAGCCGCGATCGCGCGGCACCCTTTCGGAGCCCCGCCGACGCGGGCGTACGTCGACTCGTTCTCAACGCCGGTGTTACGCGATCCGGCCGACGTTCCGCTCGGCGATCGCGTTGCGCTGTTGCTCGCGGCCGAAAAGGCACTGCACGTTTCGACGAAGATCAGCGTCGGACGCGCCTGGATCGATCTCTGGCGGACGGACAAAACGTTTTACAGCACCCTGGGATCGCGCATCGAGCAATCCATTCGCCAAACGGGCAGCGGGCTGGAAGCGCTGGCCGTCGGCGACGGCGAGGTACAGTCGCGCACCTTTCCCGGCGACATCGGGCTCTACAAGTCGGGCGGCTGGGAGATCGTCGAGGAAGCGCAGCTCGGGCAAAACGCACAGCGCATCGGCGAGGAAGCGCAATCGCTGCTGACCGCCGAGCAATGTCCCAGCGGCACACGCGACATCATCCTGGGCGGCTCACAAGTTTCTCTGCAGATTCACGAATCGTGCGGACACCCGGCCGAACTCGATCGCGTCATGGGCTGGGAAGCAAACTTCTCCGGCGTCAGCTTCCTCGAAATCGCGCAGCTCGATAAGCTTCGCTACGGATCGGAGATCGTGACGATCCGGATCGACAACACACTGCCACATGGCATGGCGACCGTGGGATATGACGATGAAGGCACCAAAAGCGGAACGTCCGACATCATCCGGGACGGCCTGCTCGTGGGATACGAAATGAGCAATGATACCGCGCGCACCATCGGCCGCGAAAGCAACGCTTGCGTGCGCGCGCAAAGTTGGGAATTCGTTCCGATGATCCGGATGTGCAATCTGAATCTGCTGCCCGGCGACGTTCCTTTCGACGGCCTTTTTGAAGACGTCAAAGACGGTATTTATATGGAAAGCAACCGCTCCTGGTCGATCGACGACCACCGCCTGAACTTTCAGTTCGGCTGCGAGATCGCGTGGGAAGTCAAGAACGGCAAGCGCGGCAAGTTATTGAAGAATCCGACGTACGCCGGCATGACGCCGCAGTTCTGGAACTCGTGTGACGCAATCGCCGACGAAAAGTCCTGGGTCGCATGGGGAACGCCAAATTGCGGAAAAGGCGAACCCATGCAGACTGGACGAACGGCGCAATGCGCTTCGCCGGCGCGCTTTCGCAACGTCCAGGTAGGCGTAGGTTACGGTGGATAGCAGACAGCGCGAAACGCTGGCCGAACGCGTACTGGGCTTGTCGGCGGCCGACCAAACTGAAGTCACGATTAGCACCGAGTCCGCCGGCCTCACGCGCTTCACGCACCAAGAGGTTCATCAAAACGTCGCGCGCGCGGATACAGGCGTCAGCGTGCGCGCGATTGTCGGGCTGCGGACCGGCACCGCCGCTACAAATCTACTCGACGAGCAATCGCTACGTGCAACGGTCGATCGCGCGCTCGCTATCGCACACTTGGCGCCCGAGGATCCCGAACTCGCCCCGCTACCATCGGGTGGCCCGACTCGCGCGCCGGAAGGCTCATACGTAGAAGCGACGGCCGATGCATCGCCGCAATTGCGCGCCGATATGGCCGACGCGATTTTCAAAATTGCCGAATCGAACCAATTCTGGTGCGCCGGCTTCGCGCGCACACAGAGCGCCGGCTTTACGATTGCGAATTCGAATGGGGCCCGCGCTTCGTTCGACGGCACGGACAGCGGCATCAACGTAAAAATGAGTGCCGCCGACTCGACCGGATACGGTCAAGCCTATTCGCCCGATGCGACCACTTTGAACGCGCGTAGCGTTGCCGAGACCGCGGCGGGAAAAGCCAAAAACTCCGCTCAGCCGCAAGGCGTCGAACCGGGCGAGTGGACCGTCATCATGGAGCCGGCCGCGTTCGGAGAGTTTTTCGCATATTTGGGCCAACATTTTTCGGCGCAGGCCGTCGACGAAGGTTCTTCGTTCTTGAGCGACGGGCTCGACAAGCCGTACTTCGGTGAAAATCTGACCGTGACGGATGATTACGCGAACCCGCTCGCACCGTCTATGCCCTTCGATTTCGAAGGCCAGCCCAAAAAACGGCTCGCGCTCATCGAAGCCGGCGTTGCAAAAGCGTTCGTCACGGACAGCTATTGGGCAAAAAAGCTCGATCGCGAAAACACGGGACACGCTTTACCTGCGCCGAACGCGTACGGTCCGCAGGCTATCGATCTCATTGTGAAGCCGGGAATCAAATCGACGGAGCAGCTGATCTCCGAGACCAAGCGGGGGCTGTTGATCAGCCGCTTCTGGTACATACGAACGGTCGACCAAAAAAAGGCGATCGTTACCGGCATGACCCGCGACGGCACGTTCCTGATCGAAAACGGGAAAGTCGCCGGCGGCGTACGCAACATGCGCTTCAACCAAAGTATTATCGCGGCGCTAGGAACATGCGAATTTTCCAACGCGCCGCAGCGCACAGGTGACTATTGGTTTTCGCTCGTCGTGCCGGCCGCAAAAATCGAAGGCTTTACGTTTTCGAGCGGAACGCAGTTCTAGCGGCGCCCGCAAGCACTATCAGTAAGCCCGCAATAAGCGCCGGCAGATAAGGCGCCGAAGCCACGACTACCGCCGGATAACTTCCGGCCTGCGCGCCGAGAATCAATCCGCCGATCTTCCTTTGCGATCCCGACGGGACGATACCGATTCCGCCGGGCACCGGACGATCGCTGCGATCGGCGACGGCGAATAAAACCGCCGGCCCTCCGTTCGCCGGCGACTGCGGCCCCAGGTGCGATGCCTGTTGCGCATCAAAAAGCACGGCCTTGACCGTTCGGCGCTCGGCCGGCACGGCAAACGTGTCGAATTGAACGTTCATGCCGCCGATAACCGTCGCTTGCTGCATCGCAAGCACCGGCGACAAGAATGTTCCGTTCGTCGGCTGCGTGATCGTCAAACGACTTCCCCCGGCGTCCTCGGCCGTGATCCAAACCGACACGCGCGGTGTCTGCCACATGATGAGGCTGCCCCAGTAGCGCCGGTGCGCGCCAATCGCGACGAGCGACGTTCCGCTGCGTAGCCAAACCGTGACCGATTGCGGATCGACGTTCGGCTGCGCGAGCGGAAAGACAAATGCAGATCCTATTTGATCGTCGGTCACGGTAGCACCAGGCGATCCTACGACGGTATGCGTGTCCGGCCCCATAAGGCCGGCGGCGACTCCCGAGAGCACGACGACGGCTGCGCCGAAAAGGGCGATCGAGTTTTTCCGGCGTTGAAATACAGCTGCGGCGAGCGCCACAACGTTCAACGCGTTGTACCACCCGGAATGAAAGACGGCGTTGCCCGGAAAGACGTCTTGCGCAGCCGTCATGCCGGCGGCGGCCGCAACCAAGAGCCAGAAGACGATCAATGTGGCGCGCGAAACAGCGGCGCGACGGCGGCTTTCATTTGCGCGTAGGTCAACGGACCGTCGAAGCCCGGCGGTACCGCCACGCCCGAACGATCGATGATGACGGTGGTCGGAAGCCCGAGCGCGATATAGGTTCGCCCATACTGCTGTTGCGAGTCGAGCCAGATCGGATACTTGATGTGCAGCGATTGCGCGAACGATGCGGCGCGCAGACGTGACTCACCCTGATTGATGCCGATCACAACCAAACCGCGGCTGCGATAGGTTTCGTAGAGTTTCTCAAAGTCCGGCATTTCCGAGCGGCACGGCGGACACCACGTCGCCCAAAGATTCATCACGATGACTTTGCCGCGGTAGGACGCAAGCGTCTGAGTTCTTCCTTCAGTCGACGGTACCGGAAAGCTGGGCGCAGTTTTTCCGGCCACCGCAATTTGCGAAGTGCCGGCCGCAGCGCTTGGAAAGTATTGTTTGAGGACCACAGCGACAATGAGGGCGCCGCCCACGGCCAGGAGCCATTTCACGTTTGGCTTCGTGCTACTATCCAAGGTGAGCTTCCTTCCGCAAACGAAAACGCGAGCCGTGCCGGCACGCATATTAGACGGGCGATCGATCGCCAACGAGCTACGCCAAGAATTGATCGCCGAGAGCAACCGGTTGCAGTCCGGCGGCATTGCGCCGCGCCTGGTTATCGTGCTGGTCGGCGAAAACGAATCTTCGGTTGCGTATGTGCGCAATCTCGAAAAACTGGGCGAACGCGTCGGCGTTTCGGTGCGCGTCGACGAGCTGCCGGAAAATGCCACTGCGTCCGCGGTCCGCGGACGGCTCGAAACGTGGGCGGGCGATTCAAGCGTCCATGGCGTCATGCTGCAGCAGCCGCTGCCCGCACATCTTTCGATCCGGGCAATCGCCGACTCAATTCCGATCCATAAAGACGTCGACGGCACGCATCCTACGAATCAAGGACACCTGGCGTTCGGAAGCGGCGCCGAATTCGTGCCCGCAACGCCCGCCGCAGTGATGCTGCTGCTCGAACGCAGCCCGCACTGGCCGCTGACCGGTTTGCATGCGGTGATGATCGGACGTTCGGTCGTCGTCGGCGCCCCCGTGGCAATGTTAATGCTCGCACAGAACGCGACCGTAACGATCTTGCACAAAGAGTCTTCGGGACTGCAGCCCTACGCGCGGATGGCGGACGTGCTGATTGTAGCTACCGGCGTTCCCAATCTCATTCGCGGTTCCGACATCAAACCGGGCGCAACCGTCATAGACGTCGGCACGACGCTGATCGACGGCCAGCTCAGAGGCGACGTCGACTTCGACTCCGCGCTCGAAGTGGCCGGCGCGATTACGCCGGTGCCCGGCGGAGTCGGGCCCGTAACCAACGTTACGCTGCTGCGAAACGTCATTCAAGCGGCCTCCCGCGCGGGGAAGGTTCAGCCGCGCGACTAAGCGTCCACTATGGACCGCGAGCTGCTCCTGGAAATCGAACAGAAAGCCAAGCAAGACGGAATTGCAACGGTACCAGATGTCGTCGGGCGTCTGCTTTCGGTTTTAGCAACCGCGATGCAGGCCAACCGGATTCTCGAAATCGGCACGGGTTACGGATACGCGACGGTGCAAATGGCGCTCGCGCAGCCGCCCGCCGGAAAGATTTGGACGTTCGATCCGTTTATCGAACGCACGGAAGTCGCGCGGCAATTTTTCGACCGGGCCGGGGTCGGCGACCGTATTGAAATCGTCAATCAGCCGGCACTCGAGGTGCTGCACATTTTCCCGCAACGAAATCTCGACATCGCGTTCGTGGACGCGCCGCGCACCGATTACGCGGAGTATCTCAAACAGTGCCTGCACGTGCTGAAGCTCTCAGGGCTGGTCATCCTCAACGGATTGACCGCCGACGACGAAACGGATGCCTTCAACCGCGCCTTCCTCAAACATCCGCAGCTCGAAGCGACGATATTGCCGCTTGGCGGCGGGATAGGCATCGGCGCGCGCAAGGCGTGAGCAATTCAACCGTCGGGTCCGATTCGTTCAAGACCGCCATGCGGCACTTTCCCACCGGCGTAACGGTCGTCACCAGCGTGCGCGATGGGCAGCCCCGCGGGCTTACGGTGAGCTCGTTTGCGAGCGTCTCGGTCGATCCGCCGCTGGTGTTGATCTGCATAAATCGCGAAGCGCGCAGCTATCTCTACATTTCAGAATCGAAGATTTTCTGCGTCAATATTTTGGCCGGCGACCAAGGGGAACTCGCCAAACGGTTCGCCAGCAAGATGCGAGAGAATCAATTTGACGGAGTGAACTTCGAAACGGGGCAGACCGGCGCGGCAATTCTTTCGGGCGTCGTCGCCCATTTGGAGTGCGAAGTCGCCGAGGAACACCACGCCGGGACGCACAGCGTCTTCATCGGACGCGTGGTCTCGTGTGCATCGCGTTCGGGCTCTCCGCTGGGATATTACAACGGCGCCTTTCACGATTTTGGAATTCGCATCGATTGACTGTCGAGATTTTTCCCGTCGGCCCGCTTGCATGCAACTGTACGATCCTTTGCGACGATGAAACGAAGGAAGCGATCGTCGTCGACGGCGGAGACGGCGTACCTGAGGTTATGAGGCGCCTCGAACGCTTGGACGCTCGCGCGAAGTATCTCGTGCATACGCACGCGCATATCGATCATATCGGCGATCTCGGCACGTTGCGCGAACGCACGGGCGCGCAAGGTCTGCTGCATCCGGCCGATCTGCCGCTCTACCATAGCCTCGGCATGCAGGCACGCTGGATTGGCGAGTATGACGCACCGCGAATCGTCGATCTCGACGGCGAGTTGCAAGACGGCGACCGCATTCGCGCGGGCGCCGTGGAAATCGGCGTGCTGCATACGCCCGGCCACACACCGGGCAGCGTCTGTTTTGCCTTTGTCGAGGACGGCGGACACTCGATTCTTTCCGGCGACACGCTCTTCGCCGGCGCGATCGGCCGCTGGGATTTAGGCGGAACGTCGATGGAAGACATCGTGGAGAGCATTGCACGAAAACTGTTGCCGTTCGATGACGAGACCCGCGTCATCCCGGGGCACGGTCCGTTCACGACAATTGGTAAGGAGCGCAACACGAATCCGTACTTACAGTCATCCTGAATAAGCTTAAACTCTTCGCCGGGATCGCTCTCGCTCCGAACGTGCGCGCGAAATGCGGCGACGTGATAGAACGCTTGCGCGACTCGGGAATGGACGCACGTTTTGAAGCGCCGGAGAAACTGCACATCACCGTTGCCTTCCTTGGCTGGGTCGAACCAGACGCGGTGGAACCGGTGCGCGATGCACTCGCGCGCGCGGCGCAAAACGTGAACGCGTTCGATCTCACACTCGACAAACTTGACGCCTTCCCGCATGAACGGAACCCGCGCGTCATCTGGATCGGGGCGAACGAAGAGGGTGCGGCATTCCGCGAGCTGTCGCGAACCGTGCGCGACGCTTATGAAGAGCTCGGCTTTCATTTCGAAAAAGAAAACGTCGCCCACGTTACGATCGCCCGCGTGAAGGGCGGCGGCGCGCATCTGCCGTTGCTGAATATGACGCCGATAAAACTCACCGCAGGCGAACTTACGCTCTTCGAATCGATTCCGGCCGAGCGCACCACACGTTACGAGGCCCGAGCCCAGTACACGCTGAAGCCGCGAGAATGAATCGAGCGGCCTTGGCGTGGCCCTTCTCGGCCTGTTCATCGCCTTCTGCACGACGCAGGCGAAAGCCGAGATCGAACCAACCGGCCACGATCCAATATTAGGGCGAGCCAGGAGACTTGGGGGACTAGTCGCCCGTCGGTATAACTCCGCGCTGCTCGATCATGAGAACGACGGTGCGTTCCGGGGCGCGTGTGCGATGCATAACGCCTTTCGGGACGGTGTAACCTTGATGTTGCTTGAGCGCGTGCGTTTCCTTGTGGTCGATATCTAAGAGCAGCTCACCCTCGAGCACGAAAAAAAACTCGTCTTGCTCGTCGTGCTTATGCCAATGGAACTCGCCGTGAAAAACGCCGAGCCGCACGAGCGCATCGTTGACCGTCGTGAGCGTCTGATTGAACCAGGGAACCGTGCATGCATTCGCTTCGGCATCGGCGTCGATGAGCGTGGAGTAGCCGAACTTGTCGTCGAGATGGATCTCGTATTTGCCGGCGCTCACGGAACTAGTGCAGTTTGATGAGAAGCTTGCCGTTATCCGACGGAGGCGGCGGTTCGGGAACCGTCTCCGCAACCGGTTGGACCGGCCGCTCGGGCGCGGGCATCGCGCCGTAATCGGGAATCGCACCCGATTCTACTTTTTGCGTGTAGTCGTCGATCGCAACGTGCAGCGCCTCAAGAGCTCGCTGCGGATAATCTTTCTTCTTCTCAGGGTAGCCGTCGAGCGCGTTCTCGACCTCGGCTTCTTTCAATGCAGCGGCTTGCGCGATCGTCTTGCCCTTGGCGAGATCGACCACGATGCTGCACGTGGCCGTGCCGAATCCGCATCCGGTCGTGAAGTACGACATATCCTCGATGACGGCGCCCGGACCGACCTTCAGGAAAAAGTTGTACATGTCGCCGCACGAGTCGCTGAAATACTCCCCGCTGGCGGTGGGGTTTTCCATCGTGCGAAACCCGGTGCGGTCCTCGACCAGCTTTTGAAATTTTGGAAAATTCATGCCTTCAGCTCAAACTTGCATTCGGTGCCGCCGGTTGCAAGGGACTCCTTTTGCACGTGGGTGCCGCCAATCGTCTCTTCCAGGACTTGGTGAATCACCGAGCAGACCTCCGGGTTATCCTTGGCAACGGCCGAGTACGGGCAGTTGTGCTCGTGCAGCTCGAAGCCGCCCTCGATTAAATTGTAGTCGGCGACGACGCCGCCTTCACGCAGCACCTCGGTGAGCTGCCCGAGCCGGCCGGCGGTATCCGTAGCCGTGACCCGCGCGCGCGCTTTGGCGACGGTGCGCTTGGAAATGCCTTCGAAGAGTGCGGCGATGCCCGTTTCGCCGTGCTGCGCCCGCACCTCGCGCAACACCGCGCCCAGCATCTTATCGTAATGCTGCGGAAACAGCTTCTCGCCGTCTTTGGTGAGCGAAAACTCGTGGGTAGGTTTGGTAGGGCCGCGGCGCACCGACTGCTCGACGACCAGTCCGTCCCGTTCCAGCACAACCAGCTGCTGGCGGATGGCATTGGGCGAGAGTCCGAAGACCTTGGCCAGGTCCACGGCCGAGGCGGATTTGCGCCGGCGGAGCTCTTCAACGATGCGTCCGCGAGGCGTTTGAAAGAAGCGATCGGCCTGCATAATCTGCTCGAATGCTAGCACGAAATACGCAGATAGTCCAGGTTTTCCTTGACTTTCTCTACCCCGGTCCGTAGGATTGGAGAGGCGGCTTAGGCCGCTTTCCGTATCGCCGAAGGAGCCAAGCGTGTCCGAACGGGGCCTACATATTCACCAGCTGCGCGCCAGCGCTGGCGGAACCCAGATTCTCAAGGGCATCGACCTTTCGGTCGAAGCCGGGCGCGTTCACGCCTTGATGGGACCCAACGGCAGCGGCAAATCGACGCTCGCGTTTTCACTCACCGGCCACCCCGGCTTTAAGGTAGAGAGCGGTTCGGTCACGCTCGACGGCGCCGACGTGCTCGCCATGCCGCCCGACAAACGCGCGAAGGCCGGACTCTTCCTCTCCTTTCAATACCCCGCCGCTATCCCAGGCGTGAAAGTTGCGAACTTTTTGTTTGCCGCGCGGCAAGCGCTGCACCCCGGCGATCTTCCGCCGGCGAAATTCCGCGCGCTGCTCCTAGAGAAAATGGATCTGCTCGACATGGATCCGAGTTTCATGGGCCGCTATCTCAACGACGGTTTTTCCGGGGGCGAGAAAAAACGGCTCGAAATGCTGCAGCTCGCGATGCTCGCGCCGAAATATGCGATCCTCGACGAAACCGACTCCGGACTCGACGTTGACGCACTGCGAGCCGTCGGCGAATCGGTCAACGCGATGCGCGCGAGCGAAACCGGAAAAAATACGGGTTTCCTGATCATCACGCACTATCCGCGCATCTTGCAGTACGTTCAGCCCGATGTCGTGCACATCATGATCGACGGACGTATCGTCAAAGAAGGCGACGCCGAACTCGCGCAGCGCATCGAACGTGAAGGCTACGACAAGATCCGCGAGGAGACGGCGCAGATTGCCTAGCGCGACCCTCGAGCGGGCGCTCGAATTGCGTTCGGGCCGCGAACGTCCCGGACAATTTTGGAAGATCGATCTCGACGCGATCGACTTCTCTTCTTTGAAGGCAGCTCCGGCATCGGATCCGCAGATCGCTGCGCCGTCCAAGCCCGGACTGATCGCCTGCGGACTTGAGACCGCCAGGCGCGATCACGCCGAACTTTTCAATCGCGCCTTCGGCAGCGTCACGGGAACGCTCAACGATAAATTTGCAGCACTCTCAGCCGCGCTCTGTAATACCGGTGCTTTCGTCTACGTTCCGCCCGATCAATCGATCGATGACCCGATCGAAATTACGTACACCGCGAAAAACGGCGCGCTCTTTCCGCATACACTGGTAGTGGTCGATCGCGGTGCACGTTGCACGGTCATCGAGCGCATCGAAGGTGAGTCCGCTGATGTCGTCTGCGGCATCGCTGAGATCGTCGCTGCCGAAAGCGCTTCCGTCACCTATGCCGCCGAACAAAATCTGCCACTGGAGTCGCAAGCGTTTTTCACGCGCGCAGCCTCTCCCGGCAAAGATGCCTCCGTAACGTGGTGCGTCGCGGAAGTCGGTGCCGCGCTATCGGTCTCGCGCATCGATGTGCTCGTCGACCATCCCGGCGTGGACGCGCACCTCAACGGCTTCTTCTTCCCGCGCCAGGATCAACACGTCGACATGGTTTCGACGATCCGCCATAACGTGGGCGAATCGCAATCGCAAACGCTGATCAAGTCCGCGGCGACCGGCCGCGGCCAGGCGCGCTACCTTGGAAATATTCGCATTGCACCGCACGCGCAAGGCACCGAAGCATCGCTGCGCGACGACGCGCTGCTGCTCTCGCCGCGCGCGCACATCGATTCCGTGCCGGCGCTCGAAATCGGCGCCAACGACGTCAAAGCGTTTCACGGCGCCACCATCGGCGCACTCGACGAAAACCTGATTTTCTATATGGAAAGCCGCGGCATCGAACGCGAATCCGCCGAAAAGATGATCGCGCTCGGCTTTTTTGAGCCCGTCGTCGAGCGTTTTCCGACCGCCGCCATGCGCGACAGACTGCGGGCCGCCCTGGAAGCGAAAATCGCGTGAGCGTCGCGATCGCCGAAGCCAAAGTCCGGCGCATCATAACCGACTTTCCGATATTGCAGCGCCCGACTTCACGCGGCAAGCGCCTCGTCTATCTTGATTCGGCGGCAACTTCGCAGAAGCCGCAAGCCGTGATCGACGCGCTTGTCCACTACTACTCGCAGTACAACGCCAACATTCACCGGGGCGTTTACGAGATCGCCGAGCGCGCCACCGCCGAATTCGAGAAGGCGCGCGAAACGGTAGCATCGTTCTTTAACGCCCAGACCCAAGAGATTATCTGGACGCGCAACACGACCGAGTCGATCAACCTCGTCGCCTATTCATGGGGCCTGCAGAACGTGCGGCGCGGTGATGCGATCCTGGTGACGCAGCTCGAGCACCACTCTAATCTCGTGCCGTGGCAGCTGCTGGCGGAAAAAACCAGCGCGGAGCTGCGCTTCATTCCGGTAGACGACCGTGGGCTGCACGTGCTCGACGATCTCGACGCGCTGCTCGACGGTTGCAAACTCGTCGCGCTCTCGCACGTCAGCAATTCGCTCGGCACGATCGCACCGCTCGATGTCATCATTCCGCGTGCGCACGCCGCCGGAGCGCTGGTCATGGTTGACGGCGCGCAGGCTGCGCCGAACATGCCCGTCGACCTCAAGGCGCTCGACGCCGACTTCTACGCGTTCAGCGCACACAAGATGTTAGGCCCGACCGGCATCGGCGTGCTCTACGGAAAACGTGCGCTGCTCGAAGCGATGCCGCCCTTCTTGACCGGCGGCGACATGATCCGCAAAGTGGAGTACGCGAAATCGACGTTCAACGAATTGCCCTGGAAATTTGAAGCCGGCACGAGCAACGTGGCCGACGCGATTGCGTTTGCGGTCGCCGTAGACTACCTAGGCGGCGTCGGCATGGAGTGGGTGCGCGACCACGAGCGGCGGCTCGTCACCTATGCGCTCGAACGTCTGGCAACACTTGAAAGCCGCGGCCTGGCGATTTACGGTCCGCGCGATCCCCAACGTATCGCCGACGTCATCTCGTTTAATTTCGGCGACGTGCATCCACACGATCTCGCCTCGATTCTCGACACCGACGGCGTCTGCGTGCGCGCCGGCCACCACTGCACCATGCCATTGATGGAAAAGATGGGCTGGCCCGCCACCGCGCGCGCCTCGTTCTATATTTACAATACCGAGGAAGATATCGACGCGCTGGTTACGGGTATTGAAAAAGCCGCCCGCGTCTTCAAACTCTAGCCGTGGACGACTTCTACCGCGACTACATCCTGGATCACTACCGCAATCCGCGCAACTTCGGCCGGTTCGAGAGCGCCGACGCATCCGCGGAAGATCTCAACCCGCTCTGCGGCGATCAGATCCGCATGGAATTGAAAGTGGACAAGAGCGGTTTGGTGCAGGACGTGAGATTTTCCGGCAAGGGTTGCGCGATCAGTCAAGCTTCCGCGTCGATGCTGACCGAAAGCATTAAGGGCAAGTCGCTCTCCGAGATCGCAACGTTACCGAAAGAAGCGGTGCTGGAAAACGTCGGCATCGGGATCAGTCCGACCCGCATGAAGTGCGCGATGCTCGGACTCAAAGTCTTGAAAAGTGCTGCGATCGGCGAGCTCGCCGCGTGGCCCGACGAAGCTTAAGCTACAGCTTCGAAACGCTCTTCTGTAAGATCTTACTGCCGTCCGCGGCCGACGACACGTCGAACGTTTCCAAATAACTTCCCGATGGCGTAGAGAGCGTCACCGCCACGACGAAGCTGCCGTCGGCCTCACGCGCCGTATGCATGCTGACGATGTGCGCGCTCGAGTTGATGAAACTTTCGTCGGGTGAGCCGTTCCCCAGATATGATGCCGCGGTCTGCGGATCGCCGCTGCGCAGCGCCTCGATATAGGATCGTACGGTTACTTCGGCCGCGTTTGAAGGCACCGGGGCAGCGGGCACGGCGCGCGCAGGCGTCGGCTCGGGCCGGCGGCCCACCGGTAACGTGCGGCGCGGCGCGGCGGTGCGTACCGGTGTGGGTTTTGGAGTAGGCTTTGCCGTGGGCGGAGCTGTCGGCGCGGCGGTTGGGCCCGCGGACAGCGTCGGCGCAGGCGATGGTGTCGCGGAGGCTGCCGTAGTTGCGCTCGGCTTGGGTTTCGGCGAAGGCTTCGATGACTTCGCGGGTGACGGCGTTACGGAAGGCGATGCGGCCGGCGTTGGAGCTTGCGCCGGTGACGCGGTCGGTGAAGGCGTAATGTTCGCAACCGTATTTTGTTTTTTCGGCGCGTTCGCAAAGCGCGCCAACGCCATGCCCAAGAACCACCCGGCGATCACAACGACCACGGCGGCAGCAATGGTAATAGCCCAGCCGTTTCCACCGCCGGATGAACGCCGCGGCCCCGATGGCGTTAGCCGGCGCCGCCGTCTGAGATCGTCGTCGTCCACGCTAAATTGATTAGCCCAAACAGCAGGCAGGTCCTCGGAACTGCGTGAAGACTACGGGCGTGATTACGGTGCGCGTGCCCGTCGATCTCCACGCAGTCGCGGAAAGCGGCTGCAGCGCGTTTGCGTCGGCTACACCGCTGCGTTTGTATCATCTGCTCTCGCTGGCCGTTCGCGAAGTTATCGGCGCGCGGGCATCCCAAGAACATTTCATGCGAAACTTACGCGCGACCATCGCGGGTCTGCGCGCCGGGCGTTTCACCGTTGACGTGAACGGCCGCACCTTCGCGCATCCCGACGAAGTCGTGGTCTGCGGCGGCGAAACCGTGCGGGTCAGATTTTTTCTAGCGCGCGAGCGATTCCAGCACGGCCGGCAGACGGCCCTGGCGCGCGAGCATTAACTGCGCGAAGAGCGCATTGGGCCACGCGAAATCGTCGCGCGTATATGACTCCGGCCAATCCGAATTAAACGATTCGTGCAAGCGGTGATCGCCCGTATCTGACGCGGCGATGTAGCCCATCACCTTGTCTACCTCGCTCGCATCGGTCGACGTAATCGCTTCCATCACCAGCGAAAGCGGCCAAATGTAGCCGTGCGGCGTATGCGGACTGCCGACGCCCGACGCGTATTTTCCGGCAAAATAGTACGGGTTACGCTGCGAGAGAACGAACGCGCGAGTCGCCTTGTAGACCGAATCGCGCGCGTTGACGTACCCGAAGTACGGCGCCGCGAGCAGCGACGGAACATTGGCGTCGTCCATCAAAGTGAGGTTTCCGAAACCGTCGATTTCGTAGGCGTAGATACGGCCGAGTCCCGGCACGTTGACCAGTGCGTTGTGTTCGATGCCATGACGGATCTGGACGGCTAGCCCCCAAGTTTCGAGCGCCATCGCATTGTCGCGGTAAACTTTTCGTTCGATCTCGGTCAGCTGCTGCAGCACCACCGCCGCAAACATATTGTCGGGAATGTTGTACTGATAACGCGCGGCATCGTCAGACGGCCGGAATGCGGTCCAAACCAGACCCGTGTAGGCCACGCGCGTGCCGATGCCGTTGTTGGCGAGTTCGGCATGCCGGTAATGCGAGCGGGTCGCGTGGTGCTGCTCGAGACGAAGCGTTCGCACCGCCGTCGTCATGGCCCGTTGGAGGGTCGGCGTGAAGATCGAACGGTCGCCCGTGGCCTTCCAGTACACGTACGCCAACCGGATCGGATAGAGCAGCGAATCCATTTCGAACTTGCGTTCCGCGACTTGGTAATCGTCGGTAAACGCGTTGGCGTAGGGATCGATGAGGATGTACTTGGCTTGGCGCGCGATTGCTCCACGAAGCATATTCCGCACATATGAATCCGTAGAAGCCAGCCCGATGTACGGCATCAACACCGCGCTCGAATCCCGCAGCCATTCCGCGTCGATGTCCCCGGTGGAAACGAAGGTCGTTCCGTCGCGCTCGACCTTGGCGTGCCGGCTGTAGGCCTCGTCGTAGGCGCGCTGGTAAATGCGCTGCAGCGTCACTGCAACCGCCGTCGGAGCGTTGGGGATTTCAGCAGTAGGAGACGCAATTGCGGGGATAACCGTGAGCAGAGGCCCAAGGATCAGCAAAAAGGATAAGGCAATGCTGGCGGCCTTCACGCACCGGAGCGTACCCAAACTTCCCACCTTCAGACGTTTGAACTAAGCGTCTTTATTGGGATAATAGGTTCAGCAAATTGGGCCTATCCACCTAGAACGACCAAGAAAGAGAGTCCAAGCCATCACTCGTCACCGCAGCATCGTCGGCCTCGGCATGGTAGCGGTACTGGTGATTGCGCTGCCCGCCCGCGCCGATCAGCGATACGCCGTCAGCGGAAGCGACCGGTACCGGATCGGTTCCTCTGACCTGCAAACCAACATCTCGTACAGCGGCACCCAGCAGCTGACGATTCGCAGTGTAGGGAAGCAGACACAGTTCCGGGCCGATGCGAAGTACCTGCGCATCGATGAAAGCGGGCGGGTTCCGACCCACGCCGCCTTCGTTCAGATTTTGACGTCGCAAGGCGAGCTGCAAGACCGTACCGACGGCGACCCCGATTATCTGACCGTCCTCAACCAGCCCTTTGCGATCGAGCTCGACCAGCAAACGCTCCACGATTTGCTTCGGTTAAAGAGCGACGTTCCGTTCGAGTTCCCCGCGCCGGTTATGGGCGGCACGCTGCGCGGCTACCTACGGCGGGGCGCAAACGAACGCGTTGCCTCGCAGAACGCCTTAGCCGTCAACTTCGACGCGGCCGGACCGATGGCGGGTCCACTCCCGGACCGTGCGTCGATGACGATGCGCGGAACGATGCGCATGCGCGGAACCGCATATTATGCGATGAGCGGCGATCCGCTTCTGCTCGCGCTGAACGAAACGCTCACGATTTCGGGCACGCTGCAAAACGGCTCGCGCCACTCGCCGGTGACGATCGTCTACGAGCGATCGATCAAGGCGCAGCCGTCAGCACTACCGTCGCGTTCCGAGGCGAGCTCGCACTAGCGTCTGCAGCGAAACGAAGCTATACGGCGGCCAGCAACTCCACCGTCATTGGGTGCGTGAAGGGCCGTTCGCGCAAGTGGACGAGCGGCGTGAACGCGAGATGATTTTGGTGGCAATCGATAAGCATCTCAACGCCGCGTTTGCACGAACCCGTTTCCTCGATGTATTTGTTGAGTTTTTTCACGAAATACGCGGGCGGATCGCGCAGCACTTTCGCATAGTACGGATCGTCGGTCAGGCCTTCGGCTGAAATGCCTTCTTTGGGCACGAGCCAAACGAACCACGGATCTTCGCCGTTTCGGTAACCGATCAGGACCAAGGGTATAGCTCGTGAGGAATCGAGCGCCGGAAGAAAACTGCACATCGTGTAGGCATCGAAAATAACTTCCTTCGGCTCGATCGCTTCCATCAGTACCCCCAGAAAGCAAAAACCGCTCGGCGCAGCGCGCCTGAACGGTTAGGGATTTTTATGAACGCTTGGGGCGTCATGGCGGACGGGTTCGCCCAGCCTAATGTGAAACCTTCGCCCCAGGCAGCGGTGTTTCGAAAGCGTATATGACCGCTCTCGCACCGTCCTTGAGGGAGTATTGGGTGCCGGCTCCGGCACAGAAGAAAGCGGTGAAGCGTGTCGGCGCTCCTGAAGCCGACCGCTTCGACAGTATCGTCGATGAATACGAGCGCCGGCTCTACGGCTTCGCCTTGCGCATGACCGGCAACCGCGAAGACGCCGAAGAGATCGTGCAAGACGCGTTCGTCCGCGCGTATCGCGCCCTGGCCAAAATGTCCCCGGAGCAGCGCGGCGAGTTGCGCCTGCAGCCGTGGCTCTACACCATCACTTTAAATGTTACGCGAAACCGCTTGCGTGGAAAGCGGCCGACCAACGTCGCGCTCGATGCGCTGGCCGATCCCGATGCCCTGCTGCGCAGCTCGCGCCACGATGGCCCCGCGCAGCCCGAAAAGATCCTCGAACGAAACGCCGATATGGCGCTGGTGGAGCGAGCGCTCCTCCAACTCCCCATGCATCTGCGCGCCGCAGCCACGCTGCGGTTTATCGAAGGCCGCAGCCACCCCGAAATTGCTGAAATTCTCAACCAACCGATCGGAACGGTCAAATCGCACGTGCATCGCGCGGTGCGTATTCTGCGCCGTATCCTCGGACCGCAAATCGGCAAAGTCGTGCCGGAAGGAGCCCCTCTCCATGCGATGTCGTGAAGTCGAAGCGCTGTGGGATGATATCCGCGAAGGAATGCCCCCACTCCGCGCCGCCGTCCACACCCATCTGCGCGCGTGCCAAAACTGCCAGGATCTCTACGAACAGTACGAAGGCGTCGCCTACTGCCTCTCGTGCCTCCCGCAGCCCGAACCCTCGTGCGATCTCGCCAAACGCGTGATCGAACACATCGCGACCCTGCAAAGTAAACACCGCAGCACGCCGATCGTCTTGACATGGCTGCGCACGCAAATCGGACGCGTCTATGTCGGCTACAAGGGCGACCGTATCGCGTTCATCGGCTTGGATCGCGGTGAAGGGCTCGACAAAGTCCGCGAGCAGATCGAGCGCCGCTTGCACCGGCCCGTCGACAAGGGACAAACGCCCGTGTGGCTTCAAAAAATCTTCGACGACTACTTTAAAACGTGGCGCGTCGACCAAAATAAAGTCGACATCACCGATCTGACGCAGTTCGAACAGGACGCGCTCAAAGCTGCCGCCAGCATTCCACCGGGCCAAGTGCGCTCGTATGCGTGGGTCGCGCAAACGATCGGCCGGCCCAAGGCGGCGCGTGCCGTTGGACAGGCGATGGCGCGCAATCCGCTGCCGCTCTTCTTCCCGTGCCATCGCGTCGTCGACTCCCACGGCGAGCTGCACAATTACGGTTACGGAATCGAGATGAAGGCACGTTTGCTAAAGATGGAGGGCTATCGCCCGGAGCGCTGAACGTCGGCTTTCAAATTAGTCCGCGGTTCCCTCAGAAATATACGAAAGAGGGCAAACAGCCGGACGGAGGAGGTGGTCATCGTAAGTATCGATAGTCATAAGCGTTTTTACACCATTACGATGAAAAGAGGTGCCGCCTCGTAGGCGGCAGCGGTACCACAAGTCCAGCCGGCTCGTAGGAGCCGGCTTTTTTTCACCTAACCTTTTTACCGGTGTCAAGTTCGGTTCTCGTGACGGGGTTCGAGCCGTTTGGCGGCAGCAGCGTCAACCCCAGCGAATTGGTCGCGCGCAGTCTGGAAGGGCGCCTCATCGCGGGGCGCCGTGTCGTCGCACGGGTTTTTCCGGTGGAGACATCGGGCGTAGGCGATCGCCTGCGCCAAGCATTTGAAGAGGAGCAGCCTGAGTTGGTCGTTTGCACGGGTCTCGCCGCCGGCCGCACCGCGGTCTCGCTGGAACGCGTGGCCGTGAATATGCTCGACTTCGAGCAGCCCGACAACGCGGGCGAGGAACGCACGAACGAGCCGATTCTGCGGGGCGGCCCCGATGCGCGGCTCTCCCCCATGCCTATTGCCGACATCGTCGAGGCCTGGCAGCGCGAAGGCGTGCCCGGCTACGTCTCAAATTCGGCCGGAACCTATCTCTGCAATCAAATTTTGTATGAGGTCTTGGGCATCGCTGAGTCGGTCTCGCCTCCGGTGACGGCCGGATTCATCCATCTGCCCTACCTCCCCGAGCAAGCCATTGCAGCCGGAGCGGGAAACAGTCCCTCAATGTCTCTGGAATTAATGAATCGCGCGATCGAACTGGCCATAGCCGCCACCATCCCTTCGATCGAAAGGCGCAACGCCGGCAGGCAAGCTGCGGCGGCCGGAGTCTAAGGAGAATGATCTGAGCGACCCCCGCACCGCCGCCATCCCCGACGTTCACGGCCACGCCAAGGGCGAACACAAACCGTTTGCCGAGGAACGCCCCATCGCATACTCCGCGCGTATGCTTTTTTTGTGGTTTTTCCATGCATGCCAGCGGGGGTCGCCGCGCTTCCTCATGGTTTCCGACCATATCAACTATCTGACGTTCGAAGATCCGGGCGCGGTCAACACGGTGCGGCGCGCGCTGAAGTTGGCCGAGGCCGGCGACTTATACGGCGCGGCTGAAACCGCCGGCGTCGACGTCGCGCACGCGGCGGTCGTTTCCGAAGGGCTACGCAAAGGCATGCGTTTTTCGATCGGCGCTGAGATCGACGACGATCCCCGCGCGCGTCCCGACGCTCAGAACATTGTCGACGCGATGAAGCCCGACGGCATGATCCGTTCCGTACATTTTCTCACGATCGAACATCCGGAGAAAGGCGCGGACTGGCCGTGGCCTTTTGACAATCCCGAGTTTAAGGATCTCTTCGCCGTCGTCGGCACGCAAAAAGCGTGGGAGATGTACGTCGCAAAATTGATCGACGACATCGAGAAGCTGCCTGGGCAAATCGTCGCGCATATCTATGCGCCGGCCGTCTTCGGCAACTGGCCCGACATGAAACGGCTCGAGCAGTATGAAAACCGCGTGCTGGACGCGTGTGCCGCGCGAGGTTTCGCTATCGAAATCAACACGCGTTTCATTTACCGCGACAATCCGGCCGAGCAAAAACAGAAATATCGTGACGCGCTGCTGCGCCTGATGAAGAAAGCCAAGAATAAAGGCGTGGGGATTGCCGTCGGTTCCGACGCCCACAGCCCGAAGGATCAAGGCAGCGCCTTCGAGATCGTTCTCAAACTGCTCGACGAAGCGAAGATCAACGAGTTAGTTTTCCCGGTCGCCGGGCGGCTGGCGCGCGTTGCGCTGCGCGCGACCAAAGAGCATATGCAGAAAGTAATGGCGCAGGAGCCGGCGGTTCAGGCCGGCAGCAGCATCAGCGGTTACGGGCGCGCCGAGCTCGGCTTACCCGAGCGCGACGAAGCCGAGGAACGCGCGCTGCGCGGCCGCAAGAAAAAGAAAACCGCAGCCCCCGCGCGCCTCTCGAAACGGCTGCTCAGACCGCCCGCGCGCAAAGTCGCGGCGAAGGCAGTCAAAGCCGTTAAGCCGGCTAAACCCGTTAAAGCGGCGGCAGTGAAAAAGAAACCCGTCGCCGTGAAGAAAACGGCCCGCCCCGCGGTCAAAAAGACCAAACCGGCGGCGAAGAAACCCGCGCCCAAAAAACTTGCGGTGAAAAAAGCCGCGCAGGCGCCTAAGAAAAAAGTTGCGCCGAAAAAAGTCGCGCCCAAAAAAGCTGCGGTCAAGAAACCCGCACCCAAGGCTGCCAAAAAGAAAGCCCCGGTCCGCAAAAAACGTTAACTGCTCCAAGGAGAGCTTGCCATGACGGACATCTCGCGCGTTCGTAATATCGCCATCGTCGGAACTCACCATGCCGGCAAGACGACGCTGGTGGAAGCGATTCTCTCGCATTGCGGCGCCACCAGCCGCAGGGGCGCGGTCACCGACGGCACCAGCATGACGGATTACGAACCGGAATGCATCGGGCACGCCCAGTCCACCACGGTCGGCTTTGCCCACTGTACGGCGGACGGTGTTGACATGACGCTCGTAGACTGCCCGGGTTTCATCGATTTTTTCGAGGAAGCAAAAATCGCCGTTTCCGGCTGCGATGCGGCGATCGTGGTGCTCGACGGGGAGCCGGCGCGCGTTCCGCAGACACAAGCGCTGATCGATTTCATGGAATCGCGCAAGATGCCGCACCTGTTTGTGATCAACAAACTCGACCGTCCGGGTTCGGACTTCACGCGCACGCTCGAAGCGCTGCAAAGCGCATACGGACGCCACGTGGTGGCCGAACAGCTCCCGATCGGCTCGGCCGAAAGTTTTAGCGGCTACGTGGATTTAGCCGCCGGCAAAGCGCACCAGTACGACGGCACGGGTGAAAAGGAGACCGGCGTGCCGCCCGAGATGCAAGATCGCGTTGCTAAAGCACATGCGGAGCTGCTCGAAGCGATGGCCGATTTCGACGACCACCTTATGGAAGAGCTGCTCGAAGGCGTCGAGCCGCCGCTGGACGAGGTCGAGAAAGATCTCTGCCTGGAGTGCGCGCACGACCAGATCGTACCGGTGCTGGTCGCCGCGGGTCTTCCCGGTTACGGCGTCGACGCGCTTGTCCGCGCGATGGAAAAATGGTTCCCTTCGCCGGCCGATGCGCCGGTGCTCGATGCCGAAGGCTGCCCGATCGAATCGAAAGCCGATGGTCCCGCGATCGCACAAGTGATTAAAACGTCGATTCATCCGCAATCCGGAAAACTCTCGATCGTGCGCGTGATCTCGGGCACGCTAAAATCTGACGCCACGTTGACCAACATCACCAAGGGCGGCGAAAAAGTCCGATCCGGTGGACTCTACCGTTTGCAAGGGAAGAAACAGGAAGCGGTCCCTGAGGCAGGGCCGGGAAGTATCGTGGCAATCGCGCGTATGGAAAGTGTCGCCACCGGCGACACTCTGACGGAGAATAATTTCAAGGTCCTCTTACCGCGCGTTCCGGCCAACGCGCCGGTTTTCGCCGTCGCGATTCGACCAAAAGAGCGGATGGACGAGGCGAAAATTTCGCAGATGCTCGCGCGCATCATCGACGAAGACCCGTCACTGCGCTTGGAGCGCGCCCCGATCACCAACGAACTTTTGCTGCTCGGCAACGGCGAACAGCACGTGGCGATTGCCGTCGAACGCCTGACTCGAAAATTCAAAGTCGAGGTGATGACCGCGCCTCCCATGATCCCTTATCAAGAGACGCTCACGGCCGGCACCGAAGTGCATTCGCGCTACAAACACCAAACGGGCGGCCACGGGCAATTCGCCGATGTTTGGCTGCGCTTCGCGCCCCAAGATCGCGGTCACGGCGTCACGTTCGAAGTGAAAGTCGTCGGCGGTGTCGTTCCGCGTCAATTTTTCGGCGCGGTCGAAAAGGGTGTGCGCGAAGCGCTCATGCACGGCAGCGTCGGCGGATATCCGGTGACGGACGTGCACGTCGTGCTCTTCGACGGCGCTTACCACGATGTGGACTCGAGCGAACAAGCGTTCAAGACAGCCGCTGGCATGGGCGTGCGCGATGCAATGCCCAAGTGTAATCCGGTCGTGCTCGAACCGATCGTGCATGTGGCGGTCACCGTGCCTTCGAACCATACCTCTTCCGTTATACAGCAGCTCACCGGCAAACGCGGGCAGATTCTGGGTATGAACCCGGCCGACAAGCCCGGCTGCGACACGATCGAAGCGTACGTGCCGCAAGTGGAGCTGGCGCGCTACATCACCGAACTACGAACTGCTACACAAGGGCTCGGCACGTATTCCTGGCGGCACGAGCGCTTCGATCCCGTACCAGGCAAATGGTCTGCTCCGAAAGCTGCGGTTTAAGGAAAACATGAAACATTTCGTCGTTGCCGTTCTGATCGTCTCGATGCTCGCCGGCTGCACTAAGACCGGCGGCGGAGCGACCGCCGTCAATTCGCTATCGTGCGGCGCACCCGCCGATCCGCCCGCCGCAAATGCGACGCGCGGAACGCTGCGCATCTCCATTCAGCAAGACATTAAGAACCTCAACCCGCTGCTGAGTTCGAACACGACCGACGGAATGATCCAATTCCTGGCTTTTCTTCCGCTCCTGCATGCCGATCCGAAGGGCGATCCGGTTCCTTCGCTGGCAAGCGAAGTGCCCACGCTCGAAAACGGCGGGATCAGCAAAGATGGCTTGACGATCACCTACCATCTGCGCAAGAACGTCAAATGGACCGACGGAGTCCCGGTGACCAGCAAGGATGTCAAGTGGTCGTGGCAAGCGATCATGAGCGACAGTAACAACATTATTTCGCGCCACGGCTACGACTTCGTTAAGAGTGTAGACACGCCCGACCCCTACACGGTCGTCGTGCACCTGACGCGCAAATTCGCGCCGATCATCAATACGTTCTTCGCGGACAGCGACCAGCCGTATCCGGTCGTGCCGGCGCACGTGCTCGCCAAGTATCCGAACATCAACCAGATCGCATTCAATTCGGCACCGACCGTCAGCGACGGCCCGTTCAAATTCCAGGAATGGGCCCACGGCGATCACCTCACCTACGTTGCCAATGACAACTTCGTGATGGGGAAACCGGGCCTGGCGAAAATTATCATAAAGGTCGTGCCCGACGAAAACACGATGCGCTCGATGCTGCAGACGCATGCGCTTGACTGGATGTTCGAGGCGTCGCTCAGCAACTATCCGCAGGTCAAACATATTCCCGGTGTCTGCCTGGCGTGGGTGGACGTGAACGGGTATGAAGACGTCCAACTCAACGTCGAGAAGGGCCGAACGCTAAACGATATGCACGTGCGGCGCGCCGTCGCATTTGCGATCGACAAGAAGCGCATCGTGGACACGCTGACCTTTGGGCAGACTCGCATCGCGGTCGAAGATCAGCCGTTCTGGATGTGGTCGTACTACCCGAACGTCCAGCAGTATCCGCCGAACATTCAGGCGGCTCGTAAAGAGCTTACAGACGCTGGCTATAAGCCGCGCGCTGTCGACGGCATCATGATGAAGGACGGCCAGCCGCTCTCGTTGACGCTGGTCAGCAACAACAGCAACGTAACGCGTCGCAAGAACAGCATCGAGATGCAGCAGATGCTGCACCAAGTCGGCATCGTCGCCGATATCAAATACTACCCGGGCGATGTGCTCTTCGCGCCGGCCGGCGAGGGGGGCATCTTGCAAAGCGGCAAGTTCGACCTGAGCTTAGCCGGGTGGTATGCGGGCATCGATCCCGATGACGCTTCACAATACGCTTGCGCGAACATGGCGCCAAAAGGATACAACTACTCGCGTTACTGCAACCCGGATATGGAAGCGGCGCAAAAAATTGCGCTTAACAATTACGACCGGCCGACGCGCAAAAAAGCCTATGACCTGATCCAAACCTACCTCGCGCGCGACCTCCCCGAGATCTTTATCTACGATCAGCGCGCGATGCATCCGATCAGCATCAAGTTTAAGGGCTTTGCACCCAATCCGGTGACCGAGTCCTGGAACGCCTGGCAGTGGAGTATTTAGGCTCCAACGAATCGCTCGCGCGCCTGCCCGATATCAACTGGCTGCGCAAGATCATCGTTGAACGCGCGCTGACCCGCGGCGACTACATGCTCGCGGGCGGCACGCGAAGCGATTATTACATCGACAAGTTCCGGCTGTTTTCTGATCCGCACGTCTTGCGGCGGATCGCGCGGCTCTTCGTTCCGGTTATCTCCGAGGTGAATCCGGATCTCATCGGCGGCACGGAGCTCGGCGGCGTCGTGATCGCCACTGCGGTTTCACAGCTCGCGAACCTGCCCATGATCGCCGTGCGCAAAAAACCCAAAGGCTACGGCGCGTTCGCCGGTGAGTACGTCGAAGGGGCGTACGAAGCCGGGCAGCGCGTCCTGCTCCTCGAGGACGTCGTCACGACTGCGCGCGAACTGCTCGCGGCCAAAGATCGGCTCGAAGAACTCAAATTACGCGTCACGTGCTGCGCCGTCGTCAGCCGCGGTCTTGCGCCGGTACGCTCGCTTCTCCAGTTCTCGCTACCGCGCGGCGAAGCTAAAACCGAAAATTGATTTGCGTTAAGGTTTCGTCTTGCCAAGCGGTTCCCGCCGCCTGCCGCAGTAATAGATATTGGTGAACGAGACCGCCGAAGCTCAGAATCCCCCCATAATACATTTCGCTCGGGCTCTGTCGGCACAACACGAGCGGCGCCTGGCTTTCTGGATAGCTTGCGGGATGATCGCCGCAGCAACGACCGGCATCTTCTTTTTCCGCAACCCGGCGGCAGTATTGCCGGGCGCCCTTACTATTCTGATGGGCGCCGTCCTGGCCACCGCGTCACTCTCCGCATACCTGCTCTTCCGTCAGTTTATCGAGAGCAGAGAGTCGTTTTTAGCTGCATTCGGCACCGGATTTACAGCCTCTGCATTCTTCGTTGCCGCCTACTTGGTATCGTTCCCCGGAGTTCTTTCACCGGCCGGCTTGTTCGGTGGCGGCCAACAAACGTCGGTCGTCATGTGGACTCTGTGGCACCTGTCATTTCCGGTGGCCGTCATTGCGGGTCTTTGCCTCCGCCGAAGTTCCGGGCTGGTTGCGACTCGGGAGCGCTGCCGCATTATCGTGGCGGCTTTATGCCTAACGTGCGGATTCGTTGCGGTGTCGGCCACGGCAGCCACGATCCACTATTCCGCCCACCTTCCCGTGTTGATCCGTCACTTCGCATTTTCGCGAACGATGCTCCTGAGCGTGCTGCCGATCATCGTTGTAACGGATATACTGGCGATCGCGGGGCTCGTTCTGCGCTCCCGGCACGTGCAGAGCGTTTACCTGTGGATGAGTATCGCTGTATTGGCGTCGATGCTCGACGCAATACTGGGCGGCGCTTGCAATCGCTTTACAACGGGCTGGTACGCCGGCAAGGTTTTTAGCCTCTCTTCATCCGGGATCATGGTAGTCGTATTTTTTGGTCAAATCACGCAATTGTATCGCTCTCTGGCATCGTCGCACGAGGAATTGTCTACCTTACGGCGCGCTGATCAAGAATTCGCCGAAGAGGCTCTCCGGGAGACGGTAGAACGGCTAAATCTCTCACAAGAAGTGGGCCGGCTGGGGTTTTGGGAAGTCGACTTGGCTACAAGTGAACTCCTTTGGTCCGACAATCTCTACAACATGTTCGGAGTTCCGAGGGAGACTGCCCTAAAAGAACAGAGTTACTACGAGCTCGTGCATCCCGACGATTTGGTGTCGTTCCAAGAAGCCATCGGCGAGGCTCTAAAAACGAAGGTCCCTTACCTACACGAACATCGCATCGTGCAACCCCAAGGAGCCATACGCTGGGTGCAGGCGCGCGGCCAGTTTATCTACGGTAATGACGGAGCCCCGATCAAACTTTACGGAACGGGCCTCGACATCACCGAACGTCGCGAAGCCGAAGAAAGCCTTCACCACTTAGCGCGGCACGATTCCCTCACGGACCTTCCCAATCGCTACCTCCTACAGGATCGCTTGCGCCGCACCATGATTACCGCTCATCATCAAGGCGGGCGGCTAGCCCTGCTTTTCCTCGATTTGGATCGCTTCAAATTTGTTAACGACTCCGTGGGGCACGGTCTAGGCGATCAGGTTCTTCGCACGACGGCTGACCGTTTGACCGCTTGTGTACGCAACGGCGACACGGTCTCGCGCATTGGGGGCGACGAATTTATCGTTCTGCTCGAGGGCGTCGGCGGCGCCGACGGCGTGCTTCCGATCGTAGAAAACATCCTGACCAGCCTGCGGACTCCTCACATGTTAAAGGGGCAATCGTTTACCAGCAGCGCCAGCGTAGGAATCTGCCTGTATCCCGGCGATGGGCTCACGGCCGACGATCTCGTTCGGAACGCCGACACGGCCATGTATAAAGCCAAGGCCCAAGGAGGAGACCGGTTCGAGTTTTTCAAGCCGCATATGCATCACGATGCCATGGATCAAGCCGCGCTGGAACGCGATTTGCGCATGGCGCTTTCCGACGGATATTTCCACTTGCTCTATCAGCCCATCGTGAATGTGCGTTCCCGCAAACTAGACTCGGTCGAAGCCCTTTTACGCTGGGATCATCCGGAGAAAGGGACCGTCCTGCCCGAACATTTCATCCGATTCGCGGAACAGACCGGGCTGATCATTCCGATTGGCGCCTGGGTTCTGGAAGAGGCGCTCGCTCAAAGCGTGCGCTGGAAAAAAGCCGGTCTGCACGTCAAAGTGGCGGTGAACATTTCAATCAGAGAATTTCAAGACGAACTCTTTTTTACTCGCCTCTCAAAGTATCTTGAAACCACGGGCGCTTCTCCGAACGACCTCGCGTTGGAAATCACGGAATCGACAGCGCTTAGCCAGGCCGTTCAAACACGAAACAGTCTAGCGAGCTGTCAGGCCGCCGGTATTCGCATCAGCTTAGATGATTTCGGCACGGACTACTCGTCGCTCTCGCGCCTGAAAGATCTGCCCATTGACACGATAAAAATCGACAAGAGCTTCATCCGCAGCATTCCGGATGGCGCGGCCGACGTTGCGATCGTCCACGCCATTTTGGAACTCGCCCAAGCACTAAATTTTGAAGTCGTCGCCGAAGGTGTTGAAAATGCCGAGCAGCTGCGTTGGCTGGAACAAGCCGGATGCCGGCTCGTGCAGGGATACTTTCTCGCCGAGCCGATTCGGCCGGATGTACTCGCCTCCGCGCACGAACGCGGCACTTTATTGCAAGGCCTCTCGCCTCTAAAGCCTTAGATTGATTGCAACACGTCCTCGGCGTGGCCGCCAACGCTGACCTTCGGCCAGACTTT
>JBBQQR010000009.1:0-76681 GCA_038215615.1 Vulcanimicrobiales bacterium | reverse complement strand
GGAAAGTTGACCAGCTTCGTAGCGTAGTTCATGCCCGCGATATATCCCGGCGTGAGCGTCGATGCGAAGTAGCGATCGAAGAAAAGCGCCGTTTGGCCCGCGGCCGAGCCAACCACGATCGGCCCGAGCACCCCGGCGATTGCACGAATTCCGGGGTGGTGGATATCGATCGTAAAACGATACTTGCCGGTCAACAAGATCGCCGGGATCTGCACGAGCATCTGCGCTATCAAACCCAGCGATGTTCCCAGAACGAGGGCAAAGATCCCCAGCCGGTGGTTCAAGGCCAAAACGGCGCCGATCGTCACGATGTTGACGGCTATCCCCGTGAGCGCCGCCGACTTGAAGCGGTGATGCGAATTCAAGATCGCCGTGAAGACCCCCGAGAGGCTAACCGCGATGATGGAAGGCATCAGCCAGCGCGTCATGTGAATGGCGACGCCCATCTGCGGGGCCGGGAAACCATGAGCAATGATCGGGACGAACCAGGGCGCCAGGAAGAATCCGACCACCGCGCAGACTGCTAACATAAGGAAGAGTCCGTTGATGACCGTGTTCGCAAGGCGCCAGCCGTCTTCGTCGCGGCCATGCGTCAGATATTCGGAAAACGTCGGAACGAGCGCGCTGACGAGGGCACCGTTAAAGACGCCGAACAAGATCGTCGGAACGACCGCGGCGGCCAAGAACGTGTCCATCTGCCACTGCGTGCCGTAGAATCTCGCGCTGACGACTTCGCGCATGAAGCCCAGCAGCGTCGATCCCAGCGTCGCACCCATGATAAAAAGCGTCGAGCCTGCCAGCGCGACGCGATTCAGTGAACCCGGGGAAACGACTTGAAGGTGCGGCTTAATGCGCCCCATCCTTGCGAATCACGGCCGGAAGCGTCTTGGCCAATATTGTGAGATCGGTCCATGGCGACCAGCTGTCGATGTAACGGTTGTCCAGCTGCATCCACTCCTCGAACGACACGTCGGAGCGCCCGTTGATCTGCCACAGGCATGTTATACCTTGCGGAACCGCAAGGCGCCGTTGCGCTGCAGCTGAGTAATGATCGACCTCGGAAGGAAGCGGCGGACGGGGGCCGACAAGCGACATGCTTCCGAGCACGACGTTGAAGAGATTCGGCAGCTCGTCGATGCTGCTCCGCCGTAAAAAGGCGCCGATCGCATGCAGGCGTGGATCGTTGCGAATTTTGAAGACCGGCCCTTCAACTTCATTGAGGTGAAGGATGTCGTCGCGCATCGCATGCGCGCCGTGCACCATCGTGCGCAACTTGAACATCCGGAAACGCTTACCGTTTTGGCCGATGCGCTCTTGCGCATAAAACGGCGAACCGCGGTCGACCAAAACGACAGCTAGCCCCGCGACCACGATGACGGGGAGCGCGAAGAACAGAAAAAGCGAACCCAGGACGATGTCGGTCGCCCGTTTGGCGGCGCGCCACCAAAGTGGAATACGCCGGCTCGACCCCTCGCCAAGCCCGACCAGCATGACACTACCATTGGGCGATGCCGATTTGTCGTGGATTACCTGCATGCAGCCCCTTTGAAAGATGCGGCCACTGTTTTACCCACTAAATCCAATCCGTCGACGCTGCCCATGTCTGCACCGGCCCCCGCGCCAAAGTGCACGAACGGCACGTACTCGCGCGTGTGATCACTGCCCGGCGCAGTCGGATCGCACCCGTGGTCCGCCGTGAAAAGCACCTCGTCGCCAGGCCGCAAATATGTCTCCAAGCGCGGCAGAAGGGCATCCAACGCCTCCAGGGCTTCACCATACCCGCGGACGTCGCGCCGGTGGCCGTACTTTGAGTCAAAATCATTAAGGTTGACGAAGATAAATCCTTGATCCACGCTTGCAAGCAGGGCGAAAGCCTTCTCCATGGCATCACGATTATCGGCTATCCGCACCGACGAGGCAATGCCGTGCCCACAGTATATGTCGCAGATTTTTCCAACGGCATGCACGGGGATGCCATCCGCCGCGAGGCGGTCGAGGATGCTGGGCGGAGGCTCGATCGCATAATCGCGCCGGTTGGCAGTGCGCGCGAAGGCGCCCGGCGCCCCAATAAAGGGCCGGGCGATGACCCGGTTCACGGCATGAGGCGGAACGAGCATTGTGCGAGCGCGCTCGCACCAGTCGTAGAGCTGGGGCACCGGCACGATCTCCTCGTGCGACGCCAATTGAAAAACGGAGTCGGCCGAAGTGTAGAGTATCGGACGCCCCGTCGCCATATGTTCCGGCCCCAGCTCTTCGATGATCTCGGTCCCGGAGGCAGTCTTGTTTCCGAGCGGCGGCTTGCCCACGATGCGCGCAAATTCGTCGACGACTTCTTTGGGGAAGCCGTTGGGATATGTCGGGAAAGGCGTTTCGGTGACGATTCCGGCCATTTCCCAATGACCGGTTATCGTGTCTTTGCCTTTGCTGCGCTCACGCAGACGCGCAACGCGCGCGCGGGGATCGGTCACCGCCGGCACGCCGCAAATGTCCGTCAAACAGCCGAGCCCAAGTTTGGTGAAATTTGGAAGCGTGAGACCGCCGAGGCGGTTTGCCACGTTACTTATAGTATTGGCGCCGGGCGCATCCCCGTATTCGGCGGCGTCTTCGAGCGCACCAACTCCTCCGGAATCGATGACGAATGCGGCAAAACGCGACATCAAGAAATCGGCCCTTCGAAGGGTCCGGGGGTCTAGCCTCTTCCAAACGCGAACGTGCGGCACGCCAAAGGAGATTTGCCACGTTGCCCCTTCGCGCGCGCGTGTTCTGCGCACTCGGCTGCCTCGCGATGCTCGTAAACGCAACCCTGCCGGCTGCGGCGGCCTCGCAAACGGCGAATTACAAGAATGCGCATCTGCGAGGCGCCAACTTTCAGGGCGCTGTCTTGCAACGCGCGGACTTTGAAAATGCCGACCTGCGCAACGCCGACTTTCAGAATGCAGACCTGCGCGGCGCGGACTTTCGCGGAGCCAACCTGCGCTCGGCGAACCTTCAAGGCGCCGGTCTGCAAGGCGCTAACCTGGCGAGCGCGGCTTTGCTAGGCGCAAACTTGCAGCGTTGCAATTCACAAGACGCCATCTTCGAAAACGCGAACTTGCAGCATGCGAACCTCCAAGGCGTCCTCCTTTTCCACGCAAACCTGAGCGGCGCGGACTTACGGCAAGCTGACCTGCTCGGTGCGAATCTCGAAACTGCGAGCCTACAAAACGCAGATTTACGCGGTACCAACCTACAGGGCGCGAATCTACTGGGCGCGGACATGCACGGGGCGATCACGACCGGCACAGCTCCCCGGCTCGTGCGCACGTCGGCCCCCAAAGTAGTCGCCGCGGTCAACCCGGCCCTCACCACCGCGTCCCCGTCGCGGGCCTCGTCACCGGCGCCGACCGCCTTACCTCTAGCGGCCGCCTCGCTGGCGGCCCATCCACGGTTTTGGGCGCCCGCCGCCCGGTCAGATCCGGTCGCTCCGAAGCTCGCCCGTGGCGTCGTCCACCCGATACGCGCCAAGACTCCGGACTGGGCGACTATGGCGGCGGAAGCGTTGTTCGGCGCGGTCACCTCGGACTCGCAGCACGCGACGACGATTCGACTGCACGCGGACCGCGTTCAATTTTTCTACGATAGTTTTTTGGTTGAAGCCGATGGAAACGTCCAGGTCCGGACATCCGACGGCATGACGCTTTCCGGCGATGCATTTTCGATGGATCTGAAACTCAACCGTTTTGTCATCGCCGGCCACGCCCACATGCAAAACGCCACCGGCTCTCAGGACGGCGCCGCGGTCGCGGATTTTCTGGACTTCAATCGCATCTATTTCGTGCCGTTCATCCGGGACACGCAAGCGGCGACGGGCGTACCGGACCATTGGACGTTCCTCGACGGCGATTTTGCGCATCCCGCTAAGGGCCGCGAAATGCCCGGCGATACATTCTACTTCCCGGACCTCGGAAACACGAAGCCGTACATCCTCACGAAGTCGGCCGTGATCGAATCGCGATCGTTCGTCCGGTTTGGAAGCGCTCGTTTCGATATCGCCAACGGCCTTGGCTTTTATCTACCCTTGCCGTCGTATTATGTGAACTTTTCTTCAGATCCGCACCTTGGCGACAATTCGCTGGCAGGCGCAAACTACGACGCCACCTACGAATTCGCCGGCAACGCGAACTCTATTTCAGCCTTGCACTTTCGTTACGACACGGTTAACAAAACGTATTTCTCCTTTGAACAGCACCTGAGCGGCCCGAAAGCGTACGCCGTGTTCTCCGTCAATCCGATGACGCGGCCTTCAAAGTTCTGGGATCTCTTGCTTTCCGATCGGCCATCGCCCTACACGCAGATACGCACGTTCAGCCAGCTGCATACGTTTCAATTCGGGTTGTCGTCGCCGCTCGAATCGCAGCAAGTCACGACGCTTCAACTGACGCAGGCGCTGCGCGGCACGTACCTGCAGAGTAGCTTTCAATTCGAAAACTTCTCGCTGTTGCCGCTGGGTTGCTATGGCGCCCCTCCGTGCCATGGCACGGTCCCGAATCATCCCGCGAACTTACAAGTTCTCGGCCAAACGTTCGACCAGCCCTTGACGCCGTATTTCCACGGCGGCCGTTTGTACGCGCACATGAATTACGGATTCGGCTATCAGCACGACAGCCTCGGCTTGCAAACTTTGGGGGGCGTGAATTACACCACGATATGGCAGCATCAGCTCGGCTTCCAACTCTACGTGCCGGACTTTAAGTTCGGTTCCGATACGAACGTGCCGACCAAATACTATGCGCTCAACAGCTCGTTCGATAAGCAGAGGCAATGGAATTCGACCGGGCACTATATCGACACGGAACAAACCAAAGTAAGCCTCAGCAAGATCCTCGACGCTCACTTCCTTGCATACTTGGAGTACAGCGTCCAAAACGTGGGGGATTATTACGGCCCGCTGCAGTCGATAATCTACCCCGGCTTTACTCCGGTCGTGAACGGAGTCGCGTACCCCGGCTATCAGGCGTTTCACGGCCTGGCCACGTTCCGCACGGCAAGTTTTGGACTGAATTACAGCAACGCCGGCTATTTCACGTTCAACCTGCTGGCGCGCAAGCATACCGATTTCCCTGCCCCGATTCCGTTTTTCTTCTCGTTCGCGCAGCCGGACATTTTGGGAAACTTCACCGTTCAAAACTTCCTGGGTCAGCCGCCATATGACGTAACGGCCGAGGTGAGAATGCGAATAAACCCGCATATGTCGATCGACATTCAACGCGCATATTATTTCAATTATTCAAATCTGCGCTGGAGCCCGCACTTCGTCATCCAAGTGCTGCGATGATGCGAGCGGCTTTCGCGGCGATTCTTTCGCTCGCAATTCTTTCGGGAACGCTGCTCCATGCCTCAGCGCAAGCGGGCACGACAATCGTAACTGCGCAAGTGCTGGACTTCGAAAAAGGCTACGTCTTCTTTACGACCGGTGACGGATTTCGAGTATCGCCGGCGATCGTAATCGTCGATCTTAAGACGGGCGCGCCCGCCCAGCCGCCGCAAGCTCGCCAGTATGCGCGCGTTACTTTCGATCAAAATGGAATCGTCACGAAACTCGAGATTTCAAAGACGAAGCTCGCGGCGGAAGGCGATTTCTCAGCGGTGCGCCGTTTTGCGATCGTCCTCTCGACGCCCGCACCGAATCCCGATCTCGGCCAGCACGCCGCCAGCAATTCGCCCTGTGCGAACATCCGGCCGGGTAAATCCGTCACCTTAAATATCACGGTGCAGGTTCCGGCTACGACGCCGCTCACCGACGCAGTATACATGTCCTCGGATCAAAGCGGTTGGAACGCACAAGCCTATCGAATGGATCGGCGGGACGCGCTGCACTACCGGCTGCAGCTCAAGTTGATGTCGGGAGTCGTTCTGCACGTATTGTTCGATCGCGGCTCGATGCAATCGGTGCAGGTCGGCCAAAATGGGATAGAGCAGGATCCTTATCAGATCTGCATTGGCGACGAAGACGCGCAGACGTTCACGAAAACGATCTACCACTGGGCTGATCAACAGGCTGGCGCGTCGCTGGCGGTACCGCTCTCGATGCCGACGCCGTATAACCCGGCGCCCTTCCCCAACCTCCCGACGCCTCCGCCGCCTTCGCCGCCTCCGGGCAACAGCAGATAGTGGAAGCGCGCCGAACACTACCGCGCGCCGCCGCCGTCGGATTGGCATCGCTCTTCATCGCGCCCACGTTCGGACTCGCCGCTCGTATCGCGCCATCGCTAGCGGTTCCAGCCGATGCAACCGTCAGGACGCTCAGAGTTACGGCCATCAAGCTTGCGATGCCGAGCGGACTCGTCTACGGGAAAGACGGAACGCTCTACGTCGCCGATGCGGTCGAGCATGCGATCTTTGCGATCGACAAGTCTGGCCGCGGGCGCGTCTTCGCGGGCAAACCGGCGCCGCCGATGGCGATTGCCAATGGCGGATACGCGGACGGGCCTGCGGCGAGCGCACGCTTCAACCGGCCCAAAGGGCTCGCGATGACGGCCGCGGGCGACATCCTGGTGGCCGACGACTCCAATCACTGCATCCGACGGATACATTCCGGCGTCGTGACGACGTTGGCCGGACGCTGCGGGATCGCAGGCACGGCAACCGGACCGGCGGCAAGCGCGCTGTTCTCCCGGCCGCTCGGGATTGCGGTGGCACGCGACGGTACGATCTTTGTCGCCGATTACGTCGCCGGTCTGCGTAGGATCGACGCTACGGGAAACGTTTCGGATCCGATCGCAGGAACGCCGTCTGCGCACTTAACGGGAGTCACTGGGGTCAACACCGTCGGCGACACATTGCTCGTGGCGGACACCACGGGTATTTGGCGCCTTCCGCAATCTTTCGGATACGTTCTGGGCCATTACCGGGCCGGAATGTTCGGCGAGCGCAAAGATATCGACGTCGCCGGCGTATTTGAAGCCGAGTTCGGCGGTTTTCCATACGCGTTGATCGGTCTCGATACGCACGACGTCGTCGCCGTCGATCCGAGAATGCACGACATCGATTTCTTGCACAACAACCACATGCGCGTCATCGCGGGATCGACCGACGTCGGAGCGCCGGCAAGAGGCGGTGGATTCGCAGACGGAACCGGGCGTTTTGCGCGGTTCAACACTCCGCTTGCAATCGTTGCATCGCCGGCCGGCGGGTACGTCGTCGCCGACGCCGGTAATCATGCCATCCGTTTTCTTTCAACTTTCGATCGCGAGCCGGAAGATCCGCCGCCTGCGGACGTTCGCGATTACGGCTTCACTCCCAACGATTACAGCATCGCGCTGATCGGCAACTCTTACGTCTGGGTCACAACGACGACGCCCGAATCCATCCAAAGCGCAATAGAGCAAGGGCTTCTCGCGGACCGAAGTTTGCGGCGAGCGGCCGCGTGCCGCGTTGCATCTCGTACGCGCACGGGGGACTGAAGCTGACAGCCATCGTCTCCGTCATCCGGGAAAGATTAATACCCGAGGGGTTTCAAACAATCGTCCTGCAGTTGAACACCGCGAGCCTGCCGGGCGACATCATGTCGGTCGCCGCAGCGCACATCTCGGAATGGAAGTCGCAAACGCTGGCGGATCTCAGAGCGCTCGCGCAAATTTCGAAACAAAGCGGCATTCCGATCCTTGTCGCCGTCAATCCCGTCGCCCGCGAACTCGCACCATGGGATGATTATTTGGGTGAACTCGAATTGCCCGAGCCTTACCAGCGCGCCGATTACACGGGCTCGGAACAAGCGCTTGCGACGGTAGTTGCCGAGTCCGGCTTGCCGATGATCGATTTGCGACCCCTCATGTTGAGCGAAGAATTCCGTCCGGGCCATCAGCCGATGTACAACTCGTACTACAACCACTATGACGTGTACGGCCGAAAATTTGTCGGTGCCGAAATCGCGCGCGAACTTGCGCGCCGCGCTTGGTGGGAACGCCGCAGTGCGCGCTAGCGGAAAGAAATTGTGATGTTGCGGGCGACGTAGACGTCGATCGTGTTCATCGCAACGATTTGGGCCGGATAGTCCTTTAGATAACGCCGCGGAATGTGCGGCAGCTTGTAGATCAACTGGAACACGCCGAAATCGACGCGCGCAAACCTGATGACTTTGCCCATCACTCTGAGCTCCACGGCCGGCACGTTGGTTGACGTGATCACGGTCGCGGTGATCGTGTCGCCGCTGTGAAAGACGGTCTCGTTCACGCTCACGGCGATAATCTGCGGCGCTGCGGCGGCCGGCAAAACCAGCGGGGTCGGTAACGGTGTTGGTGAGGGCGAAGGCGACGACGACGGCGACGCCGCCGGCAGCGGGCTCGAAGTCACGGCGGAACTCGAAGTGGGAACCGGGCGAGGGCTCGGCGCCGTCTGCGAAACAGCCATGAGCGGCGCACCAACCATCAGGGCAAAGACGATTTTGAACATCTACACGGTCTAACGCACGGTAATGGGCAAAGAGCTCGAATCTGACTCCCCACGGGCATTGCTGGCGGTTACTTCGATCGTGTACGTCCGGTGCAAGAAGAACGGCAATTTCGGCACGCGGTAAGAGAGGGCAAAGTGGCCAGCGCCTACTTTGGTCAGCAGCGACGAGTAGGCGGCGATGCGCGCTTTCACGGCGACGACGTCGGTCGTGGTTCGCACGGTGCCCGTCACGATTTGACCGCCGGTAACGACCGAAGAACTCAGCGAAATACTGATGATCTTCGGCTGGCGAGGCACCGCTGCCGCCGGGGTCGCTGTTGACGCCGGCACGGTCGGACCGCTCGTGGGAACCGAGGTTTGTTTGACGGCCGGCGGTAGGCTTGTGGGGCGAGGCGCGATCGTGGCAGTCGGCGCGCGCGGCGCGATCGATTGAAGCGGAACCGGCCCGCCCGAGTTCATTCCGGCAAGCACGTGGCTGTACCAATCAAGCGCTGCGGCGCCGATGAGAACGAGGACCGCAAACGCGGCAAGCATCGCAGCACGCGACATGATAAAGGCCATTCTCTCGACGGGTGGCGAACCGCTTCTCGATGGCTAGCAACGCGGCGCCCGTTGTTTTGAGCGTCGTCGTGCCGCTTTTCAATGAAGAGGCAAATGTTGCGCCGCTCGTCGAGCGCGTGAGGGGCATTCTAGAAAGCCTGCCCGACCATCCGACCTACGAGCTCGTTCTGGTGAACGACGGCAGCGCGGACGCAACGGCCGACCGCATACGCGAGGAGTTGCAGCGCCACCCACACGTTGTCTTTGTGAACCTCTCGCGTAATTTTGGCCACCAGCTCGCCGCCACCGCGGGGCTGGACGTTTCGCGCGGCGAGGCGGTCGTGTTGATGGACGGCGACCTGCAAGATCCGCCCGAGCTGATCCCGGAATTCGTCGAGCGCTGGCGCGCAGGATACGACGTCATCTACGCGGTGCGTCGGTCGCGTAAGGGTGAAAGCCGGTTCAAGCTTGCAACTGCGGGCGCGTTCTACCGGATCATCCGGCGCCTCACAAGTGTATCGATACCGATGAACGCCGGTGATTTCAGGCTGATGAGCCGCCGGGTCATTGAAGTTTTGAAGCGGTCGCGCGAACGCCACCGGTTTCTACGCGGCATGGTTAGTTGGGCCGGCTTCGCGCAAACCGCGGTTGAGTACGACCGCGACGAGCGCCAGTTCGGTACGAGCAAGTATCCGCTGTCCAAGATGTTAAAATTCGCAATCGACGGCATCACGTCGTTTTCAGACGTGCCGCTCCGTTTCGCTTCATACCTGGGCTTCACGGTTAGCACGGTCGCTTTTTTGTACGCGATCATTATTATCTTTTTCCGGTTATTTCGCTTGGGAATTCCGGAATATACGCGCGGCTGGGCCTCGACGATGGTCGCGATTCTTTTTCTTGGCGGCGTACAACTGATCGGCATCGGCATACTCGGCGAGTACATCGGACGAATCAACGATGAAGTGAAGGGGCGCCCGCTTTACTTAATTTCAGATATCGAACGTTCGTAAGCTACGTAACGGTGCCGTAGATCAGCGGGGGGGGTTCAACCGGCTCCGCGCCGATCTTGAACGAGCCTTCCAAGTTACGAACGTGGTCCTTGTCTTTGCCATAGACGCGCGCAAGCGGCTGACCGGCTTCAACGCGTTCGCCGATTGCCACGTTTACGAACAAACCGCCGAGGGAGTCGCTGTGGGAAAGCCGCCGTCCGGCATTTCCTAAATGGACCACGTCGATCGATTGCACAAAACCCGACTGCGAGGCCTTCGCGGTAAGCGGTTTCGAGTCGAGCTCCATACCCTCGAGGGCGCCGCGCGACGCGCCTTGAGCTTCCACCATTTCTACGAGCTTCGCGTAGCCCGTTCCACCGGCCAAGGCTTTCGCAGCGAGTTTCTCGCCGCCGGAAATTTCCGAAGCGTCCAGGAGCGCAGCGACGATCTTTAAAATCAGCTTCACCCCTCGGCTTCGCTCGGGGTCCTTCGACAAGCTCAGGATGACACTATCGCCATTCCGCAGTAGGTCGCGAGCTTCGACCATTTCGATGCCCGTGCCGACGGTGCGGCCCAGCGGCTGATGCATGTCGCTGACAACGGCGACGGCTTTGCGACCGAATCCCTTGCAGATCTCAACGAGCCAACGCGCGAGCTCGCGAGCTTGATCCGGTTGAGGCGTAAACGACGCGGGACCTGTTTTTACGTCGAACACAATCGCATGCGCGCCACAGGCGATTTTCTTCGAAACGATCGACGCAGCGATCAACCCCATCGCGGGAACCGTACCGGTCCGATCGCGCAAGTTGTAGATCCGTTTATCGGCCGGGACCAGCGCTTGGGTTTGCGCCGCAATCGCGCAACCGATTGTTTCGACCTGGCGAACGAACGTGTCGAGCGAAAGTGCAGCATTGAAACCGGGAATTGCTTCGAGCTTGTCGATCGTGCCACCGGTGTGGCCAAGCGCCCGGCCCGAAAGTTTTGCAACGCGCGCGCCGCACGCCGCCGCCAGCGGGACCGCAACCAACGAGACGATGTCGGCGACTCCTCCGCTCGAGTGCTTATCGACGACGATGCCTCTGGCGCGGTCGAACGAAATCGTTTCCCCGCTGCGCACCATCGCATCGGTCAGCGCGTGGGCTTCCTCGAAAGTCATACCGCGCCACACGCACGCCATGAACAGCGCGGCGGTCTGTGCTTCGTCTATGCGGCCTTCCATAAAACCGTCGATGATCGCGTCCCAGTCAGTCGCCGACAGTGCGTGGCCGTCACGCTTGCGTTCGATGCAATGGCGCATCGCCGTTTCATCCATAGCGCCGGGGTTCGCGACCGCTATAGCGAAGCCCGCCGCGTGACGACGTACGCCTTTCCGGACGCACTTGCGACGATCTCGTACGCCGCGCTCTTTACGACAGGCGCGATGATCGCGATGCGACGCCCAATCTACGCAGTCGCGCTTCTTATTCTCGTCCAACCGTTCGCGATTTACGGGGACGTGTGGATAACGACGATCACGCTTCCGAAAGCTACGCTGCTGGGCGTTCTGCTCGGGCTTGCGACGCACCACGGATGGTTACGGCCTCTAGCGTCCGCCGCTTCGCGCACCCTCGTAATCGCGGGCTGTTTGGTGCTCGCAGCCACCATTTTCAGCGCCGCTCATGCGCTATACATCGCTCCGGTAGCACGCGAATCGCTGAAGGCGGCGGAGTATGTGCTGTTGTTCGTTGCGATTGTCAGCGCATATCGCTTGGAGCCAAACGCGTCAGTCGTCCGGCACGCCTGCGTGGCTGTGATCATGCTCGTTTCACTGTTGGCGCTCGCCCAAGAGTTTTACGGGGCGACTTCGTTGCTGCGTATCAACGGGCATCAAATGCCTCGCATTGCCGGCCCAATGGAAGGACCCAACCAGCTTGCCGGATATTTCGACCTGGCGATCCCGTTGATTTTTGCGCTCTCCGTCGGATCGCCGTCATTCCTTATTCAAGCTGCACTCTTTCTGATGGTTCTTGCGGACGTGCTGACGTTTTCGCGTGGAGGCGCGTTGGGCGCGGCTGCTGGGGTGTTGACGGTGGCGATCACGCTACGCCACCACATCGCGCGGCCGCTAGCGTACATGGCTGCCGGACTTTTGGCCGCAATCGGCGCGGCCGGTTTCCTCACTCACTCACTGGTGTTTTTTCGGCTCTACGATTTTAGCGACTCTTCTTATGCCGGCGGAGTGGGCACTCGCTCGAAACTGTGGCGTGCCGCGTTTGCGCTGTGGCGTCAGCATCCGATATTTGGAGTGGGCGCCGGTAATTTTGAGCTGGAGATTCCTCTCACCGGGCTGCGAGGGGTGCGCACGCATGCCAATAGCTTGTACCTGCAGTCACTGGTAGAAGGCGGCATCCCACTGTTCGCTGCAACGCTGTGGCTGACGTACGTCTCGATCGCGAGCTTCGCTCGGGACCGGCTTCGTTCACCGTTTGTTTTGGCGGCGTTCGCCGGCAGCATCGCGATCGGATTGCATCAAGTCGTCGACTTGCTCGTCTTCTATCCGAAAGTGGGCGGATGGTGGTGGATCGTGCTCGGGCTTGGAGCGGCGCAGCTCATTTCGGCTCCGGCTCGCTCACGCGAACCGGCATGCGATTAGCCTTTTTCGTTCCATTAGGATTCGTGGCCGGCGCCATCGCGTGCCGGCTGCTTCTTCTGCGGGTGCCCGCCACGTTTGCCGTCGACCGCGCGCAGCTGCTCGCCGTGGTGACGTACTGGGGGAATTTCGGGTCGCTGATGTGGCTTGCGCTGTTTGTTGCGATCGCGATCGCAAGCGTCGGGTATGTGGCGGTCCTGGCATCCCCTCGGCTTGCGCCCGTACCGGGCGCTGCTCGGGGTGGTTCGACTACGCTCGCCATGACACTCATTTGCAGCGCGCTCGCGTGTACAGCTGCGTTGTTTTTTCCGGTCGTATTTTCAAGCGACGTTTACGCCTACGCCGGGTACGGATTGATGGCGCTGCACGGGTTGGATCCCTACGCGCATGCGGCCGTTCCTTTGCGCGGTCCGCTGATGGATGCGGTGCTGTGGCAGTGGGGAAATCCTCCGCCGGCTTGCGTTTACGGCCCGGCATTCGTATGGTTCACGCAAGCGACCGTCGCGATCTTTGCCGGCTTCGGCCCCGCCGCCCCGCTGTGGGCCTTGCGCATCAGTGCTTGCGGAGCGCTCGTTCTCTGCGCTCCTCTGGCGCATGCGGCATTTCCCGAACGCACGCGCGTCGCAGCCGCCGCGGGCATCGCGCTCAATCCGATCGCGATCTGGGCCGCGGCCGAAGGACACAACGATGTCTACCTTGTTGCAATCGTTTTAGCGGGATCCGCCTTGATCACACGCGGGCGCCACTTTACGGGTGCCGTCGTCGTTTCGTTATCGGCGCTCGTAAAAGCGCCGGGCTTGCTAGCCGCCGCAGTCGCTCCGTTCATGTTCGCAGAGAGTCGCTTGCGCTCGCGCGTCTTAACCGGCACGCTATTGGGACTCGCCGCGGCGGCAGTCGTCGCGTGGCCCGCGCTGGCACAGCTCTCGCACAACGCCGGACGCGGAACCTATTTCCCGCAATTCTCCCTGCAGTACGTCCTAGACGCGGCGTTTGGCGGATCCGCGGCGCTCGCGCTTACCGCCGCACTTGCCGTGGCGTTAGCGATCGGCGGATGCATTCTCTTATGGAAGCGCAACCACAGCGGCGCCGCGCTGCTGGCGCTCGCGCTATGGATTGCGATTCCCAACCCGTACCCATGGTACGCGCTGTGGATCTTACCGGCGGCGCTTTTTGCGTGGGAAACTCCCGCCGCGTGGGCGATCGTGGCGTTAACGCTGGCTTCGGTCTTGCGCTATCTTCCCGATGCCATGACCGATCTTTCCACGTCTCTGAGCGTTGCGATCGCGCTCGTTCCATTTGCAATTGCGGCTGGTGTTTTTATCGCATGCAGTAGACGCTTGCGTTCGGGCCTCCCGGAAAACCATACGCCGGTCCCTGACCCTGCGCTCTACCATTTTCCGTGACCGTATCGTAGATGCGAACTTGGCGCGCGTATTCGGCGTTCGCGTCGCGTACCAGCGCCGCCGCGGCTTTTCCTAAGCGCGTGCGCGCCTGCGTTTGCGACGATCCGAATGCACGAAGCGCGGATGTTTGCGCCAGACTTTGTGCGATCGCATAGTAGCCTGCAACGTGCGCGCGTAGTCCCCCGTCGCGGGTTGTGGCGGCTTTTTTCATCGTACGAACCGACAGCGTCAGGTTTGCGCTCGCGGTAAACGCACGCGCCGCGCCGGCGACGCGTACGCGCACAACGGCCGGAGCTAATTGCAGCTGCGGACGAAACGTGCAAGGCGAAGACGCAACTACGGCGAGAACGAGCGCAGAAAGCAAGAGACCCGCCTCTTTCGAGTCGCGAGAAACCATCTCCGCGAAAGCCGGGTTGGAGCACGGGTTGGTCCCAGGATGACAACGATTGGTGCGCCGCCTCTCCTGACGACAACCCCCGGGGAGACGCTCGCGGGGAGGCTGGTCCACGCCCTCCAGGGCGCCAAGCCCGTCACCGGAGTCATCGAGCGCCTGCGCCAAGGGCGCGGACTCTACGCGCTCCACGAAACGATCCCGGCCGCACGGCCCGCGCTCCTGGCAGCGCTCTATCGAGCCCTCGGCGGCCAAATCTTCGTCGCCATGCCGACCGCCGACGCCGCCGAACGCGCGTTTACCGACCTGCTCTATTTTCTCGAAGAAGACGAGGCGCGGAGCGTTTCGCTCCTCCGTTCGCGCGACGAAGCCGTCGGCGTTCTGGAAAGCCCCTCCGAGCACTCCGCGCGCATGGCTATGTTGGCCGAACTGGCGGACGGTAAGCCCGGAATCATTCTCGCGCCGCTGGGTGCGCTGCGTCAGTACGTCATGCCCCGCGCGTTGTTTATGGAATCGCGCTTTACGCTGCGCGCCGGCAGCGAAGCGGGTTGGGATCGCACGCTGCGTGAGTTGTACCGCTTAGGTTACCATCGCAGCGACGTCGTGAGCGCCGCCGGCGAATACGCCGTGCGCGGCGGAATCGTCGACGTGTTTCCGCCGACCGCCGACCGTCCGGCGCGCGTCGAGTTTTTCGGCGACACGGTTGAGACCATCCGCCCATTCGAATTGGAATCGCAGCGCAGCGAAGGCACTCTGCCTGAGATCGAGATCGTGCCGTGGAGTGAAATCCCACGCGACGAAACGTTGCGCGTTCGCGTGCTCGAGCGTTTAGATGCGCCGGGCAACGTCGCGGACGCAGTGAAATCGTACATCGAAACGGGCGCGGAGATACCCCCGGCGTGGCTTTCACTGGCGTTTGACGAGCGTGAAACAGTCCTCGATTTCCTTTCGGAGCACGCGACGCTCGTGTTCGACGAACCGGGCATGCTCGCAACGCTGGAGCGCGCACTCGACGACGAACGCTCGCGCGAGCAAAGCGTCTTGCTCGAGGCGCTCGCATCCGATCAGCTCTCGGTGCGCTCCGCGGACGTGCAAGAATCGCTGCTCGGCGAAGTGATCGCGCCGTATCCGCGGCTGCGCGATCTTTCCCAATCGTTTGCGCGCACGCGCGCGTTAGCGTTTCCCGGCGCGATCGAAAGCGCGCAATCGCTGGAATGGCTGCCCCGCGTCGTACAGTCGTTCGTGCTCGAAACGCGTCCGGCCGAACACTTCAACCGGCAGATCGAGATGTTCACGCAAGCGCTACGCGATTGGACGCAAGCGGGCGAAACGGTGACACTCGTTACAACAGGGGCTGCGCGCACGACCGATATCGTAAACGCGGCTTCCATTAGCGGCATCTTCATCGGCCACGGATCCATTGAGAGCGGATTCGTCATTCCCGAGCTGCGTTTGCGCGTGCTGGGCGATCGTGAGATTTACGGACAGCCGCCCAAACGCGTCAAAATTCGCGCGGTCAAGGAAGGCGTGCCGGTCACGCTGGCCGACTTGCGCGTCGGCGATTACGTGGTGCACAGCGTACACGGGATCGGCCAATATCTGGGGCTGCGGACCGAAACGATTCTGGGCGCAACGCAAGACTATCTGGATCTGGCCTATGCCGGCACCGACCGCATGCTCGTGCCCGTTACGCAGATGCACCAGATCGCCAAATACAGCGCAGCCGAAGGCGCCACGCCGCGGCTCTCGCGCATGGGGGGCGCCGATTGGGCGCGCACCAAATCGCGCGTTTCGGAGTCGCTCGCAAAAATAGCCGATGGCTTGGTGGCCCTATACGCCGAGCGCGAAATGTCGCGCGGACACGCCTTTGCGCCGGACACGCCGTGGCAAGCCGAGCTGGAAGAGGCTTTTCCCTACGAAGAGACGCCGGACCAGCGCAAAGCGATCGACGAATCGAAGGCCGACATGGAAAGCGCGCGCCCGATGGATCGCCTCGTCTGCGGCGACGTCGGTTATGGAAAAACCGAAGTCGCCATCCGCGCGGCGTTTAAGGCGATTGCGGACAAAAAACAAGTTGGGCTGCTCGTACCGACCACGCTGCTGGCCGCGCAGCATTACCGTACGTTCGCCAGCCGTTTTGCCGGATTCCCAATCCGGATCGAAGAGCTCTCACGTTTCAAGAGCAAGAAAGAACAGCGCGAGATTCTGCGCGAGTTGGCGCAAGGCCGCGTCGACATCGTCATCGGGACGCACCGGCTGCTGCAGAAAGACGTCGTCTTTGCCGATCTCGGATTGATCGTGGTCGACGAAGAACAGCGCTTCGGCGTAATGCAAAAAGAGCGCCTGAAAGCACTGCGCGCCAGCGTCGACGTCATGACGCTCTCGGCCACACCGATTCCGCGCACGCTGCACATGTCGCTCCTGGGCGTGCGCGATCTCTCGCTCATTCAAACCGCACCCAAGAACCGCATGTCGATCAAAACGGTGGTAGTGCCGGCCAGCGATGCCGTCGTGCAGCGCGCCATAACGGCCGAGCTCGACCGCGGGGGACAGATTTACTACCTGCACAACCGGATCGAATCGATCTACGCCGTCAAGAACGCACTGGAGCGCCTGGTTCCGCGCGCGCGCATCGCCGTCGGACACGGGCAGATGAGCGAAGCCGAGATCGAACCGGTTATGCAGGCATTCATCGAAGGCAACATCGACGTGCTGGTCGCCACGACGATCATCGAAAACGGCATCGACATCCCCAACGTCAATACGATCGTCGTCAACGACGCCGACAAATTCGGGCTGGCGCAGCTCTACCAATTACGCGGCCGCGTCGGGCGTTCGAACCATCAAGCCTATGCGTACTTGCTCTATCAAGCGCACAAATCGCTTTCGCAAGAAGCCAAAGCGCGGCTCGAAGCGATTCGCGAATTCGCGCATTTGGGCAGCGGCCTGCAGATCGCCATGCGCGATCTCGAGATTCGCGGCGCCGGCAACCTGCTCGGAGCGGCGCAGTCCGGCTTCATCGCCTCGGTCGGTTTCGATACGTACTGCCAGCTCTTGGCCGAAGCGATCGCCGAGCGAAAGGGGCAACAAGCCGCGCTCGAAGAGCGGCGCGAGGCGGTCATCGACGTCAAGATCGACGCGTACGTTCCCAACGATTACGTGCCGCAGGTTTCACAGAAGATCGCCATCTATCAGCAGCTCGCGCGATCGCGCACGCGGGCGCAGGTCGAAGAGGTCGCCGCCGGCGTGCGCGATCGTTTCGGCCCATTTCCGAAGCCGCTGGAGAATCTGGTCGAGATAACCAAGCTGCGCGCGATCGCACTGCAGAAGCACGTGACGCGCGTGATCGTCGACGAGAAGCGGCTGACGCTCGGCGTCGGTTCGAGCTTTGCGTTGGCGCCCAGCGCCATTGCGCGCTTTGGCAAGCTGACCGGAAACCGCTACCGTTTCGGCGACGGAAAAGTGCTCGTCGAGCTGCCCGCGCTGCGCGGCGGCGCGTCGCCCGAATCACTCTGGATGCCGCTGCTGCGCGACCTGTTAGAGGCGATTTAGGGCCCGGCTCGAATCGGGCGGCGGTGATAAAATTTACATCAATAGCCGCGGTGTTGCTCGCGGCCACACTTACCGCATGCGGCTCCGGCGGCAGCACGATTCTCACCGTTAACGGCCAGGCGATCACACGCGATCAGCTCGATACAAAGCTCGAAAACAGTTCGACACCCGTCACGGCACGCAACGTGCTGCAACTGATGGTGACCGACGACCTGATCGATCAGTACGCGCAAAGCCACAAGATTACGGTCTCGCAACCCGAGATCGACAAGATCGAAAATCAGTACAAGGCGCAATATCCCGCCAATCAGTGGGATCAGCTGCTGAAAGCGCGCGGCCTCTCCGAACAGGACGTGCAAGATTTGATCCGCCGTCAGATCATTTTGGATAAAGCCGTCGGCGCCGGCGTGCACATTCCGCCGGGCCAAATCGCAGCGTACTTCAAACTCAATCACGCGCAGCTCGATCAGCCGGCGCAGGCCCGCGCTCGCCACATTCTCGTTGCGGACCTCGCCACCGCACAAAAAATCGAAGCCGAGCTGAAAGCCGGCAAAGATTTTGCCGCCGAGGCAAAACAATACTCAATGGATCCGGGCAGCAAAAGCAACGGCGGAGAACTAGGGTTGTTCCCGCGGGGCCGCATGGTGCCGACCTTCGACGCCTACGTTTTCAGCGGACCGATCGGAAAGGTCAGCGCGCCGATTAAATCGCCTTTGGGTTATCACATTATCGAGATCGAGGCGCGCACGCCGGCGACAAAGGCCACGCTCGCTAACTCTACGGCAAAGATCACGCAGATGCTCAAACAGCAGCAAGAGAGTCCGCTGATCCAGCAGTTCTTACAGCAGCAGCAGCAAACCGCAAAGATCGACGTCAGCGACCCGCGCTTCGCCGGTCTCTTCCCGACGCCGCTCCCGGCCGCTGCGGCCCCGGCGCCGGCGCAGACGAAGTAGCCCAAGAAGGCACCGAGCATAGCCCGCCCTGAGCGAAGCGCAGCGAGTCGAAGGGTGCGCATCGTCGGGCTCGGGCCGGGCGATCCGGGACTGCTCACGCTGGGAAGTCTCGATGCCCTGCGCGCGTCGCGGCGCGCCGCACTGATGCTCGCGCCGTCGGAACTGATCGCCTACATCGAATCACAAGGCGTCGAGATCGTCACCGGTCTCGCCGCCGATCCCGCACTCTTCGTCCGCGGCGCAACTGAAGCTATCGAGAGCGTCGCGGCGTCGCTGCAGGGCAGCGATATCGCAATAGGCGTCCTCGGGAATCCGCTTTCGGACTTTCCCGGGTTGCCGCAATTCGTGCGCGCGCTCGAAAGCCGCGGGATTCGGACGGAGATCGTGCCGGGCGTCCCGCGCGATACGCTCTCGGCGGCGATCGCCATGCCGCTCGTGCCGCTACCGCCCGCTTCCACGCACCACACGTGGAACGACTTAATCGAAATCATGGCGCGTTTGCGCCGGTCGTGCCCGTGGGATCGCGAACAGACCCACCGCACGCTCGTGCCGTATCTCATCGAAGAAACGTACGAAGTGGTCGAAGCGATCGAGCTGAATGACGAAACCGCACTCAGCGAAGAACTCGGCGACCTGCTGCTGCAGATCGTTTTTCACGCGCAAATCGGAAGCGAAACGGGACGGTTCACGAGCGCCGACGTCATCGACGCGCTCTCGAACAAAATGATCAGGCGCCATCCGCACGTGTTCGGCGAGGCCGTGATCGAAGACGTCGACGCGCAGTGGAAAAACTGGGAACGTCTCAAAGCCGAAGAGGCCACCGGGCGCAAACGGCGCAGCCGCCTGGACGGCATTCCGCGGCATCTCGGAGCGATGCAGCGCGGCCAGCGCATGCAAGAGAAAGCGGCCCGCGTGGGTTTCGACTGGCCGGCGGCCTCTCAGATTCTCGAGAAGCTCGTCGAGGAGCTGCGCGAACTGGCCGAAGCCCGGCGCGCCAAGCAGGACGATCCGCACGTGCGCGAAGAGCTCGGCGACGTGTTCTTCACGCTGGTTAACCTATCGCGCGCGCTCGGAATCGACGCGGAAGCGGCGATGCGCGAGGCGAACGAGAAGTTTTACAAACGCTTTTGTTTCATGGAAGCGCGCGCCGCCAAAGACGGCAAGTCACTCGCCGACATGACGCTGGACGAACTCGAGGAATTGTGGAAAATGGCAAAGACCGCACGAGCATGATTCGCGTACGGATGAGTTCTAGCGACGCGCACTACGGCGGAGACTTGGTCGACGGTGCGCGCATGCTCGAGCTCTTCGGCGACGTTGCGACGGAGCTGCTCATCCGCCTCGACGGCGATGAAGGCTTATTCGCCGGATACGACAGCGTCGAGTTTCTCGCGCCCGTACGCGCGGGCGACTACATCGAGGCGTCGGGGCGCATCGAAAGCACCGGCAATACGTCGCGCAAGATGTCGTTTGAGGCTCGCAAGGTCATCGCGGCGCGTCCGGATGCCGGCCCGTCCGCCGCCGACGCGCTCGCGGAACCGATCGTCGTATGCCGAGCGTCCGGCACGTGCGTTACGCCGCGAAAGAAAAAACGGATCTAGTAGGCGGGCAGCCGACGCTGTAACTGCTCGACGCTGACGCCAATTCTGCCTACACAAGCATCTATGCTTACAGCACGCGTTTCGACGTGTCCCAGGCGAGTCTCGACGTTTTCTAGGCGCGTTTCAATGTGGCCAACGCGCCGGTCTAAGGAGGCGACGTGGAATTCTACGCCTTCGAGGCGCTTGTCGTGTTCAACGAGTTTGGCATCGACACGATCGAACCGCTCGTTGACCCTGGCAAATTGCCCCGAAACTCCGGTAAATTGCTCAGCGACCCCGTCCTTAAAATCGATCAGGGCTTCCATAAGCTCGCGAGTGGTCGGCTCTCTATCCATCACGCTATCAAGCACTACGAACGTTGCCGCTAGGTTTCCTTGTGATTAACTTTATGTGGCCCGTACTAGATTAGGCGCTCGTGCGTCATGCGCTTCCAGAACAGTTCGTAGTAGCCGAACTGCAAGAGCACGACGACGCAATAGGCAATCGGGTAGCCCATCCAAATTCCGTCGATGCCGTACTTGTGCATCAGGATCCAGGCGGCGGGAACTTCTACCGCCCATATTGCGAAGATACCGTTAAACGTCGGCCAAAAGACCGTTCCGCTGCTGCGCATCACGCCGCTCAACACGGATGAGTTGCCGAAGAGCAGGTAACTCCACAACGTGATCATCAGCAACGCGTGCGCGATCTGCAACGGACGCTCGGCGGTCACGAACCACCCGAGAATATTCCACGCAAAAATGTAGCAGAGCAAGATGATGAGGCCGCCGATAGCGTAGTTCAGACCGACGCCCGACCGGATAACGCTGTTGAGCTTGTCTTCCCGTTTGGCGCCGATGCACTGTGCGCCGAAGATCGAAGCGGCAATGCCGATGCTGATGGCCGGGAACTGCACGTAGCCGACGATCTGGTTGACCGCGCCGTACGCGGCCGTCGCGTCCGAACCGAAGCGGTTCACAAAACTGATGACGGCGATCTCCGCCAGCGCAACCATAATGACTTGCAAACCGATCGGCACGCCCAGCCGGACCACGGTTTTCATGATCTTCCAATCGATGCGCATGTCGCGCATCATCTCGAAATCGAACGAGAGCGGATCCTTGCGGCGCGCCAAAAGCACCAGCAGGGCGACGAACGCAATGGCATTGCTGATGTATCCGGCGATGGCTGCCGACGAAACTCCCAGGCGCGGAAAGCCGCCCCAGCCCAAAATGAAGGCGGGGTAAGAATGGCTAAAAGTATAGCGCTGACGATCAGGAAGTAAAACGGGGTTTGAGAATCGCCGGTACCGCGAATAAACGTTGTGTACGCCAAGTACGGAAACAACATCGGGCACGAAAAGAAAATGAGCTGCGAGTACACCGTCGAGTCGTGCAAGATGTCGGCCGGAGTGTGGATGAGCCGCAGGAGGTCGTTGCTAAAGAAAATCCCGATGACCGCGACGACGATTCCAAGCATGACGCTGATCGAAAGCGTCGTGCCGGCGACCCGCTTCATCGCGGGGACGTTGCCCGAGCCGAACGCCTGACCGATCAGGATGGTGCTGCCGCTCGAGAGTCCGATCAAAAACGAGATCAGCAAGAAAATGATCGGGAAGATTCCGGAGACCGCCGCCAACGCGCGAACGCCGATCAACTGCCCGAGGTAGATGCTGGCCACCGTTTGCGAGGCCGACTGCAACATGTTGCTGAGCAGCAGCGGCACCAGGAAAATCAGAAAGAGCCGCCACATCGGCCGGCTTTCGTCGAAAATGTTGACTTGGCCGCGGCGCATGGCCGGGCGAGCTGCCGTCGCCATCGGCGCTCGGGTTGGCGAGCAGGGTGCCGATCTCTTTTTTCGGGAAATGGTGCAAGTGCGACTCGATAAGTTCATGAAAATCTCGCGCTTAAGCAAGCGGCGCAGCGAGGCGCATGAAGCACTCGTTCACGGCCGGATAACCAAAGACGGCAAAGCGCTCAAGCCGGGGTACGACGTGCGTCCCGGTGACGTTCTGGTCATCCACTACGCCACCAGGTACGTGACCGTGCGAATCCGTGAAGTTCCGCTGCGCATGACGCCCGCGGTCAAAGCGGCCGCGTTGTACGACGTCGTAGAAGATCGCCCCGACGACGATGCGTAATCTTTCCGCCGACACCAAAGACGCGCTGGCACGCGATCTGCCGGAGCAGGCGCACTGCCGCGAAGCACTGCTCGCCGGCCTCGTACTCTACGGTACTCGATCGATCGGCAAGCGTACATACTTTGTGACACATCGCAACGCGGTTGCACGGCTTCTTTTAAGGCTTTCCCCTCGTGAGGCTCGCTTCGCTCGCCCCTCGGGGTCCTTCGACAACCTCAGGATGACAACGAAAACAAACCGCACGGCGCAGCGAATTGCGATACCGGTCGAGCCCGAACGCGCACGCAAACCGGTTCGGAAATGCGATCGTGTGATGGAAGCTCGCGCCGCGTTTTTGACGTGCGGTTCGGTATCCGCCGGATCGCAAGGTTATCACTTGGAGTTCGTGCCGCCGGATCGCGAGCGAGCCGAGCGACTCGAATGGATCCTGCGCGCCGTCGCCGGTGCGCCGAAAAATATGCGCCGCAGCGAACGCACGACGCTCTACTATAAAGACTTCGAGGCGATCGTCCAGTTCTTCGGCATCACCGGCGCGCACAACACCGTATTGGAACTTGAAGGCATCCACGCGCTCAAGGAAACCAAGAATCGCATTCATCGCTTGGTGAACACAGAAGCGGCAAATCTCGAGCGAGTCGCCGGCGCAGCCGCCGCACAGCGCGAGATCATCGATTACGTCAGCTCTGCGTACGGCCTGCGCCACTTGAGCGCGGCGTTGCGCGAGATTGCGGAGCTGCGCCTCAACCATCCCGACGAAAGTTTGGCGGAGCTGGGCAAGCGCTGCAGTCCACCCATATCCAAGCCGGCCGCCGGCAGCCGTCTGAACGCGCTGGCGCGCTTGGCGCGCCGCCTGCGCGGGGAATCCGCTTCGAGATGACTAAAGGCGAAAGTCCTATGCGAATTGGTATCAACGGCTTCGGCCGCATCGGAAGAAACTTTACCAAAGCTCTGCTCGAGCGGCATCCCGAGATCGAGATCGCCGCAGTCAACGACCTTACGACCTCCGCGGAATGCGCGCATCTTTTCAAGTACGATTCAAACTACGGCACGTTCGACGGCGACGTCTCCTGCGACGGCGACTCGCTCGTCATTAACGGGCGAAAAATCAAGGTGCTCGCCGAGCGCGATCCCGGAAAGCTCCCGTGGAAAGATCTGGGGGCCGACGTGGTGATCGAATCGACCGGCTTATTTACCGACGCCGACAAAGCGCGCGCCCATATCACCGGCGGCGGCGCGAAAAAAGTGCTGATCTCCGCGCCCGCCAAGGGCGAGGATATTACGATCGTGCTCGGCGTGAACGAGCGCAACTACGATCCCGAAACACACCACATCATCTCCAATGCATCCTGCACGACGAATTGCTTAGCGACCGCCGTCAAACCCATCGTCGACAATCTGGGCTGGGTCAAAGGTTTTATGTCGACGATCCATTCCTACACCAACGATCAAAATATTTTGGACGCACCGCATAAAGATCTGCGCCGCGCCCGCAACGCTGCGACGAACATTATCCCGACGTCTACCGGTGCAGCCAAAGCGCTGTATCTGACGATTCCCGAAATCAAAGGCACCTTCGACGGTTTCGCTTTGCGCGTTCCAACGGCGACGGTTTCGATGATCTACTTAGTCGCGCAGGTCAAACGCGAGACAACCAAAGACGAAGTCAATCAGATCCTCAAGCGCGCCGCCGGCGGGGAAATGAGCGAATACGTGCGCTACTGCGATGAAGAACTCGTTTCGAGCGACTTCAAAAAATCCACGTACAGCTCGATCGTGGATTCGCTGCTGACCAACGCTAACGGCGATCTCGTACAGATCGCGGCCTGGTACGACAACGAGTGGGGATACTCGTGCCGCCTGGCCGACCTCACCGCGCTGGTGCTCGAAAAAATACCCGCGCGAGCGTAGTGCCCACGCTTCGCACACTGAAAGACGCGGACGTGCGCGGCAAGCGCGTGCTGCTCCGCGAAGACCTCAACGTGCCGCTCAAAGACCCTTCGGCAGGCTCAGGGCAGGCTATTCTCGACTACAAACGGATCGATTCCGCGCTCCCGACGTTACGCTATCTTTCCGATCGCGGCGCGCGCACGATCATCGTTTCGCATTTGGGGCGGCCGGAGGGCAAACGCAACCCGAAATACACGTTGAAACCGGTTGCCGCTGCCCTAGCCGAACGCTTGCACCGTGATGTGCCCCTGGTGCCCGACGTGGTGGGTCCCGCCGCGCAAGAAGCTTCTGAATCACTGCGCGATGGACAGATCGTGATGCTCGAAAATGTCCGCTTCGAACCGGGTGAAGAACGGAACGATCCGCATTTTGCAAAGCAGCTGGCGGCGCTGGCCGATCTCTACGTCAACGACGCTTTCGGAACGGCGCACCGCGCGCACGCTTCAACCGAAGGCGTCGCGCATTGCTTGCCGGCCTTCGCCGGTTTGCTCATGGAAGCCGAGATCGCCGAGCTTTCGAACCTCCTGACCGATCCTCACCGGCCCTACGTGTGCGTGATCGGTGGAGCGAAGGTCAAAGACAAGGTCGGCGTCTTCAATAACCTGATGGATCGTGTGACGGCCTTCTGCATCGGCGGAGGAATGGCAAACACATTTTTGGCGGCACAAGGGATCGATGTCGGCACGTCGCTGCGCGACGACGATTTGCAGCCGGCCCAAGCAATGCTCGAGCTCGCTGCCAAGCGCGGCGTCGAGATGATGCTTCCGGTCGACGCGGTCGTTTCGGCAAAGTTCGACGATGATGCCGGCGCGCACACAGTCGAACTGTCAGACGTCGGCAATTCCATGATCCTCGACATCGGACCGAAGACTGCCGCCGCGTATGCGAAGACCATCGAAGCGGCGCGCACCGTGGTTTTCAACGGACCGATGGGCGTCTACGAGAAACCGCCCTACCGCGAAGGTACGCGAGCGGTCGGTGAAGCGATGGCGCGCGCAACGGGGCGCGGCGCGCGCACGGTCGTCGGCGGCGGCGACGCCGCGGCTGCGGCCGAGGAGCTCGGCTTTGCGGAGAACGTCACGCACGTAAGCACCGGGGGCGGCGCGACGCTCGAATTTCTCGAGGGTAAAGAACTCCCCGGCATAAAGGCGCTCGAAGCATGAGGCAACTGATCTCCGCCGGCAACTGGAAGATGCACAAGACCGGTCGCGAAGCCGCCGCGTTCGTCGAGGCATTTCTGCCGCTCGCGCGCGCGGTTCCCGAACACGTCGAAATCGTACTCTGTCCGCCGTTCACCGCTCTTGCCGCGGTTTGCGCGAAGCTCGACGGTGGCCGCGTACACTTGGGCGCACAGGACGTGCACTGGGACGAGAGCGGCGCCTTCACCGGCGCGATCTCCGTGCCGATGCTGCGCGAATTCGGCGTGCAGTACGTCATCGTCGGTCACTCCGAGCGGCGCGAGTATTTCGGCGACACCGATCTTACAGTACGGGTAAAAACCGCTGCGGCGTTGGCGGGCGGCCTGACTCCGATCGTCGCGGTCGGCGAAACGATCGAATTGCACGACGCGGGAAAAACCCTCGAATACGTCACCTTGCAAACGCGCGCCGCCCTCGAAGGCTTGAGCGAAGCCGATCTGGCACGCTTGGTGCTCGCGTACGAACCGATTTGGGCCATCGGCACCGGCCGCAGCTGCGATCCGGCGCAAGCGAATGCGGTAATGGCCGCGATGCGCGCCTGCGTACCGGGTCTGCACGGAACGCCGATTCTCTACGGCGGGAGCGTCAAACCCGAAAACATCGCCGAATACACAGCGCAGCCGGAGATCGACGGCGGACTCGTCGGCGGGGCTTCGCTCGATGCCGCATCTTTCGCCGCGCTGTGCGCAAGAGCGTGACACGGTTTCGGCCGCTCGTCATCTGCGTTCTTGACGGATGGGGCTGCCGCGACGATCTGCACGGAAACGCGATTGCAGCCGCGCGTTTACCGGAATGGAAAGCTTTGCTCGAGCGCTACCCGTGGACGATGCTGAACGCCTCGGGGGAATACGTCGGCCTTCCCAAAGGCATCATGGGCAACAGCGAAGTCGGCCACACAAACATGGGAAGCGGCCGCGTCGTGGCGCAAGGCGTGACGATCATCGACGAAGAGATCCGCTCGGGGGCATTTGCAAGAAACGCCACGCTGCACGCCTGCATCGAGCACGTCCGGCGCAGCGGCGGAACGCTCCACCTGATGGGCCTGTTATCCGATGGAAAAGTGCACAGCTCGCTCGACCATCTCTTCTCGCTCGTCGATGCGATTCACAACGCCGGCGCCAACTTCGCGATCCATGCGTTTCTGGACGGGCGCGATGTGCCGCCTCGTTCGGCAACAGATTATCTGGGCGCGCTGCAACTCAAGGTGGATTCGCTCAAACCTTCATCCGCAATAAAAACCGTGATCGGGCGATTCTATGCGATGGACCGCGACAACCGTCCGGAACGCACGGAAACAGCATTTGATGCGATCGCCCACGCGCGCGGAGAGTACGATGCGCCGACCGCGCAGGCCGCGCTGGCGGCGGCGTACGCGCGCGGTGAGGACGACGAATTCGTCAAACCGACGACCATCGCCGGAGGCCTACCCGTGCGTAGCGGCGATGCATGCATCTTCTTCAACTTCCGCCCCGATCGGGCGCGGCAGCTCACGGTAGCCTTCAACCGCGCCGGTTACGACGACTTTCTTTTCGCGACGATGACCAAGTACGACGATACGTTTCCCAACCCGGTCCTCTTCGGGCCTCGCCCGCAGTTCGACACGTTCGGTGAGATCGTTTCGCGTCAAGGACTGCGGCAGCTGCGCCTGGCCGAAACCGAGAAGTACGCGCACGTCACCTATTTTTTTAACGGCGGCCGCGAAGACGTTTTCACAAACGAGGACCGCAAACTGATTGCGTCGGATCGCAGCGTCGCGACCTACGATCTCGAGCCGGCTATGCGCGCGCGAGAAATCACAAAGTATGCCGTTGAGTCCATCAACGCCGGCACGTACGATGTCATCGTGATGAATTACGCCAATGCCGATATGGTCGGACACACGGGAAAATTTGCGCCCACTATTGAGGCCGTCGAAGTGCTCGACGGATGCCTGGGCGAGCTCGCGCGCGCGACGCTGAAGGCGGGCGGCTTGCTGGCGATTACCGCCGATCACGGCAATGCGGAAGAGAAAATCGATCCGCGAGGAAACCCCTTGACGGCACATACGACCAACCTCGTGCCGTTCGTTCTCGTGGCGAAAGACTTTACGTGCACGCTGAAGACCGGCGGAAAGTTGGGCGACGTTGCGCCGACGCTCCTGCACTTGGCGGGACTGCCCGTACCGCCCGCAATGACCGGCGAGGATTTAATTCAATGAAGCTCGGCGATATCGATCTCGCGCTCGTACTTGGAAGCGGGCTCTCCGAAATTCTAGCGAGCGGCGCGATCCCCGCATGGTCGGAGGGCGGGCGCATTCCGTTCAGCGAGCTGAAACTGCCCGTCGCCAAACTCGCGGGACATGCCGGTGAAGCGGTTGCGGGGGAGTGGCACGGCAAGCGCGTTTTGGCGTTTGCCGGCCGAGTTCACGGCTACCAAGGATTCGGCGCTGCCGAGATCACGCGTTCCGTCGCACTGGCGCGCGCGCACGGCGCGAAGCAGCTGCTGCTGACCAACGCGGCGGGTGCACTGAACGAACAGTTCCGCGCCGGCGACTTGATGCTTATCACCGACCACATCAACTTGACTGGCCTCAATCCGCTGCTCGGCAGCGAGCTCGATGACCCATTCGTGAACATGACCGGCGCATACAGCCCGCGCCTGCGCGAGGCCGCGCGCAAGGTTGACGCAAACGTGCGCGAAGGCGTCTACGCCGGGTTGCTAGGCCCGAATTACGAAACGGCCGCAGAAGCGCGCTACCTGCGAACGATCGGCGCCGACGCCGTCGGCATGTCGACGGTGCTCGAAACGATCGCGGCGCGCGCCGCCGGGATGGAGGTTTTCGGCGTCAGTTTGATCACGAATTCCGTCGCCGCCGCCGACACGTCGCACGCCGAGGTCACCGAAGTCGCCAAACGCGCAGCCGTCCGTCTTGCAGCGTTGCTGGACGGCGTCGTAGCCGCTGCCTAACCGGTGAAAACTCTCGGCGTCATCGTTCTTGCGTTTCTTCTGGTCGGAATCGCCGGCGGCGTGTGGTCGCTCTTACTGCTCGAGAACCTGCGTATTTCGCCGGCGTTTCCTTGGAGCGTCGCGGTCATGGGCGCGCTGCTATGGATCCTTTGGCAGTATCTGGGCGGTCGCTGGGGTCCACGGAAATCAGCGCCATACCGGGCTCGCGCCTTGCGCGCAAATCCGCTACCTGCCCCGACGTTCATTACGGCTGCAATTGCAGGCGCGTGCGCCGTGCTCTCGCTGGCCGGTTTATGGATGCTCCTTTCGCGGCTGACCGTCATGCCCGCGCACCTGTTGCCGGCGTTTTCGCGCTATCCCATCCTCACCGTGGCCCTCATACTCTTGATGTCGCCGCTCGTGAATGCTATCGCAGAGGAAGCGGGCTTTCGGGGATACGTGCAAGGCGCGCTCGAGCCGCGCATCGGTGGTCCCTTGGCAATAGGCGCTACCGCATTACTCATGTTACCGGCCCACGGCTTCACGCAGGGCTTCGCATGGCAAGTCGTGCTGTTCTATTTTTTGATCGATATCGTTTTTGGCACCATGGCCTATCTCACAAACTCCATCGTGCCGGGCATAGTCATCCACGCCGTCGGGCTGCTGCTCTTCTTCACGGTCATATGGCCGGCACCGGCTTCGCGCTTTTCACCATTGGAGTCGCTGGCAGCATTCGTGATTTTCGGCGCCGCGTCGCTAGCCGCGTATTTCCAGCTTGCAAAGCGCCGGCGCGACTTGCTATTGAACGGCGTAATAGCTTCCGCTTGAGTCCACACCGAGCGTTCTTGCCCCGATCGTGACCGCGCGCGTCTGATGGTCCCAAAACCCAAGCACGGAGATCGCCGCTGGACGCAGGTTCGCGAACAGCCGACGCGCGCGCGACGAGACCGCTAGCGCATCCCGCACCCAGCGCGGATGCTCGCGCGGAAGAACGGGGGTTTCGATTTCGTCATCGGGCTGCAGTGCCAACGGCAGCGCCGCCGGCACGGAAGCCGACTCAACCCAAGGCCGAAGCATCGAGCACCTTTCGCAGGTTGCGCAGTGCGGTGACGTGCAACTGCGACGCGCGCTGCGGCGAAATGGCGAGCGTGCGGCCAATTTCGTACAGCGACTGGTTGGAATAATAGTAGAGCGCGACCACGCTGCGCTGGCGTCGTGTCAGCTTCATGAGTGCGTTTTGGAGGTGCTCCCGGTGCATGGCCTGGCCCGCCAGCAGCGCCGGATCTTGCGTCCAATCGGGCTGCAGCGATTCGTCGGCGGGCAGGGGCGAATCGAGCGAGAGCGGCGCGTACTGGTAGGCGTGCAGCACGGCGCGCCGCAGCGACGGCCTGCGCGTCTCCATTTCACCTTGCGTCGGAATCGTGCCGCTGCGCAGTGCAAGCGCGTAACGTTCGCGTTCGGCCTCGCGCAATTCGCGCCGGACGCGTTCCGAAACGGGATCGAGCCGCCGCAGACCGTTGAGCATCGTACCGGCCACGACGCGTGAAACGTAGACGCGCATGTCCGGGCCGCGGCTCGGATCGAAGGCGTCCACCGCACGAATCAAACCGACGCAGCCGTCACCGATCACGTCGTCGAGATCGCTTCCCGGCACCATGCGCTGTATGCGGCGCGCGATGCTGCGCACGAGCGGAAAGTACGACCGGATCAGCGCTTCACGCTCGCTCATGGCGAGAGCTGCGAGGCGATCTTTTCCGCGCACGTTTCGGCGACGAGCTCTCCGAATTCGCCCATTGCCTCGGCCAGCGGCGCCAAGACGCTTTCCAGCATGGGCGCGAGTGAAAGCGCCGCGATCTGCCGCTGCGCACTCGACCCTTCAATCACGGCTCAAGTTGTCGGCGATGCGCATCATCTCATCGGCGGCTTGGACGCCCTTGGCGTTGGCCTCATACGCGCGCTGCGCCGCGAGAATCTGCATCATCGCCTCGACGATGGTGACGTTTGATCGCTCGAGCATGCCGAACTTCAGCTCGGGACCGCCCCGCTTGCCGGGATCGACGAAGCGCGCTTTTCCCGAAGCATTCGTTTCGAAGAACAGCGTGCCGCCGGCGGATTCCAGATATTCCGGAGACGCAAACTCGGCTAAGCGGATGCGGCCGCACTTCTTCTCACCCGTCGCGGTCTGCGCGGTAACGGCGCCGCCGGAGGCGACGTTCACCGAAATAGCGTCGGCCGGAATGCGCGTGCCGAGCAGACGGCGGCCTTGCGCATTTCGCAGCGAGCCGTCGGACGCGCGCGAAAATTCACCGTTGCGCGTGAATGCCAAGCGACCCGCACCGTCGGCAACCGCAAAGAATCCGGCTCCCTGGATCGCCAGATCGAACGGGCCGCCGCTGCGTTCGAGCTTGCCTTGCGTAAACATCACGTGCGTCCCGGCCGCCGCCGTTCCCAGCGTTCCTGCGCGCGAGGCGATGTCGGTAAAGGTTTCCGCCGCGCCTTTAAATCCGGCGACGTCGGCGTTCGCCAAATTGTCCGCGACGATCTCCAGGTTCTTTTGCTGCGCCGCCATTCCGGTGGCGGCCGCGTAAAGCGCGCGGTTCACTTGAACTCCGACATCTTCGAATTCGCGCGCTGCGCGGTCTGATCGATCGCGCTCAAAACTTTTTGTGCGGCCTCGAACGAACGCTCAGCTTCGAGGACGTTCACCATCTCGCCGACCGCATCAACGTTAGAACTTTCCAGGAAACCGCTGCGCACATACGAGCCGCGCGAGAGCGACGTGCCCACCAGCGTCCGGCCGAGGTCGTCGCGCAAAGCGCCGAAGCGATCGCGCGTGAATGCACCGCTGCGAGCTCGGGCCGTACGCCCGTCCGCGCCGCGCAGTAAGAACGAGCCTTCGCCGACAATAGCGCGGTCGAGCGCTCTGCCCGTCCGGCGCAGGGCGCCCTGAGTGTCGTCGCGGACCACATCGACGCGCACGCCTTCCGCGTGCAGTGAGCCGCGAGCGAGGCTGCGCCGGAAGCCGTCGGCCGATCCGTTGGCGAGGTTCTGCGCGGCGATCTCCAGCCGGGTTTGCGCGGCGGACATCGCGCTTGCCGCCCATGCTATGCCATCCATGCCCGCATGGTAGACGGCGGCCGTGAACGAAAGATGGCCGGAAGATGAAAGCCGTTCGCGCACTGACCGCGCTGCTGATGCTGGCCGGATGTTCGCAGCCGGCGCCACAAGGCGCTGCTGCTGCGGCTGCGGCGCCGGAGCTTCGCGCAGTCGAGCCGCTCAAGGCGCAGTACAAACCCGTGATCACCGGGTTCGACATAAAAGGCACGATGCTCGATGTCTTCGTCGACGCGGAAGCGATGAGCGAGATGGACGGGCCGGTCGAAATGCAGATGAAGGCGCACGCCCTGGAGAGCTGGCGCAATGCGTGGAAATCCAACAACGCCGGCAAGCACGCGACACTGCACGTGCGCCTGCGCAATTATTTCGGCGAAGTCGTCTTCAGCGAATCAGCAAAAGTCTAAAACCCTATCCGTAAACTCCCCGCTGGTGAGCGCCGCTTCGCCGGCCTGCGCGAGATCGGCCGTCCGCGCGCCGCCCGCAAACGTCCGCTCGACCGCGCTTTCGATTCGCTGGGCGCCTACCTCATCGTCCAAACTGTGACGCAGCAGCATCGCCGCCGATAGAATGGCCGCCGTCGGATTGGCGATCCCGCGACCTGCGATGTCGGGAGCGGTGCCGCCGATCGGCTCGTAGAGTCCGAATTGCTTTCCAGACGTGCCCTTCGTGCCGAGGCTTGCGCTGGGCAGGTTTCCAATCGATCCGGTCAGCATCGCCGCTTCGTCGGAAAGAATGTCGCCGAACATATTTTCGGTGAGCATCACGTCGAATTGGGCCGGGCGCCGGACCAGCTGCATCGCCGCGTTATCAACGAGCAAGTGCGCGACGCGCACGCCGGGATACTCCGGCGCGATGCGGTCCACGACGCGGCGCCACAAACGCGACGTCTCCAAAATGTTTTGCTTGTCGACGGACGTGACCAGCTTCCGCCGTTTGCCCGCCAGTTCGAACGCTACGCGCGCGATGCGCTCGATCTCCGGGGCGCGGTACACCATCGTGTCAACGGCTTCTTCGACACCGTCGCTCCCAACGCGCTGCTCTTTCGGTTTTCCAAAGTAAATGCCGCCGGTCAATTCGCGCACGACGATCAGATCGAGATCCTTGAGCAGCTCGGGCTTCAAACTCGACGCAGATTCGAGTCCACTAAAAAGTCGGACCGGCCGCAAGTTCGCGTAGAGTTCGTAATCGCGCCGCAATAAAAAGAGCGCGTACTCCGGGCGCTCGGCCAGCGGTTTGCCGTCATATTCGGGTAATCCGACCGAGCCAAAGAGAATTGCGTCCGACCGGTCGCACAGCGCCCGCGTTTCTTCGGGCAGCGCCGGCTTACCGGCGCGCAACGCCGTGCCGCCTACATCCGCTTGAATGCACTCGAGATCGGGACGCGTTTTTTGAAGCACCCGCACCGCGGCGCCGGTCACTTCAGGACCGATGCCGTCGCCGGGCAGAACCGCGATCGTGCTAATAGACGGTGATGCGGTTGGTATCGCTCAGATCGGTCTCCGAGCTCTCGCCGGACGCCTTGGGCGGTTCGGCCGCCTGCGGCGTCTCGCCGTTGCTTTGCGGAGGCGTTCTTTCCAACAGCGCAATGTGCGTCATCAGCAGGCTGCGTAGCTCGCTGCGGGCTTTCTCGGCGGCTTCGTTCGCGCGCTGATGTTCGCGCCGCGCGTCGGCGGCAGCGTCGGTGAACGTCGAAATCTCGCGCTCGGCAGAAATGCGCGCCTGCTCTTTGATCAGGTCGGCCTCTTTATGCGCCGAAGCTTTTACTTCGTCAGCGGTGCGCTGCGCCAGCAGCAGCGTGTTTTGCAGCGACTCTTCCATCGCTTTGAAATGGCTGATCCGTTCTTTGAGGTCGGCGATCTCCGCTTCGAGCGCCGCGCGATGCTGCGCATCGTCTTCGAGCGTCTCGATGACCTCGTCCAAAAACTGATCGACTTCCGCGCGGTCGTATCCCTGCAGCGCCTTCTTGAAGGTCTTGTGCTGGATGTCGACTGGCGTGATTCTTTGCATGCTCATCCTCTATTGGAAAGAAAGTCGAGGGAACCGTCGGCCATCATGGATTCGCGCAAGCCTTGCGAATTGACCACGACGCCCGCCGGGACGATCAGGTAAATCGCTTCGGCGAGTTTTTGGATCTTGCCGTCAATCGTGTATGCGACGCCGGACGTAAAGTCGACGACGCGCTGCAGCAGCGAGCGGTCCGCGTTTTGGAGATTGACGATCACCACTTGGCGGTTACGCAGAGCGTCGGCGATTTCGGTAACGTCGCCGAATGCGCGCGGCGCGTAAACGCTAACTTCGGTGCCGCCGCGGCGGGAGACGCCGCTCAGCGGGACGACGTTGCGCGAGCCTTCTTCCGCATACAGTTCGTCATCTTCGTCGCTCATCGAAAAGAACGAGCCGATCCTGGTAAACATGCTCATGTCAGCCTCACTTTAGCGTTAAAACTTCGACGGCCCGGCGGCTAGACCCGCGCGGGCGCCGCCCGCGGCCCGAATAAAACGCTGCCCAGTCGCACCATCGTCGAGCCGGCGCGCAACGCCTCGCGCCAATCGCCCGACATTCCAAGCGAGAGTACCGTCCCGCCGACGGCCCCGAAGACGCCGGCCGCGATTTCGAATGCGCGCGCAGTCTCCGAACTTGATGCGCCCAGCGGGCCGATTGCCATGACGCCGTCCACGGCCAGGCTCGCCTCTTGGCGCAGAGCGCGCGCGAGCTCGGGCGCCTCCTCGGGGCGAACGCCGAACCTTTGGGAGGGCGAAATATTCAGCTGGATGAGGACTCGCAGGCGCTTGCCCGCGGCAGCAGCAGCCTTTGCGAGGGCGAGTCCCGCCTCAATCCGGTCGACACTTTGCACCACGTCGAACGTCTCGACGATGGCTTTGGCTTTATTGCTTTGCACGTGCCCGATGAAGTGCTTCATGAATGACTGATCGCCGCTCACAGCCTCAAACTTCGCGCGCGCCTCCTGCAGGTAGTTTTCGCCGATATCACGGACGCCGGCGGCGAGAGCTTCCTCGAGCGCGCTGGCCGGCTGCAACTTCGTTACGGCGACGATCGTAACGTGCGCCGGAATCTCCGCCCGCAGCTGTGCCCAACGCTCGGCGATCATGCGGCGGCAGCAGCGTCGGTGCGAACCCCCCGCCGCGCGCACACATACAGCATGATTGCACCGATCGCAATCATCGGCAGCGCGTAGAACTGGCCGCCGGTAATTCCGTGCCACGAAAAATCCGCTTGCCGCCAAATCTCGGCAATCGATCGCGTGACGCCGTACAGCGTGAACCAACTCCAGGCTACGACCCCGTCGGGAGGGCGCCGCTTATAAATGAAGAGCAGAACCGGCAGCGTCAACGCATCGAGAATCGCCTCGTAGAGTTGCGATGGGTGCAGCGGCAGGCCACGGTTTTGCAATGGTATGTCGGCGTTAGGACCGGGCACCATGCACCACGGCCGATCCGGTTTGCAGGCGTCGCCCCACAGTTCGTCGTTGATAAAATTGACGAAGCGCGTGAGCGCGATCCCGACCGGCAAGAGCATGACCATTTCGTCGCCCAACACGCTGAACGTCAGACCGGGATGCTTGCGCAGAAAAAGGATGGTTGCGACCATAGTCGCGATCATCGCACCATGGAAGGCCATGCCGCCATTCCAAATCGCGATGAAATTGATTGGATTGCTGAGATACGACGACAAATTGTGCTTGCTGATGATGTCGTTGATGACGAAAAACGTTCGCCCGCCGACGAGCACGCCGACCAATGCGTAAACGAGAAAATCCTGAATCTGATCGCGAGTCAATCCGAGGCGCCGCATGCCTGCCGGACGGCTCATCCAGAAGTAAACGGCCGCAAACCCAATCAAATAGGATATGCCGTACCAATGAATGCTGATGCGCCAGATATGAATGGCGATCGGATCGATGTTGGGATACGTGAACCAATGATTCAAGAGCGGTCCTGTCAAATGAAGATTGCGTGACCACGCACGTCGGGGCTGGGATTGCGTTCCTGGCGGGCCTCGTTTCCTTCGTTTCTCCCTGCGTCCTCCCGCTGGTTCCGGCGTATCTTTCATTTCTGACCGGCTCGACGCTGGAGGAACTGCAAGGCAGCATGGCCGCGCCGGCGCGCGCTCGCGTCATCGCGCACGCGGTCGCATTCATTATCGGCTTCACGATCGTTTTCGTGGCGCTCGGCGCATCGGCCAGCGCCATCGGCGGAGTGCTCAAGACCAACCGCCACGTTATCGCACAAGTCGGCGGCGTTATCATCATCATCTTGGGATTGCAAATGATCGGCGTTTTCCGTTTGAAGTTCCTGGCCATGGACAAACGTCTGCATCTGCCGCCGGGCAACCGTTCCTTTTTCATGTCGGGCATCGTCGGCATCGCATTTGCGGCCGGCTGGTCGCCGTGCATCGGCCCGATTCTCGCGGCGATCCTTGCCATCGCGTCGCAGTCCGGGGGCGCCGCGCAGGGCGCGTGGCTGCTGTTCATCTACTCCATGGGCCTGGCGGTGCCGTTCATCGTGTTGGCGCTCGCTTTCGGCGCCGTGCTGCCCGCGCTCAACCGCATCAAACGCTTTTTGCCGGCGATCGAAATTGCCGCCGGAGTCTTTATGATTCTGGTCGGCATCGTGTTGGTCAACGACTGGTTCCTTCCACTTTCGGGAAAGCTCTATCAATATGTTCCGACGCCAAAAATCTGACACGTTCCAGCTGGTTCTGGTGGCGGCGCTCGTCGTCGCGGCCGATCAGCTCAGCAAACGCTACATTGCAGGGCATTTCATGCCCGGGGAAAGCCGGCTGGTCATTCCGGGCTTGCTGCGCTGGACGTACGAGCAAAATCAGCACGGCGCGTTCGGACTTTTCGGCGACTCGCCGGCGCTGCTCATCGCGATGGCGGCCGTCGTGCTCGCGATCTTTTGGTTCTCGTTTCGCGATCAGGCGCGTACCTCGCGGACTGTGCGCATCGCCTTCGGCATGATCCTCGGCGGCGCGATCGGCAACATCGTCGACCGCCTGCATTACCGCTATGTGATCGACTTCATCGACTTTTACAAAATCTGGCCGAACATTTTTGACGTCGCCGACACGTGCATAACGATTGGCGTCATCTTGCTGATCCTCTCAAGCCTTGCGACTCGCCGTCGCAGCTGACGACGCCGGAAAGCGCGCCGATCTCGTCGTCGCGCACCGCGCCGGATTTCCACGCTCGCTCGTAGCGCAAGCTGCGGCTATCGGCGACCTGCGCGTGAACGGCGAGGCGGTGAAGGGCAGCTACGTTCTTTCCGAAGGCGACACGATCGAGTGTGACGTGCAGCCGCGCGCCCCGCTTGTCGTAGAGGCCGAGGCGATCGACATACCGATCGTCTATGAAGACGACGACGTCATCGTGATCGACAAGCCGGCCGGAATGGTCACGCATCCGGCGCACGGCGCGACCAGCGGTACGCTCGTCAATGCTTTATTAGGTCACGTTGGATCTCTACCCCGTCCTACGACGCACTCAGGGCAGGGCGCATTGCGCCCTGGTTTGGTTCACCGGCTCGATCGCGACACGTCGGGTTTGCTGCTCGTTGCAAAAAACTCCGACGCGTTGAGCTTTCTTTCTAAGGGCATGAAGGCGCGCCACATCTCGCGCGAATACCTCGGACTGAGCGCCGGTATTCCGGCGCAACCGAAGGGCACGATCAACGGCGCGATTGGGCGCGATCCGCACAACCGGTTGAAATACGCCATCACCTCGGGCGGCAAACCCGCCGTGACACACTACGCGATCCGCGAACGTTTACGCGATGCCGCCGAGCTCGTCTTCCGTCTCGAAACCGGACGCACTCACCAGATTCGCGTACACATGGCGGCGCTGGGCTATCCACTGCTCAACGATCACGTCTACGGCCGCACCGATCCGCGCTTCGACCTACCCGGCCAAGCGCTGCACGCATGGCGCCTCGGTTTTCTCCATCCGCGAACGCGCGAACAGATGCAGTTCGAAGCCGCACCGCCGCCTGAATACGCGGCGGCCAAAAGCATCCTGTCATCGTGACACTCGGATTGTCATCGTGAGTCTATCTAACGACCCCGAGCAGGGAGCGCAGCGACCGAGTCGAGGGGCCTTTTCCCTCAAACAAACTGACGCCGGCGCGCGCCGCGGATCGCTCTCGCTAACGCACGGCGGCGTAGAAATGCCGGCGTTCATGCCGGTCGGTACGGCCGGAACCGTGAAGGGTTTGACGCCGGACGATCTGCGCGCGGCCCATTCGCAGATCATTCTGGCGAACACGTATCACTTGTGGCTGCGTCCGGGGCTGGACGTGCTCGTAGCCGCGGGCGGTCTGCATCAATTCATGGCCTGGGACGGACCGATTCTCACCGACAGCGGCGGCTTTCAAGTCTTCAGCTTACAAGCACTGCGCGAACTCGACGACGACGGCGTGACGTTCGCATCGCACCTCGACGGTAGCCGCCTGCGTTTTACGCCTGAAAACGTGATCGCGTTTCAAGAGAAGATCGGCGTCGACGTTGCGATGGTACTCGACGTGTGCGTGCAACTACCGGCCGAGGCCGAAACGCTGCGGCGATCCGTTGAGCTGACCACCGCGTGGGCCGAGCGCAGCGCGCGGGCACGCCGCCGCGAAGAAACGGCGGTCTTTGCGATCATGCAAGGCGGCCTGGATCGCAAGATGCGCGAGCAAAGCGCGAAGGCGATCGTCGCCCTCGATTTCCCGGGATATGCGATCGGCGGACTCTCCGTCGGCGAATCGCGCGCGGAAATGTACGAGTTCGCGCGGTATTGCGCCGCGCTGCTGCCGGAGAACAAGCCGCGATATCTGATGGGCGTCGGTACGGTGCGCGACGTGCTCACCGCGGTCGATTGCGGGATCGACATGTTTGACTGCGTCTACCCGACGCGATGTGGGCGCACGGGGCGCGCGATGACCCGTGCCGGCGAATTCGCCATCCGCAACGCCGCTTGTGTCCACGATTTCACGCCGCTCGACGCGCAGTGCGGCTGTTTTGTGTGCAAAACGTTCACGCGCGCGTACCTGGCGCATCTCTTCCGCTCCAATGAGATGCTCGGCCCTCGCTTGCTTTCGTATCACAACGTCTATGTGCTCAACGACCTCATGCGCGATGCGCGCGCAGCGATCGAGGCAGGGAGCTGGCAAAAGTTTCGCGATAGCGTTCTGCAAGCATGAGCATGCCGGCGATCTTCTTCGGGCACGGCAATCCGATGAACGCGCTCGCACAGAACGCGTACACCAAAGCGTGGAACAACATCGGCGCGGAGCTGCCGCGTCCGAAGGCGATCCTTTGTGTGTCGGCCCACTGGTACGCGCCGTACACCGCACTCACCGGGATGCTCTCGCCGCGGACAATTCACGATTTCGGCGGCTTTCCGCGCGAGCTCTTCGAATTCTCGTATCCGGCGCCCGGCGATCCGGCCCTTGCGATGCGCGTGCGCGAACTGCTCGAGCCGCTCGATGCGGGTATCGATCGGCAGTGGGGACTGGATCACGGCGCGTGGTCAGTGCTCGCGCACGTGTTTCCGGAAGCAGACATTCCGGTGGTGCAGCTGAGCATCGACGAAACCAAACCGCCTGAATTTCATTTCGAAATGGGCAAGCTGCTCGCACCCCTACGCGACGAGAACGTATTGGTTATTGGAAGCGGCAACGTGGTACACAACTTGCACGCCTACGCTTGGGGACGTCATCCCGCAGAGCCGTTCGATTGGGCGGTGCGTTTTGATGCGCGCGTTCGTGAGTTGCTGAGTTCCGGCGACATGATGCCGCTGGTCGACTACGAATCGCTCGGGCGCGACGCGTTGCTTTCCGCGCCGACTCCCGATCATTATCTGCCGCTTCTTTATATAGCGGGCATGCGGCGCGCTGCCGATGAGGTTTCGTTTCCCGTCACCGGAATGGACGGAGGTTCCATCTCTATGCTTTCGGTTCGTTTCGGCTAGAGAAGGATAACAACACTGCAGTTCGGAGGTTCATTGTGCGAAAATATATCATTCCGCTCGTTGCGTTAACCACGCTTTGCGCGTGCGCGAACAACTCGATGCAAGCGCAGCGCGCCGCGACCGCAGCCAGGATGAGCGCTATGTCCGATGGGCGTATGATCTTCCTCACCGGCAAGGACAGCCAAGGTTTTCGCATCAATGCACTGCATCCGCCGCTGCGCACGTCGTGCGCGGCCTGCCATCGCGCCGATGGTTCGGGCGGCGTGCACCTGCCGGGAGGAGCCGTGAGCGCCGACTTGCGGCAAAAGGCGCTCGCGTCCGTCAAACCGGCCTATACGCTCCAAAGTTTGGAGCGCGCCATTTCCACCGGCGTCGATAACCAGGGCAAGGTGCTCGATCCCGTCATGCCGCGCTGGAAGATGACGCCGCGCGATCTTCACGACGTTGCGGAGTTTGTCCAGACGCTGAAATAGCGTCGCCTATCAGTTGTCATCCTGAGCCTGTCGAAGGACCCCGAGCAGGGCGCGAAAGCGCCCAGGTCGAGGGGGCGCGTTCACACGATTTTTCTACGCGCGAGCTCGCTTATTCGGCTCCAGTTATCATCGATGAGAGCTTGTTTCTTTTTACGTGACCAGCCTTTGAGCTTTTTTCCCACGAGATGGCCCTTTTCGGGTCATCGAAATCGGTGGAATAGACGAGTGTCGCGGGGCGCCTCAAGTACGTATAGCAGTGCGTATCGATACCTTCGTTGTGCTGCCAAACGCGCAAATCCAAATTGTTCGTTATCCCGATATAGAAGCTGCCGTCGGCGCACTGTAACATGTACACGTAATAACGTCGCATGCGTCTCTACTGCGACCGAGGAAACATTTAACAAGGCCCCGAGCCCTTCGATCCGCGCATCGCAGATGCGCTACTCAGGGTCGTTCGACAGGCTCACGATGACAACATGAACGCCCTACGCTAAGCGAGTGCATGAACCGTTTCTGCGCACGGCGCGCACAGCGACGGATGTTGTGCATCGCTTCCAAGCGGTAGGTATTTCCAGCAGCGTTTGCATTTGGAGCCCTTAGCGGGCAGTAAATAGACGCGACGTTCCTCGCCGTCACCCGACACGCGCTCGACAGTGGAAACCACAAGAGCTTCGCGGAGTCCGTCGCCCAACGCCGTCACGTCGTTCAGCATCGCCGCCGGAACGACAACGCTGCTCGCGTCGGCCTCAAAGTCGCGCGGCGACTCGTTAGCGGCGACTTGCTGGCGCAATTCTTTCAGCAGCTGCCAGAGGGCGGCAGCCTTTTCTCCGGCCGGGCGCCCCGATTCGAAAGTCAGGTCGAAGACGCTGTCGCTGCGGCGCAACTCCGCCGGCACCGCTTGCCACGCTTCTTCCGCCGTAAAGGAAAGGAGTGGCGCCAGCACTGCCAGCACGCGCTGCAATATATAGAAGAGCGCGCTCTGCGCGCTGCGCCGGCGCGACGCCCCGGCTGCGCTCGAATAGAGCCGGTCCTTCAGCGCATCGAAATAGAAGCTTGAGAGGTCATCTCCTTCGAAACGCACGATCTCTAAATAAGCGCCGTGTAAGTCGTAGTCGCGCAGCGACTCCAGGACGGTCACGGTCCAGCGATCGACTTGCTCGCACGCCAGCGCGTCGAATGGCTCCATGTTCTCGCGCGCGATGAGATCGTCCGGATTCACGTCGCCAAGATTGCTCACCATGAAGCGAAGGCGATTGCGAATGTTGCGGTAAACGCGGCTGACTTGTTCGATGACGTGCGGCCCGAAGCGCACGTCGTCGACGAACTCCACCGAAGCCGCCCACAAACGCAGCACGTCCGCGCCCCATTTTTGCATCGCTTCCTGCGCGTCGATGCCGGTGCCGAGCGATTTGCTCATCTGCCGGCCGCTCTCGTCGTTGACCCAGCCGTTCTTCACCACGTGTTTATAAGGCGCCACGCCTTTAACCGCGGTCGCCGTCACGATCGAGCTGCGGAACCAGCCGCGATACTGATCGCCGCCTTCCAGCACCAGATCGGACGGCCAAGGCAAGCCGTTTTTGCCGAGCACGGCCAAGTGCGTCACGCCCGATTCAAACCAGATGTCGACGATGTTCTTTTCTTTTTCGAACGTCGTGCTTCGGCACTTGGGGCAGGCAAAATTTGGCGGCAGAAAACTCTGCACCGGATCGGTCCACCACGCATTGGCGCCGCGTTCCCGAAAGATTTCGGCAGTAATGCGGGCGACTTCGGGATCGAGGATCGATTCGCCGCATCCCTTGCAAACAATTGCCGGAATCGGCGTTCCCCACGTGCGCTGACGCGAGATGCACCACTCGGGATGCGTCTCGAGCATTTGCGCGATGCGTTCTTGGCCCCACGCGGGCGTCCACTGCACGCTGCGGATGTTTTCGATCGTGCGCGCGCGCAGCCGGTTTTGATCCATCGCGATGAACCACTGCGCGGTTGCGCGGAAGATCACCGGGTTGTGGCAGCGCCAGCAGTGCGGATAGCTGTGTTCGAAGTCCGCATAATCCCAAAGCGCGCCGCTCGCGCGCAGATCCTCGACGATCTTCGGATTGGCTTTCCAAATGTGCATGCCGGCGTACGGTCCCGCTTCGCTCGTGAAAACGCCGCCAGAATTGACCGGATTGATAATCGGCAAATTGTATTTCACGCCCGTTTCGAAGTCGTCCGCACCGTGCCCCGGCGCCGTGTGTACCGCGCCGGTTCCGGTTTCCATGTCGACGTAATCGGCGAGCACGATCGGCGTGTCGCGATCCATGAACGGATGGCGGACCGCCAATCCTTCCAACGCGCTTCCCTTCGCGCCCCCGATTCGCCGCGCGTCCACGACGCGGTCGCCTAACGTTTTTTCGGCGAGCGCATCGGCAACAATCACCGCTTCATCGCCCACCACGTACAAACCATACTCGGCATCCGGACGCAGCGCGATCGCGGCATTTGCGGGCAGCGTCCACGGTGTCGTGGTCCAGATGAGGAGGCTTAGCTTTGAAAGCCCCTCGGCTTGCGCGGCTACGCCGCGCTGCTCGGGGTGGTTCGACAGGCTCGCCATGGCACTTAAGAGTGCCATTCGTTGGGCGTCGTTCGCGGTAAAACGTACCGTGACCGACGGCGAGACGCGCGGCTTGTATTCGATCTCCGCTTCGGCGAGCGCCGTTTCGTCGTGAATGCACCACAGCGTCGAGCGCAGGCCTTTGTAGAGCTGATTCTTGGATGCGAGCGCGCCGAGCGTTTCCACGATCGTCGCTTCAAATTCGGGATCGATCGTGCGATACGGATGCTGCCAGTCGCCGAAGTTCCCCATGCGCATGCGCACCGAGCGTTGGCGGTCCAGCCAATGCAGCGCGCGCTCTTTGCACTTCTCCCGGAACTCGACCGGATCGACGTCGTGAAAATCTTTTATTTTTAGATGCTTGAGCGTATCGAGCTCGATCGGTAAGCCATGCATGTCCCAGCCCGGCACGAACTTCGCCCAGCGCGAATCGATTAGCGCTATTTTTACGAAGATGTCTTTCAGGACCATGTTCAGGAAATGGCCCATGTGCAGCTCGCCGTTGGCATAAGGTGGACCGTCGTGCAATATCCACGGCGCGTTGCGCGCATTGCGCTCGAGGCGTTTTTCGTAGGTGCGCCGCTCTTCCCACCACGCGACGCGGTCGGGCTCCCGCTTCGGCAAGTCCGCTTTCATCGGAAAGTCCGTCTTCGGCAGGTTCAGCGTGTCGCGATAATCGCGTTCCGCCGGATCACTCACGCGGCGGCCCTTGCGCGATCAGCTCGTCGAGCACTTCAAAGTTGCGCAGCGCCAATCGCTCCAGCGGCTCGCGCGCGGCCAGCAAGTACTCGCGCAGCGACTCGCGCCGGTTCCACAGAGCGTCGATCGCCGAATCGACCGCCTCGGGAGCCGGCTTTTCTTCCGGTGTCTCGAGCGAAAAAAGCGGCGGCAGCGGATAAGCCAGATCTGCGCAAAAAGCCGTGACCTTCGGATCGTAGGGAATCGCCAGAAACGGCACGCCCTGACGCGCAGCCAGAATGAGCGAATGCAGCCGCATACCGACCAAAACTTTGGCGCGCCCGATAATGTTTGCAGCGCGAGCGAGCGGCGCTTCGGGCAACAGCACGGCCGGCGTGCGGCACTTGCGAATGATCGTCGTGGAAACTTCCGCATCGGACGCGCCGCCCAGCGGAAGAAACGCAACTCGCAACCCATGCTCTTCGCTCAGCCGGTCGACCGCCCGCGCCAGCACGTCGATGCGATCTTTCAAACCATTGGCCTTGCGCACGCTGATAATCGCGAGCGGATCGCTTTGCGGTCCCAAACCGTCGGCGGAAAAGTCATCTTGATCCTCGGGCGTTTCGAACAGAAATGCCGGGTCCGCGGTTCGTTCCACCCGGATGCCGGGCAGCAGCGAGCCGAGCAACTCGCGCGACCGATCGTCACGAACGGTTGCGCCCGCGATACCCTTACACGTTTCACGCACGACGGTTCTTCCCCAAAAATCGAGCGGACCGATCGACTGCGCGAAGATCATCGTCGTTCGCCGCGCGCGCACCGCAGCCCGAATAATGCCGCTGTAATAGATGAGGCTGCGCAAGCTGGTCGCATTTTGCAGCAATCCGCCGCCGCCCGAAAGCACTACGTCGGCGCGTTCGATCGCTTGGCGCACCGCCTTGGAATCCCAGCGCGGCGTCGCGTCCACCCGCAATTCGTGCGCCGTCACCTCGGGCTTGGCGCTGAGCACGTCGATTTCGGCATAGGGATGTCGCGTGCGAAGTTGCGAGACGATCACAGCCAGAAGCGCTTCATCGCCGAGGTTTCCAAACCCATAGTACCCGCTCAGTAACAGCCGCACAAAAGGTTAGCGGCGGAATGCAAACGCGCGATAGATAAGGATAGCAATGATTCCGACGACCGCGCCGATGAGCAATCCGTTGAAAATGCGCAGCACCGAGACCAGCAGTTCCGTGTGCAGATGCGAGAACGTGTCGATGACGTCGCCCAAGCCGATGCCGATAGCGAGCGCGAGCAGAACCCCGAGCCAGCGCCGGTGCGGAATACGCAACGCCGGCATCAGCATCAGCGCCGGAAATCCGATGACGAATTCCTTGAAGCGCGGCCGCACCGCCAGGAGCGAAGTCAGGTTGTGCCGGAGCGCCAGCTCGAACGAGGACGGTGAGATGTCGCTTTGGTTGCCGCTGCGCAGCAGCACGAGCGCGCCGACGCCGAGCACGATGGCGGCGGCCGCGAGCTGAAAGATGCGCACGGGGTCCGTCAGCGTTTCGCGCGCGTCGCGCCGTTGCGGATCGAATTTGTCGGTGAAAAGATAGAGCGCGAGCGCGATCAGCGGCGGCAGCGCGAGCAGCAGTTTCACGCCGCGGAACGGTTCGACTTCTTCCATGACCAGCGGCGAACTCATGACGCCGACGACGAGGAGCGCGCCCAGCAGCGTGATGCCCGTCGCGACCAGCGTCCACGCGACACTGCGCCGGATCTGACGTCCGATCGTCGCCGCCGGCGCCTGCAGAAAGGCGCGGCTCAAGACCGAGAATCCGGCAGCGGCGAAAAGCAGGCCGCCGCTCAGCGCAATGATGGAGCGCGCGAGTAGATCGTGGTGCGAAAGGTTGCCGCCGGCATACAGGAGCACCGTGGCGCCGTACGCCGCGATGGCCCACAGAGGACGATACCAGCCGTAGAATCCGAGCAGCAGCAAGAAGATCGAGGGCACGGCCAGCGCGGCCAGTCCAACCAAGATGCGGTTATTTCCACGATAGAGCGGAATCGGCGCGGCTCGGCCCATCTTGAAACCGCGCGCGGCCAGATCGCCGGCGATCTCCCGAACCATTTCGACGTTGGTCTTTTCGATCGAGAGTCCGTTGTATTGATGGGCGAACGGACGCAAGTAAACCACGCGCACGTTGCGTTCGCGCACGCCGAGTTCGTAACGCGCAACGATTTCAGGCAAGGCGAGTTTGTCGAGCTCGACTTTATTGATCGCCTCGACCCGCACCGTGCGACCGGGAATGAGCGAGGCGAGTTCGCTGCTCCCCTTCTGCACTTGGCTCGAATCGTAGGTTTCGATCTCACCGAAGTTCAGCGCGCGGTACGGCTGCTCGCCAAAAAGTTGCGCCATCTCTTTCACGTGGTCCGGAAATCCCATCACCTGATTGCGCAGCCCGAAGAAGACGACCGTGGCCAGGCGGTTGCCGGCGCCGGTGTAGGCAAACTCGCGCTGAATCTGCGGCAAGGTAAACCGCTCGTCGTTTTGAAAGCGCGGATCGATTAGCAGATGTAACCGGCGCGCGAGGGCGACTTGATCCGCCGGAATGCCGAGGCCGGTCGTATTGAAATAGTCGATCTGCGAACGCAGCGCGATAACGTATGGTTTGACGGCGTGCAAAACGCGGATGCTTTTCGACTCGAAATGCAGCGGGAGCTGCAGCCGGTACCGCAGGTACGTCGGCGTGTCGAACACGAGCAGGTAGACTTCATCCGGGCGCACTTTTCCCGCCCCAACCAGCGCCAGCAGCGTCGGATCCGCGATTCCACCCACGTGGGCCTGGGCCGCGAGGGCCGCGCCCGGCAGCGCGATGGCATTGTTCGAACTGCCGACGTTCGAGCCGAGCTCCTCGGTCAGCGCGAGCGACGTCAGGCCGGCGCGGCGCATCTCGACCAAGAAATCCGCCGGATCGTAATTGTAGGAGCGCGCCAGCGAGAGAAAGTCGTTGTAATCCATCGTCAGCTCGACGCGGCGCGTCGCCGACTCGATGCGCGCGCGCTCGAACGCCACAACCGCGCAAGCGAGCAGAGCAATCAAAAGGATCAAGGCAGCAAAGCGCGTTCTTGGATCGAGCCGGTTCACGCTTGCGCGCATTCGCTTCAAAAAACAGGAAGGCCCGCCAGAAGCGAGCCCTCACTGTCGTCGCGTATGCGGTTGCCCGCATACCGGGTGTGGGCGACGATTGTACATTCTGCACCGGCGGGGCCCACGAGCCCGCGCGGGAGAGCATTCACGATTCCGCGCGCTGAGCGTCCCCCCTGCCGTCATCAACAGATTTTTTTTCGGGCGAGGAACCCCAGCGCGGCGGTCGTCTTTCCAGGAATGCTGCCATCCCTTCCTGAGCGTCGGCAGCTAGCGCATTCATGGTCATCACGTCCTTCGCGTAGCCGTACGCGTCATGCTGGTCCAAGCCGTACTGCGCGTAGAAGGCGGTCTTTCCAAGCGCGATGACACTCGGGCTCGACTCGCAAATCTTTCTCGCCAGCGCCATCGTCGAGGCGCGCAAGCCGTCCGCCGGGACAGCGCGGTTCACCAGCCCCCACTCCGCCGCCGTTGCCGCGTCGATGAAGTCCCCGGTCAGCAGCATCTCCATCGCGCGCTTGCGTCCGATAGCGCGGGTCAGCGCGACCATCGGCGTAGTGCAGAACAGGCCGATGCGCACGCCGGGCGTAGCGAACTTCGCGTCCGTGGACGCTACCGCCAAGTCGCACGATGCGACCAGCTGGCAGCCGGCCGCAGTCGCGATCGTCGCGACCTCGGCGATCACCGGTTGGGGAATGCGCTGGATCGTTTCCATGAGATCGACGCAGGCGTCGAAAATCTCGCGGTACGCCGCCACATCGCGTTCGCGCAGCTCGCGCAGATCGTGCCCGGCGCTAAACGCCGGACCGTCACCCGCCAGGATGACCGCGCCCACGTCGCTGTTTTCGCCGATTGCGGAAAACGCGCGCAGCAGCTCGCGCATCACCTCGAGCGAAAGCGCATTGCGCTTCTCGGGACGGCGCATCGTCACGATCGCGATTCCGTCCGCGATCTCGGTCGTTACCAACTCTTTTGACTGAAGCATATTCTTATGTGGGCGATGACGGGCTCGAACCGCCGACATCTTGCGTGTAAAGCAAGCGCTCTACCAGCTGAGCTAATCGCCCTCGCTCATGAACCTTCGAGTCGCGCTGCGCACGCCCCCGCCTAACGCGGCCCGAGGCCTAGTTAGAAGCGGCTATTTTCTTGGTCAGGATCGCGATTGCAGCTTGCAGCTGCGCGTCGTTGGTCGCGTCGCCGAAGCGCGCACCCTGATTCTCGGTCACCGCAAAGTCCGGCACAATGCCCTTGAGGTTGATGTCGCGGTTCTTCGGCGTGAGGTAATGCGCGGTCGTGATTTTGATCGCGGCGCCGTCAGGCAGCTGCGTAAGCGACTGCATCACGCCTTTGCCGAAGGTTTTCTCGCCGACGAGGACGCCGATGCCGTCGTCTTGCAGCGCGCCGGCGGTTATTTCCGAAGCCGATGCGGTGTAGCGATTGACGAGAATCGTCATGGGTTTGGGCGGCACTGCGGTTTGCGGGGCCTGCACGGTGTAAACGCGCGAGCCGCGCTCTTCGACCGTCAGCAGCGGATCGTTATTGATGAACTTCGAGCTGATGTCGAGCGCCGAGTTCACGTAACCGCCGCCGTTGTTGCGCAAGTCGAGCACGTAACCGCGCACGCCTTGGTCGTTCAAACGGTTGAGCGCCATTCCGAACTGATCGGGCGTGTCGCGTCCGAACGTGAGGATCGCCACGTAGCCGATGTGACCGGCCAACATCTTATAGATGACCGTCGGCGGCTGCACGTCGCTGCGCGTTACCGACAATGTTTCGACTGAAGCGCCGTTGCGCTGAACCTGCAAACGCACGACGGTACCGGATGCGCCGCGCAAAAGTTTGACGGCGTCTTCTTGCTTCAACCCTTGCGTGGACGTGCCGTTGACGGAAAGGAAATCATCGCCGGATTGGATGCCCGCCCGGTCGGCCGGCGTTCCCGGCACGACGTAAAAAGCGCGGATATATTTCGTGGCGGGGTCGGGTTCGATAAGGACGCCGATGCCGGAGATTTTCTCGGGGTCTAGCGCCTGGTTAAACTTTTGGTATTCGTCCGGCGTGAAGAACGCCGTGTACTGGTCGCCCAGAGCTCCGGCCATGCCGCGAATGGCGGCGTAGGTGAGGGCCGTCTCGGGCTCGTGCGTCGCGTTTTGCGCGCGAACGATTTCAGCCGCGATCTGCGCGACGTTTTCGCCGGCGCCGTTTTTCGCGCGCATGGCCGGCAGCGACGGATCGGCGCCGCGCTTCTGCAGCTCGGCGTTAAGCGCTTTACGCACTCCGTCGAGCATCGCCTGAATATCGACCTTTGAATAGTACGTCGTTGTCAGCAGCTCGTAGCTCTGCAGCAGGTCGCCCGAAGCGAGGCCCTGCGGCGCCGCCCATACGCCGCCCGGTACTGCGAAAAGGATGGCTGCGACAAAGGCCGCGCGTTTCATAAGGCCGTGTTTCATGAAAGCATAACGTTCGCCGGGCTCCGGCCGTTTGCATGGCAAGCGGGCCAGCCGGTTAGAGTGAGGTTAGCGTAGACTCGCGATGGCTTCCATGGCCTGCCGCTCGATGGACGACAGGTAGCGCATAACCGTCTCGCGGGCGGGGCCGTCGTAGGCGACGCGGCCGTTCTCCAGCCAAATGGCCCGGTCGCACGATTGGCGGATGAACTCGAGTTCGTGCGAGACCACGATGACGGTAACGTGCTCGTGCCAAAACTGATCGAGCCGGCGCCGGCACTTCTGTTTGAAATGCTCGTCCCCGATGGAGAGCACCTCATCGAGGATCAAGATGTCGGGCTGCACGTCGGTCGCGATCGCGAAGCCCAGCCTGGCCGCCATGCCCGAAGAGAGCACCTTCACCGGCACCGAGCCGTAGTTCTGAAGTTCGGCAAACTGTAAGACGCCGGGCACTTTTTCGATCATCGCCTTGCGCGACGAACCGAGCAGCACGCCGTAGAGAATGATGTTTTCGATCACCGGCAGCTCGGGGTCGAAGCCGGCGCCCAATTCCAGCAACGGAACGATGTTGCCGTTCGTGCTTACTTCTCCACTCGTCGGATAAAGAATACCGCAGATCGTTTTGAGCAGCGTCGATTTGCCCGCACCGTTGGCCCCGATTAAGCCGACCTTCTCGCCGCGTGCGATCTCGAGGTCGATATCGCAAAGCACCGCTTTGCGGGTTTGTTTCTGATGGCGGCCTTCCAGAATGGAAAAGATTTGATTCTTGAGATCGTAAGCGTACTCGTCGCGCATTAAGCGCTCGAGCGAGACGCCCTTTAGTGCGACTGCTGGATCGGGCATTAGACGAAGTCCATGAACTTGCGCCGGTTAGCCGCGAAGACCAGCCAGCCCAAAGCCAGCACAACGATCGCCTCGAGCGCCGCAATGCCGATCAGGCGGAAGTCAGGCATAGCGCGTTCGAGCGCGATTTGCCGCAAACTCTCGATGATCGGATAGAGCGGATTGATCCACAAAAATGCGCGCACTTGTTCCGGAACGATCGCTACGGGATAAAAGATCGGCACGGTTAGCCAGAGCAAAAACGTGACGAGCTCGTAGAGATATGGAATGTCGCGGAAAAACACGTACAGCGCACTGACGAAAAAGGCGACGCCCATGCTGAGGACGATCAACGCGGCGACCGGCAGCGGCAACAGCAGCACGTGATATGCGTTTCGCGAAATCAGCACCGTGATAATCGCAAGTGCCGGCAAAATTCCGACGAGCAGCTGAAACGATTGCGCCGCGACCATTGAGATCGGGAAAATAGCGGGCGGAAGTTTTATTTTGTTCAGCAGCAGGCCGCCGGATACGAGAGCCGGCAGCGCCGAAGTGGTTGCCGCTGAAAAGAAATTGACGGCGACCAAACCGATGAAAACCGCCAGCGCGTAGCGCAGCGCCGATCCCTGATAGTAACGTTGAAACGTCGCGCTGAAAATCGCCGAATACACGGCTGTCATGATGATCGGATTGAGCAACGACCAATAGATGCCGAGCACCGAACCGCGATAGCGCACTTTTAAATTGCGGAGCGTCAATATATGGACGAGCTCGTAAAACCGCGTTCCGAGCGCAGCGGAAGGGTTTTCAGTCATAAAAGTGGATTCTCTGCGCTATGACGTTATTCCGCGCCTGTATCTTACTTTCGATTGCGGCGCTCGCCGCCTGCAGCGGATCGAATGCAACCGCGCCGGCGCCCGCGGCGACCAAGAGTGGACCGCTCACCGGTAAGATTGCCGACGTTGTCGACGACACCAACGACCTGGCCTTGGGCAAAGGCTGGTATCTCTATGAAACGTTCGCCGGTCAGACGTTTCGCTGGGTCGACAACAACGCCGAAATCATCGTGAAGAATCCGCGCACGAACGTCAAGGACGTCGCGCTCGAGCTCGAAGCCGGGCCCAGCTTGGGAACGAAAAAATTTACGCTGCAGATCGTGGAAAAAGGAAAGACCGTTGCATCGCTTCCCGTTGCCGGTCATCAATGGGTCATGGCGCCCGTCCCCGTACATCCTGGATCGCCCTCGACATTTACGCTGCACGTGAACGGCGGCGGCAAACACACGTCGGATCCGCGCATTCTCAATTTCCGTGTCTTCACCGTAGCCGATGCCGACGTCGTCGATCCGGGCAGCGGCATTACCCTGGGCGGCAATTGGGACATCGTGGAACGGTACGCAGGACAGACGTTCCGCTGGGTGGACAACGACGCCGCGTTTACCGTGACGTCGACTGGATCGAAGACGCAAAAGATCCACATCGTTACGCTTCCGGGACCCGGAATGGCCGGCCATCAGCTCGCAATCGCCGTTCGCAATGCTTCGGGAGCGACGGTCGCGACGATCAATCCCGACAAAAAAGGCAACGCAACATTTTCTGTTCCCGTGAAATCCGGGGCGAACGCTTTCACGCTGCACGTCACGGGCGGCGGCCAGAAAACCGGCAGCGATCCGCGCATCCTCAACTTCAGGGTCTTTTTGCTAACCCCCGGGTAGCTGGTAGCGCTCGCTGTAGCGCGCGCCCTCCAAGAGATAGCAGAGGCGCCGGCGGTCGGCGCCCTCCGGAGTGAAATACCTGCGCGTTTCGACGAGAAACGTTAGCGCGGTGTCCCAGAGATCTTCGGGAACCGGAATGCTGAGCGTAAAAGTGCCTTCCCCAAAGCTTTCCCGCGCAAAAACGCGCCGGCCGATTCGCACCTCGATCGATTGGCGCGCGACGGGGGACGGAGGAAGCGTAACGGTCAGCTCGATATAGCGGCCATCGCTGGGCGGCAGCATGAGATGCACGCGCGTCGACGCCCAGCCGTCGGAATAGAGCCCTTGCGAGTGCGTCGCGGCCTGCCCGATCCAATGGTGGGACACGCGCAGAACGCCGCGCTGGAGCTTGCGCGCGAGCCGCGGCCACCAGCCGAAAAGCACGCCAATCTGACGACAGACGATTTTTTCATAGGTGTCCAAGCCGTAAATGAAATATGCCGGAGGGAAACGATAGGAACTTTGCGTTCGCAATATGCGCGCGATCTCCCGAAAGCGCTGCGCGCCGCCGGCTGACGTTTTCGCTTCAGGGTACTCTCGAATGCAGCCCATGAATTGCGGGATATATCCCATGACGTAGCGCTTGCCGGTGCGCATGAGGATCTCCCAATCGAGACCATAGTGCAGGTCGAGATCGAAAAAGCCGATCGTATCGAAAACCGATCGCCGCCAGAACACCGTCTGCTGCAAAACGTAGTCGGAAACGTTGACGAGCTTCCATAGGTTGTATTCTTCGGTCACTTCAAACCGCGCGATGACGTTCCCGCCGGCGTCAATCCTGTAGCCTTCACCGTAGACGGCGCCGTATTCCGGGTTTTCTTGCAGAGCCGCAACTGCCGCGCTTACCGCTCCCGGCAGAAAGATATCGTCAGAGTTGAGATACGCGACGATCGAACCGCTCGCCATTTGAAAGCCTTTGTTAATCGCATCGCCCTGCCCGCGGTCTTTTTCCGAGAGAAACGTGAGACGATCGCTGTACGGCGCGACGACCGCGCTCGTCCCGTCGGTCGAGCAGCCGTCGACGATGATGTATTCGATGTTGGGATAGTCTTGCGAAAGCACGCTCTCGATCGTCGCCTTGATAAACCTGGCCTGGTTGAACGACGGCGTGACGACCGTTACGAGCGGGAGCGCTTCGTTTTCCATCACGGGCGCTGCAATAATGTATTACCGATGGTGCGGTGGGCCAGCCAATCCTTGAAAAAGGTGCCAATGCGGCCGCGGTTGATCCAGCTCCCGATCAGCAAAGCGAGCGCCGCGCTAACGAACGTATGCCCTGGCTTGGCGACAAATTGGTCCTTGCGCTCGACCAAATAACTCGCATACCCCTGCACCCACTCGTAGGGGACGTAGCCAAAATGCCGCAACAGCAGCGCGAAGATCTCACGATAAAATGCCGCGCGGTCGGAAACGGATTTGCTGGCGCCATGCACGCGCGACTTGGCAAGATACGGTTCGATTCTCATGAACTCGCCCACCGCCGCCAGCCGGATCCACAGATCGTAATCCAGCACATAATGCAGCGCCGGGTCGAGCGCGCCGGCGTGCGCGAACGCTTGGCGCCGGATGAACGCGGCCGGTTGGCAGATGAAGCAGCTCCGGCGCAGCGCCTCGCGGTCGAAATCTTGAGTCGGATACGGCGCGAGCGTCGCGCCATCTTCCGATACGTGGAAGCCGTTTCCGTACACGACGACTGCTTGCGGGTGGGCCGTCATGTAACGCACGGCAGCAGACACGGCCCCAGGAAGATACGCGTCGTCCGCATTGAGGAATGCGACGATTTCGCCCGTGGCGGCCCCCAAGCCGCGGTTGACCGCCTGGGCCTGCCCGAAATCAGGCGCGGAATGCATTCGCGCGACGCGGTCGCGGTAACGGTCGAGTATCGCCGGCGTTTCGTCGGTCGAGCCGCCATCCATAACGATGTATTCGATGTTCGGGTAGTCCTGAGCGAGCACGCTTTCAATGCACTCTTCCAAGAATGGAGCGCAATTGTACGAAGGCGTAACGATGCTTACCAGCGGAAGTGCGGAGTCGGTCAACTTTCGTCAGTTTTTTCGCGCAGCAAGGACGTTACCTCGGAGAGCATAATCGCGCGGCGGTCGGCCTCGGCCGTAATCGCCTGCAAGCCCTTATCGGTTTCTTGAAGCGCAACCAATCTTTCCTCGGCGACGCGCTCGAGCTGCGCGATCCGGCGGTCACGCTCTTCAAGCGCTGCGGTTAGTTCCAGGGTCAGCGTCTCCCGTTCTCCTGCAGCCGCCAGGATTTTCTGCGCGTTCTTCTCTCGTTCGATCAGAGCCGCGTTGAGCTCGAAGATGATCTTCTCGCGTTCTTGAGCGGTCGCATGCATCTCCTGGAAATTGTTCGCGCCAGCTTCAAGTTCGGTCACCCGACCGTTCTGCTTTTCCAAAGCGGCCGAAAGCTCTTCGACCTTTTGTCCGCGCAGGTCGGCGGCCTCTTGCAAAGTTTTGGCACGCGCGTCGGTTTCCGCGAGCGCGGCGCGAAGCTCAGCAATGACGCGCACGCGTTCCTGCGCCACTTTAAGACCGGCGGCGGCGGCGGCTTGAAGTTCCGTAATGACGCGTTCGCGTTCTTGCGCGACGGCATAAATGTCATGCATGGAAGAAACAGCCGCCTGGACCTCGTGCAGTTTCTGCAAGCGGGCGTCGGCAGCTTCTTGCAGCATGGTCGCGCGCCGGTTCGTTTCTTCCAGCGCCGCGGTTAGCTCAGCGATAACACGCTCGCGTGCTTCGGCGGCAGCTCGCGAATCTTCGAGAGACTCGGCGCGGTTGGCTAATTCCGTAAGGCGCGCGTTGCGTTCGGTAACGGCTTCCTGCAAGTGTTTGGCGTGCCCATCGCGCTCGGCGAGCGCGGCCTTGAGCTCCGAAATCACGAGCTCGCGGGCTTCGGCGGCTTTGCGAAAGACCTCGAACGATTGGAGCGTTGCAGTGAGTTCCTGGATCTTTTGCTCGCCGAGGTCGGCGGCGTCTTGAAGCGCCTTGGCCCGGCGATCGCGATCGTCGAGCGCCGCCATCAGCTCCTCGAGAGCTTTGGCGCGCTCTTCCGCGGCCTTCCGCACGGCGCGCAGTTCTTTCTCTTGCGCGACCATGTTCTTCAGGCGCGCGTCGCGCGCCGACAGCGCGGCTCTGAGTTCGGCTATTTCCCGGGCGGGGTCGGATTGCTCCACACCCGCACTATTCGGCGTCGACCCCCTTGGCGCTTACCGCCGAGAGCCGGCCCTCGTACCAAGCAATCGTCTCGGCCAAGCCGCGCCGCAGCGGCGTCTCGGCGCGGAATCCAAAGTGCTGCTCGGCCCGAGTCGTATCGAGTTTGCGCCGCGGCTGGCCGTTCGGTTTGCTCGTGTCCCAGCTTATGCTGCCCTTGTAGCCACAGAGCTCGGCAACCAACTCTGCAAGATCTTTAATGGATATCTCTTCGCCGCTGCCTAAGTTGATAGGCGCGGCGCCGTCATACCGCTGCGATGCTTTGACGATGCCTTTGGCCGCATCTTCGACATATAAAACTTCGCGCGTCGGCGAACCGTCTCCCCAGCACACGATCTCGCTCGCTTTCCGGGCCTTCGCCTCGAGCATGTTTCGAATCATTGCGGGGATAACGTGCGAGGAAGCCGGATCGAAATTATCGCGCGGTCCATAAATATTACCGGGCAGTAAATAGACCGCATTCATGCCGTACTGCTCGCGGTAGGCTTGACACTGTACGAGCAAGACTTTCTTGGCGATGCCGTATGGAGCGTTGGTCACTTCCGGGTAGCCGTCCCACAAGGATTCTTCGCGGAACGGGATCGGAGCGAGATTGGGATACGAGCACACCGTTCCGATGACGACGCTTTTTTCTACAGCAAAGCGGCGCGCGTATTCGAGAAGTTGAATTCCCATGACAGCGTTGGAGTAAAAAAACGACCCCGGGTTTTCCTGATTGGCGCCGATTCCGCCGACAACCGCGGCCAAATGAAATAAGATTTCCGGCCGCTCGTCTTCGAAAAGCCGGTTTACGTCGGATTCCTTGGTGAGGTCGTAGTCGCCGTGCTCGACGACGAAGACATTGGAGCAGCCCGCATCGCGCAGCGATTGCACTAAAAAGGAGCCAAGGAACCCGGCCCCACCCGTGACGCAGATCCGTTTCGATGTCAGATCGATCGCACGTTTCCCATTAACCAAATCCGACCGCCTCTACACGCGCCGCTGTAGACATCTTACCATTGGAATCCTTGCTCATCAAATATCGGCTGTTTCGTCGCTTCGATTAAGTAAGCGGCGGTACGCGTCTTCAACGGCGTCCCACCGGCACGAATCGTTAATGAAATCCATACCCTGTCTTCCCAGTTTCTTACGAACGTCTTCATCCATGACGGTCAAAGCCGCCTCAAACTCTTCATAGTTCGAATACCATAAGCCGCCGCCGGACCGCCTGCACTGCCCGACTAGCGCCGCAGCGTGGGCGTTCACCAGAACAGCTTTCCCAACCGACCAGGCTTCTAACACGGCCAGCGATAGGCTTTCGTAGGCGGACGGCATCGCGAGCACATCGCAGGCTGCCAGCGCGTCCCACTTCGTCTGATCGTCGACCGGGCCAAGCACCAACACATCGTTGTGTGTTTTTGACACAAGGTGGAGCTCGCCGATCAAGACGAGCTTCGCGGGTGTCGCGTGGGCGGAACGAAAACGTGCAAAATCCTCGATCAGCACATCGCACCCTTTGGATGGATCGATGCGCCCCAGATAGAGCATGAACGGTTCGGTTATCCCGAAACGCGATCTGAAAGACTCGGCGTTTGCGTAGGGCGGCGGCAGCATGCCCGCGCCGATTATCGGCCCGTCCACGTCCCATCGCGAAAATCGCGCGCGCACGAAATCGTGCTCTTCGGGAGTGTTAAAAACGACACACTGCGGACGCTTGAAAAATTCGTCCCAAATGCGCATGCGCAGCGGCCACTCGTCGTGCGCGAACGGGACCAAGAACGCCTTCTCCTCAACCAGCGGCAAGAGCGCATACGTCGTCGCGTAGAGATACGAGAAAAAAAAGAAGGCGTCGTAACGAAACCGGTGCGCAGCCACGTACCGTTCCAGCTCGCCCGAAACCGGACCCTGAGCTCGCATCCATTCTTCTTGCAGCGAGATACTGCTCCGTTCCACATCGAAACTGACACGCTCGGAGAGCCGGTTGAAATGCTCGACGTCGCGCGGGCGATCCACCGGAAACCGCTGCACGTGGACTCCCTCTTCGTAGGCGTGACCCTCGGGGTAGTCGTTTTTCCACGTCATGTAGTCGCGCGCGCACGTCGTCAGAACGTCGATGTCCCAGAATGGGCCGAGGCGGCGCGCAAGTTCCAGACAGTACACTTCGGCGCCGCCGAAAATCTCGGCGCCGCAGCGCGGAACGACGAAAGCGACTTTGGGTTTGGGCAACTACCCGTGCGCCGCGGCCGACGGCTCGCCGGCGAGGCCAAGAGCTTCACGGTAGCGCTGGAGCACGCGCTGTGGAGTTCCGAATTGCAGATAATGCATTCTTCCGCGCTCGCCAAGCTCGCGCAGCTGTTGCGGGGCTGCGCGATCGATGGCTGAAAGCGCGGCGATCCACTCATCCGGCGAAGACGCCGCCCAGCCGGCGCCACAAAGACGCATAGCCTGCGCGGTCGGCGCACACTCCGAATTGACCACAGCGGGTTTGCCGTGGCTCCACGCCTCCATCACGGAACGCGAAAAGCTTTCGTTAACGCTTGGCTGGAGTAGCGCGGCGCACGCCTGAAGCAGCGCTGCCTTGCGACGCTCGCCGATGCGGCCTAATACGCGCAGGCCACCGCCCGACTCGAAAGCCTGGTCCTCACCGTCGCCGGCAAGGACGAGCTGCAGCCGCGAACCTGGCCGGTAACGACGGTAATCGCGGAACGCTTTTACGACCAGATCTACGTTTTTGGACTCGCACATACGCCCCAGGTAGAAAACGAACGGTTCCCTCGGGACGGCGTTGTCGCCGGTCACGGCGTGCGGTTCGGGCGCCCTGACCCAGTGCCCGACGATCGTACTCTTTGTTTCGATTTCCGGACCATAAAGCCGGCGCGCAAGATCGAACTCCGCTCTACTATTAAAGAGCAGCCCGCGAGCGGCGCGAAACAGGCGCGCCACTTGCGGAAGGTACGCGTACGCTTCGTCGTGCAGGCACGGCTGAAGAAACGAACGTCCGGCGGCGATTTCTACACCTGCAAGCACCGGCCCATAAAGATACGGGGTGAAAAGGATCGCGTTGTAACTCCGGCCCCAGTCGGACAAGTATTTCAAAAGGGCGGGCGACTGAATGTTCTCGCGGCAAAAAGCTTCCGCGACGCCGGCCGGAATAGCGTTCGGATGAACTTTGAGAAACTCAAGCGGCTGGCTGAGCAGAAAATGGTTCGCGCGATTGAAAACCTCGGCGTTGCGACGGCGCACGCCGAAGCGCCGCAGGGTGAAGTTTTCCGAGTGCGAAGCGCCCTCGGCATAATAGTTCGCCGACCAGTCGTCCCCAAACGATTTTGCGCACGTCGTCAGCACGTCGACGCGATGATTCGAAGCGAAAAGTTCGCGCACAAGTTGCGATGACAGCAGGGCTGCACCGTTGGTTTGATCTTCGCCGAACCACGGCGTTACGAGCGCGATCGATCGGTTATCGGACGACACGACGCTCCGCTTCCTGAAGGCGCGCTTCCAAAACACGTACTTCACCTTGAAGGCTCGCGATGAGCCCGTGCATCTCCTTAGTGAGCTGCACGTGTTCGCGAACAGCTTCCGTCAGTGCAAAATTGACATGCCGCTGATCGTTGAAGAAAAAAGCAAAAAGTTTCAAACACGTGCGCCGCAAAGAGCGGCTGACGTTGAACGGAAAGCGCATGAAATTGCGCGGCCATACGGTGCGCACTTGCGCCATTTTGCGCGCCGTGTATAGCAACGCTTCGATGCTGGCAGCGTCGAGCTCAGAGGCGTAGACATACGTGCGTTCCGCGGCGGGTGCTGTTTCGAGGCGCTCTTCTCGGCGAACACGATCGTGCACCCGAGCCATCAGATCGTTGACGTCGACGTTAGGATTATCGTGCACGATACTGCTGAATTTCTCCTAAGCGAGGTCGAACTCTTCCCCTCACGAAGCACGCAGGCATGCAATTCGGCCCAGTCGTGCCGGCCGATGTGACCGCGCCTCATATCGATATTGCCGGCATCGTGGTCTTTGCCGCAGTTTTTTCAATCGTCGCGATCGCGACGTCACGAAAGCCGGTGTACGCGGTCGTCGCGCTGCTCTTGCTCGATCCGTTCGCGTATTCCCATTCGATCGGCATCACAACGCTCACCCTCTCCAAAGTTGCGCTTGCCGGCGCGATTGCCGGCCTCGCGCTGCGAAAAACCCCCATGAGCGCGCTGAAGACCGGACCGGTAGCGCCGTTGGTACTTTCGGTGCTGCTCGTGACGCTTGCCACGGCGCTTTCCATTTTGCACGCGGCGTTCATCACGCCGGTCGAACGCGAAACATCGAAATGGATAGAGTACGCCGTCATCCTGTGCGTTTGCGCGATCGCGTTTTACGAAGATCACGACGGGCAGTTGATCCGCTGGGCGGTGCTCGTGGTCACCGCGATCGTCGTTGCGCTTTCAGTCCCGGAGTTGTATCTGGGTGCGCACTCAGGGCTCATCATCGCACATGCGGAGGTGCCGCGCATCGCCGGTCCGCTCGAAGGGCCTAATCAACTCGCCGCGTTCCTTGGTTTAATGCTGCCGGTGATGCTCGCATATACGCTGTTGCAAGGGAGGCGCTGGCCGGAAATATTCACGATCGCCGGCGGGATTCTCGCTACAGTCATGACGCTTTCGCGCGGCGGCCTCGTTGCGCTCGCATTAGCGCTGCTCCTAGTTGCATTCATGTGCGCGCGTTCTTCTGCCGTCCGAATCGCATTCGGCGCTGCAGTGCTCGCAATACTTGCAGGTGCGGGAATCGGCTGGCGTTTGGTGGCGGGCGGAATCGGGTTAGTAACGACTGCGCCGCATCACCGCATAGAGATCCATGGCGGTCTGGGAACGCGTCGCGACCTGTGGCGAGCTGCAATTCAACTGTGGCGCGAGCACCCGGTTTGGGGCATTGGAGCAGGCAATTACGAGCTCGAGGTGGGAAAGTTCTTGCGCGCGCCGATCAAAACGCACGCCAACAGCCTCTACCTCCAAAGCCTCGTTGAGGGCGGCATCCCGCTGCTGGCCGCTACGCTTTTCTTGATCTATACTTCCGTCGCGACCTTCGTCCGCCGCGCGCAAACGCCGCTGACGATCGCCGCTCTCGCGGCGAGTAGTGCGCTTGCCGTGCACTTCATTCTCGATCTGCTCGTCTTCTATCCGAAGGTGGGAATGGCGTGGATGATTCTGCTTGGACTCGCCGCCGCCGACGTCGCGCGGCGCCTTCGTCAGCCCGTCGCGCCCACCTGACGGCGAAGCTCTTCGGCTTTCAGAAAGTGCTCGTTGCTCGCGGAAGTATATTCAAAGCCTTCCTCAACCGGCGCGCCCTGCTCTCCTAAAGCATCGATGCCGTAAGAACGGCCCGGGGGCATCGCAATCGAAGGCCGGATGACGAAATGTTCGCCAAACCGGAGCGTCAGGTGCGCTTCATCTTTCGGACAAAGCGTTTCGTGCAGCTTCTCACCCGGACGTATCCCAGTGACCTCGAATCCCAACCCCGGCGCGACCGCCTTCGCGACGTCAATCATACGTACGGACGGAATACGCGGGACGAAAATCTCCCCACCTTGCATTCGCGCAAGGCAGCCCAGTACGAAATCGACGCCGGCCTGCAGCGTAATCCAGAAGCGCGTCATCCGAACATCCGTAATGGGAAGTTTCGAAGCGCCTTCGGCCGAGAGTTTTTGAAAATACGGCACGACCGAGCCGCGTGACGTAAACACGTTGCCGTAGCGGACAACCGAAAACATCGTTTGCCCCGCGTCGCCGGTCGCATTTGCCGCCACGAACAACTTGTCGGAGACCAGCTTTGTCGCACCGTACAGGTTGATAGGATTGACGGCCTTGTCGGTCGACAGCGCTATGACGCGCGAAACGCTATTGTCGATGGCGGCAAATATCACGTTCTGCGCGCCCCAGATATTCGTCTTCACGGCCTCGATCGGATTGTGCTCGGCAGTCGGCACTTGTTTCAGCGCGGCGGCGTGCACAATGATGTCCACGCCTTGGGACGCGCGCGTGAGACGTTCGCGATCGCGGACATCGCCTAATACATACCGAACTCCATCGCGCGCCACGGAATGACGCATCTCGTACTGCTTCTGCTCGTCTCGCGAGAAAACGATCACTTCCCGCGGCTTGTAACGCTGCAGCACCGTAGCGACGAATGCTTGGCCGAACGAGCCGGTGCCGCCCGTAACGAAGATAGACTTGCCATTCAACATTTAATGGCTTTACCAACGAGCCGGCTTCGCATCGCATCGATCGGAAACAGTGGTGGAAACTCTCCGAACGGTTCCATGCCTTCCGGACGAAAGCCCGCGGCGCGAAGTTCGGAAACGATGCGGCGTTCCGACCAGCACCGGATGGCAGTCGGATCGGGCAAATAGTCATTGACGATGTTGTTCGGAATCATCCCCAGGGTGTAGGCCGGATTCGGCACGCACATCACCAGGATGCCTTCGGGGCGCAGCAGATCGCGCATTCTTTTGAGCGTCGATTGAGGATCGCGCACGTGGCCCAGCACGTGCATCGAGACGACGACGTCGTACATGCCGCTTACCTGGTCGATCGCAAGAAAGCTCAGCTCGGGATGGAGTTGTCGCGCCGCGGCGAGGATCTCGATGCAAATATCCGTCCCGTGAGCGGTGGATCCCGCGGCCGTAAGCTCCGCGCATAGGCCGCCCAGGCCGCAGCCATAGTCGAGGACTTTTAGCCCCGCCCGCGGCTCGACGAGCGCGCGAATGCGCTTTCTGTCAGCTTTGCAATTTTCCGTGGCTTCGTAGGCTTCCAGCCGCGCAACATAGTCGCGCGAACCGAAAACTTCGGCGGAGTATTCCCCTTCGGCGAAACAAAGCCGGAGATCGGCGAGCTTTTCCTTATAATGGTGCTTCACGTTTCAAGACTGCGAACCAGGACGAATGCCTCTGCCGCTGCCAAGCCTACAGCAGCGCCTCGCCAGTGGCTCAAGTGGGTCAACGCCTCAATCGAACGCGCGTGCGGGAAGTCGCGCATTTCCTGCGAGTATTCTTGGAGCGCCGCAAATTTGGCGTCAAGCGTAAGGCCGGCGTCCACAAACCAATTGGGATCGAATGCATCCGGCCGCGGGCCGAACCAACCCGTGCTCGACGCCACTTCAAAGGAGAGAATTCTGCGAACGGTCTGGCCGGGAAACGGCCGGCACGCAGTGAGAACGCAGTCGCTTAAGCGCCGGTGATCGACATTCACGTCGTTCCAATGATGCGTGTAGACGATCGCCGGGCCGTGGCGGCGGATTCGCTCCTCAACGAACCTTGTAACGTCTAGCGCGGGTACGCAATCCAACTTGTTGTCGGGATAATCGTGCAATTCGAGCGAGTCGGAACCTAGGATTGCGTTCGCGCGGCGCGCGGCCGCTTTCAATTTTTCGAGGTCATCGCTGCCGGCCTCGGCGCGAGCCGTCACTCCTTCACATGCAATAACAACATGAACGGTGTCTCCTCGTGCTTTGTGGGACGCGATCGTTGCTCCGCATCCCAGCACCTCGTCGTCGGGATGCGCCGCCAGCACGAGAACGTCAGCCATGAGCGCGCTGGGGCTCGGTCGTCGGCGGCCAGACAAGAGGCCGAATCTGAACCTCGCGCGTTTCGAACGACCCGGCGGGTTCCGCATCCGAAAGCCACGAGCGGTTCTCTTCCAGAATATCGACTTTTAGTTGCCGCGTGCCCGGCACTGCCGGCGCTTGAACTCTTATCAATGCATCGTGCTGATGTCCAGGCAAAAGTCTAGCAGGGAACGGCGTCTGCGGCTGCGTGCCGGCGCCCGCGTTTTCGGTTAGCGGCAACCAGCGATATCCGAGGGCGAGTTCGCCCCACCGGAGGAATTCACTTTGAGGAAGCAGTGCTCGATCAGAGTTGTTCACGATCCGCACCGTAGCCCAATACGTCTGACCAACAGTCATGCTCGATTGCGCGCTCAAAATGCGTACGTGAATGCCGCGCGGCGTCTCGCTGGAGTCGATCGGCTCCATGACGGCGGGAGCGGCGCAATCTTCTCTGCGTTCGGTTTCAAAATAGTAATCTTCGTAAAGATAAAAACGGCTCTGATCGAAATTGGTGTTCGCTTCGTCGTGGGCTTCATCGTACGTCCGCACCTTGGCTTCACGCGACGCCCGATCGTGCCAGGTGAAGTTCATAGCATCCATGTACAGGCCGGCCAGATATGCCGGCTCGCCGGCGAAGGCAATCTGCTGATGCAAATTGGAGGGTAAGATCGCGATCGACTCGATGTTGCGAAAAAACTGCGCGCTAAAATGGCCGATATAGGGCGCCGTTGAAAGATAGAAATCGTCGCTGACGAGGTAACGCGTTGGAACCCAATAGTGCGTGACGGTGCGCCGGCTCATGAGTTCGTCGAGGATGGGGCGCGTCCAGTTCGAGCCCATCCGGTCGTCGTCGTCCGCTGCAAAAATCCAATCTCCGCTGCAGCGATAGAAAGCCTGACGCTGCATCTCGATGAACAGCGGGTCGTGCGCGAAACGGTGCACGTTTGGCGTAAAGTTTTTCGCAATGTCAAAAGTATCGTCCGTCGTCGTGTCGTCAACGAGAACGACCAGCTCGTCGCCGAGCTCCTTGTATTGTTGAAGCAGCGTTGCGAACGTTCCAGGAGGGTTTCTCGAAGAACCGTTTCGCGTTGCAACGTAGAACGAGAGCTTCATAGTTTTATTTTGTGTTTCCTGGGATTCGCAACGACGAGCTCCTTCCCTACAAAGGATCAGGTGATATGTCGAACTCTATCGACATAGCGGGCATCATTCGCTATTATGACGGTTTACTCGATAAGCATCGAGACGAAGCCCGCGCCGCCGGCTGGCGTAATGCGGGAAGCCAAGCGAGCAAATTTTCGGAAGTGGCGCAGATTTTCGCGCACGAGGACCGGGCCTTCTCCGTGTACGACGTTGGCTGCGGACTTGCCAGCCTCTACGATTTTCTCAAGAAACATCACCGACAGGCGCAGTACTTCGGGTCCGACATAAACCCGCGAATGGTCGAGCGGGCGCGACGGATGCATCCCGGAATCGACCTGGAGTGCCGCGATATCCTGCGGGCGCGCCCGCGAAGGAGGTACGATTATGCGATTGCGTGCGGAACGTTTAACGTTCGATTAAATATCTCCAAGACGCGATGGCTCGCTTACGTGGAGGACATGCTGCACAACCTTTATGGCATGGCACGCCGAGGTATCGCCGTTGATTTTTTGTCATCCTTCGCTAGGGGACAACTCGCTTCCGAATACCATGCGGACCCTTCGGATATCCTGAGTTTCGCTCAACGCCGATTGTCGCCGCTCGCGGAGATACGGCATTCGTCTTCCCCAGGTCACTTTGCCGTGTTCGTATATAGGGCACAGCCGGCACGAACTATCTCAAGGCTCCGCGGGCCTTCGTTGAAAAGCAGGTCGACGATCGATAGTCGCGGCAAGAACGCGCCATACCGCTGATGGTAGACCGGGTGCGCGTACTCTTGAAAGAGCGCTTCGATTCCGCCCGAGTGAAACGCATCCAGGTCGGCGTACGACCGTCCCTCAGCGCCGAACAGAAACGTTTTCGCTCCCAACCGTTTGCATATGTCCACGAGGTACTCGGATTTCTTGCCGGCAAAATCGTACTCGCTCGCGAGCATGAGGCGGGTTTCTATGCCGAGCAACTCGATGAAATGGCGCAGCAGCGCGCCCGTTAGTTCCGTCAGGAACGAATATCGCTGCGTGATCACCGCCTCCAAGCCGGGAGCAAACGAGTCAAAGTACGGGGCTTTCCGGTATGCATGCCGCAGAGCCATGACGTGTTTGCGTTGCCATCCGTTATCGCGGATCCGCACGTCGCAAATACGCGGGTGACCATGGGCGTGGATCGGTACGGTCAGCCACATCGATCCTTGAGCGGTCTTTATTCGATTGCGGTTGATGAAATCTCCGCGACTGTATTGCGCCGTGTCGAGTACGCAAAACGCGTCGCTGCTCGCCAACTTTCCAAAAAATCCGAGCCACGGAAGATATGCGGGCTGGTGAGCGGAAAGGATCATCGCATCATCTCCGAACTCACGTTTGGATAGAGAGGATTCCTCACCTTGATCGTTACGCGTACGCCCTTTCGCGTCACCCTTGGCGGCGGCGGAACCGACTTGCCGGCGTTCTACCGAACGCATGGCGCGTACGTCCTAGCAATGGGAATCGACAAGTATATGTACGTCGCGCTGAACGTGCCATACGCCGACCGTCTGGTGCGCCTGCACTATACGCAAAGCGAAACCGTGGAACGCGTGGAGCAGTTGAAGCACGAGCTTGCACGCGAGGCGCTGGTACATCACGGCATTGCGGACGCCATCGAAATCGCGTCGCTGGCCGACTTGCCCGCGGGTACGGGCCTGGGCTCATCGAGTTGTTATTTGGTCGGGTTGCTCAATGCGATCCGTGCCTACTTGCTTACACCCGGCAGCTTCGCAGAGATTGCGGAAGAGGCGTGCTCGATCGAACTCGATATCCTCAAGAAACCGATTGGAAAGCAAGACCAGTATTTGGCCGCGTTTGGCGGATTGACGGAACTGAATATCGCGCCCGACGGAACCGTTGGGGTCAGTCGAGTATCGCTTCCGGCCCATGCAATCTCTGAACTGGTCTCCAAAACGCACATGTATTACACAAAGACGCAGCACGTAACGACGGACATTCTCGCGGAGGAGACCGCGGCATTGCAAAGCGGCAATTCACGCACCGAAGAGGCCCTCGTGCGTATCCGGGATATCGGCCTGGAGATCGGCAAAGCCATCAAGAGCAGCGACTTTGATACGTTCGGAAGACTGCTCCACGAACATTGGACTCAGAAGAAACGGCTGTCGAACAAAATCGTTCCCGCCGGCATCGAAGAGCTCTACACACAGACGCGCAAAGAATTCGGGGTCTTGGGCGGCAAGATTGTCGGCGCCGGCGGCGGCGGTTTCCTCCAGCTCTACTGTCCGCACGACGGAGCCGAACTCACGCGGTTCATGCAAGACCGCGGTTTCCCGCGCCTTGCGTACAACGCGGATTTTGACGGCAGCAGAGTCTTGACGAACACGTTGGCCTCCCGCTCGATGCATTATCATTTAGACAAAAGCCCCACCTAGAATGGCAAAAATCCTCATTACGGGCGTGGCCGGATTCATCGGGAGCAATCTGGCCGATCGCCTCGTTGCGGACGGTCACGATGTGACCGGCATCGACAACCTGGCATACGGATTACGCGAGCAGGTCCCGCCGGGCGTACGCCTGATCGAAGCCGACATCCGCGATTCGAAAATTTCTCACGCGTTTGCGGGCATGGATGCGGTTTTTCACCTGGCCGCTAAGAACTGTCTTTCCGACTGTGAAGACGACCCCGTCGAGACGGTATCCGTAAACGTTGAAGGCACCGTCAATATTTTCGAAGCATGCCGCCGCGCCACAATTCCAAACGTCATTTATTCGGAAACCTCGGCGCTCTATGAGGGAACAGGACGTTTTCCGTCGCGCGAAGACGATGTGGCGCCCGAGAGTTTTTATGCAATAAGCAAATTTGCCGGCATGGCATTCGCGCGGCGGTACGAGCGGAAATTCGGCATGCGTATGACCGCGCTGCGCTACTTTAACGTGTATGGTCCGCGGCAGGACTACCGGCGAACCGTGCCTCCCGTGATGAGCGCGTTCATCCTCAAGCTTCTCAACGGAGAACGCCCGGTTATCTACGGAACCGGAGAGAAACGCCGCGATTTCATCTTCGTCGATGACGTAAACGATTTTCATGTGCGCTGTCTGACCGACCCGCGCACTGCCGGTCGCACGTTCAATCTGGGAAGCGGCAAGAACTACTCGGTCTTGGAAGTTTATCGCAAGATCTCTACATTGCTCGGCACGCAGATCCCACCGGAACATGCTCCCGATATTGCGGGCGACGAAGCCGAGCAGACACTCGCGGATCTCAGCGCCGCGCGTTCGCTCGGCTGGGAGCCCCGCGTCTCACTCGACGAAGGATTGCGCCGATCGATCGCGTTCATTAGCGAACACGTGCTCGCCCGTGAATAGCTATTCGACCGAAACGGCGAAGACACGAAAATTGAGAATTCTCGGATCGGACGGTGTGAGCGCGCCGCCGCGGTCGATATGCAAGATGTACGTTGATGGTCCGCTCGACGCCCTCAAAACGAATGTCACGCGGCGTCGCCCGGGAATGGCGGCACTTCCGAGGGCGTGTCCTTTGTCGTCGAGCAGATGGAGATTGCCGACGCCCTGAGCCTCGCCCGGGCCGGGCACGACGTCCAAAACCAGCTTCGAACGGTTCGTGATTGCTCCGCGAATCAATAGCCGCGCGTCGTTGTTCGCCCACCGGAACGTTTGACCGCCGTACGTTTCAAGAGGATACCAGCCGGCGCCAAAGTCAACTCGCGCGCGCACCGCCCGGTTCAACCAATTGGAGCGGGTGAGACTCGAAAGCGCCACCGACGCCGACTGCTCTGCCGCTTCGCGAGGCGATAGAAAGCCGACCGAGTAGAGTTGCGCCGCGACGGGCCTGCCGTCCCCATTTGGGAGACGCTGAAAATGGTCGAACAGCAGTGTGACGCGTGCGTGAGGGCCCAAGTTTCGCGCTGGAAATTGGAAGCTGAAAGCACCGATCCCGAGGTCTGCCCGGCCTACGATGCGCCCATCGGCCAGCACGCGAAGGACTTGATGAAAATTCGGGTTGCCGATCAGCGGCACGAGCCCGCTGACAACGAGCACCGGTCTGTCCGGCGGCTGAGCAAGTACATATTCGGATGACTCGGAAATCCAGCCGTCTTCGTAGGCGCCCGAATACTCCAAATTCCGGTTGGCGAGGTCGCTGCGCAGACTCCGCAGCAAGCTGGGGCGAACAAGATGCTGATAATCGCCGTCGGTAACCACCGAAATGTCGCGCACGAACCCGACAAGCGCCCTGCCGTCGAGTGGAATGTTGCGGCCGTACAAATTCATCAGACCCGTCCGAGGAAATGGGAACAGAGTGGGCACGGTATTCATATCCAGCATCATGTAAGGCTGCCCGACGAGTATACGCGGGGAGACCGGCGGAAGGAATACCCGGGCAGACCCGCGCCCGATGACATGGCCGTAGCTCGGCGTCATGCCCAAGCCGAGAACCGACGGATCGTACAACACGCATTTGCCGTCGTCTTTGAGAGTCGCCGTATAATTTATTTCCAAGTGAATTTTGGGGCTCGGGTTGATGATCTCAAAGAGTATGCGGCGGCCCATTCCGGCCATGGTTTTCTTGTTATAGAACAGATCGGGCTCGAGTTGATAGAGCGCGACCGCACGGCCACGCGAATAGTAATCCAGGCCGTATCGCGACGAGACGAAAATCAGGTGATTCTTTACGCGATCGATTGGTACGACATCGAAATTGCGCTGCACGTCGGAGGTATACCAACGGTTGACGACGGACTGCGCGGCAGTATCTTCAAGGAATATTACGCCTTTGCGCCGCCGCTCCAAACCCGGAACGCTGCTGTTGGAGAAAAATGCGTTGAGCCTGATCAAGCCATAATCGTCTCTGAAAAAGAAATTCGGACTCTTGAAATTTCTCCGGCGCTCGGCACGCATCCCGAGCGCGATATCGACAAGTTTCGGAATCATGAGGGCGCGCTCGACGCGATCATCCGTGAGGATAAAGACGCCGGGCAAAAAATTGCTCGACGGATAGACGATGTTGGAAGGCTGAGCAAAAAACGCTTCAATTTTTCCGAACACCACATTGGTCGTGTCCGAAATGAAATCCACCGACGGATTTGCAATCTTTGAAAGCCGCCCCAATTCATCAAGCAGATGGGACGCCGAAGCATTTGGTATCTCGACGAAGGTCGTCCCCTTGGTACTCCAGCCCGCGCGGCTTCTATCCACGTAGAATGACTGCGTTTGCAGATTGAGAATCGCGAACAAAACCATTGCGATAACAAACGCAGGCCGCGACTTGCGGAACCACGCCCCGAATCGCGGAACAAAGCACGCGATGATGAACGGCTGTATATACATTGCGAGTTTGAACAACCCAAAGCCGTTACGAGTCCAAAACAGCAAACCAGCAAGCGTCATCATCGCAAGCGCTGGCGCCGCGGCGGGCTCGGCCCGTCCGACTGCCCGCAGCACGACAACAAACGTGGCTCCCAGAAGCAACGCGCCCGCCAAAATACCGAGCGAAAGCCACGGCTCGGAAATGGATTCGACGGCCGAATAGAGACCGAAGAATGTCGGCAAGCCGCTGGGCAAGAGATAGAATGGAAAGAGTTCGATGTAGGTTCTTAAGTGGGCGCCCGTCGGCGAGCCGCTATTCGATAATACGCGCCGCCAGACGACTGCGAGATAATTCCGAAGGTAAGCGTTTAACAGCAGCGTGGTCACCAGAGATATTAAGGCCAGCCAAAGTCCGCATCGGCGCCAAGTGAGCGCGCGCCGGTAAATGAGAACGCCGAAGTACAACGCGACGCCGATGAACAGAAACGGCGTCACCTCAGGATAGACCATGGCGACACCCGTGGTCGCGATTCCGGCCAGCACAACGCGGCGCCAAGTAAATGGCTCGGGCAAATCGCAAACGAGTACGACGGCCGCAATGAGCTGGCCAACGCCGAAGACTTGCGCGAGCAGCTGGTATTCGAGGCCAAACGTAGCCAGCGCGCATGCGGCCATCAGCGATGCGGTCCATATCGCTGCGTTCCGGGCCGCTTCGCTGCGGTAGACAAGTGCGGCTGCGGCTGCAATCTGCATCATGCCCAGTGCCGCCATCACCGGCATAAAAAGCTGAAAACCATTCACGCGGAACACGCTCAGCCAGAGCGTAAGAAACATCTCCGCACCAAAACGCTCGTTGTCAACCGTCCACAGCCAATAGATCGCCGTCGGATCGCGATTGAAATTGTAGGCGGTAAAGTCGGGAACGCTGTACCAGCCCAGCTCGACGAGTCGCTCTCCGTTCAGTACATAGTTGGACATATCGTCGTTGGAGTAGCTCAGCCAGTTGAAACCAAATTGGAAAATCGGCCATGCGGCTGCGACGAAGCCGGCCAGCACGATGACGGCAAACGGCCAATAGGGCGTCAGGTGAACCCGCCGGCGGGCGCGCGCAAGCAAGAAGATCGCGACGGCCAAGATGATCAGCAGCTCGACCGGTCCCGCGCGTCCCATCGGAACGCCCAACTCGCTCACCCAAATCCCCGGAATGATAATTGTTGCCGCTCCAAGAGCTGGAGCCAGAAGCGGCAGGTACGGACGATCCTCGGCCCCGAGCGTCGCGATCACGGCGAATCCAACGATCGTGCAGTAAGCGAATATCGCGAGCGATGCGGCGGCGGCTATCACTATTGCCAGTCCATGCCGCGATCTCGGGGCACGATGCGCCGCAACGTAAACAGGTCACCTTCCTGTAACTCTTTAAGCCGCTGCGGCCATTCGCCCCAGCTATCATAAGGTGCCGCCACAAACTTCCCGGTGATTCCGCGTGCTCGATCCGATATCAGGAATGTCGCAGCCTCGGCTCCAAGCTTGGCTGGAACGGGCTCGACTTTGGGCGTGTGTCCGGCCGCAAGGGTCTGCTCGAGCATTCTCGTGGCAACGAGCCCGGGCGCCAACGCATTTATTTCTATCCCAAAGCGCGCCATCTCAATTGAGACCGTTTCGGCGAGGCGCACGACGCCGGCTTTACTGCATGCGTATGCCGTGAAACTCGGCAACGGATTCGCCGCGCCGCCGCCGGAGAAAAGCACGATGCGCCCGCCTTGCGCTTTCATACGCTCGCAGGTTTGCCGCACGGCCAGAAAAGAGCCGAAGAGATCGACGCGCACCGCCTCAAGCCATTGCGCGGGATCGATCGAGGTGATCTCTCCGATCGGTCCTTGCACGGCAGCGGCATGAACCAACGACGTGACGGTGCCGAAACGCGATGTGAGGAGATCGAGCGCGGCGTCTATTTGGTGTCGATCCGTAACGTCGGCGACCACGCCATCTACATTTTCAGGACCGGCGACGCGCGCCAGTAATTGAACCGCCTCACGGACCTTCGCGCCGTCGCGAGCGCAAATCACCACCCTGGCTTTTGCACGTAAGCACTCCCCGGCGACGGCGAATCCTATGCCCATGCTGCCGCCGGTCACAAGAACGTTCTTTTCGGAGAGATCTAATTCGGGATCCACGTTTGAAGCTCCGACTTCGTCCGTTCGTAATCCTCGGGAGAATCGACCCACCAAATCCGCTCGCGCGGCGCTTCCATGCGATAGGCAAAGAGTTTTTCTTGTTTGGAAATCATTGCCGGGAACACGTCCTTGCCGAAGTCGCTGAAGCCGGGTGGAATACTTTCAAAGATTTCCGGGTCGCAAACCACGATCCCGGCATTGACCCACGAGCTGAAAATTTCATGGCCCGCGGGTTTTTCGAGAAAACGCAAGACCCGTCCGTCTTGCGCGATCGCAACGATTCCCCCCGCGGTCGCATTCTCGCGCTCGTAGACGGCGATAGTGGCAGTGGCGGCTCTGGCGCGGTGAAAATGGGCCAGCGCACCGAGATCGCACGTCGTGAGATTATCGCCGTAAATGACCAGAAATGTTGAAGTTAATCTCGTTCGTAAAGGATCGAGCGCTCCCGACGTCCCTAGAACCGGATCTTCGGGCGAGTACGTAATTCTTGCGCCGAAAGCGGTGCCGTCACGAAAGTGATTCTCTATCGCCTCACCGCAGTGGTGAGTATTGATGATGATCTCGTCGATTCCATGACGGACCAGCAGTCGGACGTTGTGCTCCAAAATGGGCCTGCCGGCGACGCGAAGCATCGGTTTGGGTAGGTGCTCGGTCAGCGGGCGAAGCCGCCGGCCGTCCCCGGCCGCGAGGATTACCGCTTGCATGATGGCAAGTTCTTAGAGAGTGAAGGCAAAAAGCATGTTGAGCTTTACCCGCGCGTATCTGGCCGAGGCCACAGCCGTGATTGATGCGATCGAGCCCGAGGCGGTTGAGGCCGTCGTTGAGATCGTTGCGGAAACGCGGGAAAACGGCGGGCGGGTATTTTTTTTAGGCGTCGGCGGGAGTGCCGCGAACGCCTCGCACGCGGTGAACGATTTTCGAAAGATCGCCCAAATCGAAGCGTACGCTCCGACCGACAACATCGCCGAGCTGACGGCCCGAACGAACGACGACGGTTGGGATACGGTCTTTGTTGCGTGGCTTCGGGGGAGCAGGCTCACTGCTCGTGATGTCGTCTTCGTGCTCTCCGTCAGCGGAGGCAACGTTCAAAAACGTCTCAGTCTCGGCATCGTCTCTGCTCTGCAATACGCCCGCGAAGTCGGCAGCCGGATCGTGGGGATCCTTGGCGACGCAAATGGGTTTGCAGCCGGCATCGCCGACGCGTGCGTCATTATACCCACGGTAAATAATGAACACGTAACGCCCCACGCCGAAGGCTTTCAAGCCGTGGTTTGGCATTTGATGGTTTCGCATCCGAGCTTGAAAAAAGTGCAAACGAAATGGGAGTCCACATAAAGAGTTCCGCGGATATCGAACGGCTGCGCATCAAGATCTTCGCCGACGGCGCTGATGCTTCGGGAATGCGCGCGCTTTGCGCGCTTCCGCTGCTCAAGGGCTTCACGACCAATCCGAGCATGATGCATTCAGCTGGAGTCAGCGATTATGAAACTTTTGCGCGGGAAGTTCTTGGCGCGATCGGCCATCGTCCGGTTTCGTTCGAGGTGATCAGCGACGACGACGCGGAGATGGAGCGGCAGGCTCGCAAGATTGCTGCGTGGGGCGAAAACGTCTACGTCAAGATCCCGATCACCAACACGAAAGCCGAACCCACAAAGAACCTGGTGCGACGGTTGGCAGGCGAAGGTATTAAGCTCAATATTACGGCGCTCATGACTCTGCCTCAAGTGGCCGAAGCTCGCGACGCGCTCGAGCCGGCCGTCCCCGCCTACATTTCGGTTTTTGCCGGGCGCATCGCCGACACCGGCCGCGATCCAGCGCCCGTGATCGAGCAGGCGGTCGAGATGCTCCAGGAGCATCCTAAATTCGAACTCATTTGGGCGAGCGCGCGCGAGACGCTCAACCTCTTTCAGGCCGACCGAGCCGGATGCCACATTATTACGTTGACAAACGAGCTCATAAAGAAGCTTCCCCTGGTGGGCAAAGACTTAGACGAATATTCACTCGACACCGTAAAGATGTTCCATCGCGACGCGGGGGGCGCCAACCTCAAATTGTGATCGAGCGCCTCAGCGAGATTTGAAGGTTCGCCCCGCTCGGGCCGCAGAAACACGTTCTTTCTTCTTCTTTTACGGGGATCGCTTGATGGATATTTTGACGCCTGCCAACAACACGAGCCTCGGCCCTGGCTGGTTCCCGCTGGAAACCTACCGCGCCGAGAGTTTTCGCTGGGTGACAAACGACGCGGAAATCACTGTTGCGGCATTGCGAAGCGTCAAACACTATCTGAATATTCATCTCGAGCCCGGTCCCGGACTGAACCTCAAGCCGTTCGAACTCCTGATAAAAGAAAACGATCAAACGCTGGCGCGCACGACGGTGAAGGGTCGCCAGATGGTTTCGGTCGAGCTGCCGGCTTCGGAGCCGGCTGTTCGCAAACTCGTCTTGCACGTCGAAGGCGGCGGCAAAGCCGCTCCCAACGATGCGCGCGTTCTGAACTTTCGCGTGTTCAAGTTAACATTCGTCGCAGCGCCGGTAGACGTGCTGCCGCCCGAAATCGGCGCGAAGCTTGGTTCCGGCTGGTATCCGCTCGAGACGTTCAACAGTGAGACGTTCCGGTGGGCAGGCGAAGATGCCAAGGTCTCCATCACCGAACCGGGCAGTGCCACCAGTCTTCTGTTCGAGATCGAGCCGGGACCGGGCGTCAACTCGAAACCGTTTGTGCTGCGCGTCTTGAACGATGCGGGCGTCCAGGTTACTGAAGCGAACGTAAAAACGCGACAGGTCGTAGAAATTCCCTTGGACGGCGCAACCTCGCTCACGTTGCACGCGGAGGGCGGCGGGAAACAAATCGGAACCGATAAGCGGATCATGAATTTCCGCGCGTTTCAAAACTCCGCCGATCTTAAGGCTCCGACAAAACAACCCGCGATCGCCTAGCCCCGTGGACTGCTAAGGCAGCCCGTATGCAGCAGATCCGAACGCTAAGCCTCTCGATCGATGGGAACCCAATCTATTATCGGGCGGGCACTTCCGATAAGGAAGCCATCGGCGACGTTCTCTTCAAAGAAGAATATGGCGTCGTCGACCGGGATCTCCGGTCGCCGGGGCTCATTGTGGACTGCGGCGCGTACGCCGGATACTCATCGTTGTATTTCTTGCACAAATACCCGGGCGCTCATGTTATCGCCATCGAGCCCGATGACGCGAATTTCGAGCTGTGCCGGCTGAACCTGGAGGCGTATAACGGGCGTGTAACCCTCGTGCACGCGGCGGTGTGGCCTGAGGCTGTCGGATTGGTCTTGCACCCGGGCGAGCTCGCCGACGGCCGCGAGTGGGCTACCATGGTAAAGCCTCCGGCGAAAAACGAAACTCCGGACGTCAAGGGCGTCACGTTGGGAGAGCTGCTGCGTGATTCCGGGTTCGAAAAAATCGATCTCGTAAAAATGAACATCGAATGCTCCGAAGTGGCGGTCTTCTCTCGGAACTACGCTGCTTGGCTACCGCACGTCAGGAATATGGTCGTTCAACTGCACGACAAGACTGCCGAGGACGTTTTTTTTCAAGCGATGTCAGAGCGCGCATTCTTGATGACACGGTTTCCGACGATTTTTGTCTTCGCAGCCATTGCGCCGAAGGCCGCCCCAAAGCAAATCGCTCCGACTCGCCTGGAAGCAGTGAACGAGCTTTCCAACGGCGGTTTCGAAGAGTTGCGCGTCGCGCCGGCGCAGATAGTTCCTGGCGGCTGGATCGCCGGTTCGACCGACATCGCCCTGGATTGGCACGCCGTCGTTTGCGATCCGGCATTCCACGTTTCCCTAGCGGTGCGCACAGGGCGCCAGCGGTCGGGTGAAAATGCGCTGCTCATCCGGATGAATCCGGACGAGGTCATAGAGCCGAAATCTTCACCTTACGCGGCCATCGAGAACAAGCACACCCTGCGGGTTCACGAGGGCGAGCAGTGGCGGCTCCGCGCATTCGTCGCCGCGCACAAAACGCAAGAGACCGCCGTAGAAGTCGTGACGGGCGCTTATCTTTTCGTAAGACTTCTCTACGACGACGGCAGCACGGACGATCTTCCCACGCCGCCTCTATTGGAGTCCACGGATGGCTACGTGGAAAGGGGCGGAGTCGTCGTGATTCCCCCGTCGCCGCCGGGCCGTAAACTGAAACATGCCACGCTCTGGCTCTACGTTTGGATCGTCAACCCGGAACCAGCAGAAACCCCAGCTGCAAGCTTCGGCTTATGGGAGGTATTCTTTGACGACATCTCCTTCGCACGAACCTAACCTCGCGTACGCGAGACAGCACATAGACGAAGACGATGTTGCGGCCGCGACATCAGCCCTCCGATCCGATTGGCTGACGAGCGGTCCTGCTCTTGACGCATTCGAGCTGCGCGCCGCGGAGTATTGCGGCGCGCGCCACGCCGTCGCGCTAGCAAACGGGACAGCGGCGCTGCATGCGGCTTGTCGCGCACTCGAAATCGGGCCGGGCGATCGCGTCTGGACTTCTCCGATCAGCTTCGTAGCGACTGCCAACTGTGCGCTTTATTGCGGAGCGGAGATCGATTTCGTGGATATCGATCCGCGCACTTACAACATCAGCCCCGGTGCCTTGGAGCGCAACCTGTTGTCCGCTGCTGCCGCCGATACGCTTCCCAAGGCGCTGATCACCGTTCATTTCGGCGGGCAACCCAGCGAGCTCAGCCGGCTCGCCGCTTTAACGCGACCATACGGCATTAAAATTATTGAAGATGCTAGTCATGCGTTGGGTGCCACTTACCGCGGACGGGCTATCGGCAGCGGCAGTTACTCGGACGCTACAACCTTTAGCTTTCACGCCATAAAAAGTATTACTACCGCTGAGGGAGGCATGGTCGTCACTAACAGCGAGAGTATCGCGCAGCACGTACGGCGGTTTCGCAACCACGGACTAACGGCAAACACCGCTGCCGCGGAACCCTGGCGCTACGAACAGCGCGAACTCGGCTACAACTATCGCATGACCGATATTCAAGCTGCGCTCGGAACGAGCCAGCTCAAGAAACTCGCCGCATTTATTGCGCGGCGAAACGAATTGGCAAAGCGCTACGATGCGGGCTTAGCCGGTCTTCCGCTTCAGCTGCCATACCGCAGCAGCGACGCGACCTCTGCCTGGCACTTGTATCCGATTCACGTCTTGACAGGCGACAGAGCGGAAACCAGGCGCAAACTCTATTTCGAACTCCTGCGTCACGGCATTAGGAGCCAAGTCCATTACGTTCCAATTCACACCCAGCCGTTTTACCGGGAGCTGGGTTTCCGCACGGGGCAATTTCCGAATGCCGAGCGCTATTATGACGGAGCCTTGAGTCTGCCACTCTTCGTCGGTCTGGCCGAGAACGATCAGGACCGCGTGATCAGCATCGTCCACTCGACGCTGACGGGGCGCTAGGGTCATCCGGCCCTGGGAAAACAAGGCTAACTCAAGCACCGGCTTGAGGTCGTGCCGATGTTCGGGGAAATTCGTTTAGCGGCGTAACTCCGTTGGTGCATTATCTCACGCAGCTTGCTGATCTGCAACTGCGATGTGTTGGTACCCGTCTAAGCGGCGCCAAGATGACGAGAGCCGCTTGATGAG